>CAVTBJ010000006.1:305000-390724 GCA_963732925.1 Terriglobia bacterium
ATCTGGTTGCTGCCTCCGCCACGCCGCTCGTGCTCGCCATACTCGCCGAAGGCGACAGTTACGGCTATGCCATCATCAAGAGAGTGGCTGAGTTGTCTGGCGGGCATCTACAGTGGACTGACGGCATGCTCTATCCCGTGCTGCACCGGCTTGAGCGCCAAGGTCACGTTGCGGCGAAGTGGTCCGCGTCCGAGAACGGCCGCAGGCGCAAGTACTACCGGATCACTAGAGAGGGCCGGGCGCAGCTCGCAGCCCAGCGGCAGCAGTGGCAGGTGGTGGACGGCACCCTGCGGGGTATCTGGATGAAGGCGCGCATGGCATGACAACCTTCGCCGATCGACCGCTCGAGGAGCAAATCGCCCAGTGGCGGGCGTACGTACGCCATCGGCAGACATTTCATGCTGCCGACGTGGAGGAGCTCGAGGGACATCTGCGCGATGAACTGGTGGCGCTCACCAATGCCGGGCTCAGAGGTGATGAAGCTTTCCTGGTCGCGGTCAAACGCATGGGTAGCCTCGATGCGCTGTCACGCGAGTTTGCACTCGCGCACTCGGAGCGGCTGTGGAAGCAGTTGGTCACTGCCCCCGGTGCTGCTGATGACCCGGCGAGCACTGCACACGGCGAGACGCTCGTCGTCCTGAGCCTTGCCCTCGCTGCGGCGGTTGCCATTAAAGTGCCGGCGCTGTTCGGCCTTCGCTTCGGCGCTGGTAACGAGCCGTTCTACGCCCGGAACGTCAGCCTGTTCGTCCTGCCGATACTCACCATCTACTTCGCGTGGAAGCGCGGGTCGGACCGTTTCGGCAGCCTGTGGCTGGCGCTGCCCTTCGCGGCCGGAGCTGTTTTTGCCAACATCTACCCCTTTCGCGCTGGCAGCGACACTGAGGCCCTGACCGCTCTCCACTTGCCAATTGCTTTGTGGTTGGCCGTCGGCTTTGCGTACGTCCGAAACCGCTGGTTTAAGAATGGTGGACGCATGGACTTCGTGCGGTTCTCGGGCGAGCTGGTCATCTACTACGTTCTCATCGCGCTTGGCGGAGGCGTCCTCACCAGCTTTACGATGATGATGTTCCACTCCATCGGGATGAACGCTGAATGGCTGGTAGGGCAGTGGCTGATACCGTGCGGGGCGATGGGGGCCGTCATCGTCGGATCCTGGCTCGTGGAGGCGAAGCAAAGTGTCATCGAGAACATGGCGCCGGTGCTGACCAGGCTCTTCACGCCGCTGTTCACAGTTCTGCTGCTGGTGTTTCTGGCCACGATGGCGTGGACAGGCAGCCCTATCAACGTAGAGCGGCAGGTACTGATCGGCTTCGACCTGCTGCTGGTTCTGGTCGTTGGGCTGGTGCTCTACGCCGCCTCCGCACGCGACACGCAGGCACCGTCCGACTTCTTCGACGGCCTGCAACTGCTGCTCGTGGTCAGCGCGCTCATGGTCGATGGGGTGGCGCTGGCGGCGATTGCAGCCCGCATCTCCGAGTTTGGCTTCACTCCCAACCGAGTGGCGGCTCTTGGCGAGAATCTCATTCTGCTCGTCAACCTGGCGTGGTCGGCGTGGCTCTATGCCTGTTTCCTGCGTCACCGGGGCTCGTTTGCCGCCCTGGAACGATGGCAGATTGCCTACCTCCCTGTGTATTCTGTGTGGGCGGCAGTGGTAGTTGTCCTGTTCCCGCCCGTGTTCGGCTACCGTTGATACCTCGCTCGATATCCAAAGATCCAAAGCTCAGTGGGGCTGGGGACCCTGAACAACTTCGACGAACTCCTCCGCACGAATCCACTTGTTGAAAGCTTGGCGGACTTGGGCGGCGGTCATAGCATAGTAGTGCTGCGCCGCCTGCACCGGTTCATCGAGGGGAAGCCCCAGTTCCGCGCGCCCTAGCAGTCCTTCCGCGACCCTGGTTTCACTGGCCTCCGCCAGGGGTATCTGGCGCAAGAGCATGGCTTTGGCCTGCTGCAATTCCGCGGCGCCGACATCGGTGGTTTGCATCTGGTGCAAATCGCGGACAATCAGTGCGTTGGCTTTGGAGACATTTGCCGGCTCGCTGCCATACTCAATCCGGTACACGGTTCGCGTCTTTCCAGCCTCCATCTGGTCGGAGACGTAATACACGTATCCGGTCTGCTGGCGCAGATCGCGGTACAGCCGTGTGGCGTAAAACCCGCCGCCCAAAACGTGATTTCCGGTCTGGAGCGCATAATAATCAGGATTGAACCGGTTCATCGGCAACTCTTCGGCCAATTCCACGCTGTCCTGCACGCTGGTGGGGTCGGGCACGACCGCCGCCGAAGCTTTGTTGGGCGGAACCGGAGGATATTCCGCCGGCGGCTTTGGCCCCGAGGCCTGCCATTTTCCGAAGTGCTGTTCGAAGGTGCTTCGAGCTTCCTGCGGAGTCACGTCTCCAATGACCACAATGGTCGTCATGTCGGGCCGGAAGACGCGTGATCAGTTTGTACGTAGGATTGGAAAGATCACGGGCGACCTCCTGCTCAATGGCGCCTCGCTCCTGATTCCATTCCGATTGTGAATCCATTACGCCCTTCATGCAGGCCGCATCCGCGTGCAGCGCCACCTCAAGGTCTTGCGCAGGCACGGTGGAAAAATACTGCGTGATGTTTTGCTGCGTGTCGGCATCGTTGTCTCCGCCGAGTTGTGCATAGATGGCCGCGGTCTGGTCGGCACTCATTCCCTGGCACCCGCGGAACAACATGTGCTCCTGCGCATGGGCCATGCCGGGAAAACCCTTGGGCGTTTCATTCGCGCCTACCAGGTAGTTGTCATACACACTGACCGCCGGCGCCAGCGGATTGCGAATCACAATCACGCGCAAACCGTTCTTCAGCGTCGCACGGCTTATGTCGGTAGCGGCGAACGCCGGCAAGGAAAGAAGCACCACGGCTAACAACGTTGTCAAGACTGGCTTTCGTAACATTCAGAACCTCGAGAATCACTTGCAGTTGGGCCATCAGCGCTGCCTGGGCTAAACGATAGACAAAACACCCGGAACCTTGAGCGGATTCAGGAGAACCGGCCCTCCGTTCGCGCGTGAAGACCGCTTCTTCTTAGAGGACCGCCTCTCCTCATTAGATGCAGACCTGGTGGATAATCCAACTCCGAGGCGACTTCCTGGAGCCAAGGTCTACATTTGTCCGCCCGTCCCGGCCATCCAACTTCAGTGCGCTTTTCAAAGACCTGCCTGCTCATTTTATTATTTTAGAACTCCTGCGCGGCTTCGGTGATGATAGGGTCACGACAGTTGCGCAGGGATCGCGTCGCAAATTGCTTGAACCGCAACTTGGGAATTCGGAAAGGGAGAGCCACGGGCATGCAGGAAGTCGAAGTTTATTCTGTGATTGGAACGGAGGGCTTCTCGCGGTTGGTGGCTGCTTTTTATCGTCAGGTTCCAGAAGACGACATTCTAGGCCCCATGTACCCGGCACAGGACCTTCAGGGCGCCGAGCAGCGACTCCGAAATTTCCTGATCTATCGTTTCGGAGGGCCGCAGCATTATCTCAACGATAGGGGCCATCCCCGGCTGCGTGCGCGCCATGCTCCATTCCCTGTCAGCCAGGCTGCTCGGGATCGATGGATGCGTTTGATGGAAAATGCCTTGCAGGAAGCCGACTTGCCGGGCGATGCCATCGAGACTCTTCGAACATTCTTCGATGAAGTGTCCCGCTTTCTGATCAATCAGATAGCGCTTGAGGGCCAGTAGCGACCCTTTAGCGATCCTGTGTTTGACGGCGCTCACCCGATCAAATCCGGCCGGCTTCCAACTGTGACCCGCAACGCCTCGCTTAAGCTGCGGAAACGTTTCGGACCGTGAGCGGCAGGCTGAAGGTGAAAACAGAACCGCTCCCGAGCTGGCTGGTCACGCTGATCGTGCCGCCGTGCGCTTCTACGATTGCCTTGGCGATCGGGAGCCCCATTCCGGTGCCCTGGGCGCTGTAACGCTCCGTTCGGCCGCGATAGAATTTGTCAAAGATCACATTCTGTTCCAACGATTCGATACCGGGACCCCGATCCGCGACGCTGGTAAGCAGCATGTTCCCTTGCCCCTCTGAACTGACCTGGATCGGGCTCCCCGGCGGCGAGTACTTGCCGGCGTTTTCCAGCAGGTGTGTCAGCACTTCCCGGATGCGCTCCACATCCATGGGCACAGCGGGAAGGTCGTTCGGGACGACGACTTCCACGGAATGCTCCTGCAGGAAACTGCGCGCTTCGGCCAGGGCGCTATCGATCGGCTCGCGAATGTGATGCGGCTGGAGATCCAGGGTGAACATGCGCGCATCGAGTTGTGCCATTTCCGTGGCCTGACTTACCAACCGGTTCAGCCGGTCGCTTTCTTCATCGATAACCGTCAGCAGTTCTCTCCGCTCGCCCGCACTTAATTCAACATCCGAGAGCAAGCTGGTGACGCTCGCCTTGATTCCGGTAAGTGGAGTGCGAAATTCGTGCGCCACCGAATCCAGGAGAGCACTGCGAAGCCTCTCACTTTCGCGTGCAGTTTGGGTTTTCGTAAGCTCCTCGACCGCGCCAGCGCGTTCGATCGCGACGGCCACCAGCCCGCTGATCGCTTCCAGAGTCTCGCGAGTAAGGGTCCCGCCAGTTACTCCCAATGCGCCGACCAAGCGCACGCCCAGCCGAACAGGTACATAAGCTTCCCGCCCGTTGGTGGAGGACTCACCACGAGCCAGTGTGGCTCGTAATTGCCCGATATCAATCCGCGTATCCGGTGACGAGCGGTAAACGTCGGGACGGTCTGGAAGCAGAAGTGTCGCACCCGCGAATTCAAAGCAGTCCACGATCCTGGCTGGCATCGAATTCACCAGTTCAAGTATGTTGTCCGCCGTGAGTAGCTGTTGACTGAACGTGTAGAGCCGCTCCACCTCCAGGCGGCGGAGGTTAGCCTGTGTCGTTTCGCGTCGAACTCGTTCCGATAAGTTGCCCGCGATTAACGCAGTTATGAGAAACGCAAAAAGCGCGATCCAGTTCTGTGGGTCTGCGATGGTCAGGGTTCCAAATGGCGGGAAAAAGTAGAAGTTATAAGCCAGGGTTGCGACCACAGCCAGCAGAATCGCATACAGCAATCCCCAGTAGGCGGACACCACGAGCACTGCAACCAGCAAGGAAAATCCCACGGTCGCGGGATTGACTTTTACATAATGATAGAAAGTGGTGATGATAGCGACCAACAGCGCAATCGCTATCAAACGCGGGACGGAAATCCTCCACCGGGACATAGCGCATAATTGTAACGGACGGGTTCGACAGAAAGGTATTTGAGACAGAGGGTATGCGAGTGCCGAAAACACCCGAGCAGTGGCTCGAAGAAACCGCGCCTCCGAGGACCGCGGGGACGCTTAAGCTGTTTTTGGGGTACGCGCCCGGCGTGGGAAAAACCCACAGCATGGTGAGCGAGGCAATTCGCCGCAAGAGCCGAGGCGAAGATGTAGTGATTGGCTTGGTGGAGACTCATGGACGAAAGGCGGTAGAGGAGTTAAGTTCCAGGCTGGAAGCTGTGCCTCGGCGGAAGCTGGAGTACAAGGGGACTATTTTTGAAGAGATGGACATTGATGCCATCCTTGCCCGCAAGCCCCAGGTGGTTGTCGTAGATGAATTGGCGCATACCAACATCGAAGGCAGTAAACACCCTAAGCGCTATCAGGACGTGATCGAACTTCTCGAAAACACCGTCGACGTGCTGACCACCATGAACGTGCAGCACATCGAGAGCCTTGGGCCTACTGTCCTCCAAATCACGGGTGTGCAGGTCCGTGAGACAGTCCCAGACTGGGTCATGCAGCGGGTGGACGAAATCGTTCTTGCCGATCTGACACCTCAGGCGCTCCACAATCGGATGAAGCGCGGGGATATCTATCCTGTCGACAGAGCGGAACGTGCCCTGGCCTACTTTTTCAGGCCGGGCAACTTGATGGCGCTGCGCGAACTCGCGTTGCGGCAGGTAACCCAGGTTGTCGACCGCAGCCTCGAATCCTTTTTGGAGCGTGAGCATGTGGAACCTGCGTCCGCCGTCCATGAGCGTATTGCCGTCTGTATCAGTTCGAATCCGGCCGCACAGCACCTGATCGCCCGAGGATCCAGAGTAGCCCGCGGTATCAATGGGGATTTTTACGTGATATACGTGGACGTGGGCCGTGACAGCCAACCGAAGGATCAAAAGACATTGGCCGAAAATGTCCGCTTTGCCGAGCACCTCGGCGCAAAAGTGATACGCACCAAGGGCAAAGATGTGGCGCGCGAAGTGGCGAAAATCGTTCGCGAGCACCATATCACTCAGGTAGTATTTGGCCGCTCCGCCCGCTCTGGCTGGCAGAAGTATCTGTATCTTTCCGCCATCCATAAGTTCTTGCGGGATGCTCCGTCCGTGGACATTCACATTGTCACCCAGGTCTCGTAGCCAGGTGTCGCAACCCAAACGCATCCTCGTGGTAGATGACGAGCCGCAGATTACGCGCGTGCTGCGTACCAGCCTTTCGGCTCAGCGCTACGACGTCCGCGTGGCCAATGACGGAGAAATGGCGTTGGAAATCATGAAGGACTGGATGCCAGATCTGATCATTACGGATCTGATGATGCCCAATATGGATGGAATCGAGTTGTGCCGGCGCGTGCGCAATTTTTCGCAGTTGCCCATTGTCGTCCTGTCGGTCCGGGGGCAGGAACAAGCGAAGGTTAAGGCTCTCGATTCTGGCGCCGACGACTATGTGACAAAGCCGTTCGGAATGAATGAAATCCTTGCCCGGGTGCGGGCGCAGCTGCGACGGGCGCCGGATGATCCGCAAGTGCGAATCATCGATGCCGGAGATTTCAAAATCGATCTGCAGGCGCACCGGGTAAGTGTTCGCGGCGCTGATGTTCACCTGACACCGAAGGAATTCGAGTTGCTGGGATGTATGGCGAAAAAGCCCGGCAAGGTCATACCTCACCGCGAGCTGTTGACAGCGATATGGGGCGCCGAGGGAGCAAATCAGCCCGAGTATCTTCGCGTGCTCGTCGGGCAACTGCGAAAGAAAATTGAGAACGACGATGCTGCTCCCCGTTATCTGCTTACCGAGCCTTGGGTTGGCTATCGCTTCGAACCCGGCGGCTCTCCCTGAGCAGTCCTGCCCGTTCTTTACGGTTTTTTTATGTCTTCCTTACGGAATTCTTATCCGCCGCAGTGTGTGATGACAGTCAGAGAGGTTGGAATCACACGCTATGGTCGCTTGGGCTATTCACATTCTCGATTTCCTGTTCGCAGTTGGTATCATCGGCTGCGCGGTGGTGACCGTTCTGGTAGCCATCGATGACGTGCGGGACATTTCGAAGCCCGACTAGCTGCGCGTCGATGTTGTATGCTCCTGTAGGCCCCCCGCTGTATGCCTGTGCACATTACGGGCTGAAGTAGCCCCTCTTCTGGTACCTCTCTCCACTTGACAGCCGGATACCACCTGGTTCACGCAGCTCTCAGAGCTTTCGGCTACGGCTGTACCGGTGTGATATCCGTCACGGAACAGGTCTTACAAATTCCTTATTGTCTTCCTATTCGAAACTTACGCTCCCCGAAGTCCAATGGAAGTGAGCAAGCAAGAAGGGGGGGGGCGCCATGTTGGGCACATACGTATTGATCGCCATCATGGTTGCGGGTGTCGCTTTTCTGCTGGCGTTTCTGGTTGGAATCTGCGGAGAAATTCAGAAGGACAGCATGAACTGCCATATCGCGGTCGTAACCAGGAGCCCTGCGGGGCTCTCGCCCGCCAGAGTGGTGTTTCTGCAATCCACGATCGAAAGGACGGACAAGCGCGTGGGGCAGGGAGCAATGTGGCGAGGCCTGCCGGTGACCCACCGCGCAATTCGTTCCGGGGAGGGCAAAGTGATCCCCTTCGGAAAGTCCGAACCGGCGACGGAAACATTGCCTCTCCCGCAATTGAGATCCGGCACAAGGGAGGCATGAACATGCTAACCCTCGAAATCGTGTTGCTCGCGCTGGCGATTTTTGCAGCCATGTTCGCCTTTGTCAGCTTTTGTGATCGCGTTTAGGTGCAACCATGATGATTTCTCTTCTATTGCTGAGTGTTGCTGCTGGCATATATCTCCTCTACGCGATGCTGCGCCCGGAGCGTTTCTGAGGCTGCCATGACCACGGAAATGATGGCTATTGTCTTTACGATCCTGTTCACCATTGCCACCAGCGTACTGCTGGGCCGGTACATGGCCCGAATCTTCACGGGAAAACGCACCATTCTGGATCCGATCTTTGGCCCGATCGAGCGGCTTGTTCTGAAAATCCTCCATGTCGATCCGGATGAGCAGCAGGACTGGAAGCAGTATTCCGTCTCTTTGCTGCTCTCCAATGTCATCATGTGGCTGGCGACGTTTGCGATTGTCAGTTTTCAGTCTCGATTGCCGCTGAATCCCGATGGCATCGCCGGTATGGAGCCAACGCTGAGCTTCAATACCATCTCCAGTTTCGTTACCAATACCAATTTGCAGCACTACAGTGGCGAGACCGGACTTTCGTATCTCTCGCAGATTATTGTCATAACGTTCCTGCAGTTCGTCACCGCCGCGACTGGTGTTGCCGCTTGCATTGCCATCATTCGCGCGCTGCGGGGAAACCGGCTGACTCAGATGGGCAGCTTCTACGCAGACGTGACCCGCGCCACGGTTCGGCTCTTCTTGCCACTTGCACTTGCTTAGTTGGAGCCATCCTGATCTCCCAGGGCATACCCGTAACATTTCAGGGCGCGGCCAGGGCCACTACGCTCGAGGGCGAGCAGCAGGTAATTGCTCGCGGAGTGGTCGCGCCGGAAGTCGCCATTAAGCAGCTCGGAACCAACGGAGGCGGCTACTTCGGCGCCAACTCCTCCCATCCTTATGAGAACCCTACGCCGCTGTCGAACTTTGTGGAGCAGTGGTGCATCCTCGTCATTCCCATGGGAATGGTGTGGACTCTGGGCCTCATGCTGGGGCGGCGCCGACTCGCAGCCATGATTTTCCTGGTCATGCTCGCCGTGTATATCCCGATGGTGGCGTTTGCGGTGTCGAGTGAAACGCGTGGAAACCCTGCCATTGCGAGGATGGGGATCAATCAGGCGACGGGATCGATGGAAGGCAAGGAGGTACGCTTCGGAGCGGGTCTCTCAGCCCTATGGGCGGTATCGACCACCGTAACCTCGAACGGGTCGGTGAACTCGATGCACGACTCCATGACCGCGCTCGGCGGCCTGATGCCGATGGCGGGAATGTGGCTCAATAACATCTTCGGCGGCGTCGGCGTCGGCGTCATCAATATGCTGATCTTCGTGATTGTGGCTGTTTTCGTCTCCGGAATGATGATTGGACGAACGCCGGAGTTTCTGGGCAAGAAAGTCGAACCGAAAGAGATGAAGCTGGCGAGCCTGGCCCTTCTGTTCCATCCCCTGTTGGTTCTGGTGGGCACGGCCATTGCGTGTTACGTGTGGGTGCACACGCCAGACGCCAATAGTGCCCTGGCATGGCTGAAGAACCCGGGGTCGCATGGCTTTTCGGAGATGCTGTATGAGTTCAGCTCAGCGGCGGCAAACAACGGCTCGGGGTTTGAAGGTCTGGGCGACAACACACACTTCTGGAACATCGCTTGCGGCCTGGTAATGTTGTTGGGACGCTACATTCCCATCATTGCACCTCTGGCGCTGGCAGCCTCGCTGGCAGCTAAGCCTGCTGCACCGGAGACCGCAGGCTCGCTGCGACCTGACACATTCACCTTTGGATTCACGCTGTGGTCCGTGACTCTGATTCTTGGACTGCTCATGTTTATGCCGGTAGCGGTGCTTGGACCAATTGCCGAGCACCTGGCCCTATTGCGATAGGAAGGAAGCAAGCCAATCATGTTGACCGAACTGAGACGGGCCGTTCTCTTCACGGCAGTCATGATCCTGCTGGTGGGTGGCTATCACCTGGTGCTTTGGGGATTCGGCCGGACTGCGTTCCCGGCAAAAGCCGAAGGCAGTCTGATTCGCCGGAGTGATGGGACGATCGTCGGCTCGCGCTTGATCGCCCAGAATTTTACCCGGGACGAGTACTTCCATCCTCGCCCTTCCGCGGTGGATTACAACGCGGCCTCCAGCGGGGGCAGTAACTATGGGCCATCTAATTCTGAACACCTCAAGTCAGTTCGGGCACGCTTGGACAAGATAACCAGGCTCGAAGGCGTAGCACCCGGTCAGGTACTGTCGGACATGGTGACAGCCAGCGGCTCCGGGCTGGATCCGGACATTCCACCGCAATCGGCATATCAGCAAGCACCGCGCATAGCGAGCGCACGCGGAGTACCGGTAGGCCCGCATTCGCGAATTGGTCCGCTCCCATACCGAGCCCCCCACATTTGGATTTCTTGGTCGAGCACGCGTGAATGTTCTGGAACTCAACCTCGCATTGGACCAATCGCTCGGTCTGATGCAAGAGCGCGCTCACCAGCCGGAGAACTGAAATGGCGGAAATTGCACGCAAGCTTTCGATTTGGGACCCCAGGATTGTTCGGGGAGCGATTGGCGATTCCTTTCGTAAGCTCGACCCGCGAATTCAATTTAGCAATCCGGTGATGTTCATTGTCGAGGTCGGAAGCGTTATTACTACCCTATCCTGGATTCAGCAACTGCGGAGCGGTACCGGGTCCTCTTTGTTTACAGGCCAGGTGGCCTTCTGGCTCTGGTTCACCGTCCTGTTCGCGAACTTCGCGGAAGCAATGGCAGAAGGACGCGGCAAAGCCCAGGCTGCAACGCTGCGCAAGGCGCGCTCTGAAACCATAGCCAACCGGCTGTTGGAGAATGGCCAGATCGAGCGAGTTCCAGCCTCCCAGCTTCGAACCAATGACCTGGTAATCGTCTCCGCCGGTGAGTTCGTTCCCAGTGATGGTGACATCGTTGAAGGAGTTGCATCAGTGGACGAGTCGGCAATCACCGGAGAATCGGCTCCCGTAATTCGCGAAGCAGGCGGAGACCGTTCCGCTGTTACCGGCGGCACTCGGGTCCTTTCCGACCAGATCAAGGTACACATCACCTCCAATCCCGGCGAAACCTTTCTTGACCGGATGATCGCGCTGGTCGAAGGCGCGAAACGCCAGAAGACGCCGAACGAGATTGCGCTTACGGTGCTGCTCGCCGCGCTCACCCTGATATTTTTGCTGGTCGTCGTCACGCTTCAGCCGTTTTCCATGTATGCGGGGGTTGCGGTCTCGGTAGCAGTGCTGATCGCCCTGCTCGTCTGTTTAATACCGACCACAATCGGCGCGCTCATTTCTGCCATTGGCATTGCCGGCATGGATCGCTTGATCCAGCACAACGTACTGGCCATGTCGGGGCGCGCGGTCGAAGCGGCAGGTGACGTTGATACGCTGCTGCTGGACAAGACCGGCACCATCACCTTCGGCAACCGGCAGGCCGCCGAATTTATTCCCGCGGCTGGCGTGACCATCGCGCAACTGGCCAATGCGGCCCAGTTGTCTTCGCTGGCTGACGAAACCCCTGAGGGCCGCTCCATCGTAGTGCTTGCCAAGGAAAAGTATGCTCTGCGTGGCCGGGAGTTCGCCTCTCACGAAGCGGTCTTTGTGCCTTTCACCGCGCAAACTCGCATGTCCGGCATTGACCTGGATGGCATCGAGATCAGAAAAGGCGCGGCGGAAGCAATCGCGAAGTACATCTCCCGCAACGGCAATTCTGGCCTGCCCAAGGACATTGCGGACACCGTAGAGCGGATTGCCCGGTCTGGCGGTACTCCGCTGGTAGTGGCCGAAAATCACGCTGCGGTCGGTGTCATCCATCTTAAAGATGTCGTAAAGGGCGGTATTCGCGACCGCTTCGACCAGCTCCGCGCCATCGGTATCCGCACAGTGATGATCACTGGCGATAATCCGCTTACGGCCGCCGCGATCGCTCGGGAAGCCGGGGTCGATGATTTTCTGGCCGAGGCTACACCTAAGGACAAGATGGACCTGATTCGCAAGGAACAGAGTCAGGGAAAAATGGTCGCGATGACCGGAGATGGCACCAATGACGCCCCTGCTCTCGCTCAGGCGGATGTAGGTGTGGCCATGAATACCGGCACCCAGGCTGCCAAGGAAGCTGGAAACATGGTGGACCTGGATTCCAATCCGACCAAACTCATCGAGGTAGTAGAGATCGGAAAGCAATTGCTGATGACACGGGGAGCACTGACTACGTTTTCCATCGCCAATGACGTCGCCAAGTACTTCGCCATTATCCCTGCCATATTTGCCGGAACCCTTCCGGTCCTCAATACGCTCAACATCATGCATCTGCGGACACCTGAGTCGGCGATACTCTCCGCGGTAATATTCAATGCCATCGTAATCATTGCTCTTATTCCACTTGCGTTACGCGGCGTCAGATATCGGCCTATGAGTGCGGCATCCCTTTTGCGGCGAAACATGTTTGTTTATGGGCTGGGCGGGATTATTGTGCCCTTCGTAGGGATCAAACTGATCGACGTGCTGATCACAACCGTTGGACTCGCCTGAGAGAGTACCGATTGAAGTTCGGCGCCTCCTCAGAGTGATTAAGGTTCGAACCAGAGCCTGGGGAGACGAAGCTGTCGAGGAACGGCTGGAAATACGTTCTAAGCGCGACGGCGTGGCTGCGGGCGGGATAGCGGGCCGCCTCTAGGTCAGTGCGCTCGCAGTGGAGAGAAGCTGCACCAGATCCACGCCTTTGTTCTGCCCTTCTGCGGTGACGTGAAGACCCGTCTCAATCCATTGTCCCGATCGGACGGTCCATGCCACGATCGCCCTTGGCTCTACCAGAGGATACAGAACATCCACCTCGGAACCTGCCTCCAGGCTCTTGCCTGAGTAGCGGATACGGAGTCCGCGTGGGCTCACGTCCACCACCTGGCTTCTCACCACACTGCCGTCCCGCGATCGGATCAGCGCATTCCTCGTAATAGGAACGCGCGTCTCGCTCCGGCGTTCGATTTCAGGTTGAGCACGAACCGAATGTGTCATGACCTGTCCTGTTCCGTAAGCATTCCTGGGACGCTGGCCGGCACACCGTTCAGCTCTTCCCCGGGTGTTCCGCTGCGACATGGTCGCGCTGTTTGGACTGGACCTCTTGCGAGCTACTGCTGAACAAAATGAATCCGCAACTGCTGCAAACCGAACGAATGAACACGCCGCCATCTCTCATGATCAGCGTGCTCTCGAAAGCTGGCGCTTCCGGCTGCGGTGGCGCTTCGCGTCCACCACGAAGTTTGAGTCCATAAAGATCGATGCGATCGTTGGGCTGAGTCATTTCCAGGAATCCCCGTTCGTTAGTGGTGCTGGTCCGAGTGCTGGCGTTCTGCCCGTTGCTTACCCGTCTCCAATCCACTTCCCGAGCCTTCCGTGGCCGGACCCTCCGGAAAGCGCGCAGCTGGATATCGCCGGTCAAATGGAAGCATCGCTCGGGCTTGCGCCGGGCTGCCCATGGATCCTGCTGCAAGCGCCAGGTTGGTGGGCTTTTGGATCCGCTGCACTCCAACCCTACGCTGACGGAGAGGCGAGGGGGATAGCAGCGTTGTCACTCGTGAACGAGGCACTCCCAAATTGGATTGCCTTGCCTGATTGAGGAATTCGCTCGCGAGGTCTATGCCCAGGGCTCTCAATGGTCAGCTCGAGCCAGTCCTCAGCCCGCAATCTAGTCACTATTTTCGAAATTTGCCCCGGTGAGCAGTGCTGTCCAATGTCAGCAACGGGTATGCCCAAGGTGGCTTACACCAGCTCCCCGCTAGAACGAGACGTTGATCGCAAGGGCGACTCCGGGATGTCTCGTGTTGTGCATGTAGTACCCGTCATGCGCATACTCCACGTAAACATCATCGGTGTCATACCAGCTCGCTGACCAGGACTCCGGGATCGGATCCACGAGGGTGACCCAATAGTCGTGATATTGGAATCGGGGATGGTTTTCTACGACCACCACGGGAAGGGCATGGAGGCGGAAACTGTGCTCCCGGCCGAAATAAACCACGTAGCGGGCATGGGGAATGCGATAGCCGTGATAACCGCCGCGCTGCTGCCAATTGCGATGTTCGTTGGTCCACCGGGTTGCGCGGTACTGTTGCCACACCACATGCTGTGCCGGGCGAGGCTCTACGTGCCGGGGAGCGTGCTGGACATATGCGGCATGCTCCGGACCATGTTGCTCAACCACATGCTCCCGGGCACGCTGCGGTGGGCCGGGATGCTTCTCCGCCCTGCCCGGTCTTCCATGCTCGGCATGGTCTTTGTGCCTGCCTTGGTTGTTGTCTTGATCTCCCCGCTGGCTATACGCAGGCAGGGTAACTGCGAGACCTGAGACCAGGATAGCTGTGCCGATTACTCCAACCAACCTCATGTGCGACCTCCGCCGGATCACCTGTTTTTGAACTGTCATGGCATCTCAGTCTGTGAAATCCACCCCCTTTGTACTGCATGGCTGGAAACCGAGGCAGATTACGGAAGACCGTAACGTCGGGAAGTCTGTAGCTGAAGTCCGTAGCTTCGGAATGAAGCGATCCGGCAGCACCGTACCGCGGCATGCCCGAGCAACCTTCCGCAGGCGAGCGCCTGCGACTGCCGCCAACAGCGGGAGCCTTTGGCTCGCCCGCATGCCACCCGCCGGTAGTGGGTCAGTTTGAACTGACCCACTACCCACCCGCCATCGTCATTGATAAGCGAGGCACCACACGATACAATTTTTTGTGTAGAACTAAGTTCTTACGAGGTCCGAACCTTGAATCGTGCCGTGGTGCTTATCACTTTGTTATTTCTTCTCGCGGGAGTTCCAGTGCTAAAGGCTCAGGACTCCGCGGCTCCCTCCATTTTGAAGGGGATTTTTACCAAAGAGCAGGCGGACCGGGGACAGAAGCTCTACGAGACCCACTGTTCGGAGTGTCACGGAGAGAAGCTTATGGGGGGCGAGGGTACGGGCCTTACCGGCGTTCAGTTCCGTATCGGATGGGTAGGCAAGACCCTCGGGGAGCGTTTTGACACCATCAGCAAGAGTATGCCGGTCGCCAGCCCGCAAGCCCTGAACGACCAGGAACATCTTGACGTGATCACCTACATCCTGAGCTTCAACGGCTACCCGACGGGCAATACCGAACTCAAGCCGGACATGGACTTGCTCAATAAAATCAAGATTGAGCCCCCGCCGGCGGCCGCGTCAGCGCCAGGGCAGTGATTGCAAAAGCCGCCGGTTACTTCCTTGGCGTTCTCAGCTCAGGACGGCTGCTGGGCCGCGTGAATTCCTGCCAACCGGCCGAAAATGATTCCTTTGGCCAGGCCATGCTGCGACATTCCACTCGCCGATTCGCCGGCCGCATAGAGGCCGGGAATGGCCTGCCCCTCGAGGTCGATCACCTGTCCGTTGCTATTAATGCGTAGTGCCGGCAAACAGATCATGCAGGATCGGCGTGGCCCACGCGGCATAAAAAGGCGGCTTTTCAATCTTGTAGGCGGGAGCCGGTTTGCCGAAATCGGCGTCTTTCCCGGCCGCGACGAAGGAGTTGTAGCGTTCCACCGTCGCCCGCAAAGCATCACCCGGCATGGGACGCCACTGGTAGGGATTCTTAGTCAGCTTTCCCGCCAGCTCCTCGACTGTGTCCGCCTCGAAGAAGTAGCCGCCGTTCTTGTCGACCCAGGGCATCTCCAGTTCCCACTTTTCGCGTTGTGCCGCTGCGGAATCGAAAATCGCCCAGATCGGGCCGCCACCATTCAGCTTTTTCCGATCACCCGTCCATTGCAGCGCCGCTTCCAGGTGCGCCCTTCGTCCCGGCGAGCCCAGCGGTTTGCCCCGCAGCGTCTCTTCAAAGAAGCGGCGGCCGTGTTCCTTCACCATGATGGCATTCTGCCAGTCGCTCACGCTAAGGCCGGTCGAGCCTTGGCGAAAGAATGCGGGGCTGTCCGGCGGAATGATCGGCCCACCCAGCGACAACCTGGCTCCGATATTGGAGCCCGCCCGGTCCAACTGCCGATCACCAAAATTCATCTGGTTGCAGGCAGTCCACAGTGACGCGTTAATAGCCATGGCCGCCAGTTCGCCATCGGCGTCCTTAGTAGTAAAGGCATGACCCAATACCTGGTACTCCTCCGTCATCCTGGGATCGTAGATGCGGCGAACGTTGAGGTTGGCCGAGGAACCCCCGGTGGCGACAATCACGCCTTTCGTCGCCCGGATATTTACGGTCCGCCCTGTCGGCTTATTCCACTTGTCTACTTCCTGGGCGGTGATTCCAAGCACTCGTCCCGAGGTTGGCTGCTCACGGTGGATGACCGTCATGCGGTGGAACAGCAGGAACTTCACGCCTTTGGCCTCCGCGCTCTTCTGCAGAGGCCGGATCAGCCCCGAGCCCATGCCGGAGCCGGGGTTAGGCGGAATGATCCACTCTGACTTATCCGGTGAAGGGGCGCAATTCGCCTGCCGCGGCACATTCGGGTCTCCCGGCCCGCGGATTCCGCCTAATCCCCGCCATTTCACGCCATTGGCCTCCAGAAAATTGAACGACGCCACCGCATTGTCGGCGAAGGCCCGGACAATCTCCCGGTCGGTGGTCTTGGCGAGCGGGTTGCCCTCGGTCCCCCACCGCTTGGGATCGACCGGCGCCTGACCTTCCGAGCCCGTCCAGTCCAGGAAAAACTGGTCCGGAGTGTCGTGGATTCCAGCTTCCACCTGCAGCGATGACCACAACCGAATTGAATGCTGCCGCCGCTCAGGATGGCTCGGCCGCCCACGTCAAAATTCTTCTCCACTACCACGACCGAGGCGCCGTGGTCGCGCGCCTCAATCGCCGCCGGCATCCCCGCGGCGCCCGAGCCCACAACTACCACGTCATACGTCTGGTCCCATTTGATGCTTCCGGGTCGCTGCGCTCCCTCGGCTTGTCCGGTTCCCAAACCGGCGATAGCGGCGCCTCCAATGCCGGCGGCCGTTCCCTTCAGGAAACCTCGCCTGCTGACCGGTTTCATTGTGTCCGTCACGGCGTTTTCCTTGTTCTGCTGTGTGGCTGGATTGGCATTCCTGTCAGTCGACGCCTGTTGCTTCTTCGCCATACTTCCTCCGTTCGCGCCCGGATATCCGGTTCGCGGAAGTCCTCGGTAGTCCCAAAGAAAACGGCCGATAAGATCGATCGGTAGGGCGGGACCCCAGTGCGGGAGGGATTATATCCTCGAACTCAATTACTTCCAGGTTCACAGAAGCGGACTCAAACCTGGAGATGCGAGCCGCCACGGACGCCAGAATTCCTGCAGGAAGGATTTGCCATCATCTCCACATTGCGTCCGGATCGTCTTCCGGAACGGGAGTGGCCTGAATCTGAAGGGTCGCGTCTTCGGAAACTTCGACCGTCCTGTCGGGAGTCTCCCATTTGGGATGCCACACGCTCATTTCATAGCTTCCCCTGGGCATCGAGAGTTCCGCCACCCCGGACTCATCTGTCGCGGAGCGAAACGGACCCACACGGATTTGCACGTTTTCGATGGGCTTTTCCGTCTCCTGCTCGACGAATTTGAGGGTGAGTTTGTGCTCCAGCGGAGGAACCGTTGTGAAGCCAAATCCGGCCATCGCCGCGTTGTGCGGCAGTTCGGAATCTGTGGCGCCAAAGCGGGCCGACCAGGATGTGAGCCCGTCTTTGGCGGGAGCCGGCAACTCGAGTTCTGCCCAGTAGAGAGCGCTGGTGCCCGGCCAGGGCGCATCGCTAAGTTGGCCGTTGCCCACCACAGCGCCGTCGGCGTCCAGAATTTCAACTTTGCTTCCCTGGAGCGAGCAGGCTGCCGAGCTTCTGGCCCCAACCTTGACCCTGAAGCGCTCGCCGGTCACCACTGTCGCAGGCACATCCCAAACCGCCAGACTGCTTTCATGAGGCTTGGTGGAGAACTCCACCGGCAGCGATGCTTCCTCGTGGATGATCCCGTTGATCTCCTGGCGCGGAAACAGGACGGTCCAGGAATAGGTCCCAACTTGCTCGGGCGCTTTCAGTGGAGTTTCTTCCGGATCGGCGTCCTCGGCGGGTACGCCTATGACTTCCTGGATGACCTCCTCGCCAGACATGAGCCGGATGGTGCGGCTACTGAGATTACAGCCGGCGGGGCACGATAGATTGACTTTCAGAACCAGGTTCGAGCCCACCGGCACCTGGGCTGCGGGCGGCTTCTCAAACTCCAGTACTACCTGATGCGGAACAGTTTCCTTCTTTGCCATCTACTACCTCCCATGTCGTGTCGATTCACTGCTCAGGCGGGAATCAGCGGCCGGCACAGGAAACTTCTATACCTTACACCTTGTCCGGATGCGATCGTCGACTTGCATTGCGGGCAGGTTCGCTGCGCTGGTCATCCCACCCGCTTGAAAAACGGGTGGGATGCCAGTGAGCAGTGTTCCGTTCTAGGACGCCTGCTGTTTGGCCGCGTGGATTCCAGCCAGCCGGCCGAAAATAATGCCTTTGGCCAAACCATGCTGGCAGATTCCGCTGGCCGATTCGCCCGCCGCGTACAGACTGGGGATGACTTCACCGTGAACGTCGATCACCTGGCCGTTCTTGTTGATGCGCAGGCCGGCAAAAACGTCATGCAGTGGAGGCGTGGCCCACAGGGCGTAAAACGGTGGCTTCTCGATCTTGTGCATCGGAGTCGGCTTGCCGTAGTCGGCGTCCTTCCCCGCGTCCACGAACGAGTTGTAGCGGTCCACCGTGGACCGCAGGGCTTCCGGCGGCATGGCACGGGAGTTATGCGGGCAGGCGGAGATTTTCGGAGCCAATTCCTCCAGCGTGTCTGCTTCGAAGAAGTAGCCGCCATTCTTGTCGACATAGGGCTTTTCCAGCTTCCACTTCTCCCGCTCCACGGCGGCGGAATCACAAATCGCCCAGATGGGACCGCCACCGTTGAGTCGCTTGGTGCTGCCGTTCCACTGCAATGCGGCGTCGACGTGCTTGCGCCAGCCGGGCGAACCCAGCGGCTTGCCCCGCAGCGTCTCTTCGTCAAAGCGGAGGCCGTTTTCCTGCACCATGATGCCGTTCTGCCAGTCGGTCATGTCAAAGCCTTGCGTACCCTGGCGGTAGAACATGGGACTGTCGAGATCCACCAGGCGGCCGCCCAGGGTGAAGTAAGTTCCCAGCGTCCCACCCGGCCTGTCGACTTGCCGGTCGCCCAGGTTGATCTGGTTGCAGGCGGCCCACAGAGAGCCGTTCACAGCCATGCCCGCCAGTTCGCCGTCTGCATCCTTCAGGTAGTACTGCGCTCCCCAGTGCGAGTACTCCTCGGTAAGGCGCGGATCATAGATGCGCCGGATCTGGTGATTATTCGAAGGACCACCCGTGGCAATGATGACTCCCTTTCTTGCCCGGATATGGACCCATTTCCCGGTCGGCTTGTCATACTTGTCTACGATTTCGGCGCTGATGCCAATCACCCGGCCGGAAGTGGGATGTTCGCGATGGATCACCCGCATGCGGTGCAGCAGCAGGAATTTCACCCCTTTGGCCTCAGCGCTCTTCTGCAGCGGCCGGATCAGGCCCGATCCCATGCCGGAACCCGGCCGGGGAGCAATAATCCATCCTGACTTGTCGGGCCACGGTGCTGCATTTGCCTGCCGCGGCACGTTCGGATCGCCCGGTCCGCGGATGCCGCCCAAGCCACGCCACTTCACGCCGTTGGCTTCCAGAAAATTGAACGAATCGACGGCATTGTCAGCGAAAGCGCGAACAATGTCACGGTCGTTGGTCTTGGCCAGCGGATTCCAGCCGTCTTGCGCCCAGCGCTTTGGATCGACCGAATAGGGCGCCTCACCGCGCGAGCCCGTCCAATCCAGAAAAAACTGATCCGGGGTGTCGTGGACTCCAGCTTCCACCTGCAACCTGTGCCCGCAACCAAATTGAATGCTGGCGCCGCTCAGAATGGCGCGCCCGCCCACGTCCCAATTCCTCTCCACCACCACAACCGATGCCCCGCCGTCGCGCGCCGCGATGGCCGCCGGCATCCCGGCTGCGCCCGAGCCCAGCACCACGACGTCATAGGTCTGATCCCACTTGATCTTTTCAGGCTGCTGAGCTTCCGCCCGCCCCGTGCCAAGACCCACAACTGCGGCTCCGCCCAGGCCTGCTGCCGTTCCCTTGAGGAAACCACGTCTGCTGACCGGCTTGGATGCCTTCACGGTCGCGATTTCGCTCTTTTGATCAACCGGCTGCTCTGCGTCAGCCCCTGCTTCTGTCGTGGTCTTCTTCTTATCTGCCATTTTTCCCTCCGTTTGCGTCCGACGGTCCATCGACTCGCGGTGTTCCCCAGTCCAGGTGCAAGGAAATGCCGAACTTCATCGGCTTAGGCGTGCCCCCAGACGCAGTCTAGCCAACGACCATGCCCTCTGATTGTTGGCGCCTCGCTTCTTCCGAAATAAACGTTGCTGACTTTCTTAATGGTTGTAATCTCGATCGCCCCGCGACTCAAGGGTGCGGTGTGAGCGGCCCGGAATCACCTCTGCGGCTCCCGCAAGAAGCTAGCCTTCATGTCGCGTTGCCGTCCGGCATGCACACAACCCCTGCGACACAGTCCTTACTGGCCGCGTCTCCACACACCATGAAAGACTGCAGGCAGTCTAACCCTACTTTCGCCGCAGACAGGAACGCAAGTTCTAAACAGTTTCAACAGCGCTCACCGCGAGAAAATGAAGAAACCGGCTAAGTGTAGTCAGCGACTTGCAACTGTTCAAGAGCTTAGTAGCATGTTTTTTAATTGCACGTTAGGAACACGTTAAGAGCGAAGGATCTCTCGCCATCCCGCAACAACTCGACGGCGCTCAAGGATGAGAAGGAACCTAGCCTCTCGACCTCGCCGACAACGCTGCGATTGTTCGTGGGGCGCTCAAAATAGCCTCTCGGGAGACAAATTTCTGCGCCCGATCCGCTCAGCTCAACGCCCCTGACCCGGGCGCACAGCCGATCCGGACGTACAATCCGGAAACATATCTCCGGAAACATATCGAAACATATCAACGACCAGGAGCGCGCCCGCCGACCACGTCTTCCCCCAATCCTATCTGACATCCGAATGGTGGATAGCCATCCAGCCGAAATCGGGCTGGGACGCGAGTCCACCCAAGTGCCCCGATAACTCCTTGTCGGGACAGCAACTTTTCCCCGCGGACGCGGTCTAAATCATTGTTCCCGAAGTTCGTTGCGAACGCGTTTGTCGGGATCAGAGTTGAAGCATGAGAAATAAGTTCGTTCATGCCTGCATCTTGATCCTTGTGTTAGCCGGGGCCAGCGCCGCGCAGACGCCGACCGCCCCGCAAGAGCCCGCCGGAGGACGCGGGTCACGGGGCACAAGGTTCAACGGGCAACGCCACATGGGGAACATCTCAGCAATCGACGGCGACAAGTGGACTCTCCAGACCGAGGATGGCAAATCTCTGGCGGTTCACATCGACAGCCAGACCCGATTTGTGAAGGAACGCCAGCATGCAGCGGCAACAGACTTCAAGGTTGGCGACCGCGTCATGGTAGCCGGCGAGCCCCAGGGTACCGACAGCAAGGAAATCTCCGCGCGCATCGTTGCCAGCTTCTCGGCCAACTCCTCCGCCGGCTTCTCCGGGGAGAGCCGGCAGGCCATGGCCGAAGGTATGGGAAAGCAGTTCATCGCGGGAGAAGTCAAAGGGATCGATGGAACCAAGCTGACCGTGCTACGGCCCGATGGCCAGACTCAGGTGATCGAGGTGGATGAGAACACTTCATTCCGCAAAATGCGGGACAGCATTACGCTGGCGGACATTAAGACCGGCGATCAGATCTTCGGACGTGGCGAGTTGAAGGACGGCGTTTTCATGCCCACGCGGCTCGACGTCATGGACCCGCAGCAAATGCGCGATTTCCGCCGTCGCCAGTCTCCTGCTCCGGCCACGCCGGCAGAGAAGCAATAGACCGGCTCCGCGGCAAGGGTAATTTGCAGTAGGGAAGGCAAATTCGCAGCAAAGGTAAATTAATGAGAAGCCCAGCTCTGCCGGGAGGAACGGAAGCTCGTCCATTGGATTGGAAGTCCGGATCGGAAGTCCGGTTTTTCTGTCGGTAAACCAGCGGGTGAACCACCGCAGCCCGATTTCCGCTGAGGACCTTGGTTGTGTTGAGTCCAAATCCTTTTTTCCGGTCAGCTCTGCCGTTCCGCCGCCGCGGGATCCTGCTGTTCAGGACCGGGATTCTGCTGGCTGCGGGATGCTCCGTGCTGTCGGCCCAGAACGCGGCGCAAACCACAAGCGGCGCTTCGCAGGAACTCTCCGGGTCCGGTCCCGCCACGACGGCGCCCCAGCCGGCTGCTGCCCCGGCTACGACTCCCGCTGTTTGCCGCATCAGCGGACACGTCACTTCCGCCAAGATGCCGCTACCGGGCGTGACCGTTAGCGCCGCCAACAGCCTCAGCGGCAAGAAGGTACTGTCCTCGACCGCGCTGGACGGGTCGTATTCGCTCACGGTCCCCCCTCGCGGCCGTTATGTGGTGCGGGCGGAACTGTCCGCTTTCGCTCCGGCAACCGCCGAGGTGGTGATAAATCCCCAGAACTGTGACGGCCATGCGGATCTTGAGTTGACCCTGGCTTCGCGGCTGCAACAGCGCGAAGAAACGCAGCGCGCATCGCAAGGCGGCGCTGGGCAACGGGGATTTCAGGACCTCTCGCTGAACTCCGAACTGGGCGCGACGGCCTCAACTGAGATGGGCGCCATTGAGGGAGCCGCCGGCACGGGCGGCTTCGACGCCCAGATGCCCGCCCTTCCAACTGCGGCTTACTCGGCGGCGGCGGATACCGAATCGCTGGCCGTCTCCGGAAATTCCGGACAGACCAATGACGCCATGTTTGGCGGCAACAATCCGGAATTGCAGCAGCGCATTGAGGACCTGCGCGAACGCGTTCGCAATGGGCAGATTCAGCCCGGGGAAGTCGTTCAACTCAACGGCCAGGATATGCAGGGTATCCCCGGTCTCGGCGGTCCAGGTGGCCCTGGCGGCCCTGGAGGGCCCGGGAGAGCAGGAGGGCCTGGTGGCGGCGGGGGTCAGCTCATCATGCTCGGCGGGGGTGGACGCGGCGGTTTCGGGGGTGGACGCCGTGGTCGCTTCGACATTAACCAGCCTCACGGCACGCTCTTCTATTCATTGGACGACTCTGCCCTGGATGCCAAGTCCTACTCCGTCACCGGCAACCCCGTCGACAAGCCGGCCTATACGCAGCAACGTTATGGAGCCTCCGTCGGCGGGCCGTTGAAGATTCCCAAGCTGTTCGACCTTAGCTCCAAAATGTTTTTCTTCGGCAACTACTCCGGCTCCCGCGCCAGCGATCCCTTCACTGCTTTCAGCACGGTTCCCACGCTGCTGGAGCGTTCTGGCGACTTTTCCCAGACCCTGGTTCGTTCCGGACCGGATAAGGGGCAAACGGTCCAGATTTATGATCCGCTTACCGGGCAGCCCTTTTCTGGCGATCGCATTCCCGCCGACCGGCTGAATCCTGCGGCTGTCGGCCTGCTGCAATACATCCCGCAACCCAACCTGCCAGGGAGCCAGCAGAACTTCCAGTACGTGACTTCGGGCACCGCCAACACCGATGCCTTGAACCTGCGCGTGAATCGCAATTTCGGCGCCAGCGGGGGCGGTCCCTTCGGGGGACGCGGAGGCTTCGGTGGCGGACGCGGAGGAGGCGGCGCGCGCAACCGTGGACTGCGCGACAGCTTGAGCTTTGGCTTGAATTATCAGCGCTCGCAGAGCACGCAGAACAATCCTTTCCCCTCGGTGCAGGGAAGCAGCGGCATGCACTCCTGGAACATTCCTGTCGGGTGGACTCTAGGGAAGGGCCGGTGGAACAATCGCTTTCAATTCCGCTTCAACCGCAACAACATCAATCTTAGCAATCTGTATGCCTTCCAGCAGAATGTTGCCGGCGGGCTGGGCATTACCGGCATTTCCCAGAACCCGTTCTTCTGGGGCTTGCCCACGCTGTCCTTCAGCAACTACACCGGCCTGCAGGATGTGAGCCCTTCGGCGCGCAACGATCAGTCGTTCATGATCTCCGACTTTCTCGCCACGTCCCACGGAAAGCATCGCATCCGCTTCGGAGGAGACATGCGCTGGAGCCAGTCCAGCCTGCGGTCCTCTCCCAACAGCCGGGGCAGCTTCGTTTTCACCGGCCTGTATACGGCGGGGTCCTCGGCCGCGAGTTTCACCACAGGAGCAGGCTACGACCTGGCGGACTTCCTGCTGGGACTGCCGCAACAGGCCTCGGCGCAGTACGGCAGCAGCCGCTACCAGTTCGACGGAAATGCCTGGGACTTGTTCGCGCAGGATGACTGGCGCATTCGCGGCAACCTGACTCTCGACCTCGGGCTGCGCTACGAGTATGTGTCGCCGCTAGTGGAAGCGCAGAACCAGATTGTCAATCTGGACGTAACCCCCGGGTTCACCGCCGCGGTTCCGGTTTTGCCCGGCCAAATCGGTCCCCTCAGCGGGATCGCTTTCCCGCGCTCGCTGGTGCGCCCAGACCGCAACAACTTTGCTCCCCGCATAGGGATTGCGTGGAAGCCGTTCGGCAATACGGTGGTGCGCACTGGCTACGGCATCAACTACAACATTGCGCAATACAATTCTATTGCTTCCCAAATGACCTTCCAGCCGCCCTTTGCCTTCAGCCAGACGAAGATTGGCACCGTGTCCAGTCCCCTGCTGCTGCAAAATGCCTTTCCCACACTGGCCCAATCGGTCACCACCAACAATTACGGAATTGATCCCAAGTACCGCCTGGGCTACGTGCAGATCTGGGACCTCGATATCCAGCAGCAAATCAGGCGCAGTTGGCTGATCAACATCGATTACACCGGCAGCAAGGGAACAGGTCTGGACATTGTGCGCGCCCCCAATCGCGGACCCGATGGCTTGCGCATTCCGGGCGTGCAGCCGTTCCTGTGGGAGTCCTCTGGGGGAAGCTCGATTCTGCATGCCGGAAGCGTGCGCGTGCGCAGGCGGCTCGAGAGCGGTATCTCTTTTGGCGGAACGTATATCTTTTCCAAGTCGCTGGATAATGCTTCCAGCATCGGGGGCGCCACCGCCACCGTGGTTGCGCAGAATGACCTCAACCTCGCCGCCGAGCGCGGGCTTTCCAGCTTTGACCAGCGGCACCGCCTGTCGCTCGACTATGGCATCGAACTGCCTCTGGGGATCAATCACCGCTGGCTGTCGAATGCGGGAGTCATGAATTCGCTCTTTGGCGAATGGCAGTGGAACGGCAGTTTAGCGGCGGCTTCCGGGACTCCGTTCACGCCCCGCGTACTGGGCGGATTTGCCGACGTAAATAGCGGAACCAACGGCACGCTTCGCGCCGACGTCACCGGACAACCCGTCGCTCTGGCCAATCCTACGATACAGGAATGGTTCAATACCGCGGCCTTTGCAATCCCAGCGGCCGGCCAGTTCGGCGATGCCCGCCGTAACAGCATTCCCGGGCCGCCGACCTTCAGCATGAACATGGCCATCTCGAAGAATTTCCGCATGGGCGAGACCCGCGGCCTGGAAGTTCGGGCGACGCTGAACAACGCGTTCAATACGCCGCAGTTCGTCGGGTTAGACACGGTCGTGAACTCGCCGACCTTCGGGCGAGTCACCTCCGTCGGATCGATGCGGCGAGTCACCTTGAGCACCCGTTTCCACTTCTAATCATGATCTCTTCTCGCCATCCCGCGCTGTTTCGAGCTCTCGCCCTCGCCCTGGTCGGGACCATGCTCGCACCTGTACTGCCGGCACAAGATGCTCAAACCCCGGCGGGAACTTCCGGCTACAACTTCCGAGTGAATAGCGAACTGGTTCTGGTGAACGTTGTCGTGCGCGACAAGAATGGCAAGTTTGTCTCCAACCTGCCTAAGAACGCATTCACCATCCTTGAAGACGGCAAACCGCAAACCATTTCCAGTTTCGATTTCGAAACCACCGACCTGGTAGCTTTTCCGCCGGTCCCTGAGCAGCAACTTTTGAACTTGCCTACGCCGTCGACCACTACCCCAGCCGCCGCCGCGGCTGCGCCGGGAAAGATCGATCTGAACAACCGCCGACTGATCGTACTGTTCTTCGACCTGACTTCCCTCGACGAGATCGACACCGACGCGGCCGTGAAAGCCGCAAAAAACTACGTCGAGAAGCAGATGACACCGGCAGACATGGTGGGCGTAATCGCGCTGGGGGATTCACTTTCCCTGTTGCAGGACTTCACCTCCGACCGCTCCAAGTTAGTGGCCGCTCTGGCAAAGCTGAGCTTTTCCGGCGAAGGCTTCGCGGAAGGCGAAACCGGCGACTCTTCCAGCGGCCCCGACACCGGCGAGGCGTTCACGCCCGATGACAGCGAATTCAATACCTTCAACACCGATCGCCGGCTGCAGGCCTTGCAGCAAGTCTCCGAGTCGCTGGCGCGCATTGAGCAGAAAAAGTCAATCATCTACTTCAGCAGCGGCATGAACGGCACCGGCCTGGAGAACCGCTCCCAGTTGCGCAACACCATCAATGGCGCGGTGAGTAGCAATGTTTCCATCTACACTATGGACGCTCGCGGGCTGCAGGCCATGGTGCCTGGAGGCGAGGCCTCGCAGGCCAGCATGCGCGGCACCGGCGCTTATTCTGGACGGGCCATGCAGGCCTCCTTCGACGCCAACTTCAACAGCCAGGAGACGCTCGCCACTCTCGCGGCCGACACCGGCGGCCGCGCCTTCATGGACAGCAATGACTTCAGCCAGGTCTTCAACCGTGTCCAGCAGGACACCGGTGCCTATTATCTGCTGGGCTATCGCAGCACCAACAGCGCGCGCGACGGCCGCTATCGCCACATCACGGTGCGCTTGAATGTTCCCGAGTTGAAAGACGCCAAGCTGGAATTCCGCCGCGGCTACTACGCCCCCCGCGACTTCGCCCATTCCGGGCGCGAAGACCGCGAACAGCAGTTGCGCGACGAGCTGGCTTCGGACCTGAGTTCGACCGACCTCGACGTCTATCTCTCCGCCGCATACTTCCGGCTGGATAACAACCGTTTCTATGTTCCGGTATCGCTGCTCGTTCCCGGGTCGCAGATTCCCTTCACTCGCTCCAGCGACAAGGACAAGGCTACGCTCGACATCATCGGACTGGTCCGTGACGAGCTGAATCGCCCCGTGGGAACGGTTCGCGACACGGTCAAGCTTAACGTCGACGAGTCCCAGGCTGTGCAGCGCCGCAATGTGCAGTACCAGACGGGATTTGATCTTCCCCCGGGCAAGTACCACCTGAAATTTGTACTGCGCGAAAACCAGAGCGGACGCATGGGATCGTTTGAAACCGATATCGTGATCCCCGACCTGCGCAAGCAACCCCTGAAGATGAGCGCCGTCATGCTGGGCACCCAGATCCGCGACGGGGTGAAGAGTCGTGACGACAATCCCCTGGTGCAGGACGGCAAGGAACTGGTCCCTAACATTACGCACGTGTTCAATCCGGGCCAGCGCCTCTACTTCTATTACGAGGTTTATGACCCGGCGAAGGACACGCGCACCGCCGTCCTGCAACCGGCATCCGCCACGGACAAAACGGCGGAAAGGCCCAAGAATCCGGTGCGCGTGCTCACCAGCATTGAATTTCTGCAGGGCAAGACGAAGGTCTACGAAAGCCCGCTGGTAGAGGCCCGCGACCTCACGGAGCCCAAGCGCAAAGCCGCGGTGTTCCAGTTCGGCGTGCCCCTGGATCGGCTCAAGCCCGGCCTCTATCTCTGCCAGGTCAATGTGATCGATGACGCTGCCGGTACGTTTACGTTTCCCCGGCTCGCCCTGCTCATCCGCGACAAGGCGGCGCCGTCCACGGCCATGAAATAAACTTGCAGCCTTCCGGTCTCGGGACAAATCCAGGAATTCCCACCCGCGATCGACCCTGCCTATCTTCCCGGCATCTCATTCCCCGGCATGTGATAGATTGTTGAGTTTGCTTATGCGACGTGGCATAGCAATTCTCGTATTTGTGGCAGTCGGGATTCCCGCCTGGGCCGGGAGTGTTGCATGGGCATGCGGCGCACAGCTGATTCAGCTTCCTGCCTGCTGCCGTCTCGGTGGGAAGCACCACTGCGCCATGTTCCTCCGCCTGACCGGCCAGGAAAAAGGTCCGGCGTTCTCTTCCAATGCTTGTCCTTACCGCTCAGGCGCCCGTACTTCGACCACTAGCAGCGGCGCCACCTACAGCAACACGCCGGATGTGCACTTTGGGGCCCTCGTAAGCCATCCTGCGGTTTATGTCCAAGTCCAGGCCAGCTTTCGAATTTCTGCAACTCGCGCCAATCTCAAGCGCGGTCCTCCCCTTCGCTCGATCTAGCTGACAAAACCGATTCTGGCCGGACTTCTTCCTGCCCGGATTGCGGTTTGCGTTCGAACTACGAGAGCGTGGAGGTTACATGCGCCCATTCGCTGTTGCATTGCTATTTCTGTTGGGGACTTTACCGGTCGGGGCAAGCGTGTTTGGAACCGTTCGGGTCATGGTTCACGATCCCGAGCATCGCCCGATTGCCGGCGCCCAGGTTGAGTTGAGTAACGCCTCTTCCGAGTGGACCACGTCGATCTCCTCCGGATCCGACGGCATTGCGCAATTCAGCGCGGTTCCTATTGGTCATTATTCCCTGCGGGTTAATGCCCCCGGCTTTGCCCCGTTTCTCGTCAGCCTGACCGTGGTTGCCGACCGGGTGGTGGATGTGCATTCCCAACTCGCGATCGGAGTGGCCAGCCAGTCGGTGCAGGTTACCGCCAGCGCCGCGGAGGTGACGCAGCCGACCTCTCTGCCTCCAATTTCCGTCTCGCGTACCCAAATCATGCAGACGCCGGGAGCCGACCAGACCAACAGCCTGGCATTCATCACCAATTACGTTCCCAGCGCCGTGATGGTCCATGATCAGTTACACGTGCGTGGCGGACATCAGGTCACCTGGGCCATCGACGGGGTACCAATTCCCAACACCAATATCGCCAGCAACGTGGGCGCGCAATTCGATCCCAAGGATATTCAGTTTGCCGAATTGGAACGCGGCTCCTACCTGGCAGGCTATGGCGACCGCACCTACGGAGTCTTTAACGTGGCCCCACGTTCCGGATTTGAGCGCCAGCGGCAGGCGGAGTTCCTGGCCAGCTATGGTGGATTTAACCAGACCGACGACTACCTCAGCTTCGGGGACCATACCGACCGCTTTGCCTACTATGCCAGCCTGAACGGCAATCGGACCGACCACGGACTGGAGACACCCACGTTCGACAACCTGCACAATCAGGCGGCGGGCGGGGGGGGCTTTACCTCGCTGACCTACAACGCACACAACGATGACCAGCTTCGCTTTGTCGGCGCCTTCCGCAAAGACTCCTTCCAGGTGCCGAATGACCCGGGTGACCAGAGCGCCGGCGTTCGCGATGACGAGCGGGAGCAGGACGGCTTCGCCAGTTTCACCTACCTTCACCCCATCCGGCCGGACCTGCTGCTCAACGTCACACCTTTCTTTCATTACAACCGGTCGGCGTATGCGGGCGGGCCGCTGGACCCGCTGAGTACGACCGATAATCGCTCTTCCACCTATGCCGGAGGACAAGCCTCGCTGGCGTATGTGAAAGGACGACACAACGCCCGCGCCGGCGTCTACGCCTTCGGCCAGCACGACAACACGCTCTTTGGCCTGCTTGCCAATGACGGAAGTGGAACCGACATTCGGCAGAACAACAGCGTGGGTGGAGACCTGGAGGCAATGTTTCTCGAAGACCAGTACACGGCTTTCTCTTGGCTTACCTTGAATGCCGGCGTGCGCCTCACCCGTTTTTCCGGAGCCTTGACCGAGACGGCGGCCAGCCCCCGCCTGGGAGCGGCGATTCGCCTGCCCAAGGTGAACTGGGTGCTGCGCGCTTCCTATGACCGCTTCTATCAGGCGCCCCCGCTCTCCACGCTTTCCGGGCCGCTGCTCCAGTTCGCAACCTCGCAGGACGTGGGCTTTCTGCCGCTGCGCGGGGAACGCGATGAACAACACGACTTCGGCGTCACGATTCCTCTCTGGAAGTGGAATGTGGATGTGGATACCTTCCGCACCGCCGCCCGCAACTTCTTCGACCACGACGCCCTGGGAAACTCCAACATCTTTTTGCCGCTCACCATTGACCGGGTGCGAATCCGGGGAACCGAAGTGGCGGTGCGCTCGCCGAATGTTTTCGGCAGGGCACAGTTTCATCTCGCCTACTCGCATCAGTCCGTGGAAGGGGAGGGCGCAGTGAGCGGCGGTTTGACCGATTTCGAGCCGCCGGAAGAAGGATTCTTCTATCTGGACCACGACCAGCGGGATACCTTGAGCACCGGCGTGCAGACTGCGTTACCATGGCGCAGTTGGGCTTCTCTGAACCTGAACTATGGCTCCGGTTTTCTCAACGGAGATGGCCCGCAGCATTTGCCCGGCTATCAGACCATGGACCTCGCGGTCGGCAAGTCCTTCGGCGAATCCTGGGCAGTTAAGGCGACGGTGATGAACCTGGCCAACGAACGCCATTTCATCGACCTAAGCAATACGTTCGGCGGATCGCATGCGAACCTGCCGCGAATGGCGTCCCTGCAGATCCGTTATACGTTTCATTATTGACGGCCCGGCTTTAGTCTCGATTCCCGGCGGGCTCCGCGCCCCGCCCTACAAGAAAGGAAATTCATGGTTGTGCGAACATACTGCATCGCCGTATTGCTCATGCTGACCTTTGCCGCCGGATGCGCCCGGCAGTCGCCTCCGGCAAAGCGTTACGCGCTTACGGGTAAGGTCGTTTCCACGGACGCGAGCACCTCCCAGGTCGTGGTGGATGCCAAGGACATCCCCGGATTCATGGAGGCCATGACCATGGGGTACAAAGTGAAGGACCCGTCGGTCTTGAAGTCGCTTGCGCCGGGTGACGAAATTTCCGCTGATGTCGTCGTGCAAGGCGCGGACTACTGGCTGGAAAACGTCCGCGTAACGAAAAAGAGCACTGCTTCCCAGCCGCAGGCACTGCAGTCTCAACCGCGAATGTTTTTCGACGCGGACATTCCCCCGCTAGCCTGAGCAGCCTTATCGCCTGATCGGCAGATTTTCTCGCGGCAATAAAAATGGGTCTCCGCTTTCCGGAGACCCACAGCCCTTTGCAGGGCTGAAACGCGAGTCACTTCGATTTGCTTAGTGCTTCTTTTTGCTGGCCTTCTTAGCTGCTTTCTTCTTTGCAGGCATCAGAATCTCCTCTTCCGTTTGAACTTTATCTCCCTACGACTAGGCCCATTTACTCCACCTCCCACCCTATTTCTAGGGTCAGAAGTGCTGTTAGCACAAGATATTGCGGGTTGTTAGCATTTGTGTCAACAGATTTCTTGTGGAAAAAGCAGAAATCATTCCGCTCCTGATTCGCCCTGTCATCGCTTGGTCGAAAATGAAAAAAGGGTTTAGCCGCGACCGCCAGACAATGCTTCCGGATAACGTCCAGCACTTATCCCGCGTCATAGGAGACGCGTCATAGGAGAAGCGGCCGCATAGTCCGCGCCCGGCTTCGTTCGGACTGGCCACGCTCACCGGCGCCTGGGGAGTTGCGGCCTTGACTTGGCAAACGATGCCATGTGTGCCCGACACCCTCCTGTTTATGTGGGATGCGTTTCCCGGCGTCGAAGGGATGCGGCATGGGGGCAACAGCGGACACCAATGGGCCCACCGGCCTCGGTATCAGGTTCCCCCGTGTCGTACACTCGTGCCCATCGGACTATGACGCGCCTGAACCCCATCGAGCTGGAAATCTTCAAGAGCATCTTCCACTCCATCGCGGAGGAAATGGGAGTAGCTCTGCGCCGCACCGCGTTTTCTCCCAATATCAAAGAACGGCGCGATTATTCCTGCGCCATTTTCGATGGCGACGCCACGGCCATTGCCATGGGTGATCACATGCCCGTGCATCTGGGTTCCATGCCCATGTCGGTGCGGGCCGCGGTGGATGCTCTGGACCTTGAGCCCGGCGACATGGCCATGCTTAATGACCCTTTCTGTGGTGGTACTCACCTGCCGGACATCACCCTGGTAGCTCCGGTATTCGTGGACACTCCCGCATTCGTGGAGGGCGCCAGGCAATCTGCAAAAACAGGCAACCGGCGTCGCTGGCGCATTCCGAAGGTCCGTCGGCCGGACTTCTACGTTGCCGCGCGCGCCCATCATGCCGACGTTGGCGGCGCCTACCCGGGGTCGATGGGCCTGTGCCGCGAGATCCACCAGGAAGGCGTGCGCATTCCTCCCGTCAAGCTGATGCGTGGCGGTAAAGTTGATTCCGGAATTCTGGCTATGCTGCTGAACAATGTTCGCACCCCGCGGGAACGTGAAGGCGACCTGGGCGCGCAGATTGCGGCCTGCAACACCGGCATGGTCCGGCTGGCAGAGATTTGCCGGCGCTATGGCAAGGAGCGCGTCCAGGGAGCAGCTCGCGAGTTGCTTGCCTATTCTGCGCGCTTGATGCGCGTGTTTCTCAGCCAGCTTCCTCCGGGCGTTTACCGTGCCGAAGATTTTTTAGACGACGACGGCATTCGCCCCGGCCCGGTTCGCATCGCCGTGAAGATCACCGTCCGCAGGCGCAAAGGCAAGAATGGCGCCCGTTCCCGCGAGCCCCTGGTGACCGTGGACTTCACCGGTTCGGACCCGCAGGTCCCGGGAAGCGTGAATGCCGTGGAAGCCATCACCTGGTCCGCATGTTTTTATGTCTTTCGCTGCCTGCTGGCTGAAGATGTCCCGGCAACGGAAGGGCTGATGCGTCCGGTCCGCGTGATTGCCCCGCCGGGAACGGTGGTCAATGCGCGACCGCCCGCTGCCGTCGCCGGCGGCAATGTGGAAACCTCGCAGCGCATTGTGGATGTCCTGCTGCGGGCTCTGGCGCAGGCCGCCCCCGATGGCATTCCTGCCGCGGCTTCGGGAACCATGAACAACCTCACCATGGGCGGCCGGGACCCGCGTACCGGCGAGCCCTTCGCCTACTACGAAACCGTTGCCGGAGGCATGGGCGCACGCCCCGGCAAAGACGGCGTCTCCGGCGTGCACACTCATATGACCAACTCCCTGAACACCCCGGCCGAGGCGCTGGAGTACGCCTATCCAGTGCGGGTCACACGCTATGCCCTGCGCCGGGGAAGCGGAGGTCGGGGCAATTCCACGGCGGGGACGGCATCATTCGCGAGATTGAAGTTCTCGCCGAAACCGAGGTCACGATTCTCGCGGACCGCCGCTTGCGCGGCCCCTATGGCCTGAACGGCGGCAAAGCAGGCTCCGCGGGGACAACTACGATCTTTCGAAAAAACGGGAAGCAAGAGCTTCTCCCCGGAAAGGCCAGTGTGCGGATGGCGCCGGGAGATCGCATCCGCGTCGACACCCCTGGCGGAGGAGGCTGGGGAAACAGAAGGAGAAAAGCGTGGCGGAAAATCTGGCAACACAGTACCTGGAAGAAGCCGGGCGGCAGTTTCGCGGCTATAAGCGCATGGCGGAAGGTGCCATCAGCCAAGTCAGCGACCGAGAACTGTTCCACGCGCTGGATTCGGAAGCGAACAGCATTGCCGTCATCATGAAGCACATCTCCGGCAACCTGCGCTCGCGCTTTCGTGACTTCCTGACCAGCGATGGAGAAAAGCCCGATCGCAATCGCGACCAGGAGTTCGTCAGCGCAGGCCAGACCACGCGCGAGGAAATACTGCGCGTCTGGGAGCAGTCGTGGGGCATCTTGTTTGACCAGTTGGGCGCGTTATCGCCCTCCGATGTCGAGCGCACCGTCACCATTCGCGCCCAGCCTCATACCGTGCTGCAGGCATTGAACCGGCAACTGGCGCACTACGCCTACCACATCGGACAGATCGTCTTCCTGGCGAAACATTTTCGTGGCGCCGAATGGAAGTCGTTGAGCGTTCCCAAAGGGCAGTCAGAGGCGTTCAACGCCGACATGACCAGGAAATGGAGCAAGTAATACCCGCGATTGTTCAGCTGTCATCCCGCGCGAAGCCGCTGCGAAGCCAAGGACAGTAGCTTGAGTTACTTATGCTCTCCGCACTGCTATTGACAAGCTCCGGCCCCTCTCGTATATATTCGATATTTCGAATATGCAAGATAACATTCCGGAAAAGCTAAGACGATTTAAGGCCGATATTTTCCAAGGACTTGCCCATCCTACCCGCATCGCTGTGCTCGAACTCCTGCGCGACGGAGAGCTTTCGGCGGGCGAGATCCTGGACCGGCTGCAGGTGGAGCAGGCGAACCTTTCGCAGCATTTAGCCGTCCTGCGCTCCAAGCAGATTGTGAACTATCGCAAATCGGGCAATCAGGTTTTTTATTCCATCAAGGCCCCGGTACTGATCGAAGTATTGGATCTCCTCAGGCAGTTCTTCCAGGCGCATCTGAACCAGACGGTGAGCATGCTCGAGCAGATTGAGAAAGAAGAGCTTCACCCCAGTGACCACTGAAACCACCGAACACCCTTCCGCCCGCGACTCCGAAAATGGCGCCACGGATGATTCCAGCCATCCCGCTTCCGCGCCGCGCAACCGATTGTTCTATCCCAGGCTGCTGACCTGCCTGCGGCAATACTCCCGCCAGGACTTCCTCCACGATCTGGCGGCGGGACTCACCGTGGGACTGGTGGCCCTGCCGATGTCGATGGCATTCGGCATCGCTTCCGGCGTGACCCCGCAAGCCGGGTTATATACAGCGGTGGTCGCGGGATTTTTGATTTCGGCGCTGGGAGGGTCGCGCGTCCAGATTGGTGGGCCAACCGGCGCATTTGTGGTGATTGTGGCCGCCATCATCGGCAGGTTTGGACCTTCCGGTCTTCTGATGGTCACCCTGATGGCCGGTATTCTGCTGCTGGCCATGGCCCTGACCGGCCTGGGCACCGCGGTCAAATACATTCCCCGGCCAGTCACCATCGGATTCACCAACGGAATTGCGGTCCTGATTGCCTCGACGCAGATCAAGGACTTCTTCGGCCTGACTACGGAAAAGCTGCCCAGCGATTTTCTGCAGCGCATATTGGTTCTGCTGCGCAGCGCCCCCAGCGTTCATTGGACGACTGTGGCAATCGCGGTACTCTCTCTGGCGGTGATCCTGCTCTGGCCGCGTATGAACCGGCGCGTGCCCGGGTCGATTCTGGCGTTGCTGATCGGCACCGGCATCGCCACCGCGCTGCGCCTGCCGCTGGAAACCATTGGCAGCACTTTTGGCGGAATTCCTCTCGGCCTGCCAAAATTCGCCATCCCGGCATTTCGTCCTGAGCTGATTTTCCCGCTATTTCCTTCGGCCTTCACCGTAGCCCTGCTGGCTGCCGTGGAGAGTTTGCTTTCCGCTGTAGTGGCCGACGGCATGATTGGCGACCGCCACGACTCCAACACGGAACTGATTGCGCAGGGGATCGCCAACATCGCCTCGCCACTCTTTGGTGGAATCCCCGCCACCGGCGCCATCGCGCGCACGGCAACCAACATCCGCTCCGGCGCCCGCACTCCGGTGGCTGGCATTATTCATGCGTTCACCCTGCTGGTGATCCTGCTGGTGGCCGCACCGCTGGCGAAATACATCCCGCTCGCAACTCTGGCGGCGGTGCTGCTGGTGGTGGCCTACAACATGGGCGAATGGCATGCCATTCCCAACATCATGCGCCTCTCCTGGGCAGACAAACTGGTGTGGATGGTTACCTTCGCCCTTACCGTTTTTGCCGACCTTACCGTCGCGGTGGAAGTGGGTATGGCACTGGCCGCCCTGCTCTATATCCACCGCATTTCCCAGACGACCACGGTGACCAAAGTGGACGAAGACTACATTCGGGACAACCGCCCGCATATTCTTCAGGACAAGCAGGTCCCCCCTACGTGACGATCCTCCGCATTCACGGGCCATTTCTGTTTGGGACTACCGACAAGCTGGCCGCAGCCACCCTGAACCTGAGCGGCTTTACCTCCATCGTCATTCTGCGGCTGCGCAACATGACGGCTCTCGATGCCACCGGCCTGCACGAGATCGAAAAACTGGCGCAGCGCCTCCGCCACAGCGGAAGAACCCTGTTGGTTTGCGGAGCGCGCGAGCAGCCTGCGCGTTTCCTGCAGCAGGCAGAGTTCGTGGAACACGTCGGCGAGGAAAACATTCTGCCGCACGTTCAGGCGGCGTTGGAGCGCGCCAACCAGATCGCATCCGAATTCGAGGGACTGGCTGCGGAAGCGGCGGAAAGCCTGCGCAGGGCGCCGATGTAGGGAGTTGCTGCCTTCGGGCCGAGGCTTCAGCCCGGCCATCAAGGAGTTGCAAATGGTTGGCGGACTTGAGTTCCTACGGGGCTCTTCTGCCAACCCTTCATCGGTTCAGCCAGGACTTTCAGCTTCTGAAGAAACACCAGCCTGTTCCGTCCCACATGCCATCAGGTATTCTGTTCGGTGCCGGTTCACGAATCTATCTTTCTGTTTGGGGCCGCTCTGATTGCCGGCGCCCTCAATGCGGTTGCCGGGGGAGGAGGCTTCATCGCCTTCCCGGCTCTCATCTTTGTGGGTGCTCCCCCCATCCAGGCCACGGCGACCTACACGGCCGCCGTCGTGCCTGGCGGAATCGCCAGCATCGGGGCATATCGCAAAACCTACTCCAACTCCGATCACATTCGCTCTCTTATGATTTCGGTGCTGGGCGTAGGCATCCTGGGCGGAATTGCCGGGGCCACATTGCTTCTGCACACGCCGGCTCCCATCTTCATGAAGCTGGTCCCGTGGCTGCTGCTGTTCGCAACCATTCTGTTTACTTTGAGCCCGCGCGTGGTTCCCTTTATCCGGGCGCGCACCTCGCACTCACAGGAAGGCCGCCGTGTTATGCGGGTTGTGACCCTGGTCCTGCAGCTTTCTATCGCCATGTATATCGGATTCTTCGGAGCGGGCGCAGGCATCATGGTGCTGGCCATGCTCGCCCTGCTCGGGCTGGAGAACATTCACACCATGAACGGCTTGAAGGTGCTATTGGTCGTCGCTGTCAACACCGTGGCGCTGATCACCTACGCGGTGGGGCATGCCATTATCTGGCCTTATGCGCTGGTCATGATGGCAGGAGGCATTATCGGAGGCTATAGCGGCGCCTGGCTGGCGCAGAAGTTTAAGCCCTTGTACGTCCGCTATTTTGTGATTGCCGTGGGGCTTACCATGTCGGCATATTTCTTCGTCCGCTAGTTCAGCCTACTGCCGCGGCCCCGAATGCTCATAGGGATTCCAGGTCACAGTCGCCTGGAACATGGAGTCCGCCAGCCCGGCGTTGTAGCTCACATTGTCGATAAATCTCTGGCTCACGATTTCCCCATCCTTTTCATGGACGACGCTGAAGGGCGTCATCACTCCCTGAACAGGCTTGTAGTTGGCGTAGATCTCCGCGTCTTCCACGCGGTATCGGTCTTTGGGATCGCGCCAGGAAAACGACTTCTGAATGGGCAGATGCGTCTCCGCGTCGAGAAACAGCGTCACCTGTTCATCCTTGGAATTCATGATGCTCACTTTTTCGGCAGCCCGGCGGTCGGCAATTGCCGAGCCATCATGGAACAGCGCCGTGCCCGGCGTCCGCAGCCATCCTCGCAGCACGTTCTCCAGAGAGAAATGCCGCTGCCGCAGGTAGTCCCTCATGGCCTGCGGTTCCTGTGCGGCAGTCCCCTTGAACGTGATCTCGTAGCCATTGTCTCCATTGAAAATCTCAACCACGTCGCGCTTCTTCGTCAGCTCAATGCGATCCTTGTCCGGCCATTTCCAGAAGCGCCAATAGGGCGCGCCCACGCTGCGCGGCTGACCGTGGTAGAAGGTATAGGTTCGGCCCTGCTGCTGCATATCCTTCATATTCAGATACGCGTCCCCGCCCAGAGCTTCAATGCATTGCCGGAGAAGTTTGGCGGCCTCCTGCCCATTCGCGTCCTTCTGGGGAGCGATGATGTTAGAGACAGAAGCCGGCGCCGAATTCGCCGCAGGCGAAGCAGGCTCGCCGGTCGGCGGCGTGCTTGCAACCTGCGCCGGAGCAGAAACACCCAACAGAAGAACAGGAATCAGGAAGCACTTCATAGACAAAAGGCTTCGGGCATCAGCTCCACGAGCCGATCCCGAAGTACTTCTTATAGTGTAGCGGCTTTGCGCCGACCATGTCAGCCGCGTGGGCGACCGCTCCCGTCTGGCTTCGCCGCCTCAATGAAGGCACGAAAGATGGCACTGGCGGCGGGGTCGTCCTCGAAGGTGCGCTCGGGATGCCATTGCACGGCCAGTACGAAGTGCCCGGGCCAGGTGCCTTCCAGGGCTTCCACCACTCCGTCTTCCGCCCGGGCCACGACCCGCAAACCGTCCCCGGCGGCGTTCACCGCCTGATGGTGGCTGGAGTTCACCCACAGTTCCATTCCTGCCTGCGCAGGAGTCATGATCCGCGCCAGGAGCGACTCCGGCTCCAGCGCCACCCGGTGAGCCTTCGCCAATGTGCGCTCCGCCCGGTGGGTGATCGGAGTTTCCAGATGCTGCACCAGCGTACCCGTCCGCCACACGTTCAGGGACTGCATTCCATAACAGACACCGAGAATAGGCTTGTGCATGTTGAAAGCGTCCTGCAGCAGAAGCTCGTCCGCGTTGTCGCGCCGGGGATCGGGAACCGCCGTTTGAGGATGCCGCTCTTGCGCTCCATACTTCTGGGGATCAATATCGGCGCGGCTCCCGGGCAGCAGAATGGCCTGGCAACTCGCCGCCAGACGGGCAATCTCCGCATTGGGCAAACCGAGATCGACAACCACCGGCTCTCCGCCGGCTGCTTCAATGGCGCGCAGATAGGGCGGCAAAGCGCGGTCAGCATAATCGCCTTCGGAATGCGGCACGGGAATAGCAATGCGGGGTTTCATAAGCTTCTCAGAAAAAATCTACCACGCAGGGGCAGAGTCACGGAGAGTCCTCAAAAGTATGCTGTGGCCTTCGTGCAACCTTCGTGCTCTTTGTGGTTGAGCTCTTTTTTCATCGGTCGTGAACGTAACTACCTTCTTTGCTCCTCGATCGCAGCAGCAGCCCGTCGCGGGTCGGCAATCCGCGCGCGGGAGTAGTAAAGGTCCTCAACCGCCTTTTGCGAACGGGCGGCAAGCTGTTCCATGTCGCGCGGCGCCAGTCCGGCGGTGGAAATCGGCTCCCCAATCACGAAGTTCCACCGGCCCCGGACGGATGTGAAAGCTGTTCATGGGGAGCACCTCATAGGTGCCCACCAAGGCCATGGGGACGACATCGGCCCCACCCTTGATCGCCGTGTAAAACGCCCCGCTCATGAACGTCTGTACTTGCCCGCTTGGCGAGCGCCCGCCCTCGGGAAATACCACCAGAGGCATTCCCGCCTTCAGCGCCTGCACCGCCCGGTTCAGGCTGCGCATGGAAGCCCGCGCGCTTTCCCGGTCGATGGGAATCTGTCCTGAACGGCTCAGATGCCAGCCCATGAAGGGATAGCGGAACAATTCCTTCTTGGCCATAATGCGGAAGGGAAACGGCAGGTGCACGTACACCACCGGTATGTCGAGCGCCGAAAGATGGTTTGCCGCATAGACCGCGGCACGTCCGGAGGGGAGGCGCTCCAGGCCCAAGAACGCGCACCGGGCAACGAGTGGTCTTCAGAATGAGCCAGGACCACAGCCGCGCGAATTTGTGTTGCACGCGCCCGTCGCCGTCCACCAGCGAACTGAGCAGCGACAACGTGCCCAGAACGATCGTGTACGACCAGATCAACGGATCGAGCAGCAAAATCGACCGCATCCAGCTCAGCCGGTCTGCCAGCCTGCTCTCTCCTGCTTTGGGTTCGGGGCTCACTGGAGAACAATTCTATCGTGACCCATTAGAGGAGACAGCCCTCATGGAACGGCATCACACACTGTCCACCCCCAGCGCCTGCAAAGCTTCTCCCACAACGTAGATGGAACCCGTGACCACCACGACATTGTCGCTTCCGGCGATCTGTTTCGCCCGCGCCACCGCCGCGGCCACGGGCGCAACGCATTCGATGGCAGTTCCCGTTCGCGCCGCCGCCGTGCGAATTTCCTCCGCCTTCGCCGAGCGGGGCGTATCTGCATGCGTGGCGATCACGCATTGCCCCAGCGGAAACAGGATTTCCGCTATTTCGCTTAGGGCCTTGTCGCGCATAGCTCCGAACAGGAACACCAGCCGCCGGTCTTCATACCACTGGGAGAGCGCCGAGCGCAGCGCCCACGCTCCCGCGGGATTGTGAGCTACATCCAGCAGGAATTCCACGCCGTCGCGGCGTACCACCTGCAATCTCCCCGGCCAGCGCACTTCCCGCACACCACGCTCGACCGCATCGGCGCTGATGTTGAAACCCGCGCTGTTCAATTCGACCGCCGTAGCAATTGCCAGAGCAATATTACGAAGCTGATGGCGCCCGATCAGCGGGCTTTCGATTGTGATCTCGTGATCCAGAACCGCAAGCGGATAGCGCACGCGCGGGCCGTGACTCTCAGCATGGTCGCCTTGGGTCGCAAGTCCCTTCGCGTCCGACCAGCGGCCGAATTGCTCCGCATTGGGCGACACCGGAGGCACATAGGGCACGGCGCTAACGCCGCGCGCTCCGCGACCCAGAATCGCATTGCCGATCACGTCGTTGGCCTGCGGATGCTGTGGCAGGGTCACCACCACCCCGCCGGGCCGAATAATCCCCACCTTTTCCCCGGCGATTTCGCCGATGGTGTCGCCCAGATACTTCTGATGGTCCAGCGCGATGTCCGTGATTACGGAAACCAGCGGCGCAACCACGTTGGTTGCGTCCAGCCGTCCGCCCATCCCGACCTCCAGCACGGCAAGGTCAAGCTTCGCTTCCGCGAAGAACAGGAACGCGATCGCCGTGAGCACTTCGAAAAAACTTGGATGCCACGGCAATTCCCCAGTCGCGATGAGTTGCTCCACAACCTGCTCCACGCGGACGTACGCTCCAACAAAATCGGCGTCGCTGATGGACTGACCGTTGACCCGAATGCGCTCGTTCACCCGCACCAGGTGAGGCGAGGTATAGAGGCCGGTGCGGTATCCGGCGGCGCGCGCAATGGACTGCAGCGTGGCCGCAGTGGAGCCTTTGCCATTGGTGCCGGCAATCAGCACCGAGCGCAAGCGCTGCTCCGGATGTTCCAGCCCGCGCAGCAGTACGCGCATGTGCCGCAAATCAAATTTGTGAGAGGGAGTCTGCGCCAGCTCATGCCCAAGCCGGTAGAGCTGCGCCACTGCCTGCTGGTAGGTCATGCGAGGCTATCGGCGGTTGCCGTCCGCAGCCATAAAGTCGAACGCCCGGCCGATGAACGCCTTGAGGTCCTTGCGGTGCACCACGGCGTCAAGCATGCCATGCTCCAGGAGGAATTCGCTGCGCTGAAAACCATCCGGCAGCTTCTGCCGGATGGTCTGCTCGATCACCCGCGGTCCGGCAAACCCGATCAGCGCCCCCGGCTCGGCGATGTTCAGGTCGCCCAGCATGGCAAAGGACGCGGTCACGCCGCCGGTGGTGGGATCGGTCAGCACCGAGATGTAGGGCACGCGCGCCGCATGCATGCGCGCCAGCGCCGCCGAAATTTTGGCCATCTGCATCAGGCTGGCCATGCCCTCCATCATGCGGGCCCCGCCCGTGGCGGATACGATGATGAGCGGCAGGCGCTCGCTCGGTGGCACGCTCTACCGCGCGGGTGATGGTTTCGCCGACAACCGCCCCCATACTTCCGCCGATAAAACTGTACTCCATGCTGCTCACGAGTACCGGACGCCCGTTGAGTTTGCCGCGGGCGTTGATCACCGCGTCGTTCAGTCCGGTCTGGTTGCGTGCGTTCTTGAGCCGGTCGGAATATTTCTTCAGGTCAGTAAATTTCAGCGGGTCGGTGGAAACCAGGTTGCCGTCTTCGGTCTGGTACTCGCCATCGTCCAGCAACTGCGCCAGCCGCGTGCGTGCGTCCAGGCGGAAGTGGCGGTCGCAATGCGGGCACACGTTGAGAGCAGCGTCCAGGTCCTTCCGCCAGATGATCTTGCGGCAGTCCTCGCACTTCACCCACAGGCCTTCCGTGTGGACCTTCTTCTCGCCAGAAACATCGAGCTGCCCGGATTGTCGCTTGAACCAACTCATAGAAATGATCGAACTGGGGATTGAGTGATTTCCATCATGGCCGAATTGCTGAATTTCCGAATTGAGCAGCGGCAAGCAGCCCGCCGCTCGAAGGCAGGTTCCCGCTGATAATTCGAAATCCTTTTCCCCGAACAGATCTCAATTGTTTCCTGCAATTCAGCGGTTCGGCAATTCCACACTTCGGCAATGACTCAATGCCCTGAAGGCCCGATGACTCAATACTCGATTCCTCGCTGCGCCATGATGCCCTGCTGGTACGCGTGCTTCACCTCGCGCATCTCCGTCACCGTATCCGCCAGCTCCACAATCGAAGCATGAGCGTTGCGTCCGGTAAGAATCACGTGCACCATCTCCGGTTTGCGCTTCAAGGCTTCAACGACTTTGGACGCATCCAGCATACCGTAAGTGATGGCGTAATTGATCTCATCCAGAATCACCAAGTCCCAGTCCCCGGAGAGAATCGCCTTCTCCGCTTCCGTCCAGGCTTCTTCCACCAGGCGGACGTCCTCGGGATCGGTTTCTGCTCCGCCTACCTTCACAAACCCGCGGCCCATCTGCTTCATCACGAATTTGTCGCCGAACACCTGCACCGCGTCGAGCTCTCCGTAATGCCATGAGCCTTTCAGGAACTGCAGCATCAGCACCTTCATGCCGTTCCCCACCGCGCGCAGCGCCGTTCCCATCGCGGCCGTGGTCTTGCCCTTGCCGGGACCGGTGTTCACGATGATCAGACCTTTGCGAACGTCAGCCATCAGTACGCCCTTGCAAACACTGCCACGCGCTCGGTTTCCCTGCCGGTGTAAACGCATTTCCCCGGCTTGCCCCGGCCGGGATTGTCCAGCGGGAGCACGCGAATCGTCGCGCCGGTTTCCTCGTGGATCGTTTCTTCATCCTGGCGCGTACCCGCCCAATAGCAGCGCACGAAGCCCTTCTCCACTCCCTGCTTCAGCTCGTCATAATTGGAAGCGGAAAAGGTGTGCTCTTCGCGAAAGCGCAGGGCGCGGTCGTAGAGCGCCTGCTGAATTTCCGCCAGCAGCGCCTCGATCTTCGGCAGCAGGCCCTCCTGCGGCAAGAACGACTTGCCTTCGCGTCCGGGCTTGTCGCGACGGGCCACCGCCACTGATCCCTTTTCTACGTCCTTGGGCCCGACCTCGACGCGTACCGGAATACCCTTCAACTCCCACTCATTGAACTTGTAGCCGGGACTGTACTGGTCGCGGTCATCGAGTCGCAGCCGCAGCTTGCCCTTCCACTCGGCCGCCAGGCGCTCGGCCACTTCCATCACTTTGGCACGCTCCGCGTCGTTCTTGAAGATAGGGACAATCACCACCTGGGTGGGCGCGAGGCGCGGAGGCAGCACGAGCCCGTCATCATCCGAGTGCGCCATAATCAGCGCCCCGATCAGCCGCGTGCTCACCCCCCAGCTTGTCGTCCAGGCATGCTGCAACTGGTTGTTCTGGTCGGCATAGGTAATGTCGAACGCCTTGGCAAAGTTTTGCCCCAGGTTATGCGACGTTCCTGCCTGCAGCGCGCGGCCATCCTGCATCATGGCCTCAATGGCATAGGTCCGCAGCGCGCCCGCGAAGCGCTCCTTTTCCGTCTTCTCGCCCTTGAGAACGGGAATTGCCATCTCCTTCTCCACGAAGTCGGCATACACGTCGTTCAGGATCAGCAGGGTCTCGCGCTCGGCATCCTGCTCATCCACGTGCACCGTGTGGCCCTCCTGCCAGAGGAATTCCGTGGTGCGCAGGAAGGGACGCGTGCGCATCTCCCAGCGCACCACGTTGGCCCACTGGTTGATGAGCAGTGGGAGATCACGCCAGCTCCGCACCCACTTGGCGTAGAAATAGCCAATGATCGTCTCCGAGGTCGGCCGGATCACGTAAGGCTCAGCCAGCTTCTCGCCACCGGCATGCGTCACTTCGGCGACTTCGGGAGCGAAGCCCTCGACGTGCTCGGCTTCCTTCATCAGGAAGCTCTTGGGAATCAGCAGCGGGAAATAGGCATTCTGGTGCCCTGTGGCCTTGATGCGCTCATCCAGGCCGCGCTGAATGGCTTCCCAGATCGCATAACCGGTAGGCTTAAAAACGATGCAGCCGCGCACCACCTCGGCATAGTCGGCGAGGTCGGCGCCGCGAACGATATCCAGATACCACTGGGAATAATCCTGCGAGCGGGGTGTTATGCCTTCTTTGGCCATCGGTTCGGAGGCCCCTCAGGGCGACCGAGCATTGTAAATGCTGGGCTGGATTTGGCCTAACCCCGCAGGGCAGCATGTGGTCTTTCTCCGACCCTACCCAAGAATCTGCCTCGCGATGGACTTACCCAGTGACTTGTCCCCTCGTGCCCCAGCAGCGATCATCCCTCCATGACCCATGCGGCCCTGGTTGATTTGGCGGTAAAGTGGCTTCGTGCCCGTTATCGTTGCGGAATTATCTTGTCCGAGCAATCCTGCGCCTCGGGCGAACAGCCCGACGTGATTGGCTGGAAGAAGAAGTGCCGTTCCGTGCTGGTGGAGTGCAAAGTCTCGCGTGCGGATTTTCTTGTCGACCGCGAAAAACCCTTCCGTCGCGACCCCGCGCTGGGCATGGGATCGGAACGCTTCTACATGACGCCCTGCGGATTGGCCCGTCCCCAAGAACTGCCCGCGGGCTGGGGCCTGCTGGAGGTCCGCAATCGCGAAGTTCAAATCGCCATTCGCTGCAGTTCGCGGCGCGACTTGCGCGGCCCGGAAGGCCTGCGCAACGAACTCAACCTGCTGCTGGCCAGCCTGGCGCGCGTAGAGCTCCGCATCGAGCCCCAGACCATCACTGATTTTCTGAAATGGGAAAACCGCATGGCGCGCTACAACGGCGGCACCTTGCCGGAGGGATTGGCAGAAAGCAGTAATGCCTATCTCAGCACGTAGGCGGGCTAACACGATCAGTGCCCCAGATGGTAGGGATGCTTCTTCAGAATGGTGAATGCCCGGTAGACCTGTTCCAGCAGGACAACGCGCGCCAGCTCGTGCGCCAGCGTCATCTTTCCCAGGGATAGCTGGAAGTCTGCCGCCTTCAACGTATCGCCGCTGAAACCATCAGCCGGACCTACGGCAAACAGCATCGCCTGCGTACCGCGGTCCTGATGGCGCTCCAAAAATTCGGCGAGTTCTTCCGAGTTCAGTTGTTTCCCGCGTGAGTCCAGTAGAACCACAAACGGCTTAAGGACCGACTTCTCGATCTGTTTCAGCAGCGCGGATTCACCGGCAAGTTCCGACGACTCGGCAGGCACGAAGCGCCCAATGCGCTTCAGGTATTCCGCGGTCAGCGCCTGAATGGCGGGCTCTCTGGTCTTTCCAATCCATGCTATCCGCAGCTTCACAAAACCATTCTACGGAACAAAAGCAGCACACAAAGAACTCCCAACGCTCCACGAAGAGAATCTCTAGATTCTTCGTGTACTTCGTGCCCTTGGTGGCGAAGACTTCTACCTGATAGCGGTCACCGCGACGAAGCGCGACTCGAAGTTCACCTGCTCGCCATCGTAGTGCTGATGAATGGCCGCCAGGACCTTGGTATCGATCGCCGAACGGCGCTCGGCGGGGATGCTTTCCAGCAGGGGATAAAAGGGGACAATTGCACTCCGGAAGTAGTCCCACAGCTCTTCCGGCGTGCCGGGCCAGGTCCACGGAATAGCTCGCGACTCTTCGCGCACGTCGCGGAAACTGGCGGCGCGCATCGCCAGGGAAAGCGTTCCCGGTTCTGCGAACTTAAACACGGTTGCGCCCTCAGCAGGCAGTGCGCTCCCGGAAAGCGCTTGCAGAATCGTACCCAGAGTCGTGCTGAAATAGTGCGACTGCTCCATCGGACCCCATGCAAGCAGCACAATATGTCCGCCGGGACAAAGCACGCGCCGCATTTCTTCCATGGCTCGTCCCACATCGGAAAAGAACATCACTCCCAGGCGGGAGGTGATCACATCGAAAGCGGCATCCGGAAAAGGCAGGCTATGCACGTCCGCCTGCTGGAAGCGAACGTTCACCAGATGTCGCTCCTCCGCCCGCTGGCGCGCAGTCTTTAGCGCCTCCACCGCGGTGTCAATCCCGATCACCTCTCCCAGGGGATCCACCAGCGGAGCCAGGCTCAGGGCGGGTTCACCGGTTCCGGTGGCCACGTCCAGCACTCGCATTCCCGGCCGCACATTGGCCAGCTCTACGACGGCTTCGGTGGTGGCGCGCCCCATGGCAGCCGACTGCCGGCGGTAGCGTTGAATGGCCGCCAGCCGCTGCGGACTCCCCCACGGCGAGGTTACGGAAGAGGACATATCTCAGGAATTAGAACATACCCAGGTACAACAGCAGGAGTTGCCGTCCGGACTAGTACTCTGGTAATCGTGTCAATCCAGCCCGTACCGTTTTCGTTTCTCCAGCAGGGTCTTGCGGCTGATGCCCAGGATTTCCGCCGCGCGGCTTTTCTTTCCTCGGGTGTAATCCAGAATCTCGGCAATGTAGGCGCGCTCCAGCTCTTCCAGCGTCCTCTTCTTCGAGCCTCCCGGAAGACCCGCTTCCCGCACATGGAGTGGCAAATCATCCAAACCCACCTCAGGCGGAGCCGCCGAGAGGACCACTCGCTCCACCAGGTTGCGCAACTCGCGCACATTGCCGGGATAGGCATAGGCCTCGAGGGCTACCATGACTTCCTCGCTGAAATGCAGCCGCGCCTTGCCATGGACCCCCGCCAGTTGCCCAAGGAACAGCTCCGCCAGAGGTCGAATGTCTCCGCGACGCTCGCGCAGTGGCGGCACCGCCACGGGAATCACGTTCAGCCGGTAATACAGGTCTTCGCGGAAGCTGCGGCTGGCCACTGCCTTCTGCAGATCCACGCTGGTAAGGGCGACGATGCGAGCCTCCAGCTTAAGGGTACGCAGCCCGCCTAGTCGCTCGAAGCTGCGCTCTTCAATCACGCGCAGCAACTTGGCTTGCAAGGGCGTGCTCAGCGCAGCCACTTCGTCCAGCACCAGGGTTCCCGCCCCGGCAAGTTCCAACCGGCCTGCCTTGACCTGGGTCGCTCCCGTGAACGCCCCTTTTTCGTAGCCGAACAATTCGCTTTCCACCAGTTCCAGCGGCAGGGTGGCGCAGTCAATTTTGACCAACGGTTCGGCGGCGCGCGGGCCCAGGTAGTGCAGCACCGACGCCAGCAGGTCCTTGCCTGCGCCGCTCTCTCCCTGCAGGAGCACCGTGGACCCACTCCCTGCAATGCGTCGCATCTGCTCCAGCAGGTGCTGCGATGCGGGATCGGATGCGATCCAACTCGACAGAATCGACTCCCGGCCCTCGGCAACAGCCGCCGAAGCCGATGCGGAGTCCCGCGCAACAAGGACCCTGGAGACCGCCTGAGATGACTCCCGACCTGGCTTCTGGCTCTTCAAAACCTTTAACCGCCCTTGCCTCGCCGGGCAGATTCTCGGCTCTTCAGCCTTTTCCGCGCGTCCGGGTATGCTTCTTAGGCGCCGAGCCGCTCTTTTTTGCAGCAGTCTTTTTCGCGGAAGCCTTGCGACGCGGCGTTACGCTCTTCGGACCGGCGCGCTTGGCGGGAGCAGCGGCACGGGACCGGCGGGCTGTCCTCTTCTTGCGCAGCTCTTCCGGGCTGAACTGCTTGGCCGACTTCCACAGCCGTTCCAGATTGTAGAAGTTGCGCGCACGTTGCGAGAACACGTGCACCACGAAGTCCACGTAATCCAGCAGCACCCACTCCCCCTGCTGGTAGCCTTCCACGTGAGTGGGTCTCGTGCCCTCTTTCCGGAGACGGCGCTCTACTTCGTCGGAGATCGTCTGAATTTGCCGGGAATTCGCTCCCGAGCAGATCACGAAGTAGTCGGTGAATCCCCCAGCCGCTTTGTCCAGTTCCAGAATGCTGATGTCTTCGGCTTTCTTTTCTTCGCAGGCGACCGCTGCCTCCGACACCTGGCGAATTACATCGCTCGTCTTAGCCATGAATCCTCGGAATCGAGATACCCTACAAAAGCCTTCCTGCGGAATCAAGAGCCGATTCGCCGCTCCGCCCCGGAAGTTAGGTCGAATGCTTTCTCTTGCCGTGGCGAATGCTGACCACCTTGGTTTGCTGCTGCCGGGAAGCCGCCGCAGCAGCTCCCGCTGCCTGCCGGTAGAGACCCATCTTGCGGATGTACTCGGCAACCGGCTCGGGAACCAGTTTTCCCAGCGACCGTCCCTTGGCCGCTGCGGAACGCAGCTGTGTAGCGGAAACCTTTTCCCGCACCGCGGGCAACAGGTGAATCACCGCCCGTCCCAGCGCCAGACCGCCATTCGGGGGCATGGCATTGAAGGAATTGCGAACTGAAGCAGCCGGGCGCAACGATTCCGGCAGGGCTTCCCCCAGATCGGCCAGGGAGAACCCGGGACGGCTCACCACGATGAACTCAATTTCCCGCAACAGTTCGCCGGCCTTGTACCAGCTCTCAATCTCCAGAAATGCATCAATGCCGATCAGGAAAAACAGGCGGTCCCGCCGTGGCAGCATCGCCCGGAAGCGGCGCACGGTTTGCAGGGAGTAGTTCGGTGCACGCAGCGCCCCCGGATTGGGAGCCTCCAGCAGCGAGGGCACAAAGGAAGCATATCCCGCGGTTCCCAAGGCCACCATGGCATAACGATGATGAAACGAGGTGACCGGGCGGCGCTGTTTGTGCGGGGGCACATCCGCCGGAACGAAATACACTCGCCCCAACTCAAAGCGTTCCTGCGCGGCCCGCGCCACAGCCAGGTGGCCGCGATGAATGGGGTCGAACGTGCCCCCAAAGATGGCGATATTCATTCCGGAATTGCACCTTCGCTCTGTGCCGGCGCGCCGGATTCGCGGGATTCCGAAGCTGCGGCTTCGGAGCGGCGAATCTCCTCTACTTTTCGCGCCATCACGCCCTTCAATTCGTCCACGCCTTCGCCGCTTACGGCGGAAATCGCGTAGAACTCCAGCTTGTGCCTCTTACTATACCGTTTGAGCTTCGCCAGCTTGTCGGGATTGGCGGCATCCATCTTGGATGCCACCACGATCTGCGGCTTTTGCTCTAGCCCGGCGCCAAACTCCTCCAGTTCACCCCGTACCACCTCATAATCCCTCGTAGGATCGGGACGGCCGCTCGCATCGGATACGTCCACCAGGTGCACCAGCAGCCGCGTTCGCTCCACGTGCCGCAAAAACTGCGTTCCCAGGCCCGCGCCGTGGGACGCCCCCTCAATCAGACCCGGGATATCAGCGGCCACAAAGCTGACCAGGTCAGGCTCCTCTCCAACCACCACCACTCCCAGATTCGGCTCCAGGGTAGTGAAGGGATAATCGGCAATCTTCGGCTTGGCCGCCGAGATGCGCGCAATCAGCGTGGATTTGCCCGCATTGGGATAGCCGACCAGTCCCACGTCTGCCAGCAGCTTCAGTTCCAGCCGCAGGGCGCGCTCCTCGCCGGGACGTCCGGGCTCGGACTCGCGCGGCGCCTGATGCGTCGAGGTCGCAAAGCGCGCGTTGCCACGCCCACCCCGTCCGCCGCGGGCAATCACCAGGCGTTCATCGGCGCGGGAGAAATCGTGTACCTTCTCGCCTGTGGCTTCGTCATACACGATTGTGCCAACTGGCACTTTCAGGACAACGTCCTCCCCCTGGCGCCCGGTTCGATCCGAGCCCTCGCCGTGCCGCCCCCGCTCCGCCTTGTATTCGGGATTAAAACGGAAGTGAATCAGCGTGTTGTGGCGCTCGCTGGACTCCATGATCACGTCGCCGCCCTTGCCCCCGTCGCCTCCCGAGGGACCCCCACGGGGAACAAAGGCCTCCCGACGGAAGGCGACAATGCCGTTGCCGCCGTCCCCGGCCTTGATCCGGATTCGCGCTTCATCAATAAACATTGCTGTTGGCCGTCTCCACCCTTACGGACCCAGGAGTTACCAGTCTCACAGGATAGCAGGGGAATCAGGCGGCGGACCGCCGCAGCCGGCCCGACCTGCCCTGCGGCTTCCCGAAGAAAGGTCCTGCAAGTCGCAGCAGCCATCTATACTGCTTCCGGCAGGATCGAGAAATTTCCGCTTGGAGGATCGTATGCTTCAGGGGTTCAAGAAGTTCATCATGAAAGGGAACGTAGTCGACTTGGCCGTGGCCGTGGTCATGGGCGTGGCTTTCGGCGCGGTGGTGACCTCGTTCGTCACCAACCTGCTCACGCCGCTGATCTCCGCAGTGGCCGGCAAACCTGATTTCTCAGCCTGGAAGCTGGTTGTCGGAAACAGCCAGTTTCTTTACGGCGATTTCCTGAACGCGCTGCTTTCGTTCCTGTTCGTCGCGGCGGCGGTGTACTTCTTTGTGGTGTTGCCCATGAATACCCTGGCAGATCTCCACAAAAAGCCGGAGCCTCCTACGGTGCCTACAACCAAGCAGTGCCCGGAATGCCTGAGCGAAATTCCTCTGGCAGCCCGTCGCTGCGCGTTTTGCACTTCGTTGCTCGTCTCTGGAGCGACGGCAGTGTAAAGGAGGACAACGCTCCTACCTCTGCTATATCCGGTATATACTTCTGCGCTCCGAATTGCCTCGCATCCGGACGTCGTGCCCATTTTGCCGTTCTCCCCGAGGTTCCTTCCGGCAGACTGGCGCGTTGGGCATGCGCCGGCCGGTCACATTCGCTTTGGAGAATGCCAATGCCGGTGAACCGACGATCCTTTCTCAAATCACTCGCCCTCTCTGCCGCGGCGGTTTCGGCTCTCAGGAACCCGCCCCGCGCCCAAGCCGCCCTTCCCAAGGGCAAGATCACTCGCGTGCGAATCTACAAGCCACCCAACCTCAATCTGCTGTTCAACCAGAGCAACATGCTGGTCACGGTAGAAACCGACGTTGGTATCACCGGCATCGGAGAGGGGGGAGCAAAGGACACACTGGAGCAATGTGCCGGCAGCCTGATCGGCAAGAACCCCTTCCAGAGCGAAGCCATTTGGCAGGAGGAATACGTTGCCTGGTTTTATCCCCCCGGCCGGGAAAAGATCGACGCCGTGGGCGCGCTCGATCTTGCGCTTTGGGACATCAAGGGTAAAGCTCTCAACGTGCCCGTTCACGAACTGCTCGGCGGCGCGGTGCGGAACTACTGTGAGTGCTACCAGACCCTCCCTGGCCCTGACGAACCTAAGGGGCTCAGCACTCGTGAACTCGCTCATGCTGCCATGGAAGCGGGATATCGCGCCTTTCGCATGGACGCGGCCAGCACCACCATTGGAGGAACCTACAACTCGCACGAGCGTGTCCGCAAGCTGGTAGCCGATTGCCGGGAGGCACGCGAAGGCGTCGGCGTCAATGGGGACTGGTGCATCGATTTCCACCAGCGTTTGGACTATGACGATGCCATCCGCGCCTGCCGCCTGATTGAGGAATATGAACCATACTTTGTCGAAGATCCCGTACGCGATGAATACTTTCATCAGGACCTCCCGCGGCTTCGCCAGATGACAAGCGTGCCGCTCGCCGCTGGCGAGGAATGGGGCCAGCGCTATGACTTCAACACCCTGGTGGAGAACCACGACCTGGATTACATCCGGGCAACGCTTCCCAACGTCGGCGGAATCACGGAGATGATGAAGATCGCCGCCATTTGTGAAACCCATGCCGTCGGCATCGTCCCGCACTTTACCGGCCCGGTTGCCACCGCCGCTCTCGTGAACTGCCTCTCGACGTTTCCTGGCCCGGTTCTCATGGAATACAACTATGGAGGCAGGCCCATTGATTATCTGCCGGAGTGCCTCGACTTTAACCATGGCAAAGCACTCAGGAATGCGCGCCCCGGCCTCGGCGTAACCGCCGATCTGAACCGGCTCACGCTGATTGGAGAGGTTACCGAACCGGGGAGACGCAACGTCTATGTCCGGCCGGATGGCTCGCTCACTCACTGGTAATTTTGCCCGGAAGCACAGTCCCACAGGCAGCGCCCCAGCCGAGGCTGTGCCGTCGGGGACGTATTGCTTATGGAATCCGGGTATAAGCGGTTGAGGAGTGGAAAACCGGCGGGGTAAGAAGCAGCGGGGCACGGGGCCCCGCCGCAGGTAGAGACTAGCGCTTGGGCGGCGAGATAGCGTCCTTGGCCTGCTTTGCGACCCGAAATTTCACCACGGTCTTGGCAGGAATCTTGATTGGCTCGCCGGTCTGCGGATTGCGGCCCGTCCGCGCTTTGCGGTTGGACTTAACCAGGCGGCCCAGTCCCGGCAGGACGAATACGCCGTTCTTCTTGGTTTCCTTCACTGCGGTTTCCGCCAGGCCTTCAAAAAAAGCCGCGGCGGTCTTGTTGTTCAGCCCAGTCTTCTCGGCCATGTGCCGGACGAGCTGAGTTTTGGTCATGCCAGATGCCATGAATCCTCCTTAGAACGTGAGCACCCTTGAAGTACTCAGGTTGCTGGCATCTTATATCAGCAGTTTCCCTCTTGAGAAGCACCCAGGAAGCTTCCGGGCCGCATTTTATGCGGCTTTTTTCGCTCTCGCCTGTGGAAAACCAGCCAGAATCGCGCCTTTTTCGGCATCTGTTCCTGCAATGGCACGGATGGGGAAGGTGTCTTGCTTGTAAAACTGCACTGCCATCCCTTCGGGTTTTATCCCTTCAGGCCCCTTCCGGCGCGGTTCCGCCCGCGTTGCCAGTGGATGACGGATTTCCCATTGAGCTTCTCTACGCTAGCAGTTAGCCTGATGCAATGCGCGCAGCTTCGTCATTCCCGGTGATTACGGCCCGGTTGTTATTGGAGGATATCTTGCGGTTACAAGTGGAGCTTCATGAGGAAGCCAACGTGCGTGTGCTGCGCTGTTTTGGATCAATCGTGTTCGGACCGGAAGTGGACTATTTGCGTCTACGGATCGCGGAATTGCTGGATCAGTGCTGCTGTCTGATTCTGAATCTGGCTCAGGTGCGGAAGATCGACGCCGGTGGCTTGGGCTTGCTCGCGTGGGTGTGCGGAGAGATGATCTCCCAGCGGCGTCCCGCCAGGCTGGTGTGCTCGTGCAGTCGCGTCTACGACCTGCTGCGCCTGAGCGGCCTGGTTCGGCAGATGGAAATCTATCCCACCGAAGCAGCGGCGTGGAAGTCCTGCTTGCAGGCGGCTTGAACTCCATGGGAAGCCGGCCAAAGCATTCTATATTCGCCGGCGTTGGCGGCTTCGGGTGTTTGCCCGCATCTAATCTTTCAGAGATACGGGCCGTTCAGAGATACTGGCAGTCCAGAGATATTGCAGTTCAGAAACCGTGATCACCCAAACCGGAGGAAAATCTTATGGCGGCCCAGACCAGTTCTAACCAGGGTCACGAGGCATTGATTGAGATATTCGACACCATGGAGGAATCCGAAGCCCTGGTGGTGAAAGGGCTTCTTGAAAGCTCCGGCATTCCCGCCCTAATCAGCGCGCTCGATGCCCCGCAGGACGTTCTTCCCGGGGTTGGCGGCGTCTTGGTCCTCGTTCCTCGCGAGCATGCCGAGGAAGCTCGGCAGTTGATTTCCCAACAGCACCGTCCGCGGCGCCATGCAAAAGCCAAATCGCAGGCGCCTGACGAAATATGATCCTGAACCTGGGCTCGCGGCTTCGACTTACACCGCCACCCAGCCTTGCCGCATGAGCCGGGGCAATGCTCACTGCGCCACTGCTTCCACCGACTTCCCGTCCAGGTAAAACGTAACCGCGCCCATGGTGTCGGTGCGATAGGTGCGTATGCCGGAATCTTCGAGGCGCCGCAGCACCTCGTCTCCGGGATGGTGGAACTGATTGCGCAAGCCGACGGAAATGGCGGCCCATTGCGGCTTCACTGCTTGCAGCAGTTCCGGACTGCTCGACGTCTTGCTGCCGTGGTGGCCCACTTTCAGCAGGTCTGCCTGAACGTCTGTCTCGCTGGCAATCCATTGCTCTGATTTGCGCTCGGCGTCGGCCTCCAGCACCGCCGCCGAATTCTTATACGCAATGCGAAACACCAGGGAATCGTCATCGCGCACCTGCTTGCCCAGCTTCCAGCCCCGCGGCGGAGAGAGTACACGTATGCTGGTGTCTCCGAACGGGAATTCGTCTCCCCCCTGCCGGTAAACGACGGCTATCGCCTGCCCGGAGGCTTGCCTCAATAGGTGGCGCAGTGCCGAAGTCAAGACGCTCGGCCCCACCCACAATTCCCGCGGACGAAAATTCTCCAGCACCGAACTCATTCCCCCGATGTGGTCGGAGTGGGCATGCGTCAACGCCACCGCGTCCAGCCGGGTAATGCCGCGGGCCCACAGGTAAGGAGAGACTACATCCTCGCCGAAATCGAATTCCGAAACCCCGGGGCCAATGGTTCCCGCGGCATCCACCAGCAAGGTGTGCCCGTCGGGAGTCACCAGCAGAGTGGAATCCGCCTGCCCCACGTCGATGGCCGTGATCTCAAGCATTCCGGTGCGGAACTGAGGACGGGCCGGTACCATCGTGATCCACAATGCCACTGCCGCCACGCCTGCCAGTCCGGCGGCAGCGATCCAGGTTCGCCGGCGCGCGGTGAGCATCGCCACCACAAAGGCCAGGGCCGCCACCGCGCACAGAACGCCTCCCGGCAACGCAACCCGTACGTCGGTGCCCAGCCGCGCTGCCGAGGCCATCATGACATTCACTGCCCATCCGGCAATTAGCGCGAGCGGCTTTGCCAGCCACGCCGACAGGTAACTCAGCCCAACCGCTGCCATGGCCGATGGCATGAGCACCATGGTGAGCGGAACCGCCACAACGTTGGCCGGCAGCGCCCCCAGCGTGGCACGGTGAAAGTAAAATGCCATGGGCAGTGCGAGGCTGAGTTGCACGATGGCCGAGATCACGAGAATGTCGTAGATGGAGATCGCTGCTCCGGCGACCTGCGTGAGCAGCCATCGGGCCGGCCGTTTCCCGGCAAAAGGCGCCAGGCGATCCCCCAGCAGTCGCAAGTCCAACCGGAACTGCGCCAGTTTCGGGGGCAGGGAAATGTCGTAGCTCGCCGAATCCAGGTGGCGCAGCGCGCGCCGGTAGGGAAGCGAGGTCCGCTCCAGCCAAGGTACCCCCATGCCCAGGATGGCCAGCACGGAGAGAAATGTCAGTTGAAAGCTGGCATCAAATAGCGCTTGCGGATCCGCCGTCAGCACCACCAGCGCGGCGATCCCGAGCGCGTTCAGCAGAGCCCTCTCGCGATACAGCAGCCGCGCGCCCAGTCCGGCGGCCAGCATCAGCGTGGCCCGCATCACGGGAGTGCCCGCATTGGCCAGAAAGGCATAGCCCGCCGCTACTGCCAGCGTCGCAATGGACGCCGTAAAGTCGCCCGCTCCCAGGCGGCGCATGACCCAGAACACTACCAGGGCCAGGATTCCCACGTGCAGCCCGGAGACCACCAGGATGTGGTAAATCCCCGCGCGCTGAAACTCCGTCCGCAGCGGCCGCTCCAGGTAGGAACGATCGCCGATCAGCATGGCATCCGCCAGCGGCGCCTGGCGCTGATTCCACAGAGTATGGATGCGCTCAACAATGCTCCGGCGCAGCGCATTGCGCCAGCGCTGCAGCCGGGCGTGGGAGGCTTGCCCCAGCACCTCGACGTGATCTTCGCCAACTGCGCCGGTCAAAGTAATGCCTTGTTCCGCCAGATACTCGCGATAATCCCAGGCTCCCGGATTGCCGAAGTTACGAGGCGTGCGCAGACGTGTCCGAAAAACGCAGTCGCTCTCCGAAGCGATAAATGTGCGTAGCCGTGCCAGCGTCCAGATCGCCGTCTTGGCTTGCACGTCGCGCTCACGGTCGCGCGAATACACGCTCAAGCGCAGCCCGGTGTGTACCGGAAATTTCTGGTCCCCTTTCTGAATGGAGTCCACCCTGAGGTCCACAACCTGCCGCGATACCGAGCCTACGCGGCGCAGCACGCCGTCGGCGGCCACCACGCCGGTCACCGTGACCTCGTTTCCCTGGGCAAATTGTTCGAAGAAGGCAGCTCGTAGTTGCTGATCGAAGGAGCGTCCGCGTCCGGCGAGGCTGAGTGCTCCCCCCGACGCCAGAGTCGCGGTGATGAACAGTAGAGCCCAGCGCGGGCGCCTGCGAATCAGCAGGCCCGCCGAAACGGCACAGACCAGCGCCGCCGCCGCCCACCAGCCCGCCGGACGCCACCATCGCCAGCCCATCAGGATGCCCGCGGTAAATGCCAGGGCAGCCCACAACATGGGTTGCCGAGGAGCCGCCGCAGAATGGACCATTGCCGCGCCATGAGCGCACGATTATAACCAGAGCCGGTCCCAGAAAAGCGGATTGCCGACTGCCACGCCTTGTGTAATCACGGAGCTTGCCCCGCCCCCTATAGGAGGTTTCGTCAGGCCCGCCTGCGCAGGCGCAGCACGCTCTCGATATGAAAGGTTTGCGGAAAAAGGTCCAGCAGGTGAGCTCGTTCGATGCCGATATCCTGCCTCCAGCAGAATCCGGACATCTCGTCGCCTGGGTCGAAGGATCGCAGGAAACAGAAATGATGTCGCACGCGCCCAAAGCTCCTAACTCGCGCGCCACGCTGGCCCCCAGTCCGGCGCGCGGTGGGTCCACGATCACGCAGTCGAGCCGGCTTTTCTCCGGATGCCCTACAGGAACGCCTCCGTGCTGAGCTTGCGGGCAGAAACATTGGCCGGGATATTGCTTTTCAGATCGGCAAACGACGAGGCAGCCGCTTCCACGGCCGTCACCTGCTCAAACCCGCTCGCCAGCGCCAGCGAAAACAGGCCCACCCCGGCATAGAGGTCCGAGCGTGCCGGCCCGCCGAGATCCGAGGTCACAACGCGCAAAAGTTCGTCAATTAGAAAACGATTGCTCTGGAAAAACGACCCTGCGCTCACCCGGTACTCGCCAGCCGCCGTGCGGTACAGCAGAAAGCTGTCCCCGGACTCTTAGTCCGCATCTGCGCCTCCCGCAATGCCCGTGGCCGCCCGCGCCGGGCCTGCTCGAAGACGGCAATCCCCGCTATCTCCGGCAGCGCCTCCCGCAAGCTGCGGGCGAATCGTTCCATGCTGGAGAATTGGGCGGTCTCTCCGGGACTTCTGCCAGGGTGACTTCCATCAGCAGACGCTCGTCTTGCTCGTCGGCAAACCATTCGACCTCCCCAACGCCGCCAGGAACCAGCCCCCGTTCGCCCAAATCCCAAAGCGCCGCAATGCCGCGCTGAATCAACGGCGAGCTGATGGGACACTCGCGCACCGGCAAAATCTCCGCCGAGCGAAAGCGGTTATAGCCCATGGCAAATCCCGGTCCGCCTCGCACTCGCATGCGCGTCCGATTGCGGTAATTCCATTCCGGAGAGGGATGCACCTGCACCTCGGCCGGCAGTTCCACTTTGGCAATGCGAAGGAATGTCTCGCGCAGAATCCGTTCCTTGATTCTTAGCTGGTTGTCGTAGTCCGTGTGCTGATACTGGCATCCGCCGCACTCGGTGAAATATGGGCATCCCGGCGTTCGGCGCTGGCTGGAAGGATCCACAACCCGGGCGAGTTGAGCGCGGGCAAAGCCCGGTCTTTCTTCCACCAACTCTGCCTCTACGCGCTCCCCCTCAAGCACAAAGGGGACAAAGACACTCTTGCCGGGCCCGCGCTCGTCCTGCGGCAGGCGCGCCAGACCTTCGCCGCCATAAATCAGTTTTTCGATAGTGAAGAAGCATGGATCGATCACTAGGCAACCCGCCCGCTCGGTCGCAATTGCAACCTTATCATTCTGGAAGGGAAGCCTTGTGTCGGCACATGCGGCGAAACAGCAAGAGAAAGTGACAGGTTTCACCGCGCATTCTGCAATGGAACGGTTCGGGCAAAGCCAGGCGAAGGCATTCCGCAGTATCCAACGGTCACAAAACCTTCGACCGGCAGACGGACGAACCAACCCGCCGTGCCGCCCGTTCGCGGAGAAGCCGGTTGGCCGTTACATGTAAAACAGGCTCAGGCGCGGCAAGCCATACATCTCCAGCAGCCGCTTTTGAAGATACTGCTTATGGAGCTGCTCGATTTGCGCTCCCGACATCTTCCGTCGATAGGGCGCCAGTTCCCGGTCGGCCTCGCGCCCGAACGGCGACCACCTGCTCATCTGCAGTCGCCGTCAGCAGCGCGGCGAAGAGCTTCTCTTCCATCACAGTCAGCCGCCGCTCCAGCTCTTCCACGCGCAGTTTGCCCTGCTCGCCTTCGACCGAGCGCAGCGAGTTCTTTCAGCGCTGCTCCCGCCTCGCGCGTCATACCTTCGGCCGCCGCCGGAGCCGCGGCGCGCATCAGGGTCTCGGCGTTGCGCTTGAGATAGGCGGCAATGGTGGCATTTTCGAATCCGGGACTTTCCTTTCCTGTTCTCTTCCGGCCCGCCGCGCCGACTTCCGCTTCCTGCATCTCTTCCGACGCGGCCAGCACTTCCTGGGAGCAATAGGCCAGGCCGTTCACCTTACGGGTCTGCGAAGGCCGGCGCTCCCATTTGTCGAATGCCGCGTCGATGCCGCGCAAGACTGCTTCCAGCGGAATTCCCGCGTCCTTCCAGGTCTCGATCAGCGCCCAGTCCAGGGTGGAGAGCAGCAGCAGGGTGCCGCGCCGGCGCTGGAAGTGCTCTTCAATTTCCGTGAAATAGTTGAAGTAGTTGTCCACAGCGGCATTCGAGAGCAATTGGCAGTGAATTTCGGCCGAGCAGATTGCAGCGAGTAGTCTACTTTCCCGCACGGCGGCGCACACTGGCCGCGTTGCGCTCCCAGACGATACGTAGTCCCTCCAGCGTCAGGAGCTCGTCCACTTGCTTGATAAACCGCGAGTGCCCGTCAAACAACGCCGCTAGTCCTCCCGTAGCAACCACCCGCGTCGCCGGACCCAGTCTCGCCAACCAGCCGTTCCAGAATTCCATCCACCAGCCCCAGGTACCCGTAGAAAAGACCTGACTGGATACTGCCCACGGTACTGGTACCGATCACCTTTTGCGGCTGGCGAATGTCCACCCGCGGCAGGCGCGCCGTTTGCGAAAACAGCGCCTCGGCGGAAATGCCGATTCCCGGGCGCAATAATTCCGCCCAGGTATTCGCCCTTGGCGGAGATGGCGTCGAACGTGGTCGCGGTGCCGAAGTCCACCACCACGCAGGGCCCGCCGTAGCGCTCGAAGGCCGCCACGCCGTTCGCCACGCGGTCGGCCCCCACTTCCGCCGGATTGTCATACTGCACCGGCATTCCGGTCTTCACTCCCGGCTCCACAAATACCGGCGTGGTACGAAAGTATTTCTCGCACACCTCGCGCAGGGTGGAATCCAGCGGGGGAACCACGGAAGAAATGATGATGCCGCGAATCGCTCCCGGCTCCAGTCCCGCCATGGCGAATAGATTGCGGAACAGCACGCCATACTCATCCACGGTCTGCTGGCGCACGGTCGCCACCCGCCAGTGGGCCGCCAGCCGGGGCGCAACTTCCGCCTCTGCTCCAGCGCCGAGGCGTACACTCCTAGGACCGTATTCGTATTGCCAACATCGAGAACTAACAGCATAGGGAATTACGCGAGCCAGTCTTGACCGGTGGCTTGTCCGGTATGCCTTGGGAGGGGAACAGCGTCCCCGAATCGTTCCTTCAAGCGGCTGCAGCCGCTGAGAGCACGTCACACAGGTCTAGCGCTCCCGCACACCTCCCGACACCACAACCCGCAAGCCTTCCCGGGTCCGAACCCGCAGAAATCCCTGTTCGTCCAGACCCTCGGTCACGCCTTCAAATCCGCCATTTTCTTCGACTCGCACTTGCTTCCCCCGAGCGTACGAGGAGCTGGCTTCGAAGCGCCGCAAAATTTCCTGGCGCGCATCGGCACAAAATACGCGGTACTCGCGGTCGAGCGATTTTAGCAGAGCCGCCGCAAACTCCACCCGCGGCCACCAGCGTCCGGTTTCGCGTCGCAAACTCGTCGCTACCGCCTGCAACTCCGGAGGAAACTCCTGCTGGTTCACATTCAGTCCAATTCCCACCACTACATAGCGCACCCGCGCCGGTTCCGCATTCAGCTCCACCAGAATTCCGCCTAGCTTCCTTCCGTTCAGCAGCACATCATTCGGCCAGCGCAGATCAGGACAAATCGCCGTGACCTCCTCGATCGCTGCCTGCGCCGCCAACCCGGCGCTGAGCGACAGCACCAGAGACTCCGCGGGCGAAATTGCCTCCCTCTCCGCGCCGCCGAACCCGCGCCGCGGACGAAGCACCACCGAACAGTAAATTCCAGACGCCCGCTCTGAGTGCCACGAGTGCCCCCCGCGCCCGCGCCCGGAAAGCTGCTCTTCGGCGAGGAACACGGCTCCTTCGGGCTCTCCCCCGGCGGCAGCTTCCATCGCTACCGCGTTGGTCGACCCGGTTTGCCCGAGGTGATGAACCCGGCCCGCAAAAATTGTCCCTTCGATCTCTGGCGCAAGGATCGACGGAAGAATTTCGTCGTGAATCTTCTCCATCTCCATGCTCCTCGCGGCCACCAGATGCGTAGTCTTTCCGCCATTCCCGATCTCTTTCCGGGAACCAAACACCACATCAGGAAGCCCCCGTTCCTAACTGGATTACTCCGCTGAATACCTGAGTGACAACCTTAATTAGCAAGGATTAGAGTACGCGCTATCCGTTCAATCAGGAGCGTGCGTGCGAAGCTTTTTGCTCGTGGCTTTGCTCACTTGCGCTGCATTCTGCGCCGGAGCACAGGAGCCGCCGGCGGCTCCCAGTAGCCAATTCGTCGCCGGCGCCGCAGTGCGCGATTCCAGGACTCCCGTGCTTCCAGCCGATCCAGCAGGTCAGGAATTCGCCTTCCTGGCCCTCCGCCTTCCTCTTCGCTCTCTGGCAAACGAACCGCCAACGGCGATGGAGAATCGCTACCTGATTTCTCCCCTTATCTCCTCCGTCGGCCGGCAAAAGCCTCGCAAGGTTCTGGACCGCACTTTTCTGCTGATGATGGGCGCCGGAACCGCCCTCACCGTCCTCGACTTTGAAATGACGCAGAGCTGCCTGGGCCGGCACGTCTGCATGGAAGCCAACCCGCTGGTTCCCACCTCGCGCGCCGGAATGTACGCCACCAACATTCCTTTCAATGCGGCTCTTTATTATTGGAGCTACCGGCGCAAGGCCTCCGGCAAGCGTTTCTGGTGGGTCGCGCCGCTGGCCATCATCGGCTCGCACGCCGTGGGCGCGGCCTCCAATGTGCCCTTCATAGGAAAAAAGACGGCTCCTTAGCCAGCGAGATATTCCCGACCGGTGGCGTAGTCCTTCAGGCTTGCGGACCGAGAGGCGGCTAAAGACTGGCTTCAGCCACTGAGGTACGTATTCGCACGTTTCCTGGTAAATATCCTCAAACCGGATGCACTCGCAGGTTCATGTCCGCGGCCTTGGCTGAGTGCGTCAGCGCGCCCACCGAAACAAAATCCACGCCGGTTTCCGCGTACGCGCGAACATTTTCCAGAGTAATGCCGCCGGAAGCTTCGGTCGGGATCCGCCGCTCATCGCGCCGCACCCGCGCCACCGCCTCCCGCACCTGCTCGACGCTCATGTTGTCCAGCAACAGAGCTTCCGCGCCGCTCGCCAGCCCTTCTTCCAGCTCCTGCATAGTGCGCACTTCCACCTGGATCGTCTGCGACCCCCGCCGGTTGCGATATGCCCGCTCGAGCGCCGGCCTGATGCCGCCCGCCAGCTCGATGTGGTTGTTCTTGATCAGCACGCCGTCCGAAAGATCGTGCCGGTGGTTGGTGCCACCGCCGCAGCGCACCGCATATTTATCCAGCATGCGGAATCCCGGGACCGTTTTTCTCGTATCCAGAATCTTGGTGCCGGTACCGGCCAGCGCATCCACGAACTTGCGCGTCTGCGTGGCGATTCCGCTCATGTGTTGCAGCACATTCAGAATCACACGCTCGCAGGAAAGAATCACCCGCGCGTTGTGCCGGATGGCCGCGATCGGCTGCCCCTTGTGCAGCCGCACGCCATCAAAGATTTCCGGATGGCTGCGCACTTCCGGCACCGTCGTCACCGTGCCGTCGAGCAGGGCGAAGACTTCGAAAATACGAGGAATGCAGCCCAGCCCCGAGAGCACGCAGTCCTCCTTGGCAGCAATAATCGCGGAGGCCTGCTGTCGCGGCTCAATGCAGGCGTAGGTGGTGGCGTCTTGCGTCGCCCGGTCTTCGACCAGGGCGTTCTCCAGGATGGCGGTGGCTCTCCGGCTGTTCCAGTCCATTTCAGTGGCCAGTCAAATCTGCTTCAGCTACTCACCAGGCGCAACGTGTCGGTTCGCATTAGGGGACGCTCCATTGCACCTGCCCGGGAAGGCGACTCACCGAATGAAGTAGCCTGCCACCTTCCACTTGCTGTGCTCCAGAGTCAGAGTAACAGTTTCCACCGCTTCCGCCTTGTTCTTAAAAGCGGACCTGAATTGAAGCAAAGCGTAGCTTCCCTCCGGCAGTCCCGGAAGTGACTTTGTAAGCGTGGCGCTCATCAGGCTGCGGTTTGACGAGAGCGGCCCGAGCGGTTCCCGGACACTTTTCACGATGCCCACCCATTTCTGTTTCCCAATTCTGGACTGAAAGAGGGAGCTGGCTTCCGCCCAGCTCTCCGCGTACTTACCGCTATCGACGAGCGCAAGCCATTGTTCCGAGCTAAAACGAGCCTCCTCTTGCGAACCCGCTGCCTGCGTGAGCTGCGTTGCCAGCGCAAGCGCCAGAAGAACGAATCCGATCTGCTTTTTCATGCTCTGCCTTTCTTCGGCGAACTACCCGCCACACCCCAGTTCGCCCAGCGCTCCGCGCGTCTTCTCCAGCAGCACCGCCACCTCCTCGCTGCGCCGCCGGATTCCCGCCACCACGTGTTCGGGAGCCCTGGCCAGAAACTGCTCATTCGAAAGCTGCCGCTGCGAGTTCTCCTTTTCTTTCTCCAGCTTCGCCAGCTCCTTCTGCAGACGCTCGCATTCCGCCGCCTTGTCGATCTTGCGCTCGTACATCACACGCACATCAAAGCGCGCCGTGGAGCGCGAGTTCGGCAGCTTGGCCAGCGACTCCGCCGCGAACTGAATCGACTCCACGTTCGCCAGCCGCTCCACCGCGCCGCGATTCTCCTCGATCAGCGCCCGCACATCGGCGTCGGCATGCACCTCCACCGCCACAGTCTGCCGGGGTTCCACCTTCAGCTCCGCCCGGATGTTCCGCACGCTCACGATCAAATCCTGCAGGATCGCCATGTTTGCTTCAGCGGCTACGTCCACCTGACCCGAGTCGCGCACCGGATATGGGGTCAGCGCAATCGACTTCCGTGGCGGCTTGCCATCGTATACCGCGTGCCACACCTCTTCCGTAATGAACGGCATGAACGGCGATAGCAGCCGCAGCGACGCCTCAAACAGGCTCACCAGGTTCAGCAGCCCCGCCCGCACCTCTACTTTTTGCTTCTCGCTGCCCGTCGAGATTAACCGCGGCTTTATGAGCTCCAGATACCAGTCGCAGAACTCGCCCCAGAAGAAGCTGTAGATGGTGGACGCCGCCTCATGAAAGCGATACGTCGCCAGCGCGTCTTCCACGTCCTGAGCCACCCGGTTGAAGCGCGACAGGATCCAGCGATCTTCCAGCATCACTGCTTCAAACTGAGGAACACCTGTGCCGGGACGAGCCTCTGGCCCATCCGCCCTTCCCCGTGGCGTGCCCGATTCAATCCCGCTTTTGGCTTGAGTGGGGGTGTTCGCTGCAGTTTCGGAGGCCGCCGCCATGCGCCCGAACTCCGCCAAACTCCAAACTCCCGCCTCCTGCGCCCGGTCTACATTCAGGAACATGAAGCGCGCGGCGTTCCAGATCTTGTTGGCGAAGGCGCGATAGCCCTCCGTCCGCGACGGATTGAACGCAATATCCGTTCCCGGCGATGCCATGGCCGCCAGCGTAAAGCGCGTGGCATCGGTACCGTATTGCTCAATGACCTGAATGGGATCGAGCACGTTGCCCTTGGTCTTCGACATTTTCTGCCGCTCGGCATCGCGTACCAGCGCGTGGATGTACACCTCGCGGAAGGGAACGGAGTCCGCAAGCCTGGCGGCTGATGCTTCGTCGCTGGCGCCGGGCTTATGCGGCGGCATCATGAAGTGGCAGCCCATCATGATCATGCGCGCCACCCAGAAGAACAGGATGTCGAATCCGGTAATCAGCAGCGAGGTGGGATAGAACACCTCCAAATCGCGCGTCTTCTCTGGCCAGCCGAGCGTGGTGAAGGGCAGCAGCGCCGAACTGAACCAGGTGTCCAGCACATCCGGGTCCTGCTCGACCTGCTCGGACTGGCAGTGCGCGCAGCGCTCGGGCGTCTCCCGGGCCACCGTGATCTGCTGGCATTGCTGGCAATGCCACGCCGGAATGCGATGTCCCCACCACAACTGGCGCGAGATGCACCAATCGTGCAGATTCTCCATCCAGTGCAGGTAAATGGTCTTGTAGTTCTCCGGCGTGAAGCGAATGGAGCCGTCTTCCACCACCTGCCGCGCCGCTCCCGCCAGACTCAGCGTGCCGCCCGAGGTGTTCGCTTCGGAATTCTTCGCCAAGACGCCGGGCTTGTTGACCGCCACGAACCATTGCGTCGAAAGCCGCGGCTCCACAATGGTCTTGCAGCGGTCGCACTTGCCCAGCGGGACCACGTAGTCCTTCACCCCCGCCAGCAGACCCAGCGCTTCCAGGTCGGCAACAATCTTGTCGCGCGCCTCAAAACGGTCCAGCCCCGCATAGGGACCGGCCTGCTCATTCATCCTCGCCAGCTCGTCAATTACGGTAATCTGCGGCAGGTTGTGCCGCAGCCCGGCGGCAAAGTCATTGGGATCGTGCGCGGGAGTAATCTTCACCACCCCGGTGCCGAACTCTGGCTGCGCCACTTCATCCGGAATGATTGGGATCTCCCGGTTCATCAGCGGCAGCATCACCGCCTTGCCGTGCAGATGCCGGTAGCGCTCATCCGCGGGATTCACTGCCACGGCGGTGTCGCCCAGCATGGTCTCCGGACGCGTGGTGGCGACGGTCAAGTACTCCTGGCGTGCCCCATTCAAGCCCGCCGTTGGCTTGAGTGCGGTAGTTGCCGGGCTCGCCGAAACGCCCCGGGTTTGGACGTTCTGGGGCTGAACAATCGGATAGCGAATCTCGTACAGCTTGCCCTGGGTCTCCTCGTGCACCGTCTCCAGGTCGGAGATGGCGGTCACGCATCGCGGACACCAGTTCACGATGTACTTGCCACGATAGATCAGCCCTTCTTCATACAGCCGGACGAACACCTCGCGCACGGCGCGGGACAGATGCTCGTCCATGGTGAAGTACTCCCGGCTCCAATCCACCGAGGCTCCGAGCCGCTTCATCTGGTCAAGGATGGCGCCGCCGTAGTGCCGCCGCCACTCCCACACCCGCTCAACGAACTTCTCCCGGCCCAGGCTGCGCCGGTCTTTGCCCTCCGACGCCAGTTGCCGCTCCACCATCATCTGCGTGGCAATGCCGGCGTGATCGGTGCCGGGAAGCCACAGCGTCAGGTCGCCGCGCATGCGATGCCAGCGGACGATAATATCCATCTCCGTCTGGTTGAGCATGTGCCCCATGTGCAGCCTTCCGGTGACATTGGGAGGTGGCAGCAGCAGGATGAAGGTGTGCTGGCCCGAGTAGGGACGGGTCTCTGACCCATCCGAACGGGTTGCCCCTTCAAGCCTGCTTTTGGCTTGAGTGGGGGTGTTCCCGGCGTCTCCGGACTGCGTTGAGCTTGGGTGTAAGCCGCCGTCCTCGTCCAGCCTGCCTCCAACGGTAGGCGATGGGACCGAAAACAACTTCTCCTTCACCCAGTATTCGGCCCAGCGGGTTTCAATCGCTCCGGGATCGTAAGCCTTGGAAAGTTCGTGAGGCATGCAGATGTCTTTTATGCATTCGGGCGCCTTTACCGCCTCTGGGTGCCCCATTCAAGCCCGTTTTTGGCTTGAGTGGGGTAGTTCCCTAATTTCGACGAAACCACCGCACAATGCTCAGGCACCGCCTGTCGGCCATCAAGGCCGCCCAGACCCCGCCAGAGTGCAGTGAGCAACCTTGAATACTACAGTTCGGAGAAAACCAGGGTCAAACTTCGGGAGAAGCAGGGGATAGCAGCCCACAGTCCCTCTCTCGCGCACCTTATTGCAGCTGTTGTCCTCCGGCCCGGGCCGCTCCGGGAATTGGCCGAGGATGTTTGTCAATCGAAAGCTGGTGAATCTGAAAGGCGGCAGTGGCCCTGCATTTCGCTTACTGACAACTTTTGCCGCGTTCATAGCTCGATTCGTATAACCCCGGCAATGGAAGCTGGAATTACCGATCACGTTTGGACGTTGCGTGAGATGCTGGCGAGTAGGTGATACGATTCCCCGCATGGATCAGCCGCCGCAAGTGGACAACAAGGATTTGTTGGCGCAATTTCATCAGACGATTTCAGAACAGCTCAACGCTAGGCTTTCGGAAAGCCCGAAGTTCTTCGGACTATTGGTTGTTGTTAGCACTGCATACGGGTATGTGCTGACCAAGGCCCCCGGCCTTTTCCTCGCTGGGAGCCTCCTAGCTCTGGCCACGACATTATGGGCGAGTTGGTATCTCGCCGCACTCGGATACGCCTTCAGATTCCTGCAAAACTGTCAGCATTGCATAGAACATAAGCTCGGCTGGGCGGCCTATACGCCGGGACGCTCACAAAAATGGGAAAACAGGGAGTAAGCGGCAGTCGGGCAAGCCACCGGAGCGTATCAAGAATCTAAGTGACGTGTTTTGGCTTCTGCCCGGCATATACCATGCTCATGCGGCTGGTCTCTGCGGGTTCACTGGGATTATCTGCGTAGCATCTTGTCGCATTTCTTGGTGCTGGTGGCCCGAGTATCACTGTTGGATCGTGACCACGGGCTCAATCGCGTTCTTCGCAAGCCTAGTGTTGGTCCTCATGCTCAATGTGCATTATGTTCGCAAGTACCGAGATGAAACATGGCAGGATCCAGCAGTATACGATTCTAAAACCAGCAATCAGGCTGACGGGGCGCCGCCAGCGAACTGACCCCCTCTGAACAGCGATCCCACTCGCGGGCCATTTTAGGTTTTCAGCGGAGGCGAAATGCCGATACTAAGAAATGAACAACGGCTGGTTCTAGGTTTGGGGATGCTTCTTTTTCTATTCAGTTGCATTTACGTACCATGGGAGCGGAGCATATATCAAACGGTATTCATATCAAAGCCGGATGCACATACACCGGCTGTACAAGCTGAATATCATTCAATCTCTCCAACAGAAACACACTACGGGTGGGTTTTTCGGCGTCCGGTTTTTGAGTCCATCTTCGAAGACCTTCCCGGCTATAAGAACACTGGTATTAGTTTGTCTTGGGAATTGAACGTCCAATTTCTAATGGTCGAGTGGCTGGGCATCTGCCTGATCACTGGGGCGCTAATTTGGCTGCTACAGGGACCGAGAAGGACACCTATTTCATAGTTCAACGCACTTTTCAGACACTACCAGATTGTCGCCTAGAATTCAGGCACTGAATGGAATGTGATCCGTCTCGTTCCCAAGGAGCAAAAATGCCTTCTCGCAAATTCCTGATCATTGGTACTGCCATACTTTCGCTGGCAATCGCGTTCGCGTGGGCGCAGAAACGGCCTTCCTCGTCATCATCATGGCCCTGGCCGGATTCCATGGATGCGGTCCAGGCAGCTCCCAGAAATCATAAGGTCTTGTATGAAGATGAAAACGTTCGCATCCTGTCGGTTACGGTGCAACCGGGCGAGAAAGAGAACATGCACTTTCACCGCTGGCCTTCGGTCCTGATTTTCGATTCTTACCCAAAGCTCCGGAACACTACATGGGACGGAAAAGTCCTGCTGCGCAATGGCCTGGGACCCAACGATGCTTTCCCCGTCGTGATCAGCATGCCACCTCAGGAGCCGCACTCAATCGAAGACCTCGACAGCTTCCCTGTACACATCTACCGCCTTGAGTTCAAAAAACTAAAATTCCGGAATCTATCTCCCGGCGGAGGATTCAAGACGAAAACTGCTCAGTAGAGTACCCCGTTCAAGCCGAGTGCCCCATCCTTCGCGCCTTCCGAAGTGTGGGAGACCAATGGCTTTTGCCTAACTACCATCACCTCGCCTATGGCGGCTCAGTCGTGGGGTTCTAAGATATTCAGAAATCTTCGGCCCAGTTTTAATTCGAGCGTGATCAAACCGGCGCTTTTCCCTCCAGGGTACGCTCTGCCCCTCGAAACATGCGCCGCATCGAGCGCACCACAAAACGGATCAGCACGACAATCGCCAGCAGCAGCAGCAATACAACTGCAGCTGCAAGGAAGGGGTGCCTGGTTGCGAACCAGGTGAGACCGACGGCAATCCCATCTTCACCAAGGCTGAGAGCAATGTTTGAAAACGGCTCGGGGCTTGCTGTTACGGCGGCTCGCACGGCAGTCTTGCCGCTGTGGGAGGCAAGCGCGATTCCCCCGCCGACGACGGCGCTAAGAGCCTGCGCCGCAGGCGGCAGGTGCGCGGCAGCGCCATATGCGAGCAGGGCGGCTACCGGCACGCGCACGAACGTGTGCAGCGCGTTCCAGATCAAGTCGAAACCAGGGATCTTGTCGGCAAAAAACTCAACCAGGAACATCGCCACACAAGCAGCAATTACCGGCCAGCTTTCCACGGTGTGCAAGGATGCCGGTAATATGAGGAGATTGGCGCGCGCAAGCAGACCGAGGGTCGCGACCGTTGCATAGACGTTCAGCCCGGCGGCGAAGCTCGTGGCGGCGATTACAGCGGCGAGTTGTTCGTGGGAGATCGGCACGCTTCACTCACACAATCTCGCAAGGACAAATCAGGTCGCAGTGGAAGCTGCAGACCGGAGGGATTCCACAATCTCCACGCTAGATTTCGCGGGTGCCGATTGGGATCAGAGCACCCATCTCTCCGAAGCACACATGTCTCCGAAGCCATAGATCGGGCGCCTGCCTCAGGTCCCCAATTTGCCAGCCCTCACGCCCGCCCCGCGAACTCTCTTGTTTCCGTGGACACCTTGATCCTTTCGCCCTCCTTGATGAACAGGGGAACGCGAACTTCCATGCCTGTTTCCAGCTTGGCCGGCTTGGTCACGCTTCCGCTGGCCGTGTCGCCGCGGATGCCGGGCTCGGTGTACGTGACCTGAAGCTCCACATGCGGCGGCAGTTGCAATCCGATGGGATTGCCGTTGTACTTATGCAACTGAATGATGGCTCCTTCCAGCAAAAAATCCGCCGCGTCGCCGATCATTTGCGGCGAGAGCGTGAGTGTTTCAAAGCTCTCCTGATCCATGAAATGGAAATCCGTTCCGTCGCTGTACAGGTAGGAAGCGGGAACCATCTGCAGGTCCGGTTCCTTGAACTTTTCGCCCGCCTTGAACGTCCTGTCAAACACCGCTTGCGTAAGCAGATTGCGTATCTTCAGGCGGACCAGCGTCTGCCCTCCCCGGGCGGTGGGCGTGGAAACCTCCGCGTCCAGGCAGACGAACGGAGTGTCTTCGACTTCGAAAAACATTTTGCGCTTTACGGCGATTGCGTCAATCAATGCGGCCACGATTCCCTCAACCAGTTCGGAAGCGGGAGCTCCACTCCCTCCAGCTTCCCTTTCTATAAAAATTTGATGAAAAACTCACCAGGCGAACGTTCCAGCATAACAGCCTTCGCATGGCGCCTCGTCGACGACCGCGCGACGAAAGCGCCCGATCAAGGAGTCCTCGGTGACGATGCGATCCCTAACCGGACGGGTCATACCAAAATGGCTAGACCTGGCTCATTACTGCCTTTGAGGAATTTACGGAAGCTCCGGCGATGGGCATAATCTCCCGACAAAGGAGAAGGTCATGGAACGGATAGTGAGGCAATATTTCTCTGCTGGAACGGCAGTGCTGATGGCAATTTTGCTCTTCATCGTCTGCGGGGCGGGGCCCATGCGAGCCGACACCATAGATGATCCCGCGATTACACCCGGCGACAGTGCAACCCTGATCGGTACGGACGGCGGGGCGCAGACTAGCAATGTATGGTCCTTGTCGACCGTTGTACAAGACACCGGCAGCCACAGTGTCTCCTTCCTTAATGGCACGGGCAGCCCCTGGAGCTCCATCGAAATTGTTGCCAACTACACTGACACCGCCGCCCATACTTTCACCTGCTACGAATACCCCAGCGTTGCAAACCTGCCCGCTGGCGCGACGAACCCATTTAGCGTTTGCCCGGATCCAACCACAGGCAATGGCATGGTGACCGCTAGCACGGTAACCTTCAATCTGTCAGGCGGAACGGGTGTGGCTATCGGAGACTACTTCGTGCTTACTTACACGAATTGGAACACGAATGGGTCCCCGCACTCGGTTTTGTCGAGTTTCGACTTTTCGGCTAATGGAGGAGCACCGACTTCCGCCCCCGTGCCGGAGCCTACGACAATCCTGCTGGTGGGATCCGGTCTTGTGGGGCTGGCGCAAAGGCGCCGCCTGAAGAAGGTATAGCGCACAATCCCGGTGTTTGCGGGCGGGACTTAGGCAGGCGGCCCGTCCCGCAACCTGCCGTGAGCGAAGCGGAAGGGCCCATCGGCCGTAGGTAGCCGGGGGCCCGGAGGAGCGGCGCTTGACTGGGTCCACTCCAGAAAAGAAGTAAAAACGAAGTTAAAGAAGTGAGGAAGGTACCGAAATAAGCCGGCCTACTTCTTCCGTCTCCTTCTCGCCTGCTCAGTTACTTCCTTCGCGCGGAACTTCGCAATGTCCGCGATCAGCTTCACCGGGACAGGCCCCGATAGCGGAAAGCGCACTGTCCCCTTGCTCGCCCGGTACGGCGCCAGCTCGGGAATGGCGGCCTGCATGCCGTCGCTGGCGGGATAAAGCGAATAGTGCTCTCTCCACGCGGCGAAGTAGATCACGATGCGTCCATGCAATTTGAAGGCGGGGATCTGGTACGAGATTACCTCTTCGGGCCGGGCCCGCGCTTCATCGCCAGGAAAGCTCCGCAGCACCTTGCGAATCGTGCTCCGCACTCGCTTGAGCGCACCCTGTACCTTCGCAGGCTGCGCCGCAATGTAATCGTCCATCGATTCCCAGCGAAGTAACTTCCCCTGGGTTTTCTTTCGGGCCGTCGCGTTTTTGACCGCTGCCCGCCTGGCCGTTTTATCCACCTTCGTGCCTCCGCCCTCCACGGCTTACTTCACAACTTAGTGCTAAGAGTCGGGTTCTTACAGTCAGGACTTTCGCAATTCTCGACCCTGCGATTGCAAGGACAGACGACGGATCTTTGGAACGCCCTTGCGATAAGGAGCACAGCAATGAAACCAGTTGGTGTCGCTGGCACAGTAGCTCTGTTATTGCTTCTCGGAACCACCGCTCCCGTCTATGCACAGCACGAACAACAGGGCGGGCAGCAGGATAAGTCGCGAGAGCAGCAGCATCAACCGGCCAGGTCCGCGCAGCAGCAACATCAGCCATCCGCGCAGCAGGCACATCCGTCAGCCGCCCCCAGCCCCATCCGCAGCAGACGAAGAGGCCGCAGCCTCAAGCGCGGCCACAGCAGAGCTACGGCAGCGCCTATCACGGCGGCGTCCGTCCAAACGGCCCTACTCACGGCGGCGTCCATAACAGCGGCGTGCCGCAGGAAGAACAGCAGGTGCGCAACGGTTTCGGCGAGTCTCGCGCGAGATCCTGGAACAGCGAACACCGCACCTGGGCGCAGCGCGGAGGATATGCCGGCTACCGCATACCTCAAGAACGCTTTCGGCTCTACTACGGGCGTAACCACGACTTCCGCATCTATACCCTTCCGATTGTCTTCGTGGGCGGGTATCCACGGTTCCAGTATGACGGCTATTGGTTCACCATGGTTGACCCCTGGCCGGAGACATGGCCGACGACGTGGTATCAAACCGACGAGGTATACATCGACTATACCGACGATGGGTACTACTTATATGACCTTACGCGCCCGGGGCCGCGAATCGCAGTGACCATTACTTTCTAGCTTGTGGGTGGGCTGAAGATTCGCAGCAGTCCGGCTGTCCGGGTTTGTTTTCGCTTCTGCCGCTCGCGCCGTACCATTTCTGCAGCCGGTGAAGAACGGTTTCCCTGGCCACCCGGCGTCGGCTCCCATTTCAGCAGGAACTCGCGCATCTTCTCCACGCTATAGCTGTTCCCCTGTTCCAGCGCGCCGGTGAACTGTGAGCGCAGGAGCTTGCCGCCGGAGTCCAGAACGAACAGGTGCGGGAAGCCGGGAATGCGGGGAAAGCGGGAGAGAAATTCCCGGTTTCGGTTTTCCGGGCTGAAATTGACGAATACCGTCACGTAGTACTTGTCCCGCAGTTCCGCCAGGTCGGCATGCGACTGGAAAAACCGGTCCATAATGTGGCACCAGACGCACCAGTTCCCGCCCACATCGACCAGCACATTGCGTCCGCTGCGTTGCCCTTCCTGCTCGGCGGCGAGCACGTCCTGCGCGGCATTGCGCGAGGGATCATACGTGCGTACTGGGACATAACCAGTTGCATTTTGGCCCCAGGCGCCCACAGATGCCAGTACCAGCACGCAACCCAAGCAGACACGCCGCCACCACCCGCACATGGGATCACCTTTTCCTTTCCGGATCACTATGGTAGCTGGGCTCGCCTGCCTGGCTCAAGCCTGGTAGCTCCATCAACTTCCAACTTCACCGAATGATGCTGCCAAGACAAACCCCTTCGATTCGCTCGCTGGTTTTTGTTCCTGGAATACCTGCTCAAGCTATAATCGCGGGCCATCCTTAAAGAACCTGCCGATCTGGAGGCTTTGTGAAACGTGCCCTAATTGTCCTGCTTCTGCTGGCCTGCCCGCTGTTCGCGCAAGAGGCAGTTCCGGAAATTTCTTTCCGCTCCGTGCCCGATTTTCTCAAGCTTCCGCAGGACCTTTATCTCGGCGAGGTCGCGGGCGTGTCGGTGAACTCCAAGGGACACGTGTTCGTATTCTCGCGGGGCAACAGCACCGGACCCGCTTACGGCGCCGCCGCAGCACAACTGCTGGAATTCGGCCCCGACGGCAAGTTCTTGCGCGAAATCGGCCACAACCTGTACGCCTGGTCGTTCGCGCACAGCGTGAAAGTGGATCCCGAGGACAACATCTGGGTCGCTGACAAAGGTTCGGACATGGTCATCAAATTCAACCCTGAAGGCCGGGTGGCGATGGTCTTGGGGCGCAAGCAGGAAGCTTCGGACGAAGGCACCGCGCCCTTGCGGCATCCCAAGCCGCCGCTTCCCCCGGACATCGGCCGCTTTCGCCAGGTCACCGACATGACATGGGACCGCCAGGGCAACACTTACATCAGCGATGGCTACATCAACTCGCGCGTCGCCAAGGTCGACAAGTACGGGAAGTGGCTCATGTCCTGGGGAGAGCCGGGAGACCAGCCCGGGCAGTTCAACACGCCGCACAGCATCGCCGCTGACAACCAGGGGAATATCTACGTTGCCGACCGCGGCAATGACCGTATCCAGGTGTTCAACGGGGAAGGCAAGTTCCTGCGCCAGATCACCATCAATGTCCCTGCGCCTGCCGACGCTCAATCACTCATCGGACCCAAGCCTCCCGCCGACGCCAAGGGAACGTTTGCTCCAGGAGCTCCGTGGACCGTTTGCATCACCCCCGGACCGCACCAGGTGCTGTACACCTCGGATGCTTACCCCGGCCGCATTTATAAGCTCACGCTCGAGGGCAAGCTGCTGGGAGTTTTGGGCGAAGCCGGCAAGGAGCTGAAGCAGTTCGGCTGGATCCACCAGATCGCCTGCCCGTCGGAAAACGAGCTTTTCGTGGCCGAGCTGCTGAACTGGCGCGTGCAGAAGCTGATTCTGGAACCTGCGACTTCAACCTCCAGTACCCGGCACTGAGCGCCGCCGCCGAGTGCGCAGAACACGCGTCCCGGTTTCGTGCCGGGGGACTCGGTCGTCAGCCGTGCCCTTGGACTGTTTATAGGCAAGTTCAGAGCTTTTGCTTCCTGAGGGCTCTTTCGCGAGGCGCCCCCTGAACCTACTCCGCCGGGGACGCGCCTAAAGCCGGCGCATCCATCATGCCTTTGGATTGGTAATCGATGGGCACGATGCGATAGCGGTACACCATGCCGTGCTCGCCGGCCACCCAGCCGTGATTGGGCAGGGGCAGGCTGGACGCCAGCGGCTCCGCCGGGAACTGCTCCACCCGCGAGTTCCAGCGCTCGCCGTCGCTGGTGAAGCCCATTTTCTCGTAGTGAAAGGCCCAACCCGCGCGTCCGCCTTTGGCGAATTCCATGTGGAACCCCGGTGAAGCCGCGACCGCTTGCCACGTCAGGCCACCGTCTGTGGTCTTATACAGTTTGCCGGTATCGTGCGCGCCGACTCGCATGAATCCCACTCTTTCATCCAGGAAGTGGAGGTCCTCGGGGCCTGGATGGAGATTGGGAACCGGGATCGTGCTGACCTGCCAGCTGGCGCCGCCGTCCGCGGTCTTCATCAGGAACAACTGGTCTTCCACGCCGCTGGCCATTCCGGCTGCGTAGCCCACGCTGGCCGATGGGAAGCTCATGGACTTGATCTGGCAGCGAACGTTGCGTGCCAGCCCGTTCACCTGAGTAGTCGTGGCGCATTGCCCCGCGGTCTGCCAGGATTTGCCGCCGTCCACGGTGCGTTGAATTGTGTCCGCGTGCGCTTCGATACCGCTGCTGGGCGTAGTGAACCAGTAGTCCACAAAGTGCTCCTGAATGGTGCCCACTGGCAGCCAGTGTTCGCCATCCTGGGTAGCAAACAGTTGCGCCGCCTGCCCTGTGGGCTGCACCGCCCAGCCATGGCTCGCGTCCAGAAAGCGGAGGCCGGCAAACGCCCGGTCCGCGCTCTGTACGTCGCCGGCAACAACCGCCCAGTGCTCGCCGCCATCGGTGGTGTGCGCAATCATGCCTCCCTTCATCTCTGAGGTGCCTCCGGCAATCCATCCGTTCTTGTCATCCGCAAACCAAGTGCTGAACAGTTTGACGTCGCCATTGAAGTTCACCGGCTCGAATATGGCTTTGAATCTGGGGCGCTCCGCGGAAGTGGCGGTTGCTTTGGATGGAGTCCGCGTGGCAGGTCTGCGCGCTTGCCCGCCTGAAGGAATTGCCGTGATAGCCAGTGCGGCACAGGTTACCGCGAGTGCGAAACGACAGAGCCCGAATCGCATAGCTGCCTCCCGGCGACTTCGTCTCGCGCACCTTTTCAGCGCGAACGGAAGATCGCGCGCCGGTCACGGTATCTCGCCCCGGAAAGCAAGTCAAGCCGCTCGTTGTGGCCGATCATCCGTCCTGAGCTGAGAACCATCCACAGTGGCGGCACGCGGCAACGTAATCAGGACCCTCGCAGGTCCATTCGCGCTTTTTGTGATAATGCTTGGAACGAGGAGAATGATGCATGGACCGGCAAGCGGTATTAGCAAAGCTGGAAAGAGCCTGGGCGGAGTTGCAGAACGCCTGCGCCCGCTTGTCCGACGCGCAACTCACCACCCCCGGCGTCACCGGCAACTGGTCGGTGCGCGATATTCTGGCCCACGTCAGCACCTGGGAGCAGGAAGCGCTGAAAATCCTGCCGGTCATCCTTGCAGGCGGCCGCCCGCCGACTTACCGGGCGCAGTACGGCGGCATCGACGGCTTCAATGCCCTCATGACGGAGAAAAACCGCGGCCTGTCACTCGCTGAGGTTCGACAAGAAATGCAGGACACGCACCAGCGCCTGCTCGAGTACCTGCGCAGCGTGCCCGAAAGTCAGTTCACCCGCGAAACTCGCTTTCGCCGCCGCCTGCGGCTCGATACTTATAGCCATTACCCCAAGCACGCCCGTGCCATCCTGGCCTGGCGGCAGCGCTAGCATCGCGTCGGGTTTCTGCTTTGGGTTTCAGGCCGAGGACGTTCGCCGTCACTTCAAACTGAAACTCTAAACGAAAAATAGGTTCACCCCTGCGGGTCCGCGGGAACTGCCGTCGGCTTGTGCAACTCTTGCTGCACGCTGGGCGGAAGATTCTTCATCTGGGAAAGCAGGTCGACCACTTGCCAGATTTCGCTGTCGGTCATGATGTAACCCCAGCCCGGCATGGCGGTCATGCGGACGCCGTGCTTGATGATGTAGAAGTTCTGGTTCGCCGGCATATCCGGCGGGTCATCCCCGAAGAACTGCGGTGCATGGGGCTGGAACGCTTTTCCCAACCCGCTGTTGGGATTCACCGGGCTGCCGTGGCAATCCGAACACTTGTCGATATAGAGCCTGGCTCCCGCCACTAAATTGGTTTCATTGGACGGTACAGGATTGGCGATGTTAGGCGCGTGACGGGCCGCCGATGCATCCATGGCGGAACTCAGCCAACTATCGAAGAATCCGGGCCCGGCGTCGGCGCGAATGCTGGCAAAACCCATATCCGCGTAAACGTAAGCCCCCACCGACAGAGCAACCAGCGTAACCAGTACTCCCAGGCCGAACCACTTCCCCATATCAGCTCCTTTCCCTGGCTCGATGCTTCCTCCTGGCCTCGGCGGCCGCCTGAAGCGAACCGGCATGACACTCGTAAACATCCTATGAAATCAGGTGCCCAGGCCGCAAACTCGGCGCGCCATCCTAAGCTCAACGACCCACTCTTGGCCAAACAGTGCTATAGTTAATTGCGTTTGTTTAGACGGTTGTGAGCAGTTTGCGGCCTGACCCGCTTGTGCCTGCCCATTCTTTTGCCGCCTCAACTCTACGTTTCCGATCACGTTTCAGAGGAGGCTGGGATGCGCTCAAATTTGGTGAGCATTGCCAACCATCAAGTCCGGAACCGATTCTTGCTGTGCCAGATGACCTCGGAGGCGACTCGCAGCCTTCATCGGACCTCGACTTCGGTGCACCAGACGATTAACGATGTTCTGACCCTGATTGGCGACGGTAAGCTGGAGCGGCCCGTTCCCGGCACGAGCAGAAAAGCCGTGGAAACCATCTCGGAAGCGGAACCAGAAGTCCTGGCGGAAGCCCTGTAGACCCCTAGTTGCCTTTCTGACTAATTCCCCAAAACTGGTCGCAGAAGAGTGTGCTCGTGTCTTAGCCGGGCTGCGTCCCTGGATTCCGGGCGCAGATCAGGCCTCCTGCGAAGCGATACGGCCTGCGAGGTAAACGTTCGTTTCCCCACAATCCGCACTTCAGCCACTGCCGTCATCGCGGACTGCATCCACATCCCGCCGATGGATGCGAAGGAAATGGCCACATTCACGGAGCGCAGCCACCAGGAGGGCAGTTTAGCCATTGCGCCCTCGACCCGCCGAATGAAATATGTGTCGGCGTCCACCCATACCCGGCCGTTGAGGAGTCGCTGATCCACCCGTTTCGCCCTGAGCCCCAGCAAATAACAGCGCTTGCCCTTCAGTAAGGTTTCGCCCAGCCAGACGAAGTCATAGTTGTCGCGCGTAAGCTCTCCATCACCGGAAGAAGCGGCTTTGGATTCCGTTTCCAGCAGACGTCGCACAATGCCTTCTCCCCGCGAACTCCCGCTGCGGTTTACGATTTGGAAACTCCTCGAGGCGGGGGGAATAAAACTCACATCGGCAACCACCTGGGAATAAGGCTGAGCTTCCGTCCTGGCGAAAATCTGGAACTTCCGGGTCAGTACATAGGGGTATGCCTGCTCCCGGCTTAGGGTTGCCGCTCGCTCCATCTTGATCACAATTGTCTGCAGGTCGGCTGCGGTCGCGCGAGGCGGTTGCGGGAGCTCTGACCAGCCGGTGGCGGCGCACGACAAAACAATCGTCAAAGCCAAAGCGGACGACTTGCCGGCCCCATTATGCAATGACCCCTCCGTCGGGGCATCTATCTCCCCTGCCAGTTAGACGCAGAAACCGAGGCTGGTGGAGTGGGTTCCAACCGAAAAGGCAGTGCTAGGGAAGATGTCTTGGCTCCGGTGGCCAGGCCCAGGCCCTGCATTTTGGAGTTCGGACCAGCATTTCAACCGCGCCGCAGGCATTGACGATTACTGCACCAGCCAATTACTCGCCTGCAAGTTTCGGGAATTCCTCGGAAAGAGCTCCCGGGTCCGGCCCCATGCCGCGTTCGGTCACCTCGCGCTCATAGGCCGCGCACAGGCAGACCTTGCAGGCGCCAACAGTGCTGGCGGAAACCAGCGCATGATCCCGCTTCTCATGCCCGCACTTGCAGATTCTGTTTCGCAAAGCTTTACCTTTCCTTGCTCGCGCCCGTTCTGCCAGCCGGCGCGGCGTCTGCCGAAAGCCTCATTTGCTGGCGCAGCTCCCGGGTCTTCTTCCGTCGCAGGCTGTTGGCTTTGCGTATCCGGTGAAAGCGGGCTTTGTCCCCATTCTGTCGTGACATCCTCATCCTCCGTTCAGCAGAGCAACCTGCAAGCAGATTTGGGCCGCGGCCTCTCGACCTAGAGCTCTGAGCACGTCTTCTTGAGCTCTGCCGCGTTAGCCCAGAGCTCCCGTTTGCAGGCGCTCATTTTGGGATGCTTCAGGCGCAGCCAGTTAGCCCGGCGTTCTTGCATGCTGAGCGTCCACATCGATCTGTGTTTGCTCGCGTTGTCGCCCGCTTTCCGGATCACGATCCTTCCCACCACCGGCACAGTTACTTGTGCCATGGGGACCGTCTCGGGATGTGCTGGGGATGCGTCGGCCAGTGTTTGCCGCATTGCGGCTTGATTTTGTGCCATCAGAGTGCCTCCCTGCGAATCGGCGCCATCGAAAGCTGCTGCCGGCTCCCGAGGTGCATTAGGGAGCAAGCAAACAGGGTGCCGCATCCCAACAACAAAACAGCGGATCCGCATGGAGCCAGCGAAATCAGCGTGGCCGCATGGAATGCCGCCGCAATGGCAGCAAAGACCACCGGGATGGAAACCAACTCCATGGTTTTTGCAATCAAGAGGAACCTCCAACTTCTTGAGACCTTGAGGTTCGACTAAGGAGGGAAAACTTCAGATAGGCTGACTTAGTTCAGAGGACCTGAAAGAGGAGTTCTACTACCCCTCTACCCTAACGGTACGCCCAATCCCTGGCAATGTCACGACCTGTTTCCAATCCCTTGCGGACGCAAAAGCCTTGCCATTCGCGGCGGGAACAGATCAGCCGCGCGGGTGGCTGAGTTCACGAACGATTTCAGAAAGAATCTGAGGGCGCAGCCGGTCCAGAACGCGCGCCACAGCTTCCTCCAGCGTATGCTCATCGAGTTCCGGCGACCCGGCCGGACTGCTGCCGTCCGGGGGTATTTCCAACTCCATTGCCGACCGGAAAAACTGGGTGGCGTCCATCGGGCTGAAGGCTTCGTCGAATTGCCGCTCGTCTTCGTTCGCAAACTGCGCCGGGTTGGCAAAATGTACTGGCGAATTCCATTCCAAGGCGACGAGTTCCGGCTCTTGCGGCGAAGTCATCTCCGGCAGCGTTGCGTGTTCGCCTTCCGCCTCGGCTTCTTCGGATCCCGCGCTCGCGAATTCAGCAGGAGGGGTGATCGCTTCCTCAACTTCTTCTTCGAGCCTGGGTTCGGGCTGTTTATCGTCAACCATCGGAAGCGCGGCGCTCTCCGCTTCCGTGGCGGAAACCCTGCCTCTCTCGGCGAATTCGACTTCCCGCCGCTGGGATTCTTCCCCCTCTTGCTCTTGGATTAGCTCTTGCTGTTGGACTGGACTCTGTGCGAACTCGCGCCCCTGTTCCTCATTATCTTCCTGCGAAACCGCTTGGGGGCTGAATCCGGAATCGGCACCTTCCTCGTCCGGAATTTCCGCTTGCTCCTCCATCTTCCCGTATGCTAATTCCGCTTCGTCACCGGAAAAGTATCCTACAGGCACTTCTTCTGCGTTGTCGGAGCCAAACCGGGTGGCGAATTCGACCATCTGCGTACGATCCACCATAAGCTCCGGATCCTGCTCCGGGACGGCTTGTTCGCCATGCCGGACCGGCGCTCCCGAAGTGAAAGCTTCCCGACTGAAATCCACGTCGATGGAAGACTTGGATTCCATCTGCGGCGATAATCCGGAGGCGAATCCCATCTCGCCCAGCGATGCATTGGCGGCATCGATCTCAAGCTCGGACTGGAATTCGGACCCGAATGTGGGGAAGCTGTCCTCCTGCGAATCCTCCTCGGGCAGGTAGGTCGCCGCGCAGGCCGGAGGAGTAAGCGGCTCGCTCTCTGGCTCGGGGCTCTGCTGCAACCCCTCCTCGGGCAGATCAAATTCTTTCATCGACTGCGAGACCAGCTCGGCTTCCATGATCTCCAGCGCGCCGAAGGTCTCTTCCGTGGGATCTGCCGCCGGAGACGTCAACTCGGCGATATTCACGGAGTGTCCCTGGGAAGAAACAGCGGACTCGTCGCCGAATTGCTCAAATCCGAAGGCAGGGGCTACCGCCATTTCCTGCGGCAGCTCGGGCATGGGCACCGGCCGCCTCTCGCCTGGAAGGTACTCGCTTGACTGATCTACGACGGAGGCCTCGTCCTGCACCACTGCCGTTTCGGCTGCCTTGGACTGTACCGCGGTAGCGGGCGCGCTCGTTGCACGCAGGGAAGCGGTCTGCTCCTGTAGCTTTTCTACCGCCGGCAGCAGGTCGCGGGCCTCAAAGGGTTTCAGTATGACGCCATCCGCCCGGACCCGGTTTCCATCGGCCGGATTGTACGGCTCCATGGGGGCAACGGTCAGCAACACCGGGGTGGAAGCGGTTTCGCTTGCGCTCTTGACCTTTTCGCAGACTTCCAGGCCGCTGTACCCGGGCATGTAAATGTCCAGGATCAGCAGATCCGGGCGCTCGGCGCTGATCTTCTTCATTGCCGCCGCGCCATTGCTCACTGCCACCACGTCATAGCCAACGTCAGTCAGTATCTTCTTCGCCAGGTTCTGGGCGGTCATACTGTCGTCGGCCAGCAGAATCTTAAATGCCACCGGATGCCCTCGTGCCAGTTGGAAAACGTGGTCCGAAATTACTGTGTCCCCTGCGCCAAGTCAATTACCAGTCCAGCACAAGGCGATGCCGGAAGGACTATTGGGAACCGTGTACCTTTGCGCTCCAGGCATGCGGAAAAACGGAGAGAGTGGCAGCAGTAGCTTCTCCACCAAAAATCAAGGGCGACCGTCGCGGCCGCCCTTGTGTCTATCGCTCTGCGATGTTGATTTAAAAAACACCGAGAAAGCCCTTCTTCTTCTTCGCCTTGCTGGAGGACGACTGGCTGGGGTCGGACTTGGCGTCGTTCGTGGTCTTCTGTCCGCTGGGCTGCGTTTCTGCCTGGTTCACCTGCGGAGGCGCCGGCGGAGGCGCTTCGGTTTTCGTCCCCGGGGCGGCGTTGACCTGAGTGGAGCCCGCGGGTTTTGCAGTATCCGGAATCAACTCCGGAATGCCCGTCTGGTCCGGACCCGGACTGCTCGCGACCGGCGCCGGGTTGGCCGCGGACACGGCAGCAGCGTTGCTGCCCGCGGCGTCCGCGCTCGGAATCGATTCCAATTCGGGAGTGCCGCCGCTTTGGCTGTTTTCCGCCGCAGCCGCGGTGCCCGGAATTGGCTGGTTCGCCGGCGGCTGTCCCGCCTTGACGGTTTCCACGCTCAGGGAATTGTTGCCGCTTCCGCCGCTTTGCGACTCGCGCACCAGCGTGCTGGCTTGCTGTACCAGATCGGTCGCGCTCGTCTGCTTGGGATCAACCAGCACGGGCTGGCCTACAGTGGCGGCGGCGCTCAGGTCCGGGCGACTGCTGAAGTTGGACCACAACCTCCCTATCAGGCCCTGCTCGCCCCTGCTGGCTTCTTCGCGCTCGTTCTGCGCCAGCGCTTCCTTGGTGGGCGTTGGCGCCTGGTAGTGCATCGCTTCCAGTCGCGCCTTGGCGTCCTCGGCCCGGCTCATGGCCGGGTAGCGCGTGAGGATGCGCGCATAGGCCCCCGCGGCCGCATCGCTATAAGCCTTGATCAGCTTGCCTTTGGCCACCTCGTTGATATTTGCGTCGCGAACATTCTCCACCTGGCCCTCATAGCACTGGCCCAGCAGATAGAGCGCCTCATCGGCGCCGCTATAAAGAGGGTAGGTGTCGATCACGGACCTCAGGCGTGCCTCCGCGGCCGCCCACGCCTCCCGCATGTAATAGAAGCGGCCAATGCAGAAACTCCCGTTCCGCCAGAACTTCCTGCACCTGCAGCAGCCGCTCCTTGGCCTGCGGAACCAGCGGGCTGTCCGGGTACTGCAGGATCATGTTGCGGTACTCCTGCTCCGCCCGCATGGCGTGAGTGTAGTCCCGGTCCGGTTTCTCCATCTCCCTGTAATGGATGTTGGCAATCTTCATCTGCGCTTCCGGCCGCTTCCGGCATATTCGGGAAGAAGGTGATGAAGTCCTTGTATTCTGCCTCTGCCTGGGCCATGGCCGCCGAACCGCCGGCTGCGTACCAGGAATCACCCACTCCCAGCTTCGCCCGCGCCAAGTATTCTGAGTCGGGATAGGTGTTAATCAGGGTCTGCAGCGTCATCCGAGCCACGTCGAAGCGATTGTGCTTCATGGCATCCATGGCTCGATCGAACAGTACTTTGTCCGGCTGCGCCGAATTCACGTTTGCCAGTGGATTGCTTACGCGCTTGTTGGTACACGCGGCCAGCGTAAGCACAAGGAGTAAACCAAGAACCGGGAGAGTAAGCCGACGATGCATTCACAACCTCGTTGAAAACGGGAAAAGCGAGGGAAAACCCAGAATCTTGCCGGGAGATTTCGCCACAATCCCGTGAAATGACCCGGACGAAATTAGCTCCTAGTCTACAGGAACCGGACCCTTCCTCGCACCTGGCGCTTTCCCTTTGAGTGCCCCCGCCGTCACCGCGGCGGTACCTGAACCCTACACTCTCTGCAGCGTGGCCTCCATGGCAGCCTTCAGAAGAGCCTGGGCGTTACTGCGTGGGATCGCCGCTCCCGAAAATGGCGTTGCCTGCCACCAGCACGTCGGCCCCGGCGCGCACAATCCCAACAACGGTGTTCACTCCGACGCCGCCATCGACCTCGATCCGGAAGTTGGGATTCGGTTGCATGCGCAGCGCAGCCAGTTTCTGGATTTTCCGCAGGCTCCCGGGAATGAACTTCTGCCCGCCGAAGCCGGGGTTGACCGACATGACCAGCACAAAGTCCACAATATCCAGCACTTCCGAAAGCATCTCCACTGGAGTGGCGGGATTGATCACCGCTCCCGCCTGTACTCCCCGGGAACGGACCAGTTCCAGCGCGCGATGCAAGATGCGGCGTGGACTCCTGGTGCACGGAAATCGAGTCCGCCCCTGCATCCGCGAAGGCAGGAATGAATTCCTCCGGGTTTTCGATCATCAGGTGGACGTCCAGGGGAAGCGTGGTGATCTTTCGCAGCGAGGCCACCACCACCGGACCCAACGTGAGGTTGGGAACGAAGTGACCGTCCATGATGTCGACATGGACCAGCGTCGCTCCGCCCGCGGCGGCCGCCTGCACCTGCTCGCCAAGCCTGGCGAAGTCCGCGGACAGAATGGAACACGCGAGTTCGATCACGGCTCCTCCCTGACTGTTTTCGGGCGTGCCCGCTGCGGCCCACATGAAGAGCGCCGCGGCCACTCTGAATTCGATGCGAGCTCACGGCTGGGAGGACCCCTATCCTTGAGCCCGCTAGCCCTCTAATCGTACCAGTCCAAACCCGCGTCTGCACATTATGTTACGCACGGAAACTCAGACGCCTATTGCCCAAGCGGGGCCTCCCGCCGCAAGCAAAAACCGCCCCCGCCGGACGCCCTCATCCAGCTACGCTCCAAGCTCCACTTGGTACGAGAATTTCGAGAACAGGGTGCGGACCATGGCCTCTACGGTGTTGCACCCGCGCCGGCATCGTGCTGCAACTACGCGGATTGCACTTTTTCGCCACGATGAGCTCGTATTCAGCATCCAATTAATTCCCCGCCGAAGACGTTCGGCGCGACCCGGGCAGCTGGCATCCCGTGCCGCCGTCCGGAGACGAGTTTACCGCGCGGGAAAGGGCTTCTCGTTTGACGATCCTGAATCGGACGAGGAGCCTTTTTTGCATTTCGGGGCTGCGTAATTGCGGGCGCCTCTATTGCGCTGACGTAGTGACTCCGACGCAGAACGCATAAGCCCAACTGTTGGGGAATGGGAGGATCAGAGGTTTCCCAACCAAATCCGCATTCGGAGCCCAAAATGCCCCAATGCTCGGCCGATAGCCTGTGCTGGGCGAAAGCAGTCCGGGCGGGACGTTTACGCTCGTTTCCGTAGTGTAGAAAAAAAGCGTGTCCGTCTGGGGATCTCCCGTGGGCGCGAATTTCGACATCACGATCACGTATCTTTGGGCCGTGCCCACGGACGGGGCCTGCCACGCAATGGTCGGCGCCGTGCTGACAAGAGCGTTGGGATGAAAAAAGTCCAGGCCATCAATGGTCGGCGATTGCACCGGGCCCAAATTCGGGGTGATTGCAGAATCGCTCCCCGGTATGGAAGTCGTCACCATTCCAATCTCGCCAGTTTCATACGAATTAAGGCCAAGCTGCACTTGGCCGAGGAAAAGTACTCTCAGGTGTTCTTTGAAGTCGGCCGGGAAAGGGTTCCCGTAAGGAATATTCCCGTAATCCTGGTCCGACTTGAAGATGTCATGAGAAATGGACAGCAGCCCCGGGTTGGCATCAGTACTGCCTCCATATAGGAGTTCACCAAACTCGTCCGTGAATGGCTGCGCTATTACGACAATCCCCGCTTCTTTGACGGAGCGATCGTCGCCGGCAAAGTGGCATTCGGATTCAACAGTGGCAGCAGAGCTCGAAAGGCACTTCCCTGTATGTTGACGTGCAACGCGCGGTTCAGAGTAACTGAAGCCGTACTGCTGGAAATGCTTGTTGTGCCACCACTCGTCATTCCTAGCGCTTGAGCAGGACTAGACTCGATGAGAGTCTGCACGGTTGCCGTGGGAATCGGCCCTCCCATGGCCGGTAATTGCCTGCGATAGAAATACGCGATGTCGCCCTGGTTCGAATCCATCAGCGGAGCTGTCGCATTGCGACGGTCGAGCCAGGTTCTGCTATCAACAAAGGAAGGGTCGCCCGAGGTCTGTCCACCATAGGGTATCTTGATTCCAAAGTTCGGCACATACCACCAATACACATCTTGCCCCCCGTCTGTGGAGTTGCCAAATTGACGTTAAAATTCAACGTAACTGGCGTGGCGGGCCCCGGCATCCGCTCGCCCCGCACGGCCGTGCTGGTATCAATGTCGTTGCGGTCCGTCCAATAGAACCGGTTGCCTTCGTGGACCCAAACTTCGCCCGGGGGAACCCCCGGGATGGTGAAGGTGCCATCGGCGGAGCCGGTGCCGTCAATTTCCGTATAGCCATTCGCTCCCGGGACATAGGCGGCGATCTTGAGCGCGGAGTTGTCCTGCGGGACGGAGGAACGTTTCCCTGCGAACTCACATGGATGGTATTGGTCACACCGTGGAAGTTGCCGCTGGTAGCCACCATGAACGTCTGCGTCGCCGTGCCCCCACTCGCAGTTGTCGCCTTCCACGCTGAACGAATTGGTTGCGCGGGATTGCGCATGCGCCGGAACCCAGGTAAGCGTGTTGCCGGAGATGGAGGCCCCCGTTGGACCGCTGTTTAAGCTGTAACTTATGCT
>CAVTBJ010000007.1:0-212811 GCA_963732925.1 Terriglobia bacterium
TAAAAGGATGCTGTATCTCTCTTGCTTGCGCTTCTGCCAAGCAACGAGATCTCCTTACGCGTGGAATCATCCATCAGGACAGCACCGCTTTCCGTCTTACAAAAGCCCATGCCATCAACCTGACGACGGTTAATGAGAGATAATACAAACCTGTCTGCCATGAATGGCCGGAACTCTTCCATCAGATCCAGCGCTAATCCTGGACGACCGGGCCGATCCGCGTGGAGATACCCAACCGCAGGATCAAGTCCGACGCTCTCCAAGGCAGCAACGCAGTCGTGAACGAGAAGGGTATAGACGAACGACAAGAGGGCATCACATTGTCCAGCGGCGGACGCCGACAACGCTCACGGAAAAAGAAATCTGCTTTCGAGGTTGAAATCAGGTGATCAAAGACTCCGAAATATGTTTTCGCTGCATCACCTTCTATTCCACGTAGGCGCTCCAGCGGATGTGGCGACTCAAGTCCACTAAGAATTACAGCCAATTTCTTTGCAGCGATCTCCAGTTCAGAAGTGCTCTCCCGGGCTGAGCGTTCACGAGCACCGCGCAAGAGGACAATGCGGCAATTGGCAACTTTGCCGGTCACCATGTAACGAGCAATATTGGAGCGAACGCTCTCATCATCAGCAGCGCGGTATTGAGCTCGCCTCAGCAGGACGTTGCCGTGTGCCGGGCCCAGCACCCGCGCAAGAAACTTGCCATGCTCGCTCAGAAATGAGACGGCAACATTGTGCTCCGCGCAGAGGCCCAACAAGAACGGACTGCAGGAAACACGACCAAAACAGACGATTCCGTTCAGGGTGTGAATTGGTAAGCGTAGCAGATTGTCGCCGTCATTCTTGACCACCACGGTTTCGCCTTCACGCGCTAAGTAACTGCCCTGCGTGGTCACATAGAGCGTGTTGAGTAGATGGCGCATTCAGGCAGCATCTCCGGGTTCTGCCAGGGCACGTGCGACGGACCGCCTGAGATAAGAGCGAACTGAACGTCCCTCACCAGCCGATTGAGGCAGGCACACTTGCTGCAGAGAGCAGCGGTCACATTTTTGCGGGATGTAAGTGGCTGGGGGTGTAATCCGCGAATCCCAGAATACATGAAGCCGAGCAGCTAATGACTCGGTCTCAGCGCGTAACATGGCATCGAAGAGGACCTCCCGTGCGCCGTCGAGGCTGGCCGTAAAAAATTGCACCTGTGGGCACCTCAACCCCAAGCATCTCTTCAAGGCAAAGTGCTTGGGCACATAGTTGCACCTCGTCGCAGCGGTTAGGTTTTGGCCGCCCTCGCTTGTATTCAATCGGAAACGGCTGGGTACGGCCCTCCGATTTGGGACGAAACTCCACAACGTCCACGACTCCGGAAACTCCGAGACGAAGCGAGCGCACAGGCAACGCCCGCGAGACGCATACTTCTCGCCGGGTCTCCTCTCTTTGTTCGTGAGCACCCTCGTGCATCTGTCGGCCTTCGGCAGTAAGACGATTCTCCGCCCACTGCTGCTCCAGGTGAATTAAAGCCCACTGCCGCTCGCAATAACCCAAGTGCTGAAGCCCAGAGAGCGGCAGCAGGTCTGCTTCGAGATACATCGCGAATGCCTCACCCTAACTCGCTGGATCTTCAGATTCCCACAGTTGCCGCTTTGCTCTCGGCAGCAACCAAAACTGTCAAACTAACTCCGCCTGGTAAGCTCTTAATATTAACGGCGACCTCGTAATCGGAGAATTGGCGAGGGGCTTTTATACCAGTCTTTAGTTGGACGCGAATTCGATCAAATAACTGCTCCGCTGGGGCATTCCCTATTCCTGACTCGTGGCTAAAGACATACAAGCCGCGCAGGGACATACGCCCCCGACTGGCTGAATGGTCCATATCCCACATCTGCTGCATCGCTTGCCAGAACAGCGCTAAGTCTTCCCCGTTGAAACCAGTATCATCAGCAAAGCGGGCATTGAAGAATCCGAAGCCACGGTACAGGCCATAGGGCACAATGGCCTTCCGCCCCATCTCCGTAACCTTGCCGCCCTTGTCTTTGTCGGGGGTCTCACCTTCCACAAACTCGATGTCCTCCCTGTCAGTGATCGCAACACGCGTGATGGACAAGTCGAGAGGAACAATTGGGTCCAGAGATCGCGCAAACGTAAGCTGCATAGGACCGCGAACCTGACCGCAGTTGACCTTCGTCGTCATCACCGCGCCAAATGTGCGGATATCGTAAAAATTGGCGCACATCCACTTACGAGTTCTCTCGACGTCCTCTCGCTTTTGCTTGCTGCCTGTAGACTTGATTTTTGAGGCAGAATAAGCACGTTCATGCAGGTCGTTCAGTGCAATTCCCTTGTTTTGAACGTATATTTTGAATTTCTCTTCGCTGCCTTTAACCGCGTCCACATAGTTACGGATTTTGCGCTTGATACAAACGTCTGTGACCAGTCCTTGCATTGTTTCGGGGTCGACGCGGGGCAGATTGCCTGCATCTGGGTCACCATTGGGGTTTCCATCTGCTACATCGAACAAAATTACGAAATCATGACGACGGGCGGGATCAGAGTAAACGGCATCAGTCACTGTCTCTCCTCCTATACTCCAGAAGCTTTTGCGGATTCGGGTTCCGGAGATTGTTTGTAAGCAAGAGCGGCGGCACGATCAGCCGCTTTCTGGTGGTAATAGCCCAGCGCGAATTGCCCTTGTTCATAGAGCGAAAGTGTGTGTGGAAATTCTGTGAGGTTGCGGAGAATCGCCTCCATGCGCTGTTGTATGGCTTCGTGCGCGCCTGGACGGGTCTTCCGCAGCTTCGAGAGGTGTGCTTGCGCTCCGTGAATCAGGTTTCCAAATACCGAAGCGGGTGCGGAGCTTGCCGAACCGTAGAACTTGTCTGTGATTGTTGCATTTAATCCAGGTATTGCGGATCGCTGGACGCTTTCCAAGACAGCAAGCAGGCGACCACAAATATAAGCGGGGGCAGTATTCGCCGAATCGAGTTCTGTCATCTTCCGTTCTCCTTTCCAATCGGCGTTCTGTGTGAGCAGAACCATTTTGATGAGAGCAGCTCGTGCCCTAGTGGGCCCTTGCTCTGCGCGATTCCTTTTAACAGCCTGAAACAACATGTCCCAAGGCAGAGGGCTACCACTAAGGGCCAAGCGCAATAGCCCCTCGGAAGTCCTGGCGGAAAGGTCCTTCGAGTCCCTGGCCGTGCTTAGTGCGAGCGCAACGATGGATATGGGCCCGCCCGGACTGCCATCGCGCTCACACAATTCCTGGGCGGCAAAATAACGGGCAAGGTTTTTCTTAGCCTCTCCAACAGTTGTTTCTAACCAGCCGCGAACCACCACGCGCGCAGCACTCGCGGAGAGAGCCACCGAGTAAAAAGGCGTAGTGTCTGCCGATAGCGATCGGCCTTTCCCGCTGAATGCCGCTAGAAGAAGATTCCGCACAACCTGCGGGTCTGGCTGAGAAAGCACCTTGGCAGGGTTGAACCCAACTTCCTCTTTGCACCAGAACAGGTAAACCGAACGACCGAGATATAGGTGCGTCGATTCGTCAGCAATCAGGCGGTTGGCTGCTTTCGTGAAACGCTCGCCACAATCGGGACATGTAGGCGCGTTGAGCGATTCCTCCAAACCATAGGACTCGAACGCCGGGTTGTTGAAGGAGATAATTGCCATTCCAGACGGCTGGCCTCCTGGAACCCCCTTAACTTTGAATGGAAGCCGTCGCACGCCGGGAGTCGGCTGACCACAAATGAGGCATTCAAGCGTTGCGGAGGAGTTCTGCTGCTCTTTAGAAATTGCGGTCCAAAAACGTTGCACGGCCTCCATTTGAATGGGAAGAACGTCGCCTACCCGAAACGTTACTACGTCGCCGCCTTCAAGTTCAGGGGGGCGCTTCAGGATAGGTCGCCGACGAAGATTGAAGGAAATTCGCGACGGCGTGCACTTCCGCTAATTTCGTCTGCTCGGCACAACGAGAAATAAGAGCGATGAACTGCTGATGGCACTGCTCGATTCGAAGCAGCCGTTGCTCTTGCTTAGCAGGAGTTTCATCTTCGGAGGAAGCACGGGGGATGCCTAGCGCGTACTCTGCCGTATCGGCCAGAAGTTTCGGAACTATGGCGGTTGAGGTCCGCATCGCATGAGGAGCAAACATCTCTTTGCCGCGGTCCTTTCGCGTTGTTGATCCGCGGCTCGTCAGTTCGAAATTGATAAACCTGCCGTTTTGATCGAGATTGATTATCCAGCGCACGGGCGTTTTCTCATACATCCGGGGCGCGAGAATTTTGGTCTCAGACCGCTCAATGCGGTCGGCATACTCAACGAATCGGTGGAGCAGCATGGACCGATTCCCCCTTTCTGTAGAGATCGGGCGGAATCCGCAGAACACCACGATCTAGCTGTGCCCGGAAAAAGCGCGGCGTGCCATGCCCGTTAGCTGGATCGTATTCCAGGTCGAAAAGCATCAGCCCAAGATCATCGCTCTCATCAATTGGCCTTTCATGCTCCTCAGCAGGCCCGAAGAAAGCAGGAAATTCGCGACACCCGAGATAGGGTCTATGAAAGCACCGGCCTGATTCGAGCCGACGCTGAAATTGCTCCGTGTATTTTGGCAGTGGGTCCTTTGTGTGGTCGGCAAGCTCCATTTCCGCTAATATCGTGTAGGCAACCTTCCGAAGCGCCAGTGTGTGCCGCTGCGCCCGGTTTCGATCTTCGTCAGCAAAATATCCGCCCCCACCCTTGCTCCAGCCGAGCGCCGTTGATATAACGGCACGATGGTTAACCTCATTGCGAAGAATAGAAAAGTGTCGAACCGGACGCAGTACCCATATCTCCCGAATTCGCCATTGAAATTCGGGCTTCCAGAAGATCGCCTCTAGAATTCCGCGTGCCGCCGATGGCGTCATCACCGGATAACTGACACGTTCTACCTTCATTTCCGGGCGGGTGAAGCAAGCAAACTCCCCCCAAACTCTCAAGGTAATTCTTGACATTCCGAAAAACCTCCGTTCACACGACGAAATCGGCTGGATTGCGCCCTTGAACAATGATCCCGCGCGTACGGTCGTATTCTCCCAACCACTCCCATAAGCCAAGAGGTAGTTCCACTAACAACCCTTCCCGTTGCAAACGTTGAACATCACGACGGCGTACATTCACAACAAACGGCTGGATTTTTCGCATCAGGGCACGCGGATTGACTCTACCGCTGCGGGCCATCTCAATGAATTGCGCGCCCTGGGAGCCGTTGGCTGATGCATACTTTACAAGGACCGGTTCCGTTTCGTCCGGAATCATGCGAAACCGTTCAGCAACACAAGGGAAATCGAGCGCTGCACGACGCTCCTGGATGCTCTTGCTATCTGTGTTGGCATTTTCAAAGAGCCGCCTGAAGTACGCTCGGTGCAGTTCGGGATGATCCAGTTCTCGCACGCCCGATTCCAGCAGGTTTTCCGCAAGTTGTGTTCCTACACGGTAAGAACCGGGCGGGCAGCCGCCCTCCACTGATTTGAAGATTGCAACCCGGCCGCCTCCCGTGATGCGGCCCTCGCGATTACAACGGCCTCCCACCTGGACAATACGATCCAGTGGCCCGACTGCCCGGAAAACAACCGGAAAATCAAGGTCAACTCCCGCCTCGATGACCTGAGTCGAAACTAGGCGACAGGGCTCTCCCGCTGCAAGTTTCTGTTTTACTTCTCTAAGAACATCTCGACGATGAGCGCCACACAACAGAGTGGAGAGGTGAAAAGCCGCAGGATCACAAAGAGCGTCGAGCAAAGCCAGCGCGTCCGGCTTCGTATTCAAGACGGCAAGGGCTTGACGATGTTCCCGAATGGCATCGCTTGCTTGCTCCCAAGATATCGGTTGGGAAGCATATTCAAAATGAACCCGTTGCATCTGTGCGAACAGAGAGGGCGAATTCGGAATAATCTCTGTGACCTTTCCAAGTCCGCGTGTATAACCGATTTGCTCTTCGAGAGCGGGTTGCGTTGCCGTACAAAGGAGAACTGTGGTCCTGTAATTCTCGACCAGTTGTCTCAAGCCGTCCAGGATCGGCTCCAGCAACTCCACTGGAAGCGTTTGGACCTCGTCTAAGATCAAGACACTGTTTGCAAGCCGGTGCAACTTTCTGCAGCTGCTTGGCCGGTTGCTGAACAGGCTTTCGAACAATTGGACCGTCGTCGTTACGACTATAGGCGCATCCCAGTTCTCTGCTGCGAGTCGGCTCCAAACGCTCTCATGGATGGGATTGGCCGCACTGTGGTGCTCAAGCACAACATCACCGAACACACACCGGTACACGTCTGCTGTTTGCTCAGTAATGCTCGTGTACGGAATCGCCACCACCACTCGCTCTAATTTATGGGTTGCGGCGTGCTCCAATGCAAACGCCATTGCAGATAGTGTCTTGCCTCCCCCGGTGGGCACAGTCAAGCTGAACGCGCCCGGAGAATTATGACCGAGGGATTGACACCGCTTGTAAACGGAATCGCGCACTTTCTGAACGGCACTTGAGCATCGTCGCGGGAGTGCCTGGTAAGCGGATTCAAGCCGGGTCTGCAGTTCATCGGCATCGAATCGTGGTGTGTCCCGTAATTGGCCCTGTTCAGGATGGAAATGGTCCTCTGTGTCGAGGAAATCAGCATCCACGAGAGCTGAGAAGAGCATGCGAAGAAAAAAATCTACGTCGTGGGGGCTTCGAAGAAAAAATGGGAGCTCTACGATTCCAGGAGGTGTTATTCCTCTTACGATCTGCTTGGCTATATCCACAGCAGATAAGACTTCCTGGTCCTCACGGCCCTCCTGTATGAAGGCCATCAGGTCAGCCTTGGCAGGCAGACCGCCGTGGTGCCCCATTACCAGGAACGCGACTATCTCGCAGAATTCTTGAGCAAAAAGACAGCCAGCCCGTTTGTGATCTGGACCTTTCGACAATTGCCCACGCAAGTATCGAGTGAACTCAGGATTGAATTTTCCCGAATCATGCCAGAGTCCAGCGAGATACCCGAGGTACCCTGCGCCAAACTTTTCCGCAAAGGCACGTGAACGGTCGGCAACATTTTGCAGGTGTGCGACCAGCGGCTGTTCATATCCTGAGGGATTCGCCGAGTGTGCAAGAAAGACGGGGCTCGATGCGATCGTCGCGCCTGGCATGAGGAGGAATACAGTACCTCGTTAACCCGCTGATGTGCAACCGGTAACAGACCCGAAATCTCCGACGGTTCGGTTGGCTCAAAGGGACGTAAGGTAATGTGGTCAGCCAGTCACTAGCAGTTGTCCCCCGCAACATCCCGATTTTCGTTCCAAGAAATCGGCCAGTTCGAACCGCATGCTACTGTCGGCGGTCGGGTGCTGATAGTTTTTAGCAGTTCATTGTTGGCCTGGAATCTGGTTCGACCTTGCGGGTAGCTGTCCCACCGTTCGCCATTGCTTGCGTCATCTCCTGAACTGGAACGCCAGCGAGCGGAAACTCCGAAAAAACCGCACAATTTTCCGGAGCACAATTGGGTGGCTGGACTCTACAATCGCGATGTCGCTGTGAGGCTGCGATTCTAACATTGCTTGAGATCAGCGTAGCCTTGAATCAGTAAATACCTGCAACTTGAAGGACGAGACTGATTGGCTTTCGAAGACAGTCAAAATGGACCTATGGCGCTGGCAGTGACGGAAGAAGAAGCAGAGCGTTTGGCGGTTGCGCTGGTGCAGCTGCTTCGACTTCCTTTTTCCCTCTTGAGAGACAAGGCACCTGAAGACATTCTGAAACTGCTGGGCCGCGTTCTGAACGAACCAAATGTAGTTCAACGGGAACTCACGGTCAAAATCTTACGAGAAAATAACCGTGAGCAAGTTGAACAGCTTACTGCACAGATCAGCCAATTCCTTCAGACGCCTCGGAGCATTCTGGATGAGATTCGAAAGGAAATGCCGAAAGGCACACCAGGGCGCTCTCGCAAGCTTTCAGAAGAAGACAAACCTAAGCTGGCGCTCTTGACACGTGAACTGATTCCTGCGTGCATAGCTCTTGTCCAATTACGTCGTGGACCGACCCGACGAAGTGTTCAGGAGTCACTCGATTACCTCAGCCCTGATTTTCCAGGCGCAGTACAGTACCTGCGAGAACATTTGTTAGTCGTTGAACGTGTCCTTTCCGGAAAATCAAATCTCAAGCTTCCCCGCGATCCTGGAGCCAAGGCGACGCAGCTTGCATACATCCTAGCCGGAAACGCGTTTGGGCTCGCGGACCATTATGCTGTTCGAAGCGTTCGTTCTGCAATCAAAGCCAGCACGCCGGCGTCGACATCCACGGACAAAATCATTCAGAATTTTGTCCGTCAAAAATGAGTTTTGTCCGGAGCTTTTTACTAGAAGGTTTTTGTCCGTAAAACGGACGAATTTCAGCCACAAAATCCATTTCTAAATTCACTGTTCAAGAGCCCATTTGTAATGTGGCCGTGTGAATACTCACTCACCACGAATGGGCAAGCGGGGTGCGGTCCGAAAAGAGTCCGGGCTACCGGTTCGCCAGTCCGGTTCGGAGCTGGGGGTAGGACCAGGAACCCCAAACACGTCTGGCCGAAACTCAGAGGCTTGCCCTCCAGATTCAGGGGCGGGTTCCCAGCCCGCCCCTCTCTCCCAGCGTAAAACTGGCCGGGAGCCCGAGGGCGGAGCCTTCGGAGGGTTGCAAGGGGCGGAAGCCCCTTGCCGGTGCGAAGCACCGCAGGCAGTTTGCTCTACTACTCAGCCTCAGAAAGACACCACACAGCCCGCAGCATCGAGCACTCGCGAAGCGAGTGCCCTTAATTTATTCATAGGGAATAACTGTTCTGCGGAAGTCACACCAAAACCCACCCGAGAAGCTTTCAAAGTCTGGAAAAAACCTGAGGGGGTGGAAGAAGGTCCCCGATTCCAGGGTGATTACTTCCCTCCGAGCGGAGGCCCGCTCTTCACCCCTGCAGATCTAGCAGAACTCGGGTTCACTCCGGGCAACTACGTCATTCGCATTCCGCGTTGGAGCCGTCAGGAGTGCGGCTCCCCTCCTTGGCAGGAAATCGAGGTGTTCCAGTGCAACTGAACGCCCTGAAGCTCGAAGTAGAGGCTCGCGAGTGGGGGATTTCGCTTGTGGATCGCATCGTGCTCGAATCCCTCTGCGGCTCAAGCAACAATGCCCTAGCAGAATTCGCGGAAGACGACTGGGGAGAGTTCGAATTTCGCGAGCGAGTCGCGGACCTGTTGATCGCGAATGGGTTGATTGACAAAGCATTCCGGTATTTCGATTGCGCCCGGAAGGGGTTCCTGCTGCAGTGTGAGGGATCAGGCCATCAATTCTACTCCCCGTTTCACTGTGACCTTCGCTTTTGCCCGCACTGCGCGCCTCGCCAGTTTGCCCGCCTGATGGAGAAGTATGGGCCCATTCTTGAGTTCATTTCCAAGCAGGAACGGCATGGCTACAGGCTTCGCGAAATCACACTGACTAGTGTCAACAATGGGGAACTCACGCGTGAAAAAATCGTCCTGTTCAATAATTGCGTTAAAAAACTCTTACGCCAGCTTCTCAGGGGCAAAAAGGGTTGGGGTGCGATCTACGTCGATGAAGTCGGGTTCAACAATACAAACCTGCACGCACACATTCTCTTCTATGGGCCTTACCTGGATCAGAAAATCATTGCGTCGGCATGGAAGGAAATTTCAGGTAACCAGGTCGTCTGGATCAAGGAATCGGGAACCCCTGGCCCTCAAGCGCTGCTCTATATTCTGAAATACGTCTCGAAAGCCCCTACCGACAATCCGGAAACTGTCGCCAAACTGGAGGTGGCATTCCACCGCGCCCGCCGCGTCCATGCACTCGGGATCTTTTACAACTTCGAAAAACCCGAATCGGACGAAGCAGAAGAAGCGGAAAATTCACATCGACTCTGTCCCAAGTGTCAGACCCGGCTTGTCCTCGTTCGGGATTACAGGCCGATTCGCGAATTCAAGTCTTCGGGTATCCCCTCGCTAAAAGCATCGCGATCAGGACCTCGTCCCCGCGAATTTATCGATAGGCGTCGATCTGACGCGCCCTTCAGTTCCCGAATCGTTCCCGAAATTCGCTGCTGAATTGTGAAAACGAGTGGATATACTTCCCAACACGGAAAAGCAAGGCGGGCAAAGGGTCCAGACAGGAGGCTGGAATCCCGAAAAAGTGGCTCGCCGCAGATACCAGAAAGGGAGTATTCGCAAACGCGGCATACGAAATCCGGCTTGGGAACTTCAGTGGTGGAAAGACTACATAAAAGCGGACGGCAGTATCGGGAGAATTCGGGAATCGAAAATTCTCGGATCGGCTTCCGAAATGACTCGGCGGCAGGCGCAAAAAGCTGCCGAGGAATTCTTGCGTCCGCTCAATCTGGGCAAAACTACCCCGTTCTCGAATCTCGTCTTTGGGGATTTTATCGGGAACTATTTTGTCCCCAATGCCTTTCCCACGCTGAAAATCTCAACTCAGAACCGGTATCGCCGCACACTCAAAAACCACCTTTTACCTGCTTTTGGGGAAAGGCGGCTGGCGGAAATCACCACGCTCGATTTGCAAATGTTCGTTCTCGAAAAATATCGGGAAGGACAGAGCTGGGAATGTTGCGATCACTACCGCAACTTGATGTCGAAGATTTTCACCACCGCCAAGAAATGGGGATTTTTTCCGGGAGACAACCCTGCAACCGGGGTCGAATTACCGGAAAAGTGTTCCGTCCGCGAAAAACACGTGCTCACTCCCGAACAGGTCTCGAATTTATTCGGGATTTTACGGGAACCGGCACGCACCATGGTCCTGCTGGGAATTCTGACCGGCCTTCGGGTTGGGGAGATTCTCGGATTGCGCTGGGGGGATATCGATTTCCTCTCCGGGCAGCTCCGGGTTCAGCAGGCCATTTATCGGGGAACTACGGGCACTCCCAAGACCCAAGGCAGCCGACGTACCCTGCCCCTTCCGGAAACGCTCAAGAGCGCGTTAGAACGCTTTTATGGCCAATCCGAGAAACGGGCCAAACACGATTTGGTGTTCCAGACACGCAACGGCACACCCTACAGCGATACCAACCTACTGCATCGCGATTTGAAACCCGCTGGGCAGAAGATTGGGGCTCCCTGGCTGAGCTGGCATACGCTCCGGCGTACGCACGCGACCTTGCTGCAACTGGCCGGGGGATCGCTCAAGGACGTGCAGGCGCAACTGGGACACACCAAACTTTCCACTACGAACGACATCTACATCCAACCTCTGCCCGCCCATCAGCGAGCGGCGGTCGAAAACCTGGCGCAATTGGTGACGAATGGTGACGAGAAGGGCCAATTCGCGGGGAGACTGCCGGGAGCTACTCAGCAGATTCAATGAGATAAGTGGTAGGCACGTGGGGACTCGAACCCCTGACCTCTACCGTGTCAAGGTAGCGCTCTAACCAACTGAGCTACGCGCCTACGGGATGGAGACAAAAGCAGACTGTCAAAGGAACTCTGGTTTGGCTACGCGAGTTCGGAGTGATTGTAACATTTTCGTGGAACAATCGACCCCTTCGGGATGAGCGTTGCGCTCGCTCCGTACATGGCTGGCTCCCGCGCACGAGCACCCTTCCTGTTCGGCACATATCATTTATGAAGAGCCGGATAGGAAGAGCCAGAATTTGTGAAGAGCCAGACTTCGGGCGCTGCTAGTTGGTTTGCTGATCCATTTTCGTTTCCTGGTTCAGGAAGGCCTGGAACTTTGCCAGCGACTGCTTGAGGGAGTCCTGCACGCTGGCGTCGGCCCGGGCCAGTCCGGAAGTGACCAGATCGCGGGTTTCCAACACCTGCTGCAGAAGGGACTTCGCGGCGGGATCGGCGCTGCGGTTCAGTTGCTCCCGCACGCCATCGAAGAACTGCTTGGAAAGCTGCTGCGCCGTACCGTAGTTCTGGGCGCCGGTCTGCTCGATCACGACCAGCAACTGGTTCTCCAATCCTGCAATGTGCAACAGAGCCTGCGAGCGGTCCATCTGTTGCCGGGCCTGCCGCGCTTCCTGCTCGGCAGCTTCCCGCGACTGGTGCTGCGGCCAATATCCCACGGCGTAAGCGACGCCAATCACAACCAGCAGGAGCAGCAGCTTGACGAAAAGCTTGCGCATTAAGTTGTTCTCCGAGTGGGTTCACCATGATACATGGCAACGATGCAGACAATGATACCGGCAATGGCAAACGGTTCCCAGGTGAGATTGTCTCAAAATTCGTAAGCAGGCGCAGGCACACCCTCACGGGGGGATGCAATCCAGGCATTCAGGCGACGCGTCCGGAGTCGAGGGAAGCAGCTTTTTCGCGTGGGGCAGGGGCGGCCGAAGGACGGCTTCCCTTCTCCAGCCCGATCCGGGCAACCGCCATGTTGAGCAGCAGCCCGCTCAGGTTCTTCAGAAACAGGTCTATCATCTCGGCAACCGCAGAGAGGTCCTGTTGCTTCAGGCCAGCACGGCTGAGATGCTGGCTGGAAAGTTCCACCGCGACCGGCAGTTCCTGGGCAAGATGCCAGGCCAGCGAGCGCGTGCTGAGTTGCCAGTCGGTATAGAGAGGGGATTCCAGAACAGGTTGCAGGCAACTCGAGTACGCGTCGAAGAAAGCCGGCCAGCGGCAAAGAGCCTGGTACTCGGGATTGAGAAACGAGGACTGGAGCGCAGCCCGCATCCCCTCGGAATGCGGGTTCAGATCCCTCTCCAGGGACGGGTCCTGCCACTGGACCTTGGGAAACAGCGGACGGACCGGAGCTGGAGCGGGCGAGCGGGGACACCCCACCGGACCACCCATGGCCCGGGCCTCAAGAGCGAAGAACAGCAAGAACAGCGCAGCCCGAACCTGGAACAATTCCACCAGATCACTCAGCTCACGACTCTTGGCAGGGGAATCTTCCTCCGCCCTGGCACGGAGATCGGGGATATAGAAATAGTTGAACATGCGGGTGTAGGCATCCGCCTGAAGGCGCTCGGCCGCCTGGAAGTAGTCACCGGTATCAACCGCCGGTTTCAGCGCTTTCCAAACCGCGGGTAGGAAGCGTGGCCAGGGCGCCAGGCTGACGAATGGGAGTTGCATGCAGGGGACTCCCAGGATCTTCTCCATTTCGCGGTCCAGCGCGCGTCCGCCATCGTCTCTCCCTCTGCGATGAAGCGGCTTTCCTTTTCTCCGCATACTCCATTCGATGTCGCCAATCCTCTGCCCAGACAAAAAAAAATGCACCCTAGATCGACTGCACTGTTTCCCTTGCAGTCATACAATCCGAACATGCGCCAGTTTCAGGTCTTATTCGACGAGGGTGAGCCTTCGCCTGTGGAAGACACAGCTTACTCCCCCTATGGCCGCCTTGGGTTTCCCTCCCCTCCCCAGGATCGTCCCTGGATTTTTTCCAATTTCGTGCAGACCCTGGACGGCATCGTTTCCCTGAAGGGCCCGCATAGCTCAGGAGCGGAAATTTCGCAATCGGAAGAAGATCGCTGGCTTATGGACCTGCTGCGCGCGCACGCCGACGCGATCCTGCTGGGGACAGGTACCCTGATTGACGAGACCCGGCACGGTTCCAGGGAGCGTGGGCCCGTGTTCCGCATCATGGCACCGGAGCTTCGCGATCTTCGTCGCAAACTCGGCCGGGAGCGAGAAAAGAACATCTTCGTAACCGGATCGGGCCTGCTCGATCTGGATGCCTTCCGCGTATTCGACGGCGAATACGTCGATGCCGTCATTCTGACCACCCGGGAAGGAGGCGGCAGGCTGGCCGAGGCGGCGCGGCGAAAAAACATTCGCCTGGTGGTCGCGGGCGAGAATCGGACTGTGGACCTCAACTGCGCCGCTCGCCTGCTGAAAAGCGAACTGGGCGTCCAGTACCTGCTGTGCGAAGGCGGGCCGATGCTCTATGGAGGAATGACGCATGCCGGACTGGTCGATGAAAAATTCGTGACCATCTCGCCCGTAGAAGTCGGGCAGGTGATACCGGCGGAACAGCCGCGGTCGCTGGCTGATCTGCCCGGTCAGGTATTGCTGCGCCCCACGACCTTTGCCGGACCGGGCTTTACCCGCGAGGAGGCTCCCTGGTGGCGCTGGATGAGCTGCCGCCGGGCGGGTGACCACCAGTTCAGCCGGTACCGGCGAATTCAGGTTGCCGCAGATGATAGGGATAGGGAAGATATGGGAATGGAGCCGTGAATCCTGAAGCGAACGAGAAGCTACCCTGAAGACTCCGCTTCCCGGTGGTCCTGTTTTCGCTTCTCCTGGTGTTCCGCTGGTTGCGTGGCTGGAAGCTCCGGCGGGGCCGGCAACTCTGGCCGCTGCGCCCCCCTTCGCATCTGTCGCAATTCCTCGACAATTTCATCTTTTCCGGCGCCCGCATAGTGCCGCGAGAAACGATCGAGCGCGGCGGTGATGATGTCGTCGTGATGCAGGCGTTCCAGGCCCGTTTCCCGGGTAAGGCCGAGCCACAGGCGGTGAATCAACATTACGTCCTCGGGCTTGGTGCGGGGCTCATGCGGGCCGATGGTGAAGGTCTCCACCGTCATGTCCGGGCGGACGATGTGCAGAACGAACTGGCGTCTGGGTTCGGCTAAGGCCTCCCACGCGCGCCCCACAAAGAGCGCTTGCTCGGCCGCGGTCATGCGGCTGGAAAGACCCGCGACCACGGCGGCGGATTCCAGCTCCTGGGCAGTCATGACGGTGGCGGACGCGGGATCGCGGGCGGGAACAACCAGCAGCGAAATATGCTTTCCCACCTTTTCCGCGACGCTCACGGCGCGCGTGAACAGGGTCTGCTCGTAGTCGCTGAAGATCTGCTCCATGGAGAGATCGTAGCCGCCGGCGGACAGCGCGGTGAGACGGGCGGTCATGACCACCACGTCCTGGTCGTGGGTGTCGGTCTGCTCCAGGATCCACTTCAGGTGGTGCAAGGCGTTGTAGTCGCGCACCGCCACCAGAATATTTCCCGGACGGACGCCCACCGACTCCCGCTGCACCGTATCGCGGTGGATAAGCTGGAACTGCTCCCGCATCTGGTGGGCGGCCGCGGCGAACTTTCGCCGGTTCACCTTCTCGCTGATAGCGAACACCATGTAGAAGACGCCGGTGAATACCACGCCGCTGATGGTGGCGATCGATTTGGTGAACAGGTTCACGATGGCCACCGAGGTCAGCACGAGGCAAACGGAAGCCAGGCCGAGCGGGATTTCCGTGTTCCCGATGCGCAAATTGGGAGGTACCTTCCAGCCCCGCTCCCCGTGGTACTTGAAGCGCAGCACCAGCATGGCGAGGCTGTTGAAAACAAAACTCCAGATCACACCGAAGGCGTAGGCTTCGCCCAGCAGATACACATTGCCGCGGCTAAGAATAATGATGGCCAACTGCAGCGCCACCACGGTGTTGATGTTGCGGTAGGTGGTGCCATAACGGCGGTGGGGCCGGCGGAACCATTCGGTCAGGACACCGTCTTCGGAAACCCGGTTCAGCACCCCGTTGGAACCGACGATGGCGGTGTTGACCGCGCCGGAAAGCATCAGGAACCCGACCGCCACCACGAAAATCCGGAAGAGGATGCGCAGGAATTGCGGCCCGACCAGGTACATGGCGAGACCGGCAATGAGGTTGTCTCCGTAGACCGGGATGCGGACCGAGTCGGGCACGATCATCACGGCCAGCAGCGACACCACCCCGGTAAACATGAAGCTGTAAATACCGATGATGATGGCGGTGCGCTTCAGGTTCTTCAGCTTGGGATGGGCAATTTCGCGGTAAACCTGGGCCAGGGTTTCCTCGCCGCTCATGGCCAGCACGGAATGACCGAAGGCCATCATGACGCCGAACAGGCCGAACATCAGGTGCAGGTTGGTCCCGCGAAGGAAGCCCAGGGCCTCGGGCGCGAAGTGCAGGTTGCGGGGAATCGGCAGGGGCGGCAACTGCGCCCCGCGAACCATCAGGGTGATGCCGGACCAGACAAGAATCATCACCACCATGACGGTGGTGATGATCATGATGTGGAACGCCTTCTCGCTGGACTCTTCGATTCCCTTCGTGTTCTGCCACCAGTAGTACACGGTCACGAAGACAGCAACGGCTACGGCAATGAGATTGCCGTTGACGTGGGGAGGGCTTCCCATCAGGCGGTGAATAGCCACCGGAATCCAGCCATGCACATCGGCGGACGCCAGCAGTTCGTTGATCAGGCCGGCAACATATTGACCCGCCGCCACGCCGGAAATCGGGCCGGTCAGAATGTAGTCGAACATGAGGGCGGAAACCGCCACCTTAGCCAGGTTCCCGCCCAAGGCTTCCTTGACGATGCGATACACGCCGCCGCGGACGAACATGGAGCAGCTCTCCACGTAGACAGCCCGCACCGTGAAGGCAAACAGCATGACCGCCAGGATCAGCCAGGGCGCGCTCTTGCCGATCGCCTGTTCGGCGATGGCCGAGGCATAGAATGCCGAGGAGCCAAGGTCATTTAGAATTACAGACGCGGCCCGCCAGTAGGAGATAAAGGTCAGCATCACCGAGGTCGCAACGACAATGCGAACCCGGCTGTCTGGCACCCCAGGTTGACCGAGAGAGGACATGAAGGTAAGCGCCGGCCGGAAAGACGAAAGGAACCTTTCTCAATGGCAATGAAGCATGCAATCGCCGCCGCAGACTATCCGCCGGCATTGCGGCCTAAAACCGTTCAGTGTAGGCGCGCGGCTGGGGGCCGTCAATCTCTTCCGTCGTCCTCGTGGCCAAAAGCGCCGCGGGATTCCGAGATTGCGGCCAACACCAGGACAGCCGTTGCTCCGATCGCCCCAACGGCAAACATCACCTGCAGGACGTACACACCAAGATGAATCAGGTCTCCCATGTGGACTGATGATAAATGATATGAATCGGTAACCGGTGCAAAACACAGAGATCCAAATTCTCAATCCGGCTCGTTCACCAGCGGCTGCTGAAATACCCGGAGCCCGCCTGCACAGAAGCGCATGGCTGCTGGCGGCTCTTTCCGGCATCCTGCAGGTACTGATCTTTCCTCTGCCGGACTTGACTTTTCTGGCCTGGGCCGCCATTGCGCCTCTGATGGTTGCCGTACTGCGCGCCCGGCCCGCAGGTCTCAACTGGGCTACCGCAACCGTCCGCCAGTCCTTTGCCTTGGGATACCTGGCCGGAGTGATCTGGTCCTTCGGAACCTGTTACTGGATCTTCCATGTTATGAACAGCTATGGGGGATTGAGCACACCCGTGGCGGCCGGAGTTCTGTTGTTATTCTGCCTGGCTCTTGGGTTGTTCATGGGGCTATTTTCTGCCCTGTTAGGCATTCTGGCCGGCCCCGGACGCCTGGGCAGGAAAGCAGTCCTTTTTGCACCTGTTCTTTGGGTTGCGGTGGAGCTGTTCCGTGGGTACGCCGTCGACTTCCCATGGAATCAACTGGGAACGGTGCTGGTCGACAACATTGCTCTCTCCCGCCTGGCAACCGTCACCGGAGTGTATGGGCTCTCCTTTGAAATTCTGCTCATTAATGTGGTCTTTGCCATGGCGTTCCTCATCCCCCGGCGCCAGGGAGGTTTTCTGCTTTGGGCCAGCGTGTTCGCGGCGGGACTGTTGCAGGCCGGGGTGCTGGTTGCGCCTGTGGAGCTCCCGGCCGACCGTACGGCGCGGCTGATACAATCCAATGTGCCAATTCTGGACAATGGCTGGACCCGGGAATACTTTCAGCAAACGATTGCTTCCCTGTCGGACCTGAGTATCCCGCGCCAAGGTCAACTGGTCCCGGGCCAGCCCCCGCCCGATATGATCGTCTGGCCCGAGTCGCCCGCGCCCTTCTTTATGACTGATCCCCAGTTTCTCAAGGCTGCGGGGGATGTGGCCCGCGCCTCCCATGCCGCGCTGGTTGCGGGCGCGCTGGGCCAGCCCGACGCCAGCAATCCCGGAAAGCTGTACAACTCGGCCGCGGTGTGGGGACCGGACGGTACCTTGAAAGGCCGCTACGATAAAGTCCATCTGGTGCCTTTCGGCGAGTACGTGCCCTTCCAGTCCTTGCTGAGCTTCGCCAGCAAGCTCACCCGCGAGGTCGGCGATTTTATCCCTGGCAGCGGGCGCCTGCCCATCAGCGTCGACGGAGAACGCCTGGGAATCTTCATCTGCTACGAGGCGGTATTTCCCAATGACGTGCGGCAGTTTGCCAACAATGGCGCCCAAGTCCTGGTGAACATTTCCAACGACGGCTGGTTCGGCGATACGGCGGCTCCGGTGCAGCACCTGAACATGGCCCGCATGCGGGCGGTGGAAAATCATCGCTGGCTGCTGCGCGACACCAACACCGGAATTACGGCGGCCATCGATCCCTTCGGCAGGGTGGTGGCGCGCGCCCGCCGCGGCGTGGAAACCGACATCGATGTCCCTTACACGCTGGGAAGCCAGACCACGTTCTACAGCCGCCACGGCGACTGGTTCGCTTATCTGTGTGCGATAATCACGTTAGCGCTGCTGGTGGGAGTTCTGCTGGGCAAGCGGCTTCCGCGCGCAACCTCATAGATTCGAAAGCAAAGCTTAGTTCAAAAGCTCCAAGCACACGATCATGCTCGACGAACTGCACCAACAATCCGACGAGTTGCGCGGCAAAGTCCGCGAACTCCGGGAGTATCTTTGACGCTCCCCGCCTTCGCGAACAACTTTCCAGCGTAGAGAAAGAAGCCTCCGACCCGAACCTGTGGTCTGATCCGCAACGATCGCAGTCCGTCATGCGGGAGCGCAAGCGCTTGGAGGACCTGCTGGCCACGGAAGCCGACCTGACGCGGCGGAGCGAGGATATTTCCGCCTACTTCGAACTGGCGGGCGAAGGCGAAAACGTCGAATCCGACCTGAAGCGCGAGCTCGACAGCCTGCGTGAGCTGCTGGAAAAAGTGGAGACCGAGACCCTGCTCTCCGGCGAGCGCGACGGCCGCAACGCCATTGTCACCATTCACCCCGGAGCCGGGGGCACCGAATCGCAGGACTGGGCCGAGATGCTGCTCAGAATGTATCTCCGCTGGGCGGAGCGGCAGGGCTTTGAGACCGTCCTGAACGACTACCAGCCGGGGGATGAGGCGGGCATCAAGTCGGCCACCTTCAGTGTCAACGGCCAGTTTGCCTACGGACTGTTGAGCAGTGAAATCGGCGTGCACCGCCTGGTGCGAATCTCACCCTTCGATCAGGCCAAACGCCGGCACACCTCGTTTGCCAGCGTGTTCGTCTCGCCGGAAATCGACGAATCTATTCAACTGGATATCAAGCCGGAAGACCTGCGAATCGACACCTATCGTTCGGGGGGACGCGGCGGCCAGCACGTCAATACCACTGACTCGGCGGTGCGGATTACCCACCTTCCGACCGGCATTGTAGTTGCCTGCCAGAATGAACGCTCACAGCACAAGAATCGCGATCGCGCCATGAGCATTCTGCGCTCCCGGCTGTACGAACACGAATTGGAAAAACGCCGCGCAGAAAACAAGAAGATCGAGGACTCGAAACTCGACATCGGCTTCGGTTCGCAGATCCGTTCTTACGTGCTGGCGCCTTATCGCATGGTGAAGGACCACCGCACCAAGGTTGAAGTCGGCGACGTAGACCGCGTGCTGGACGGTGACCTGCGGCCATTTACCCGCGCCTACCTGCTGCAGCGGCGCAACGAGCAGCAGACGGTGTAGCGGCCGGCGGTCCTTCTGGCAAAAAAAGGCCCCTAAATATGAGGGGCTCGGAGGGAAGAGGGGAGAGAGAAAAGTGCTGGCCGCGACTAACGCGGCATGGTTGATACCAGGTTGCGAATTTGAAGCCGTGCCTGATGAAGACCGGCTTGCGATTCCTCCGGGGAGATACCTAACATTCGGCCGATGCGAGCATGGTCGTAGCTTTCCACGTCATGCATCAGGAAGATCATGCGTTCCGTCGCGGGCAACTGAACGATCGCCCGCTCCAGATGGACGCGCAGGGTGTTGCGTCGCACGTTAAGGACTTCTTCACACACCGACTCACTTCTTAAGGCCAGCGGTCCCAGCGGACAGACCGTACGCAACTCGGAAACCAGCGCACGGTCGATGCTCTCGGCTGTGGGCTGAATATCCAGAGCAAAAGCACGGGAAAACGCGCGCTGCATCAGTTCCTCGGCCATCAATTCGTGGTCGGTCATCCAGAATGCCAGCGCGTACACCCGGTGTCGATTTTGCTGATACGTCTGCCACCCGGCGGAAACTGCCGTTGCCGGTAAAAAGGTGGGCAGACCGGTAAGGTTTGCTTGCTGAATCGTGCTCGCCATTGTTCCTCCCAACTGCTTAGGTTTCTGTTGGCTCGTTTGTTAGCGCCGCTCGTTCAAGTCTTAACGAATACTTAGTACTGCATTTCGGAAGCCATTCCTGCCTTCTCAAGTCTCCGGAAAGTCAGAAAAGTGGCGATTGATGCTTCGGTACCGGCATTGGCGCCGCAGGCAAAGAAGGTTCAGGGCCTGGCAACCGGGGGGCGATCTGAATAATTCTTAGTGATTCGGGCATAAGACCAAGTTTTGCAGTGGGTATATATCTCCATGGCGGGCATGTGCGACCTCACACTTGGCACTGTGATGCCAACAATGGGCCATATAGTGCCATGCAGATTACCGACTGGAAGACGAGGCTAAACTCCGAATGCCTTCCAGATGTGTTCGGACCGCTTCGATCAACTGCTTGGGAGAGAATGGCTTGAGCAGCCACTTGAGATGATTCTGGGTGGCGAACTGCTGGATTTGGGGATCCTCTCCGTTGGAGCTGCAGAGTATGACAAAGCGCTCCAGGCCGGGACGATTTTCCTTCAACCAGGAGTAAAGTTGTACCGGCGACCATCCTCCGGGCATGGTGCAATCCAGCAAAATGGCATCGAAGCGGCGCTGCTGAATTTCGGCCAGGGCCCGGTCCGGGTCGGAAACGGCGGCCACCTGGGCTCCCGCCGCGGTCAAAGCCTGGCGCATCGTTTCCAGAACCGACGCTTCATCGTCAAGAACCAGGACGCGGCAGTTTGCCAGGGCGTTCACGGCCGGCTCTGCGCTGCTTTCCGAACCCCGCTCGACGGGCGCAGCCACGGAAAGGAAGATCTGAAAACAGGCGCCGCCTTCGGGGTGATTGGAAGCCAGGATTTCCCCTCCGTGTTCTTTCAAAATCCCATAGCAGATGCTCAGGCCGAGTCCGGTCCCCTTGCCGAGAGGCTTGGTCGTATAAAACGGATCGAAAACCCGGGCGGGTTCGGTCATTCCGGGGCCGCTGTCGCGGAACTCGACCAGCACGCGTTCTCCAACGCTGGCCGCGCGGACCCATAGCTTGCCCGCGCGGGAGACCTCCAGCATGGCATCGACGGCGTTATTGATGATGTTGAGAAAGACCTGCTCGAGCTGGTGAGCGTCGCCGATGATGCCAGGAATTTCCTCGTCAAACTGGCAATCGACCTGGATGTTGTTCAGGCGAAGGTCATAGTCGCGCAGAGCCAGAGTTTCCTCCACGATCTGGCGGGGATCCACCAGAGCCTTGGAGGGATTGCGTCGGCGAGCGAAGGAAAGCAGGTTCTGAACCAGACGCTGGCTGCGCTGCGCCTGCCGCTGCAGCTTGGCGACATAATCAGCGCCGCGCTCGCTGAGCCCTTCGGTCTCCAGCAACTGGGCATATCCAAGGATCGCGGTCAGGGGATTGTTCAGCTCATGCGCCACTCCGGAAACCAATTGTCCGACGGCGGACATTTTTTCGCTCTGCAAGAGCTGCTCCTGCGTCTGACGCAAATCTTCGTAAGCGCGGCGGGTTTCCTGGTAGAGATGGATCTTTTCCAGACTGGTGGCGAGCTGGCGGCTAATGGCCACGATCAGGCTTTCGTCGGTGAGACTGACCTGGCGCTCGCTGCGCCAGCCGATCATCAGAGCACCGACTACATTGTCCCGGGTGCGCATCACCGCCCACATCCAGGAACACACGGATTCGCTGCTGAGGACATCCACCAGTTGCGCAGGCGTCTGGGCCAGATCGCGACTGGTAAAGACCTCGCCTCCTTCCTGCTGCAGCCGCCGAAGGAGAGTTTCCGGAAGGTCAATCTGTAGTTGTCCGGGCTCGTTGGAGCGGTAGCCGTAACTGGCTCGCCTCCGCAGAATCGAGCTTTCCGCGTGGTGCAGAAAAATTGCCGCCGTATCCGCCAAAAACAGGTCCACCGCCTGCGCCAGGGCTCCGGTCAGCACTTCGTCCAGATCAAAGGACTGGGTAGCGATGATGGCAACGGCGTTGACCGCCTGCAATTCTCGATTGCGACGCCGGATTTCTTCTTCCGCGTGCTTCTTATCGCTGACGTCCAGAAGAAATCCCTGGTAGGCCTCGATTTCTCCGTCGCGGCCGCGCACGGCAAAGCTGCTTTCCAGCGCCGTCAGGATCGAACCATCTTTGCGCCGCAGCACAACCTCGTAATTCCGCAGGTAGTCGGTTTCTGCAATGGCATGGCAGAAGATCTCGCGCTTCCAGGGAGCGGCGTACAATTCCCGCGCGATATCCAGCTTGTACAACTCTTCCCGATGCTCATATCCGAGCATGCGCGCGAAGGCATCGTTGCAGTCGAGAATGCGCCCGCCGGGCGTGGAAGTGAACACACCTTCCTGTACCTGGTCGAACAGCCGGCGATAGCGCTGCTCGGAAGCATAGCGGTCGCTGGCGTCGTGAATGAGGTGCACTGTGGCGCGAATTCCGGCGGAGTCATCTTCGTAGGAGGAATTGAAAACCAGCGAATTGCCTCCAAAACAAGGATCGCTGCCCTGCCCCGCCTGTGCGCCGGCGTCGCAATAGGGACATCGCTGCCATTTTGCACCCAGGGCATGGGGCAAAACTTTGCTACACGGCTGATCGACCAGTTCATGATAGGGCTTTCCGACCTTCTGCTGCATCGGGCGGTTCAGCCTCATCAGACGAAATTCCTGATCGTGTACCAGCACCATGTCTTCCAGCGAATCAATCACGCTGACCCAGTCGCGCTGTGAGCGCATGACCGACTGCAGCAATTGCAGCCGTTCGATTCCCAGTCCCACGTTCTCCGCCGAGGAGATGAAAAAGGCGATTTCGTCGCTGGTGTAACCGCGATGATGCGACGAGCCCACGGCGATGACTCCCAGCATGGAATTTTTTCCGTGAACGGGAATCAGCAGGACGTGCTCGAAGCGCTGCCGTTCCAGATCGCCGCGGGTGACGGCATCGGCGCGCACAGTGCGCAGAATCGCCGGAGACCGCAGCTTTCGGATCAACGGGCCATACCCGGAAGTCAAGTCCAGCGACCGCCGCACCAGCAGGAAATGGTCGGAAAGCCCCAGGGCATGGGTCAGGACCGCATCGTCTCCGCGAAAGCGACGGAACCATGCGGCCGAGCTTCCGGTTGCTTTCCGGAACTCCTCGAGCACAGCGGGCATCATGTCGCCGTAATCCCGGGCCTGGGAGATGGCAGCCGAAATAGCATTGACAACCGCCATCTGGCGCTGCCGCATACGATGGTCTTCCAGCACCAGCAGAACCAAGGCCAGGCTGAACAGCAGCAAGGTGAGCAGGCGGACGGCGATTGGTGCCTGCTGTCCCGGCAACAGGGCTTCCAAAGGAATCGTAATCAGCATCAGGGCCAGCAGCCAGGGCGCCATCTCCCGACGCCCGCGCTGGAAGCGGGCCAGGACACCCGCGGCGAAAATGCACGCCAGCAAGAGAAGCGCCTGGGTCGCACGCAATACTCCGGTGCTGCCTGGGGCGAGCAGGGTCTGCGCCAACTGTACATTGGCGAGAATCAACAGGGAGAGGCTCAGCGGCCAGATCCAGCGCGAGTTGCGGGTAAGAATGAGTGCCGACGCGGCCAGCAAGCCCACGCTGGCGGTGAGGGCCACGGCCTGAAGAGCGATGAGACGATGAGGAGCTTCCGGCGAGAGCAGGGCAGCACGCCGGGAGAGACAGTACACCGTGTAGGCGGCCCATCCCTCGAGCAGGACCAGCACATAGCGCTGCCGCAGCACCCGATATATGAGAACACAAAAGGCGAGGAGCAGTACGACTACAAGGAGGTCGCCGAGCAACTCTGAACCGAGAATGCTCCGGATCCAGATGTCTCCGGCCGATAGCGTCATGACTCTTTCGAAGAACCTGTTTCGGGTTTATATCACGGAACGGGACGACCCCTTGCACATTATGGAACCGGCGGGCTTTATCAATGGGGAACTGCGCTACAATGTCGCTGCTTTTCCCAAACCAGTTCCTCGGGATCGAGTCCATGTCAGCCGAACGCATTCTGATCGTTGATGATGAAGAGGCCATCCGGGAAGTTGTCTATTCCATGCTGAGCGTAGCCGGATATCAGTGCAAACACGCGGCTTCCGGACTTGAGGCACTGGCCCTCCTGCAAAGCGAAGAATTCGAGTTGATGCTGTCGGACCTGATGATGCCTGAACTGGACGGCATTGGTTTGCTGGAACGGGCCAAGGAACGCTATCCGGACATGCCGGTCCTGATGGTTACGGCAGTTCATGACATTTCGATAGCGCTCGGCGCATTGCGTAATGGGGCCTACGACTACCTGCTGAAACCGTTTGAGCGCGAACAACTGCTGGCCTCAGCGCGAAGGGCCCTGGAGAACCGTCGCCTGAAGCTGGAGAACCGCGCCTACCAGACCAATCTGGAGGCGTTGGTGGCGGCCCGAACCGAACAGTTGCGGCGGGCCATGTCTGATTTGGAACGTTCCTATGACATTACGCTGGAGGCTCTGGGTGACGCGCTCGACCTGAAGGACGCCGAAACCGAAGGTCATTCGAAGCGTGTCACCGCTTACACCATTGCCATGGCGAGGGCTATGGGTCTGGAAGCAGAAAAGATTCGCGTGATCGCGCGCGGAGCTTTTCTCCACGACATCGGGAAGATGGCAATTCCCGACGCCATCCTGCGCAAACCCGGACCACTTACCCCTGACGAAGTCCTGATCATGCGGGAACACTGCTACCGCGGCTACCAGATGCTGCGCAAAATCCCGTTTCTTGCCGAAGCTTCCGACATCGTGCACTCCCACCAGGAACGCTGGGACGGCAGCGGCTACCCACGGGGTCTTAAGGGCGAGAAGATTCCCCTGGGAGCGCGGCTGTTCGCCATCGCCGACACCCTCGACGCAATCACTTCGGACCGGCCCTACCGTCCGGCCCAGTCGTTCGCGGCGGCGCGGGAGGAGATTGTCCTCTGGTCGGAACGGCAGTTCGATCCCACTCTGGTCAAGGTATTCCTGGAAATTCCGGAAGGAATCTGGCAGGAGCTGCGGAACGAGATCGGCTCCCACGTCTATAACCTGGCCGACCCCAAAAAGTATGCCAAGGTTGGAGTCTAGGCGTAAGCTGAACCGCGCCTGAGGCAAGGAGGGGGAGGTTCTCGCTCGGGAGTTCATTTCCCCGATGTGTGTGACCGGTGGGGCAACACTCCAGCAGGCACGAAAAGGCAAGCGTACGCGCCTTCAGCAGCCGGGGCCAAATCTCTGTAAGGATGCTGGGTTGGCCCCGAGATTAGGACCGGGCCTTGCTTGCACCCATGTTGTTGCCCAGGGAGTCGGCCACCCGGTTGAGCGCGATTTGAATTTTGTCCAGCTCTCGTTGCGCCGCTTCATTCCATTCCAGCAGCTTCTCGGGACCGCGAGGAAGATTGGCGGCCAGCCAGCCGAGAATCTCCCCTCCCCTTGCCGCTCAGCAGCAATAAGCTCACGCCTCCCAGCCCCAGCACCGTCAGTGGAATGTATACCTTGCGCATGGTGTGAATCCCCTCCAACCCGTCCATTGGGTCCTTACCGATTCCCTTCCGATCACATTCTAATATGATGCGCTAGGCCGACCTCCACCTGTTTATCAGGCATGCAACTCCGGTTTAAGACCGGCGGGCACTTTGGGCACCTCTTTCGATGCCAGCTTGCGAGGGATACAGACTGGCGACAACAAAGCTGGAGATAACGCAACCTGCTGACGGAACTCGGACACGAAACCCGGGTTTTATCAAACGCCGGGCATTCGCAGCGCAGGCGTAGCCGTGGCAAATTGAATGGTGAGGTGGTCGGCCAATGAAACAACGATGGACCGCGGCTTTGCTTTCTCCCCTGCTGTTGCTGGTTGCGGGCTGGGCACAACCCCGCCCGGGCGCCCTCCCCGACAGGTATGTTCCGGCGGGGACTCGCTTTATCGTGAAGCTGGACAAGAAGCTCGATACCAGCAAACTCAAACCCGGACAAAAATTCGACGTGAAGCTGGCCGAGGACCTGGTGGCGCCCGACGGCAGCATGATCTCGCGCAATCGAAAGATTCACGCCCACGTGAGCGAGGTCAGCAGCGGCCTGCGCGGGCGTCTGTTGGTGAGCTTTACCGAGATCGAAACCCACAAGGGCTGGGTTCCGCTGGCCGCCACCGTCATCGACGTGCCGGGCGAAAAGGCGATCAAAACCGACGAACAGGAAGGCGAGATGGCACGCCGCGGCAGCCCCGGTGCACGCATTGCGGAAACGGCTGTGATTGGGGCTGGAATTGGCGCGGCCGCGGGCGCCGTTACCGCCGGGGCCAGGGGAGCTGGCATCGGCGCAGCCGCCGGAGCTGCGGTGGGCGGCGGGGCCAGCCTGCTCGCCGGCCGCAACGTGGTCCTGGAAAAGGGCCAGCAACTGGAGTTGCAACTCGATCGTCCCGTGCAAATACCGAGATAAATTAAGAAGATAGGGCAGCTCCGTCACGCGTCTTGCCCGTTGCCTCAATTACGGTGCAAGAAGGTTCGTTTTTACCGTTCTTTTAGTGCTGTAAGGCGCGTTGTACCCTAGGCAACGCGTTACGGCAACGGGTTGGTGCTCCTGGCAGGTCCGCACTCAAAGGGGAGGTCGCCTCCAGGAGCACCAGGGCCGCAGTTGGCTTCCGAGCCTGTTCCCGTCGAGCCCTGGCGCAGACAGCAGCAGCCAAATGCTACGCTGGAAGGCGACCATTTCCCGCGGAACGCGGACCGAGGCAGCCATGCAGAAGCAATCTGTCATCTCCGTTATCATCTTCACCCTGGTGTTGGCGGGAACCCTGCTGGCGCAGCAAGAAGGCAGCAGCGGCATACAGCCCAATACAATCCAGACCAGCGCCGAAGGAAAATTCGAAGCGGCGCCGGATACGGCTGTTGTCCAGTTTTCGATCTCGGCTCAGGAGACCACTCCCAACGTCGCTTACGAGCGCGCCCAGCGGCAGGCACAAAACCTGCGCGACATCCTGAAGGCGAATGGAGTGGACGCCAGCGCGGCGGAGCTGGGATTCTTTTCCATGCAGCCCGTCTACGACTGGAAGCAGCCCCAGCATAAGATCGTGGGCTATCGTGTGAGCACCAACGTCTCCCTGAAGCTCAAGGATTTCGCCAAAGTCGGCCCCATTGTGCAGCAGTTGGGAGAACAGGAATTCGCAGACACCGTTAATCTCAGTTACACGCTCGACAACATGGAAGCCGCCAAACTCAAGGCGGTTGAAGATGCCTTTGCCCGGGCCCGGGGCGAAGCCAGCACCGTCGCCAGAATCAGCGGCCGGAGCCTGGGCGAACTGCTGCACGCTTCGGTGGACACTTCTACACCAGTGCCCATTGTGGCGCCGATGATGAGAGCCATGCAGGCGGGCGCCGCGACAGCGAATATGGCTCCTCCGACGGCGGAATTTTCTCCCGGCAAAATCACGGTCAACGCCCGGGTCTCGACCATCTTCGGGATGAAGTGATACCCCGCGGTGCCGAGCGGCACGCCGCGCGGGCAGGAAAGACTCGGACCGGTCTGACAGTACATCTTGTATACTAAGAGTTTTCATACGATCCGCTTGTCCCGTCAGGGGCACTGCAGCGCGGTGTGGCGGGGGAATCGAGTTCTCGAATGAGTGTTGGCCAGCGCAGCGTACGTTCGTCGCGAAATTCTTCGGTGCCTCTCAGCTCCAACGTTCACCTGCGCAACTGGGTGAGCAAAATGGCCGAGTTGACTAAGCCGGACGGCATCCACTGGGTGGACGGTTCTCAGGAAGAAAATGACGCCCTGTGTGAGCAAATGCTGGCCAGCGGAACGCTGATCAAGCTGAACCAGAAACTTTGGCCGGGATGCTATTACGCCCGCTCCGATGCCAATGACGTTGCCCGCGTCGAGGACCGCACCTTCATCTGCTCGCTCTCCAAGGACAACGCCGGTCCCACCAACAACTGGATGGAACCCTTCAGCATGCGCAAGAAGCTGCGCGAGCTGTTCCGCGGGCTCCATGAAGGGGCGCACCATGTACGTGTTGCCCTACAGCATGGGTCCGGTGGGCTCGCCCTTGTCGGAAATTGGCGTCCAGCTTACGGACAGTCCGTATGTGGTGGTCTCCATGCGCATCATGGCCCGCATCGGGCTGCCGGTTTTCCAGGAGATCGACGAGGACAGCAAGCGCGTGGTTCCCTGCATGCACAGCGTGGGCGCGCCGCTGGCGCCGGGCGAAAGAGACGTGCCCTGGCCTTGCAATCCGGAGAAATACATTGTGCATTTTCCGGAGTCGCGCGAAATCTGGTCCTACGGCTCGGGATATGGCGGCAATGCCCTGCTGGGCAAGAAGTGTTTCGGCCTGCGCATCGCCTCCGTGATGGCCCGCGACACCGGCTGGATGGCGGAGCACATGCTCATTGTGGGCGTCGAAGACCCGAGCGGCGAGAAAACCTACGTAGCGGCGGCGTTCCCCAGCGCCTGCGGCAAAACCAATTTCGCCATGATGGTGCCGCCGAAGGGCTTTGACGGCTGGAAGATCTGGACGGTGGGGGATGACATTGCGTGGATCCGTCCTGATACCTCCGGACGCCTGCGCGCCATCAATCCGGAGGCCGGGTTCTTCGGTGTGGCTCCCGGCACCTCCGCCAAGACCAATCCCAATGCTATGGCGACCCTGGCGAGAAATTCCATTTTCACCAACGTTGCGCTCACTCCCGAAGGCGGCGTTTGGTGGGAGGGCATGACCGAAGAGCCTCCGAAGGAATGCCTGGACTGGCAGGGAAACGTCTGGACTCCGGAAATTGGCAAAAAGACGGGCGCCAAAGCGGCGCATCCCAATGCCCGCTTCACGGCGCCGGCGGCGCAGTGTCCCACCATCGACCCGCACTGGGAAGACCCGGACGGAGTCCCCATCAGCGCCTTGATTTTCGGCGGCCGCCGCGCCACCACCATGCCGCTCGTCTACCAGGCATTTAACTGGAGCGCGGGAGTTTACGTGGGCGCCACCATGGGCTCGGAGGCCACTGCCGCCGCTACCGGCACGGTAGGCAAGATTCGCCGCGACCCCATGGCCATGCGTCCCTTCTGCGGCTACAACATGGGCGACTACTTCCGCCATTGGATCAAAATGCAGCGCTCCCTGAGCGAAACCCCGCGCATCTTCCACGTGAACTGGTTCCGCAAGGATGAAAACGGCAAGTTCATGTGGCCGGGCTTTGGAGAAAACATGCGCATCCTGAAGTGGGTGGTGGACCGCGCTCACGGCCGCGCCCTGGGACGGGAAACTCCGATTGGCTGGATGCCGCGCTACGAAGATATTGAATGGAAAGGTTTAAGGTTTCCCAGGGAGTCCTTTGAAAAGCTGCAGGCTTTCGACCGCGCCGCCTGGCGCTCGGAAGTGATCGCGCACGAAGAACTCTTCATTGACCTGCACGACCACCTGCCCCCGGAAATGATCTACGAGCGCGAACTGCTGATCTGCCGGCTCTAGTTGCCAAAGGAAAATGACAATGCGAACCCCTCGCAGTGGTGGACAGGATGTGTGAGAATTTTGCGCCGGGCTGGCCTGGAATTCCCGCAACCTGGACTTCCAGTTCCAAGAGTGGCGTCGGAACTGCCATGGGTTCAGCCAGCCGGGTTTGGTTTACGCTCAGTCATGGAATCATCGACGAGATTTATTACCCCCGAGTGGATAAGGCTTGCACGCGCGATCTGGGGCTGATCGTAACGAATGGCATAGATTTTTTCTCGGAGGAGAAGCGCCATGCGCGCCCTCAAGTAGCCTATTTCGCGAGCGGGGTTCCCGCCTATCACCTCCGAAACACGTGCCTGGAAGGCCGCTACTCGATTGAAAAGTTGGTTCTGTGCGATCCGGCTCGCGATGTCCTGCTGCAACGAGTGCGGTTTACCCCCCTGAAGGGCCTGCTCACCGACTATCATCTTTACCTGCTTCTGGCGCCGCATCTGGGCAATGTTGGCAGCAACAATACCGCCTACCTAGGAGCTTACAAAGGGCTTCCCATGCTGATGGCGGAGCGCGACGGCCAGGGGCTGGCGCTGGCGTGCTCAGTGCCCTGGCGCAAACGGTCGGCGGGGTTTGTCGGGTTCTCCGACGGATGGCAGGATCTAAGCCGTCACAGGCGTATGGATTGGGAATATACGCGCGCAGAAAACGGCAACGTGGCCCTGACCGGTGAAATCGATATCCAGCGCAGTGCCGAGTTTGTGCTGGCCTTGGGATTCGGCACAAATGCCTCGGAGGCAGCGCAACGAGCGCGCGCCAGTCTGCTCGAGGGCTTCGAAGCAGCCAAAAGCGCGTACCTCGCTGATTGGGAGGAATGGCAGAGGTCGCTTCCCGGTCTGGATGCGACTCCTCCCGCCAAACTCTACAGCACCAGCATGGCCGTGCTCCGAGTGCACGAGGCCAAAGCCTTTCCTGGCGGGATTATTGCGAGCCTCTCCATCCCCTGGGGTTTCAGCAAAGGGGACGAGGATCTCGGCGGCTACCACCTGGTATGGCCTCGCGACCTGGTGGAAACTGCAGGAGCCTTGCTGGCAGCGGGCGCCCACGACGATGCCCTCCGGGTGCTGCGCTATCTGGAATCCACGCAGGAGGAGGACGGGCACTGGTCGCAAAACATGTGGCTGGATGGCACTCCCTACTGGGAAGGCCTGCAGATGGATGAAACTGCATTCCCTGTCCTCCTGATTGATCTGCTGAGCCGCGAGGGAGCGCTGGCGGACGGGGCGCTAGCTGCGATGTGGCCGATGGTTCGCAGAGCCGTCGCGTTCCTTGCGCGCAATGGTCCTGTTACCCAGCAGGACCGGTGGGAAGAGGACGCGGGATATTCTCCCTTCACCCTTGCCACCGAGATTGCCGCGCTGCTCATCGCCGCCCAAATGGCTGACGCAAATGGGGAGCACACGATCGCGCAATATCTGCGGGAGACTGCCGACAGCTGGAATGACTCCGTGGAAAGCTGGACCTACGTAACAGGAACGAGGCTTGCAGCGCGCTGTGGCGTGGACGGCTACTATGTGCGCATCACTCCGCCGGACACTTCGGATTCCGCATCGCCCGCGACGGGGTTTGTGGCAATCAAGAACCGCCCTCTGGATCAAAGCTCCAAGCCTGCCGCCAGCACGATCGGTACTGAGTTTCTTGCGCTGGTGCGGCTGGGCTTGCGCAGCGCGCTGGACCCGCGCGTGCTCAATACCCTGAAGGTGATCGACACGCTCCTCAAAGTGGAAACGCCGCAGGGTCCTCTATGGCATCGTTATAACGGCGATGGCTATGGCGAACACGAAGACGGCAGTGCTTTTGATGGGACAGGAAGCGGCCGGTTGTGGCCGCTGCTTACCGGCGAGCGAGCCCACTATGAACTTTCCGCGGGAAGACCGGGAGAAGCGGAACGGCTGCGCCAAACAGTGGAGAGGAGTGCCGGGGATGGCGGAATGCTCCCCGAGCAGGTCTGGGATGCTGCGGACATTCCGGAGAGGGAGCTTTGGTTTGGACAACCCTCGGGTTCGGCGCGGCCCCTGGTTTGGGCCCACGCCGAGTACATCAAATTGATCCGCTCGCTGCGCGATGGACGCGTTTTCGATCAGCCTCAAGCTACGGTGGACCGCTACATCCGTGAGAAGCATCCGTCGCCTTTTGCGATCTGGCGTTTCAACAATCGCTGCCGCCAGATATCCGCGGGGAAGATACTGCGCATCGAGGCGCAGTCACCTTTCCGGCTGCATTGGAGCTTCGATGGCTGGCAAAACTGCTTCGACCACGATTCCCGCGACAGCGAAATAGACATGCACCTGGTCGATCTGCCAAGCGAATCCTTGCCTTCTGGAACCTCGATCCGCTTCACCTTTTACTGGGTAGAATCCGGCGAATGGGAAGGCCTCGACTTCACGGTGCAGCTCGCGTAGGACACGGTCCGAGGATCAGGGATTTTCGAACCCAATCAGGCGCGGCTAGATATCTTCATATCTTCGGCAGGATGCGGCGCGGGCTATTTCGAGTCATTGGCGCCACGCATCGTGATAAGCCCAGCAAGTAAGGAAGCGCGCTCTAACCAGGATCGAAGGCTAGGCTCGCGCCAGCGACAGTTGGTGCAGAATCTGCTGCACCGCGACCGGCGGCGCGACGGAAACGTCAATGACAACCGCGTCCGTGGGCTCTTCCAGATCGGCGAACTGGCTGGCGAGCATCCGCGCTTTCATGTAATGGTGCTGGCGGCTCTGTAACCGCGGCAGGATCACTTCCCTGGAACCCTTCAGGTAGACCCAGGCGATGTTCACGCCACGCGCCAGGACGTCCCGGTACTTCTGTTTGAGCGCCGAACAGGCGACCACCAGGTTTTCCCCGCGCTGGAAGCACTCGACGATGCGGCTGTGAATGGCGGCCAGCCAGGGCGCCCGGTCCGCGTCGGTGAGCGGGATTCCGTGAGCCATCTTCTCGATGTTGGCCGGCGAATGCAGCGAATCGCCCTCCAGAAACGCGCACTGGAGTTCGGCCGCGAGCAATTGTCCCACGGTGCTCTTCCCCGCTCCCGAGACGCCAATCATGACGATGATCATCGGATTATGGCATCCTCCCGGCGGCTTCCCCCCGCGCCGTCCAGAATGAAGGTTTCCATGGCAGTGGCGAACCCGTCTTCTTCGTTCGAGGCAGTCACGAATCGCGCCTGGCGTTGCACTTCTTCGCTGGCGTTCCCCATGGCAATGCTGAGCCCGCTGCTGCGAAACATGAAGACATCGTTTGGCATGTCCCCTATGGTGGCAATCTGCGCCGGAGGAATCGACAGAACCTGGGACAACGTGGCGACTACCTCGCCTTTATTGGCTTGGGGATGGGTGACGTCGAGATAATACGCAGCGGAGCGCGTGGCCGAGACGCGGTTGCCGCACTCCCGTTGCACATCGGCCTCACAGGCAGCCACCGCCGCGTGGTCGTCACTGACCCCGACAATCTTGGCCACGCCGTCCAGATACGTGGCGAAACCGGAGACAACCTCGGGAGCGAACTTCACGCTCGATTGTTCCCGTTGGACGTGCGGACCATTCTGGTCGCGCACCAGCCAGCGCCAGCCGGCATAGACCCAGACGTCCAGCCCGTGACGCTCAATCGCGGTGATGACCTGGGCAGCAACCTCCGCGGGCAGAAACTTCTCCGCCAGCACAGACAGATCGGGCCGGACAATCATTCCGCCGTTAAACCCTGCGACCGGTTCGGTCAAGGCAAGCGCCTGGATCAGCATTTCCAGGCCCAATGGCGGACGCGCGCTGGTAATGCTGAAAGCAATGCCCGCGCCGCGCACACGGCGGACAGCCTCCATGGCACGCGGTGTCAGCCTCTTGTCTCCGGTGAGGAGGGTGCCATCCACATCGGCGATCACCAGGCGTATGTCAGTTGTCATCAGCATCCCGTGAGCCCGCGCCGAAACACGCGACGGCGCCGCTGTTTTGCCTCAACATCTATAAGCTCCCACGTTTGACGGCCCCGGACACCAGGGCCGCCGCGGCTTCATCCGCCAGCCAGAGCAACTCGCCTGCAGGGGCAATGAGCTGAGCCGGCAGCCGCTCTGGATCAGGCGGCCCCAGCAACACTTCTCGCAGCACCTGCGCCTTCTGCCCGCCTTCGATGAGAAAAGCTACCGTGCGTCCTCGATTCAGCAAGGGAGCGGTCATGCTGATGCGCCAGGTATTTACCTCGGCCACAAAGCCGGCTGCCACCAGCCGCGAGGCTTCCTGAAGCAAGGGGGAGTGTGGAAACAACGACGCGGTATGGCCGTTGGCGCCCAGTCCGAGATAGATCAGGTCGAACTGCGGCAGGGAAGAGGAAGAGGAGACCAGCAAACGTTTGTCGAATGGTCGCTTCATAGGCACTGGCAGCTGCGGCAGGAGGACTGATCTCGGTCGGCACTCGATGCACGTTGTCCTCGGGGATGGGAACATGACGCAGCAGGGTCTCCGACGCCATGCGGTAGTTGCTGTCACGATCCTGCGCGGGGACATAACGCTCGTCGCCCCAGAAGAGGTCGGTGTGGTTCCAATCAATGCGCTGGCGCATTCTGTCAGCGGCCAGCAACTCATAAACACGGCGCGGGGTGGATCCGCCGGACAGCGCTGCCCGGAAACGGCCCCGCTCCCGGATGGACTGAACCGCAACATTGGCGAACAGGTCCGCGGCGGCAGTGGCGAGTTGTTCGGGACCGCCATAGACGCGAAGCTCACCCGGATACGGAGCCCTGGTTGCGGTGGTCATGATTGTTCTCCAGATGGAAGCTCGCTAGGCGGTGCGCCGCAGGCCCGCCTCAATCGTGTGCCAGCCACGCGGTTCCTCCCCAATCAACTGATTGGCTGCATTCGGGCCACCGCTGCCGGCGGCATAGTTGGGAAATTCCGGCGGCGGCAGTTGCGCCCACGCCTCCTCGATGGGCGTGATGATGCTCCATTCCGCCTCAATCTCGTCGCCGCGTGTAAACAGGGTGGGATCACCACGCATGGCGTCGAGCAGCAGCGTCTCGTAGGCCACGGGAGTGTTTCCATCAAACGCCGTGCGATAACAAAAGTCCGCCTGCACCGGCACCACCTGCATCTGGCCTCCCGGTTTTTTGGCGCCAAACTGCAGCACGATGCCTTCATCCGGCTGAATACCGATGACCACCATGTTGGGCTCGATCTGCTCATCCGGAGTGCGGGCGAACAGTGCCTGCGGCGTGCGCTTGAAGTGGACCCGAACTTCGGTCAACTGCCGTGCCAGGCGCTTTCCCGTGCGCACATAAAAGGGCACCCCCGCCCAGCGCCAGTTATCCACGTGAAACTCGAGCGCAACGAACGTTTCGGTAAGCGACTTCGGCTTCACGCCAGGCTCCTGCCGGTATGCGGGGACGGCCTTCCCATCGATTTGCCCGGGACCATACTGCCCGCGAACCGTGAAGCGAGCCACTTCCTCCAGCGTCATCGGGCGGATGGAGCGGAGCACCTGCACCTTCTGCTCGCGAACTGCGTCGGCATCAAACGCGATCGGTGGTTCCATGGCCGTGATGGCCAGCAGTTGCAGCAAGTGATTGGCAACCATATCGCGCAGCGCACCGGTCTGCTCGTAAAAGCCGGCGCGGCTTTCCACGCCGACGGTCTCGGCCGCCGTGATTTCGACGTAGTCCACATAATTGCGGTTCCACACCGGCTCGAACAGCGGGTTGGCGAAGCGGAAGACCAGCATGTTCTGCACAGTCTCTTTGCCCAGGTAGTGGTCGATGCGGTAGACGTCGCGTTCGCCGAAGATGCGCAAAACGGTGGAGTTGAGCTGGCGCGCGGTGGTGAGGTCGCTGCCGAAGGGCTTCTCCAAAACAATGCGCGACCAGCCGTTCGGATTCCGGTTGAGCCCGGCGGCGCCCAAACCTTCGATAATCGGGTGAGCCACAGAGGCGGGAGTAGAAACATAAAAGAGATGATTGCCGCTGCCGCCGTTGCCGCGAACCTCTTCCAGTTGGGAGCGCAACTGTGGATAGAACTTCGCATCATTCACATCGCCCACCAGATAAAACAGCCGCTTCTCGAATTTGGCCCAGTCCGCCTGGCTGAAGTTGCGCGAGTCCTTGGAGGCCGCGGCGGACTCTCGCATGCGGGCGCGAAATTCCTCGGACGTCATGGGCGTGCGGCCGACGCCGAGCACATCGAACTTGGGATTCATGCAGCCCATGCAGGCCAGGTCATAGAGTGCCGGCATCAGCTTGCGGCGCGTCAGGTCGCCGGACGCGCCGAAGATCACCAGCACGCAGGATTCTCCTTTGAGCAAGGGCGTCTGGCCACGATCCGCTGGAGTGGCCTCGAGAACGACGTTCATTTCTTCCCTCCCTCTTGTTTCGCGATCAAGGCCTGCCAGTCGGTGTGAATGAATGCGCCCGAGGGATCGTCGGCGCGCTGATAGGTGTGAGCGCCAAAGTAGTCGCGCTGGGCCTGGGTAAGATTCTGCGGCAGGTTCGCGGAGGTATAGGCGTCGAAGTAAGCAAGCGAGGCCGACATTGCGGGCAATGGGATGGCCAGAGGCGTGGCGGCCGCCAGCACACGCCGCCATCCCGCTTCCGCAGCGGTGATTACCTGCTGGAACTCTTCGTCGAGCAGCAGGTTGGGCAATTCAGGACGGCGCTCGTAAGCGTGCATGATGTCGTCCAGCAAGCGGGCCCGAATGATGCATCCCGCCTTCCAAATGCGCGCCATTTCGCGCAGGTCGATGTTCCAGTGGTATTCTTCCGAGCCGGCGCGGATCAGGCTCATGCCTTGCGCGTAGGAGCAGATTTTGGCCGCGCGCAGCGCGTCGCGCACCGAGTCGATCAGCTGGCGCCGGTCGCCGGAATAGCGCGACGAGGGACGGCTGTATTGCCGGGCGGCCGCGACTCGCTCCTCCTTCATGCTGGAGAGAATGCGGGCGTCGAGCGCCGCCGCAACGGTGGGGATCGGCACGCCGAGGTCCAGCGCAATCTGCACCGTCCATTTGCCGGTGCCCTTTTGTCCCGCGCGGTCCAGCACGCTGTCGACCAGGGGGCCGCCGGTTTTGGAATCTTTCACGGTGAGGATCTGCGCGGTAATGTCGACCAGGTAGGACTCCAGCGGCCCGCGATTCCACTCGGCAAAAATGCCGGCGAGTTCGGCGGCGTCCGCGCCCAGGCCCTTGCGCAGCAGGTCATAGGCCTCGGCAATCAGTTGCATATCGCCGTATTCGATGCCGTTGTGCACCATTTTGACGAAGTGTCCGGCGCCATCGGGCCCAACGTAGGTAACGCACGGGCCGGAATCACTCTTGGCGGCGATGGCTTCCAGCACCGGACGCACGTGCTCGTAGGCTTCGCGGTTCCCACCCGGCATCAGCGAGGGGCCATGCCGCGCACCCTCTTCTCCGCCGGAGACGCCCATGCCGAAAAAGTTCAGGCGCTTGCCGCGCATGTCGTTCTCGCGGCGCTGCGTATCTTTAAAGAACGAGTTGCCACCGTCGATCACGATATCGCCGGAATCCAGAAGCGGCGCGAGCTTGCCCAGCATCTCATCCACGGGCTCGCCGGCCTTGATCATCATCAGCATGCGGCGCGGACGGGCCAGAGATTGGACGAACTCCGGCAGCGTCTTTGTGCCGATAATCTGACGCGCGCTGTTCTGGGCGACAAAGCGATCGACCCATTCCGGCTCCAGGTTCCAAACCGCCACGCTCCGGCCGTGATCTTCGATATTGAGCGCCAGGTTCTCGCCCATGACTCCGAGCCCGACAACGCCAAAGTCCGCGGTCTTGATTGCTGTAGTTGTGCCCATAGAGAACTCCTCCGCAATGCTTGGTGCCATGGTTGAGCGCCCCGCAGATGGTGCGGTGCGCCAGGACGATGAACCGGCGTGTGCGCCGCTCCCGGAACTGAGCTTTCGTCACCTGACTGTGTTTCGGCAGCGGCGCTCCAGTTCCACGACCTTTTCCAGGCGGCGGCGATGACGCTGTTCGCCAGTGAAGCGTGCGGCCACGAACACGCGCAGCAGATCGAGCATGAGCTCCGGGCCGATCACGCGGGCTCCCAGGCAAAGAACGTTCATGTCGTCGTGCTCCACGCCCTGATGCGCGGAGTAGGTGTCGTGGCACATGCCGGCGCGTATGCCGGCAACCTTATTGGCCGCCACCGCCACGCCCACTCCGCTGCCACAAATCAGCAGCCCGCGCTCACAGCGGCCGCTCACCACTTCCTGCGCGACCGCTTCCGCGAAATCGGGATAATCGTCGGGCTGCGTGGGATCGTGCGTTCCGAGGTCGACAATCTCGTGGCCGAGCCTGCGCAGCTCGGCGATGGCCACTTCATTCATCGGCGTGCCCGCATGATCGGCTCCTACGGCGATGCGCATACTTACCTCTTTTGCTTACCTCTTGATCAGGGCGCGGGCCTCCTCAACAACCCGGTCCGCGGTGAAGCCAAAGTGCAGGAGCAAGTCCTTGATGGGAGCCGAAGCGCCGAAGTCAGAGTGGGCAATCACGCGGCCCTGCGAGCCGACGTACTCGCTCCAGCCGAGAGCGGTTCCCGCCTCCACCGCGACGCGCGCCTGGACCTGGGGCGGCAGCACGCTGTCCTGGTACTCCAGCGCTTGCTGCCGGAACAGCTCCCAGGAAGGCATGCTGACCACGCGGCTGCGAATGCCCTCAGAGGCCAGCCGTTCGTGCGCCGCCAGGCAAAGCTGCACCTCGGAACCGGTGCCCATCAGGATCACCTGCGGCTCTCCCGGCGAATCCGCCAGAATATAGGCGCCGCGGCGCAATCCTTCCGCACTGGCATACTTGCCACGATCGAAGGTGGGCACCGCCTGGCGCGTGAGCACCAGCGCGACCGGATGCTTTTTCTGCTGCATGGCCACGCGCCATGCCTCGGCGGTCTCGTTCGCGTCGGCGGGGCGGATGACCGCCAGCCGCGGAACCATGCGCAGCGACATGAGCTGTTCGATGGGCTGGTGCGTCGGTCCGTCCTCTCCCAATCCGATCGAGTCATGGGTAAATACGTAGATCACAGGCAGATCCATCAGGGCCGCAAGCCGAATCGGGGGGCGCATGTAGTCGGAGAAGATCAGGAAGGTCGCACCGAAGGCTCGCAGCTTGGAAAGCACCATGCCATTGAGAATGGAGCCCATGGCGTGTTCCCGGATGCCGAAATGGAAGTTTCTGCCGGAATAGTTGCCGCATTCAAAATCGCTCGCCCCGGCGATCAACGTCTTGGTCGAGGGCGCCAGGTCCGCCGAGCCACCGATCAGCCAGGGGACACGTTTGGCGATTGCATTCTCCGCGGCGGTTGCTGTGTCGCGCGTTGCCTTGCCTTTGGGGTCGGCGGCAAACCCGGGAATATCGGCATCCCATCCGGACGGCAACTCACCGGCTTGCAATAAATCCCATTCAGCAGCCAATTCCGGATTACGCTGGCGGAATTGCGCGAGCACATCATTCCATTCCTGCTCCCACTGTTTCCCGCGCCCGCCGGCGCCGCGCATATATTCGAGCACCTCGGGCGGAACCAGGAAGTGCTCGTCGGGCGGCCAGCCATAGGCTTGCTTGGTCAGGCGAACCTCTTCCTCCCCCAGCGGCTCGCCGTGGGCGGCAGCGGTATCGTGCTTGTTGGGCGAGCCCCAGGCAATATGGCTGTCCACAATGATCAGCGAGGGACGCTCCTGTTCCTTCTGCGCGGTGCGGATGGCCACATCGAGCTGTTCCAAGTCGTTCGCGTCCCCGACGCGCAACACGTTCCAGTGATAGGACAAGAAGCGCGCGGCAACATCGTCGGAGAAGGCCAGGGAGGTATTGCCCTCGATGCTGATGTGGTTGTTGTCGTAAATCCAGATGAGATTGGAAAGGCCGAGATGGCCAGCAACAGAAGCGGCTTCCTGGGAAACGCCTTCCATCAGGTCGCCGTCGCCACAGAAAGCGTAGACGCGATAGTCGACCAGCTTCTGCCCGTCGCGATTGAAATGCGCGGCCAGCCAGCGCTCCGCAATGGCCATGCCCACGGAGTTCGCCCACGCCCTGGCCCAGCGGTCCAGTAGTGGTTTCCACGCCGGGGGTGAACCCATATTCCGGGTGGCCCGGAGTCCGCGAACCCCACTGCCGGAAATTTTCCAGTGTCCTCCAGCGTGCAAGCCATAGCCCGTCAGGTATAAGAGCGAATACAGCAGCATGGACGCGTGGCCATTGGACAGGATGAAGCGGTCGCGATTCGGCCAGTTCGGGGTTCGCGCGGATTGTGCCGCAAATAGCGATCCCACAATACAAATGCCACCGGCGCCAACGCCATGGGCGTGCCGGGATGGCCGCTCTTGGCCTTCTGCACCGCATCCATGGACAGAGTGCGGATGGTGTTGATGGAGAGCAGTTCCAGCTTTGCCGCTGCCTCGTCCTCCGGCTGGACCTCCCCGCGGAACGGCCCCGAGGTATTGGCCTCGACCTCGGTGCCGGCGTGCATCAATGCGAGGATCCTGCGAGGGTGCTTCCGTCTTCGCCATATGTTTCCTTTCCAGCCCGATTGTCTGCGCGGGCCGCAACAACGATATATGCTTTCCTTCTGATTCTACGATTCAAGGCGGGATTGCGCGAAGGTAAAGAGACGCGCGCGGCCAGATCGCCAGCCGGGACACGAACCCGCTACGCAGCTACGGCGATCCAACCTGCGCACGCACGTTGGAAAACAGAATCAGGCCGCCACCTGCAAAACGATCTTTCCCCGCTTGTGAGGCGCGCCGGCCAGCATTTGATGCGCTAGGCGCGCCTGGTCGAGCGGCAACACCGAACCCACTTGCGGCAACAGTTTTCCGCTCTCGAACAGAGCAGTCAAGGCGTTCAGGCGCACGCCGGTCACCTCCGCGATGAAGAAAACTGCTCGAATTCCATCGCGCTGCTCCGTCGCCCGGGGAATCGAAGACACCACCGAGACCAGGATTCCACCTTTTCTCAAAACCGCGAAGGAACGCTCTCTTGTGTCCCCGCCAACTGTGTCGATCACCGCATGAACGCCGCTCACCACATCTTCAAACCGGACCGCGCTGTAATCGATCACGGTTTCCGCGCCCAATCCTCGAACATACTCCACATCGCGGCTGGCCGCGGTAGCAATAACATGAACTCCCGCATTCCTGGCCAACTGCACCGCATACGCACCCACGTTCCCTGCCGCCCCATGAACCAGCACACTCTGCCCGGAGACGACCTGGCCATACTCAAAAAGCATCTGCCCCGCTGTGACGGCGACCACCGGGGCGGACGCTGCTTCGATGAAGGTCAACGTCTTGGGCTTGCGGGCCATCATCCCGGCAGTGGCGAGAGCGTATTCCGCATAAGCGCCCGTGAACTGCTCGTTGGTGACACCGTATACCTCGTCTCCCACTTGGAGGTGGGAAACTCCCGCACCCACCGCTTCGATAATGCCGGCAAGGTCCGAGCCCAAGGTCAACGGCAAGGCTTGTGGAACCACACTCTTTCCCTGACGGATCAGCGCATCCCAGGGGCCGACTCCCGCGGCTTTCACCCGCACCAGCACTTGTCCGGCCCCCGGCGCAGGACGATCCACGTCCACGCTCACGATTACATCCGGGGGGCCGTATTGCAGGATTCTTTCTGCCCTCATCGGCATGCTCTCATCGGCCTGCGCCGTCACGGGCTGACGGACGACCTGCGTTCCCGGATTTAGTCGTCATTTTCCAGATATTCCATAGGAACATCATCTTCCGGCACCTCGCGCGTGGTTACCTCAGAGACGTCAGCATCCTTTGCATCTTCCACGCCCTCGACAGCCCCGGCTTCGAAAGCATTCCCTTCCTCCACCAGCTCTTCCACGCTCTCGGAATCCGCCTGGGCAACGTCCGACAACTGCTGGATGTCCCCGGACTGGCCGGCCGCAGCCGGGTCCAGTTCATCACGTTTGCGTCTGTTCTTAGCAGTCATAAGTTTCACTCCGAGTATTTCAGATGCCCCTGCCGCCGCCGAGGCGCAAAAACTCGTTCTAGTTTCGATCTTACCCGACACGCCACCGGTACGATTGCACCATTTGGGATGCTATTCGAATCGCTCCGCCGGCATCGTCTGCGCTTTCGTTGCATTCGGCTAACAAGAGCCCAGTCCGCAGAGTTCCTGCTTGCGGACGAAGGGCTGCAATCGGCTTCCTGTTGGCGTATGCTTGCGTTGTCAGGATCAAGCAGTCCCCGGGTCCCCGTTGCACCCTGAGGGAAACACTCACTGACTCAGGTCCACTTTCGTTCAAAGCCCATACTAGGCCGGCAAAAGGAGACGATATCTCTAGGTCGCGCGAGGCAACGGCCCCACCCGGGTATCCCGCCCTGATTGGCTGTCGAGCGGGCGAATAAGCGGGACTTCTTCCGTCTTGTACCAGGTGTCCCGGTTACAGGGAGTGATGGCGCTTGTTGTGTCCAGGAATCCAGCAAGAATTAAGGAGCAGCCGAATGGCAAAGAACAGGTCGAACACCGGGCAGATCAACGCCCAACCCCGCCTTCATCAGCGTACAGCCGAACTTCAGGCTTACGGAACCGTGAATCATATGCTGCCGCTTGACCTCGAAGAGCCGGTGCGGCTGGAAATGACCGAGCAGTTGAACCAACTCCTTGCCGACACGATGACATTGCGCGATCTCTACAAGAAATGTCATTGGCAGGTCGCGGGGCCCACGTTTTACCAGCTTCACCTGCTCTTTGATAAGCACTATGGCGAGCAGGTTGAACTGGTGGACTCGATTGCCGAACGGATTCAGTTGCTCGGCGGGGTCAGCATCTCCATGGCCGCGGATGTGGCGGAGACGACGCAAATCGAGCGGCCGCCGCGCGGCCGGGAAGAGGTTCCGGTGCAATTGTCGCGATTGCTCGACGCCCACCAGGTCATCATCCGGCAGGTTCGAACCCTGGCGCGCCGTGCTTCCCAACTGGGGGACGACGGCACCAACGACCTGGCAGTGAGTGAAGTGTTGCGCACCAACGAGCTGGAGGTGTGGTTCTTGAGCGAGCATCTGGTGAACATGCCTCTTGTGGAGGCCAAGGAGCCTTCGCCAAGAGCCGGGGCGGCATAGCAAGACATTGGCCCGGATGCAGGACGCCCCTGCGATCCGGGCCCGCATGACCACCCAAGAGCGGCTGCGCCGGGGGGGGTACAGGGTTTGCGAGCCGCGAATCCGATGGAATTCGTTGTACGCGCGCTCCGCGGATGGGCCGTTCCACCGGTGATGCCGATCGCGCAATCCTGGAAGGCGTTCGACGAGCAAGGCCTTCCCAAGGACAGCCAGTCGGCAGAGCAATTGCGGGCTCTGGGAAGAGAGGCAGCGCGGGGCTCCAGCCAGTTCGGCCCCCGCAAACCCAGAATTGCTTTTCAGGCGACAGCCTATTGCTTGCATGACCGGGGCGAGACAGGAAGATATTTTCTGAATCCACCGGGTCAGAGGCTGAATCCATAGTCCAACCACTCGTTTTTCAAGTCTCCGGAAAGGTCGGGATGAGTGCTTCCGCGGAAATCGCACCACGAGCATTAACCGGGCGTTACGAGGCGCTGTTTCGCGCTTTCACTGCCATTACGGAGTGCCGGAATTGCCGTGCCTTTTCCGAGCGCTTCGCGCAGGAAATGCAACGGTTTGTCTCCTTTGATTATGTTCTGGTGACAATTTTTGCGCCCGGCAGCAACACTGTTCAATGGCGCATTTTTGAAGCCATGGGCAGACCGGGGGAGGTACTTCTGCCGGATGTGGCGATGGAGGATACCCCCAGCTGGTGGGTGCACGAGCATCAGCAGCCGCTGGTGATTGGAGACTGGGATCGCGAAGAGCAGTTTCCCAGGCTGCGAGAGTTCCTGAAACAATTCGGGATTCGCTCCTCGTGCGTGCTGCCGCTGAAGACGGGGCATGGCAGGCTGGGCACCCTGGCGGTTGGGGTTTCCCAGGCTTATGCCTATTCGGAAGATGAAGTTCAGTTTCTCTCGCTGGTAGCCGACCATATTGCGCTGGCGGTTGACAGCGCTTTGAACTTCGAGACCTCGCAGCGCGCGCAAGCGGAGCTGAAGAGCAAGAACGAGCGTCTGGAGCTGGTGCTGGATCTCACCAACCGCGTGGTATCCAATCTGGAGCTTCCTGATCTCCTGCAGGTCGTATCTGCCAGCGTCCGCAGGGTGATGAACTGCGATGTGGCCGGCGTGGCCCTGCCCGATGAAGGCAACAGCTACTTCCGCTTTTATGCCCTGGACTTTCCCGCGGGCAAGGGATTCCTGACGGACGCGAGCCTGATTCCGATGGAAGGATCGCCGCTTGGCCATGCTTTTCGCGAACTTCAGCCGCATGCCTGGATCAAGTCTCCCGAAGTTCACTGCGACAGCCCTGCCCTGCGTGAGGGGCTGCGCTCTGGGTGTTTCCTGCCGCTGGTCAGCCGTGACCGAGCCCTGGGCATCCTGGCTCTTTCCCGCTTTGTGGAGGAGCCCTTTACCGCGGAGGAAATCGAATTCCTCGGCCAGATTGCCAGGCAGATTGCCATCGCCGTGGAAAATGCGCTGGCCTATGGCGAGATTGCCGATCTGAAAGAAAAACTGGCGCACGAAAAGCTCTACCTGGAAGAAGAGATCCGCGGCGAGATGGACTTTGAAGGCATTGTTGGCCAGAGCTCCGCGCTGCGCCATGTGCTGCAGATGGTGGAAACCGTGGCCCCCAGCAATTCCACGGTCCTGCTTCTGGGCGAGACCGGCACAGGAAAGGAATTGATCGCGCGCGCCATTCATGACCGCAGCCGGCGGAGCAATCGCACTCTCATCAAGCTGAATTGCGCAGCCATCCCCACGGGCCTCCTGGAAAGCGAGCTGTTCGGGCATGAGCGGGGCGCGTTTACCGGCGCCATCTCACAAAAGATCGGCCGCCTCGAACTGGCGGACCAGGGCACGTTGTTCCTCGACGAGGTGGGCGACATTCCTCTCGAGATTCAGCCGAAACTTCTGCGCGCTCTGCAGGAACGCGAGTTTGAGCGCCTGGGCAGCACCCGCACGAAAAAAGTGGACGTGCGCCTGGTGGCTGCCACCAATCGTGACTTGGAAAGAATGATCGAGGACAAACAGTTCCGCACCGACCTTTATTACCGGCTGAATGTGTTCCCGATCCGCATTCCTCCTCTACGCGAGCGTCCTGAGGACATTCCTCTGCTAGTGCGCTACTTTACGCAGAAGTATGCGCGGCGCATGGAAAAAAAGATCGAGTCCATTCCCGCCGCCTCTCTCAAGAGGCTGGCACAGTCGCATTGGCCGGGAAATATCCGGGAGCTGGAAAACTTCACGGAACGGGCCGTGATCCTGACCCGCGGCGCAACCCTTCAGGTCCCTCTGGCCGAACTGAAGGATGGCGCGCCGCCGATGCCGGCGGCAACCCTCCCGTCATCATCCAGAGACCGCGGGGACCGTGATGAGCTGCTGCGCATTCTCCGGGAGACCAAAGGACGGGTGGGGGGCCCCCAGGGAGCAGCCGTACGCCTGGGACTCAAGCGCACCACTCTGATTTCCCGCCTGCAGAAGCTGGGAATCGATCCCCGCCAGATGGCGTAATGGTTCGACACTGTCGGGGGCTGCTTCGACAGTTTCGACACTCCGACACCCTTACCTGCCATGCTAACATCGTGAAATCAAGCACTTGCGGTCCACCCACAAGCGCAGCCCTCTGGCACTCGCGTTGCACTTCTCAATTCCGCCGGGCGGAGACGCCGGATCACAGGAAAAAGGGGACCAGAAATTAAGCAAGCTGGTTTTCCCGTGTGTCGATTCCGCCGCTCGCCGTTCGACGTAGGAGTAGAGGCCAGTGGGACCGAGAATCCCGAAAACTCGGCTAACTGAAAATGCTGAAGATTACGAGCACTGAAACCGCCGAGGAATGCCTGCTGGTTGTGGAAGGCATGCTGGCTGAGCCATGGCTGATGGAACTGAACGAAGCGTGGGACCGAACCCGGCAAGAGCTGTGCGGAGGGCGCCGCCTGGTTGTCGATCTCGCCGGCGTCACCGTCATCAGCTGCAGGGGCAAGGAACTTCTCTTTCAAATGATGGTGGACGGGGCGCAGTTTGTTTCCGGGGGAGTGCTGACCCGGTATCTGCTGCGTGAACTGGAGCAAAGGTGGCGAGGCCAAACGCGCCAAAAATGCCGGAAGGGAGCGGAGAATTGAAGACCATGCAGGACAACAAGCGAGCAGCGGAGTACGCGACACCGCAAGAGTTTTGCGCCATTTTCCAGCGGGACATGAACCGCTTGTACCTGCTCTCGCTGCTGCTGACGGCAAACAACCAGCAGGCAGAAGAAGTATTTGCCGCCGGTCTGGAACGCTGCCTGAGCGGCACGCCTGTTTTCCGGGCGTGGGCGCGCTCCTGGGCCGGGCGAGCCATTTTGGAAGCCGCCATTTCCGTCCTGCGACCGGCGCCGTTCTCCAGGGGCAGAAGGCAGCAAGATGACGCGCATGGCGAAGTGGGAGGCGGAAGTTTTGAGGGCATCGGTCCTGTCCTGCAACTGGCTCCCTTTGATCGCTTTGTTTTCATGATGTCAGCCCTGTTACAACTATCGGACCGTGAGTCTGCCATCCTGCTCGGTTGCACGGTTGCGGAGTTGTTGCAGGCACGCCGGCGGGCTTTTGGGGAACTCTCCGATGCCGGCGGGACGCACGAACCGGAAGTTGCCCTGCAAATGGCGGTGTGAAGAAGACGAAGAGAACGACAAGAATAACTGACGAATCATCAATGATGACGATGCATCCTAAAAAGACGTGGTCCGGCAGGCTGCTTGCTTTACTGTTTGGCGTTTCCCTGATGTGGCTGGGAGGCTGTGCCGTGGGCCCGAAATACCAGAGACCGGCCATCACGCCCCCCCCGGCCTTTCGCGGCGCGGAGGGGGCGGTGCCCTCTCCCGCCCCGGGATCGCTGGGTGACCTGAAATGGTTTGAGGTCTTCAAGGACCCGCAGTTGCAGGCATTGATCCGGACGGCGCTGGCTGACAACTACGACGTTCGCGATGCGGCGGCGCGAGTGGAAGAGGCGCGGGCGAACTTAGGCATCACGCGTGCCGACCAGTACCCTACTATCGCGGCCAGCGCAAACCTAACCACGCTCCGCTACTCGCGCAGCGGACAGTTTCCCGTCCCGTCGGGTGTCTCCGTGGAGCGAAGATTCGGCTCGATTGCACTCAATCTCGTTTCCTATGAGGCGGACATCTGGGGCCGGCTGCGCAACGCCACCGCATCGGCGCGCGCCAGCCTGCTGGCCACGGAAGAAAATCGGAGAGTGGTCCTTACCACGCTGGTGGGCGATGTGGCGACAGCCTACTTCAACCTGCTGGAACTCGACATGGAACTCGATATTGCCCGTCACACGCTCGCCACCCGCCAGGATTCCCTGCGGCTAATTCGCGAGCGGCGGCAGGCAGGTCTGGCCACGCTGCTGGACGTTCGACAGGGCGAGCAACTGGTATATAGCGCGACACAAACCATTCCCGACCTGGAGCGCGCCGACCAGCAGACAGAAAACGAAATCAGCCTGCTGCTGGGCAAGAGCCCGGGGCCCATTCAGCGCGGCACTGTGCTTGCGGACCAGGTGCAGCCGCCTGCGGTGCCTCCTGGGTTGCCGTCCTCATTGCTGGAACGCCGTCCTGATATTCGCGCCGCTGAACAGGACCTGGTGGCGGCCAACGCAACCATCGGCGTCGCCCGGGCGGCTTATTTTCCTCAGATCAGCCTGACTGGTTTACTGGGCTTTCAGAGCAACCAACTCTCCAACCTGTTTACGGGTTCCTCGGGAGTGTGGCAGTTTGTGCCTCAGGTCACGCAACCGATCTTTAACGGCGGCAGGATCAAGTCCAACGTGCAGATGGCCTGGGCGCAGCGCGACTTGGCGCTGATCCAATACGAAAAGACGATTCAAACGGCGTTCCGTGACGTTTCCGACGCTCTGATTCAATACCAAAAAATCAAAGAAGTTCGCGCCCAGCAGGAATTGCTGCTGAGCGCGCTGCAAGACCGGTCTCAACTGGCTTACGTGCGGTATCGTGGCGGAGTGGATACTCTGCTGAACGCCCTGGACTCGGACCGCGACTTGTTCGATGCGCAGCTGGCGCTTGCCCGTACCCGTCGCGACGAAATGGAGGCCCTGGTGCAGCTCTACAAGGCTCTGGGAGGCGGGTGGCAGGAATAGCCGCACAGCCCGCGCGGCTGCCCAGCAAACGACGAAGAGGACTTATGGTAAAGCGGATGATCTTGATGCTGGCCGTGATGACCCTGCTGATTGCGGGCCTCGGCTTTATGAAGTTCCGGCAGATTCAGGCGGCGACGCAAATGGTTTTCCAACCGCCGCCGGAAGCGGTCACCACGGTGATTGCCAAACAGGCGAGCTGGCCTTCGACCACGAAGGTAATCGGCACCATGGAAGCCGTCCAGGGTGTCATTGTCAGCGCGGACCTTCCCGGCATTGTCTCGAAGATTGGCTTCGAGTCCGGCCAGGCGGTACGCAAAGGACAAGTGCTGGTGGAGCTGGATACCCGCCAGGAGCAGGCCCAGTTGGCTGCTCAGCAGGCGCAGAGCGACCTTGCGCGCCTCAATTACGGGCGCTTGCACGGCCTGGTGGATCAGGGCGCTGTGACTCGCCAGGAGTTCGACCAGGCAACGGCTGCGCAACGGGAAGCTGACGCCGGCATTGCCGAGATTCGAGCCACCATCGACCGCAAGACGATCCGGGCGCCGTTCTCGGGCATTCTGGGCATTCGCAAGGTGAATCTGGGGCAATATTTGTCGGCTGGCGACCCGGTGGTCTCTCTGCAATCCTGGGACCCCATTTACGTGAATTTCGGCGTACCGCAACAGGTGGCCAGCCGGGTGCGGGCCGCTGGAATCGTGACCGTGACGACCGACGCTCTGCCGGGCAAGACGTTTTCCGGTAAGGTGACAGCAATCGATTCGGTCGTGGATGAGTCGACGCGCACCGTGCAATTACAGGCGACCCTGCCCAATCCCGGAGGCAAGTTGCGCCCCGGCATGTTCGTCGAGGTGCAGGCCAAAGACGGCGCTCCGCGTTCGGTGATCGCCCTGCCCGCTTCCGCCATCAGCTACGCGCCCTACGGGGATTCGGTGTATGTGGTCGGCGATATGAAGGATCCCAAGGGCCAGAGCTATCGCGGGGTGCGCCAGCAGTTCGTGAAAACCGAGGGTGGCCGAGGCGACCAGGTTGCGATCGTTTCCGGGATCAATCCGGGCGACGAAGTTGTGACTTCGGGCACGTTCAAGTTGCGCAACGGTGCTGCCGTCCTGGTGAACAACCAGGTCCAGCCTTCCAACAATCCGGCGCCGACTCCGGAGGACAACTAATGCGTTTTACCGATCTGTTTATCAAGCGGCCTGTCCTCGCGATCGTTGTCAACCTGGTGATTCTGATTGCCGGGCTGCAGGCAATCCGCTCGCTGAGCGTGCGGCAATATCCTCGCAGCGACATCGCCATCGTGACCGTCACCACCGTGTACGTGGGCGCGAACGCCGACCTGGTACGCGGATTCATCACCACACCTCTGGAGCGGGTGATTGCGAGCGCCGACGGCATCGACTACATGGAATCCTCGAGCGCTCAGGGTGTGAGCACGATTACCGTGCACCTGAAGCTCAACTACGACACCAACGCCGCGCTCACGCAGATTCAGGCCAAGGTCGCCCAGGTCCGCAATGATCTGCCTCCCGAGGCTGAAGCTCCGGTAATCGATCTGCAAACGGCGGACAACCAGTTTGCCGCCATGTATCTGGGCTTTTCCTCCAAAGATCTCGATCAGAACCAGATTACCGACTACCTCACCCGGGTGGTACAGCCCAAGTTGAGCGCCATCAGCGGGGTGCAGCGCGCGGAAATCCTGGGAAGCCGCACCTTCGCCATGCGCATCTGGCTTAAGCCGGACAAGATGGCGTCGTACGGAATTTCCGCCTCGGCCCTGCGGGAGGTGCTGGCGCGGAACAACTATCTCTCGGCGCTCGGACGGACCAAGGGCGACATGGTCTCGGTGAATCTGGTGGCCAACACCGATCTGCGCAGCCCGGAAGAGTTCCGCCAGATCGTAGTGAAACAGGACAAAGGAAACATCGTTCGCCTGGGCGACATTGCCGACGTGGTGCTGGGTGCCGAGAACTACGACCAGGACGTGCGCTTCGACGGCGAGTCGGCGATGTTTATGGGTATTTGGGTGCTTCCCACGGCCAATTCCCTGGACGTGATCCGTTCTGTCCGCGAGGCTCTGCCCGCAATCGAGGCCCAGATGCCGACAGGCATGAAGGCCGGCATCCCCTACGATTCCACGGAATACATTCAGGACGCCATCAATGAGGTGCTGCACACGCTGACCGAGACCCTCATTATCGTGATCATTGTCATTTTTCTGTTCCTGGGATCCTTCCGCTCGGTGCTCATTCCCGTGGTTGCCATCCCCATCTCGCTGATTGGCGCCGTTTTTCTGATGTTGCTGGCGGGTTTCACCATCAACCTGCTGACCTTGCTCGCCATTGTGCTCTCGGTTGGACTGGTGGTGGACGACGCCATTGTGATGGTGGAGAACGTCGAGCGCCATATTCACCAGGGCAAGCCTCCGATTCGCGCCGCCATGGACGCAGCTCGCGAACTGGTGGGACCGATCATCGCCATGACGATCACGCTGGCCGCCGTTTACACCCCGATTGGCATCCAGGGCGGCCTGACGGGGGCACTGTTCCGGGAATTCGCCTTCACTCTGGCCGGAGCGGTCGTGGTTTCGGGCGTTGTCGCTCTCACACTGTCCCCGATGATGGGTTCCAGGCTGTTGCGCGCGGGAGATACCGAGCGGGGCTTTGCGGGTTGGGTGAATCGCCGCTTCGACCGCGTACGCAGCGCCTACACCAGGACTCTTTCAGGAACGCTTCGCTACCGGCCGGTGGTGCTTACCTTCTGGGTGATCGTGTGTGCCCTGATGGTGCCGTTTTACATGTTCTCCATGCGCGAACTCGCGCCCATGGAGGACCAGGGCGTGGTCTTTGGCGTGGTGCAGTCCTCGGCCAACTCCACCATCGACCAGACGACCCTTTTCTCGAAAGAGATTCATGATGTCTACAGTTCGTTCCCGGAGACGAAGAGCACCTTCCAGCTTATGACTCCTGCGGGCGGGTTCGGCGGCATGGTGGCCAAGCCCTGGAGCGAGCGCAAAAAGACCGCGCAGCAGCTCCTGCTCGAATCCATGGGCCCATTGTCGCGAATCCCGGGCGTTCGCATTATTCCCACGACGCCGCCCCCGTTGCCTGGAGGTGGAAATTTTCCGGTCGATTTCGTGATCGCCTCCGCGGCGGAGCCGGAGCAGCTCCGTGAGTTCGCCGACAAGCTGGTGCAGAAAGCAATGGCCAGCGGGCTGTTCATCTATGCCGACACCGACGTGAAATTTGACCAGCCCCAGACCGAGGTGGTCTTTGACCGCGACAAGCTTCGCTCCCAGGGTGTGGACCTGAGCCAGGCCGGCCAGGACCTCTCTGTCCTGTTCGGCGGAAACTACGTCAATCGCTTCAGCATCCAGGGCCGCAGCTATAAAGTAATTCCCCAGATCAAACGAGTGGAGCGGCTGACGCCGGATCAACTGTCGCACATCTACGTCACCGGTTCGGAGAACAAGCTGGTTCCTCTCTCCACCTTCGCCACCCTGCGCACGACGGTGGAGCCGCGCGAGCTCAAGAAGTTTCAGCAGTTGAATGCGGTGCGGGTCCAGGGCGTGCTGCCGCCGGGGGTGCCGCTGGACCAAGGCCTGAAAGTGCTGGAAAATGAGGCCAAGACGATCCTGCCGCAAGGCTTCACCGTCGACTACGCCGGGGAGTCCCGCCAGCTGCGCACGGAAGGCGGAAAGTTCCTGGGAACGCTGCTGCTCTCGGGAGTGCTGATTTATCTGGTGCTCTCGGCGCAGTTCGAGAGTTTCCGCGATCCCTTCATCATTCTGGCGGGTTCGGTGCCGCTGGCCGTTTCCGGCGCGCTCCTGTTCTCATTCCTGGGGTTCACTACCCTGAACATATACAGTCAGGTCGGCCTGATCACGCTGGTCGGCCTGGTCTCCAAAAACGGCATCCTCATTGTGGACTTTGCCAACCACCTGCAGGAAGCGGGCAAAGACAAGCTGGCGGCGATTATCGAGGCCTCCGGCACCCGGCTGCGGCCGATCCTGATGACCACCGCTGCCACCGTGGCCGGCCACTTCCCACTCGTCCTGGCCAGCGGCCCTGGCGCCGGGGCGCGCAACAGCATCGGCATCATGCTGGTGAGCGGCATGATTATCGGATCGGCCTTCACACTCTTCGTGGTCCCGTCCATCTATATGCTGGTGGCCAAGAGGCATACGGCTGCCATCGACGAGACCGGAGGCACGTCTGAAGCGCAATCCGCTGAGCTGGCAGAGGCTTCGGTCTGATCCGCAGGTCGCCGGATGAGCGCAGTCCGCTTCATCCGGACTGCGGAGCTACCGGACTGCGGAGCTATTGGATTGTTCTGAAGCGGTAGTGAGAACGCAGTCCCGATGAGTTGTCGCTGAAAAAGCGGGTGTTGTAGTCGAGCACATAATCAACATCCGCCTTATCACGCAGGAATCCGTGTTCCGCCGGGTAAGGGTAGATTCCCATTTCCTTGTACGGCAACGGATCTACTGTGAGTCCGTCGCTGGCATAGAAGTCCATGTCCTTCTCGTATCCATCGGCGAAGAAGAAGTAGTCGCGCACCCAGCCATCGGCCAGGGGAGGCAGCTGTCGCGGATCGAAATCGAGTTCTATCGCATCCCCGGACCCGAAAATGGCGAAGTGATCGTCTTTTCGGGAGATGAGCGGCCTGACATCGCCCACTCTGGTGTACGCGCCTGTCTGCCGGACGTAAGGCCCGGTTGGGCTCACCTGCTCGTAAACGTAATAGTGATCGCCACGCGCATTGGTCTTTCGCTCGATATCATGCGGGTAGCCATGGAATTTCAGGCGAGCCGCGGCTAAGGGCACATAAGCCAGGCGCACCGGGGTTGCGGTTGCGGTGCGGTCGATCAGGATCTGGTCCCAATAGATTTGCAGGTTGGTGGCAATGCGAATGCGCCGGGTCCCCCCAGGCAGCTTCCCAGACAGATCCGCAACACTGGTTCGGGGCAAGCCGGCGGGAAAGCCCATGTCATTCACTACCCGAACCCACTTGCCTGTTGCGTCCTGCGCCTCGACGTAGGGCGCTACAGGATCGAGGCCGGCCTGGTGGGCGGCGTACATGGAAGTCGCCGTAAAATATTCAATGAAACCGCGCATGAGCAAACGCAGGGTTCCGCCCTCATATGGGAAACCCAGATCCAGTTCCAGAAAGTGCGGTTCGGTGTAGCCGGAAAAGTGTAGCAGCTTAAAGCCGCTGACGTAGTCGTGGTCAGCATGCAAGAGATGCTGCAAGACGTCCCTACCTTGCTCGTTCCATGCGCCGGCGGGGGGTCGCACGTCAAGGCGGCTGGCGGCGACAACCTTGAAATCCGGGAAGGGGGGATTGCTTGCGAAGTACTCATTGGGGTAGACGTCGGAGTCTGCCGGATGGTCGATGGCAAGCAGCCGCACCTGATCCAGATATACGGCCTCTTCCATGGGCTCCATGAATCGGAAACTCAGAAAGCCGTTGCGCGGTTTCACCGTGCTTCCACTTACTTTCAGGTACTCCGTCGGATCCGGAACATTGCGCTGGCCGGGCCCGACCCAGTGGCCGAGCACACCGGCGCCGATCATGTCGGAGATGAATTCGTAGTGCCTGCCGTCCCAGGCAAACAGCACGGGGCAGGAACTGCCGCGGCGATCGATTTCCGTGATCTGCCGCGGGGTGGAAACTGGCAGGTCAATCTCGTCCTGAATCACACCCGTGGGCCAGAGAATGCGGACAACGTCGACCTGATTGCGCTTGCCCAGGCCGGCGATGATGGTTGCCGAGTCCTGGCCGGGGCCGCCTCCGCCGTGGACTTCCCACTTCTGCCAAAGATCGCCGGCGAAGACTTCGACCTTGGCTCCGAGTCCGCTCTTGTTATCGGCGAGGCCCTTCAGGGAAATGCGCAGCGCGTGGTTCTGATTGCCTCCATGGTTCTCCAGCAGCAGTGGGTTTGATCCGGGCTGGGATACGACGATGTCCGCAGCCCCGTCACCGTCGAGATCGCCGACCGTGAGGTATGGTTCCGTCTTAAGTTTCATGTCCGACAGACCCGTGCTTGAGGTCATGTCCTCAAACCTATCTGCCCCCAGATTTCGAAACAGCCGAATCTCGGGTGTGCCATCTTTGCGGATGCCTCCAGCCATCAGGTCGACGAAGCCGTCATTGTCATAATCGAGAGCGATGACGCTAACGCCACGTGCCCAATTGGTTGCGGGTAGCGGTACTTCTTCGAACTTGCGGCCTTCCACGCTACGAAGCAGCACCATGCCGGGAGTGCTCCCGGTGGTGAACGCCACGTCCATCCATCCATCCTTGTTCAAGTCGAACGAGGCAATCGAAGTCGCTCCGGAGACCGAACCCGGCCAGGGACTGGCAGATGGCCATTTCCCTTCTCGCGGATTAGTGAAGAGAACGGGCGGACCGGAGCGCCGCGCCACAATGATGTCTACCGCACGATCGTTGTCCACGTCGCTGGCAAGGGCTGCGACGGGGGAACCTTCGGCCGTCAGGGCGGTACCGGCGGTAACGTTCGTGAAGGTGCTGTTTCCATTATTACGCCAGAGTTGCCCGCCTTGCTCATTCAGGGTGACGTAAAGATCGAGATCACCGTCGTGGTCGTAGTCCACCCAAAGAAGGCCATCGACGGTCCCTCTGCTCTGGATGCCGGCATCGTGGCTGGTCTCGCGAAATTTGCCGCCCTCATTGTGGTAGAGCGCCACATGGCCCGGATACCCCAGGGCGAGATCGCTGTGGCCATCATTGTCGTAATCGGCAACGGCACAGGAAATTGCCGGCCGATCCGGGTTGAGCCCAGCTTCGCGGGTTACGTCGGCAAACTTGCCGTTTCCGAGGTTCCGGTAGAGACCCACTCCACCGCCAGGACCAAAACCGGTGAGCAACAGATCAGGACTTCCATCACCGTCAAAGTCGAATTCGCAAGCTCCAGCTCCTGCCAACTTCGTTCCCGCCGCTTCGGTCGGGGCAGGCTTGCCACTCCAGCCTGCGCCAGATGTTACATCGGCAAATCGGACCCGAATGGGAGGATCGGCCGTCAGGGATGCCATCCCCACCGATTCGACCAGCGACAGCGGCCCCTGGGCGCCATAGCTCAACGTGATGGGCGCGCCCAGCCTGGTCTGCGTGAGGTGCTGAAAGCGAGCCAGATGCGTCCTGGCTTCCTTTGCTTCCCCCAACTTCTGATAGGCGCGCGCGATTCCGAACTCGGCGGAAGCGTGGAAGGGATTCCGTTGCAGTGCCTGCTGGAATGCAGCGACGGCATTCCCGTTGTCTCCAGCCTGGGCGTACGATGCGCCGAGAAAATAGAAGGCATCCGCATCGTCGGGAGCAAGTTTGGTGGCGGCTTGAAAGGCATGCAAAGCGGAGTTGAAATCACCAGTGGTCCGCTCCAGCAAGCCCAGGTTGTACCAGGCCCGCGCATTGCCGGCTTGGCGCTTCACAGCCTCCTGGAAAATCGGCAGCGCCTGATCCGTTTGCTGTAACTGAAGATAGGCAATGCCCTGGTTGAGCCGTGCCGCGAACATCCGCGGGTCGGCCGCATAGGCCTGCTTGAAGAATTGCAGGGCCTTCTCAAACGCCTGCTGGTTCATGTATGCCGCGCCTATGGTATTCAGGCGAATCGCCTGCTGATTTGGCGTCTCAGGCTGCGGCGCCGCAGCCTTGCTTGTGCCCGCTGTTTGCAGGGGGGAGCCACCGTGCACGGCACGGACGGCAAAAAACAAGACTACAGCTGCCAGAAAAACAGGGACAGAAGCTCGTTTGATCATCGATTCGCATACCCCGGTGATTCAGACCAGGTGAACAGCGCCGCTCCAGAAGCTAAGGGATGGCGGCTGGGAGTTTGGTTCGGCAAAGGGGTGGGGTGCCTTGAGCCAACGCCTAAATCTCTGTGCCTAGGGTCTCTTGGCAAATTTTCGCGCGCTTACCAGCCCTTTGCCCTCTTGAACGACAATGGTTTGTCCCGCATCGATATTCGACATGTGGTCCACCTTGCCGCTTGGCCACATCACCTCAACTGTGGAAGCTTTGGTTTCGCCGCCCAGGCCGAACGTAAGCACAAGTTCGCTCGCCGAGAGATATCCGCCCGTCTTCAGCATCTGCCACTGTTTGTCGTCGCCGCACGCAACCCGGACGACTGCTCCGATGCCATCCCGATTGGACTGGCTCCCCAGCAAGCGGACGCGCAGGGAATTGCCGGTCGCGCCATCATTTCGATACAGCAGTGCGGGGCCGGCGTTGGTGGTGATGAGCAGGTCCAAATCTCCGTCGTTGTCGATATCGGCATAGGCCGCTCCGCGCGCGACTCGAGGGGTATCGAACGACTGTCCCATCTTGCCGGCCATTTCTTCAAATCTGCCGTTGCCCAAGTTGCGAAACAGGTGGGGCGGCTGGCGGAACAGGATGCGCTTCTGAACACGCTCAATATCAGGCTCGATGTGGCCGTTGGCGACGAAAATGTCTGGCCAGCCATCGAGGTCGTAGTCATAGAAGAAGCAGCTGAACCCAAGCGTCAGCAAGCTCATGCGGCCAACGTCAGCCCGAGGCGCTTCGTCCACAAACAAGCCATTGCCCTCGTTGTGGTAGAGGGACATCATCTGGTTCGAGAAATTGCTGATGACAATGCTTGGGCGACCGGAATGATCATAGTCGGCGGCGTCTACGCCCATGCCGGCACGCGCCACTCCAGCTTCACTGAAGCCCACTCCGGCCTGGACGCCTTCCTCGCTGAAGGTTCCATTTCCGTTATTGTGATACAGCTTGTTCGGCTGAGTGTCGTCTGCGATGAAGATGTCAGGCCACCCGTCCAGATCGTAATCGAGGATGGCAAGGCCCAGATTCTTGGACGTATTGTCGAAAAGGCCTGCCTTGCGGGTTACATCTTCAAACTTTCCGTTCCCAAGGTTGTGCCAGAGCCTGACCGATGCGCCTTTATAGGATTCCGGCGTGCAGTAGGATTTCCGGGTTCCATCGAGAGTGCAATAAATATCGGTTTCCGGAGTCCACTGAACATAGTTCGCGACTACAAGGTCAAGTTTGCCATCCTTGTCATAGTCGACCCATGCCGCCGTGGTTGAGAACTCATTGGGTCCCCACAATCCCGCCTTCCTGGTTACGTCGGTGAAAGTGCCATTGCCGTTATTGTGGAACAGATGGCTCTGGCCTACGGCGGTGATCAACAGGTCATCGTGACCGTCGTTGTCGAAATCGCCGACCGCCGCCCCCAATCCATACATGGGGACCGAAAGTCCAGCTTTGGCGGTAACATCGGTAAACGTGCCGTTGCGGTTGTTATGGTAAAGCTTGAGCGTGGAATTCGGTTGCCGGCGATGCCCGGGCCAATCCTGGCCATTGACCAGCACGATGTCAGGGTAGCCGTCCCCGTCGTAGTCCATGAACGCGCAACCCGGCCCCAGGGTCTCCGGCAGATAACGCTTTCCGAAGGCGCCATTGTTATGCGTAAAACGGACGCCCGAGCTCCGGGTGATGTCAGTGAAGTGAATGCCCGAGGGCTGATTCGCCGGCGACGATTTTGGGGCGGGCGCTTTTTGAGCCTCTGCCCACAATGCCGGGAAGAGCACCAGCGGTAAAAGTGCGCATTGCAATCGCAGCCTGAACGTACCCCCTGCTTCTGTTTTCCGCATTGGCCCCTGCCTGGAGAATCGCAATTGCATTCGAACTCCGGTTATCCGCCCTGGAGATGATCGTCCACGTGCTCATGAATTGGCTGCCGCTCGTTGTTGTCCTCCGGATGATCCCGGCGATAGGCGCCCGTCAGGGCCTGGGAAGATTCGTCCGCCTTGAAGCGTAAGTACAACTTACGATGTTCTTTGGCCTGCTTCTCATTGCCCAATCCCTGGTAGCAGAGCATCAGATTGTAATTCGCCTGCAGGTCTTCAGGGTCAATCGCAAGCGTCCGGTTCAATTCCTGAATTGCCTCAGGATACCTGCGTTGCAGAAACAACACGCGTCCGAGTTCGTTGTGAACCACGCGGTCGCGGGGATATTGCGAGAGCACAAACCTGAGCTTCTTCGCCGCATCCTTGTAATTACCTTCATCCTTCAACATCTGGGCATAGAAGAAATTGGCGCGGGCGAGGTCTGGACTCAGCGCCAGAGCCTTCTGCAGCACCGTGCGCGCGCGTTCCAGGTCGCCTTCCTGCACCGCCACGCGGCCAAGGTTCACCCAGCCGTCGGGGTTATCGGGGCACATCCGGGTAATTTTTGAAAATGCTGCCTCGGCGCCCTTCAGGTCTCCCTGCAGCAACAAGCCGATGCCATAGTCATTCCAGCGCGTCCAGTCATCCTGAGTCAGCACAACCTGCGGATCCTGCGGCTTGCTGCCGGCGTCGGCGACATTCAGGAAGGCTTCATCCGAGGACATTACCACGATGGGAAGATTCGGAATTTCCTTCACCTTGGCCGAGACCAACGCCGTACTGCCGGTGAAGGACTGGATGCGGTCGTCAAAATCGGCATTGTAGGTTGCATTTTTCTGTTGCTGGTCATAGACCCCCGCAAAAGCAAAATGCGTATTCCACCAGGAGAACTTGCGGTAGTTAAGGCGGGCTTCGAGGCGAATCTTCTTGCCGGCATTTTCCGGAACGTGCAAGCGGTAGTGCACGGTATCGGCCGCGCCGGGCGGAATCAGGCGAACGTACACCACGGCGCGAGTCGCCCAGGCATTGCGCTTATTGATCGGGTTCCCGTGCCCATCAATCATCAACGAACGATAGAAATGCGCCCCCTTGTCCACGGGGCCCTTGCCATGGTCTTCAACCTTGCCGCTCCAGAACAGGATCTGGCCGTTGTCATCGGTGGCCTTGAGTTCGAGCCAGGTGTCGTAGGCATCGATGGTGCCTCCGGGAAAGAAATGTCCCACCCGGCGGGTGCGCACGACCACGTCCACGCGAACGTCCTCCCCGCGACGAACACTCGCGTGCACGCGGTTCAGGGGCGCAGTGACCGGAGCTGCCTCGCTTCCAGAAGCGGCCGGGGCGGATTCGGCCTCCTCCCCCACTGCGAATGTGGTGGCCATTTCCGACGGCGTGTAAGCCGCGCTCGTCGTCGCCCGCGCTTTGGCAATGGCAAAGATGTCGACGGTCACCGCGCCTTTGAGGAACTTCTCGGTGGTCTGCAGTTGTTGTTCGTCTCCCTGGGAATAGGGAACCGCCGTATTGGCTCCAGGAAAGCGATGGGAGTGAACGAATCCGTTCCGGTTGCCGGCATCCTGCGATGGAACCAGGGGCATGTGGCAGTCCGCGCACTGTTGCGGCCGGGGAGGATAGTAGAAAGAACGCGCGCCCTCTCCGGAAACCCCGCTGGCTTGCCAGTTGTCATACTCGTTGAAACCGCGAATCCAACGGTAATGATTGACCGGGCGGTCGAGGTGCACCTTGTGGCAAGTGGAGCAGAACTCCGGCGTCTGGTCCTTCATGAAGGGCTTCAGGAACACACGCCGGTGAGGCTCGGGATTCAGCCGGATGAGGTAGTCATGCAGGAGACGCACAACCGGGTTCTTGCTAGCCGCCAGTTCGTGAAGCTTAGGATATTCGAGATAGAAGTCCGCCTGTCCCATCGTGCTCTTCACCTGCACGATGGAATGGCACATCATGCATCCCAATCCCGCCTGCGCCTCGGGACGATCCACCCCCAGTTTCCTGATGGGCGTATTGAACAGGCCGCTGTACAGCAGGGCCGGGTCATGGCAACCGGCGCACCACTTGGAAGGCTTCACGCCAACCACGTCCTGCATGTACTCCACACTCTTGCGGTACCACTGATTATTGAAAGATGAAAAGTGGTGCATCGAGCTATGCCACTGTTTGTAGATATCCTGGTGACAGCGCTGACAAGCGTCGGATTCCACGAAGTAATTCGCGGGAATGTATCCTTTGTGCCGCGTTTGCGCCGAACTGGGGAAGAAAGGTCCCTGTGGCCCGTCCCCTTCGCCGTCCATGTTGCCGGGTGGCAGCTTGGGATTACGAATCTGATTCGCGGCTTCCCATCGATTGACGCGCAGGTAGTGCGCCAGGTACCCCACGGATATTGAGGCCAGTGCGAGGGCCACGGTCATCGTGCCCAGCGCGGCGGCCGATCTTACTCTTTCACTTTCGCGCAACCAGCCGGCAAGCAGCAACACAGAAGCCACGCCCGCCAGTGAAATGTGAACGTACAGGAGGTTCCACTCCGCCCGGAGGGTTCCTTTGAAGATCAGCACGATCCCCAGTACGGCGGCAATGGCCATCGCAGTCCACCCCGCGCGGCTCATGAGCGACCCGTTCTTCAGTGCAGAGAGCAGCCGGGGAAGCAGCAGGAAAGAGATCAGCAAGCCCCCGCCCACGTGCACGAGGACGATGGTCAAATAGAGCAGAGTTGGGGCGGGAAACGCATACAGCCAGAACGCCGAAACCACCAGAACGAGGAGCACTGGACCAGCAAACCTGGAACCCCTCCTAAGACCAAAAGGCATTTTTACCCTCAAAAGACGACGGGAGCGTCAGCTTTCGCGCTGGCCGGCGGCAGTTTTTGCCGCGACTTTCGGCGTTCTGTGGTGCAACAGCGCGGGTTCTTTCCATCCGAAGCTGTTCTCGATGACCTCGGCGATCGCCAGTACTGTGTATTCCTCATAGGGTCGACCTACAACCTGTACTCCGATTGGAAGTCCCTGGGGTGACTTCCCCACTGGCACCACGGCTGCGGGGAAGCCCAGCAGATTGAACCACTGCGAATACACCATGGTTTCGACGAATGTAGCGCTGCGTTCGTCGCGTGTCCAGCCCATCGTGCCGTGCCGGAATGCGGGACCGGTGGAGACTGGGAGCAGGAGGATCTGGTGTTGCGCCAACTGGCGCAAGAAGCGCTCCCGCAGGGTGTCCCGCTCGAACTGGGTGAAGAGAACTTCGCCGGCAGACAATGGCTTTTCGCGCTCCTGGAGGCGTCGTAAATCTCGCATAAAGAAACTCAGCGCGTTCTCATTTCGCGCCACCAGCGGCTCAAAGGCAATCCCGGAAAAGCGGCAGAAGATTACATACCAGAGTTCCCGCGCCCGCTCCAGGCCGTGGGGACGGAAGGGTTCCACGGTAAATCCATGGGCAGAGAGCACCTTGGCCGCGGACTGCACGGCTTGCCGTGTTTCCCCGGTTGCAGGATGCAGGCCGTCGTCATCGAACCATCCGATGTTCAGGCTGGCGAGGGCACTTTTGTCCGGTTCATGCATTTCGCAGGGCACCGCCATGGGATCCCCTGGGTCGGGCCCGGTCATGACCTTCAACATCAATCGCAGGTCTTTTATGGTTCGCGCCATGGGACCGACAACGCCGGTCAAGGCGAAGGGTCCGACTCCGGCGGGAAAGTGGCCCGTGGAGGGGACCACACCGGGAGTGGGTTTGAGTCCGCAAATGCCGGTGAAGTGAGCTGGCACGCGGATGGAGCCACCACCATCGCTGCCCACCCCGGCGGCCGACATACAGGCGGCAATCGCCGCCGCCTCCCCGCCGCTGGATCCGCCGGCAGAGTACTCCAGGTTCCAGGGATTGCTGGTACGGCCATAGAGCAGGTTGTCGGTTTCGTAGGCCATGAGAAACTCTGGGGTATTGGTCACCCCAAGCACGATGGCGCCAGCCTGCTTCAATCGAGAAACCAGGGTTGCGTCGGTTTGCGGCACATGGCCGGTGCGCAACGTTGACCCAGCCTCACACTTCATGCCCGCCACGTCGATGCACGACTTGATGGAAACCGGAACACCCGCCAGCGGCCCCACGGCTTCCCCATAGGCAATCTTCGCTTCCAGGGCCCGGGCTTCGGCAAGAGCCTTCTCCTTCCGCAACCCGACAAAAGCGTTCAAGGTCGAATTCAGCTGTTCGATTTGGCAATAGCAGGAATCAATGACTTCGACCGGCGAAACTTCCCCTCGTTGCACCATTTCGGCCAGCTTCCAACCCGGCTGCTGGACTAATTTATTGTCCATATGAACACTCGTTCTCGCCCGTATGCCCCTACAAAATAGGCGCGAACGCCCGCCAATTCCCTTCTCCTTTGATAAAGTCTGCCTGGCCGAGGCGACCAACGATAGGAAGAGCAACGCCAGGGTGTCAAGCTGGAAATGCCAAGGCAACGCTTTACAAATACACTGGATCGCATTGGGCCAGGGCCGATCCTGCAGCGCCCCGGAGCCGTCAGTTTTCAACTTCTTGTCCGTTTTTTTGCGGGGAGTCGCTCGATCTGGATACGCAGGAAGAAAGCCACGAGACGCACGCGACGCACCGCGAATTCCCCAGCGTTGTGGGGATGAGCACAGCAGTGAATTAAAAATTGTGGATTGGAGCTTTCGGTGTCACGTCCGATGGCTCCTTGAGAATCGATGGCGGGGACGACGAGACTCGAACTCGCGACCTCTGCCGTGACAGGGCAGCGTTCTAACCAACTGAACTACGTCCCCAGCCGCTGGAAACCCGCGCGGAAACGCGCGGCAAGCGTGAAGTGCAGCATCGTGGTGGGCAGTGCAGGACTCGAACCTGCGACCTTCTGCTTGTAAGGCAGACGCTCTAACCAACTGAGCTAACCGCCCGTAGTCACCAGCCCTGTGGTCGGGCGCTTCGGACAGGAGCAAGTCCGCCTCAATCCACGCTCTGCAGTGGAGTATACCCGAGGGCGGAAAAGTTGGTCAAACGTCGTTGGGGGAGGTATCCTTCGGGAAAAATTCGGCTACACCCTCCTGGTGGGGTGGAGTGGGGAATCGGATCTGCGGTGGGACTGGGAAATTTGGTCAGAGATTTGGGAACATCCCAGTCCCTGAGTCCAGTGATATATTCCTCCAAATGCCTCCATACCAAACGGAAACTGATGCGGCTTATCAGATCACGAGAGCAACAATCGAATCAATTCTGGAGCCGGTTAAGGATTCGATTGCCACAGTGTTGGGTCCCACAGCAATAGAAGTGGGCCAGTTGTTTGCGGACTACGCCCGAGTGTTTCGTTTTCAGCAGACTCAAAATCCTTACGCGTCTCCGATTCCGGAAAGTGGCATGTAAACTCCGACCGGGTAGCTTGTGGTAGGTTATTGGCAGTGAAAAATAGGTTAAGCCGGCGTGGCGGAATCGCAGACGCGGCGGACTCAGACAAAACTTGAGTGCTCACCGGGAAACCGGCGATGCAGAACTGCTCAAAGTCGGGGAAACCTGTTCAATGGCAATCCCGAGCCAAGCCTGAAAAATGTTTCAGGAAGGTGTAGAGACTAGACGGGCAGCACCTAACCTCCGTTCTTCGGAGCATGGGGAAGGGATAGTCCAGGCCCCAAACCTAAGTGAGGCGCGCTCGCGCCGCACAGAGGGCGGCGAAAGCCGTAGAGGTAAGAAAATCCGCTGGGCGCAAAGCCCGTGTGGGTTCGACTCCCTCCGCCGGCACCATCTTTTCTCGATACATCCCGCCGCCTCAATGCCCAAGCAGTTGGTGTGACGCTCGTCACAGCGATTACCGTGCCGATAGCTCAAGGTTATATGCGGTCCAGTCGATGAGCTACGTGTTCAGGATTCGCCGACTGAAAAAAGTTTCGCAAACAAAAAAGAAGAACGGTCCGAGCTCTCGAAGGGAGTCTAGAGATGAAATCAAAAACATGGGTCCCATTGTTGGGCATCGCCGCATTGTCCCTGTTTGGTATTCGCGTGGCAGCACAGCAGTCCGGCCATGAGCAAAGTGGGATGATGTCTCCCGACGTGATGGCTCAGCATCAGCAGATGATGAGCCAGCATGAGGAGCTGAGGTCCTTAATTGATCAACTTAGCCAGAGTTTCGCATCGCTGGAAAACGAGAAGGACCCTGCCGTTTTGAAGAGGAAGTTAGCCGAGCACGGCGCATTGCTCAAGCAGCTGCAGAGCAAGTTCCAACAAAGCTCGGAAATGATGGATATGATGGGACAGATGATGCACCATTCCATGGTCATGCAGCATGGCGAGCAGGCTATGGGATTCAGCCAGAGTGCAACCACCCACCACTTCTTCCTGACCAAAGATGGCGGTCTGATTCAAGTCGAGGTGGACGACCCGAAGGATACCAAGAACCGCGACCTGATCCGGACCCATCTGGCGCACATTGCGCAGGCCTTTCCCGCGGGGGACTTCTCCGACCCACTTGCGGTGCATAATCGTTACCCGGACGGTGTCCCAGTGATGCAGCAGTTGAAGGGCGATATCCGGTACACCTTCGAGCAGACTCCGAGCGGAGCTCGAGTCGTGATCCACACCACCAATTCACGGGCACTAGAGGCGATTCACCAATTCCTTCGTTTTCAAATCACGGACCACCAGACGGGAGATAGCCTGAACGTGAATTGAATGGTGGTGAATGTAGTAGGTTAGATAAGACGTGAGGCCTAGGCAGTTCCTCTGGCGTTCGGGAGCATTGCCGGAGGGAATCCGCCGCAACAGGCACACGAGAGGGAGTTCGAGATGGCACGAAATGTTGGAGATCGCTACGTCTGCGAAAAATGTGGAGCGACGCTCGTCTACGAGAAAGGGTGTCCCTGTCCTCCGAGCATGCCCCATTCGGAGATCTGCTGCGGGGTACAAATGAAGCTTGTTCCGCCTAAGAAATAGTAAGGACTACGCAGCGTTCCATCTCCACCGATCTCTCGTGCTGGCCGATCGCAATTCGAGGGCTCTGGCGAGCCGCTGCCATTCGGCGATGTGAAGATTGACGTAGCCGTGGCGGTAATATTCCCATGCGCCCAGGATTCCGATGGGGGGGAACCATAACGCCCAGCGTGGTGCCTTGCGCTTCATGCTGCGAAAGCCCGAACAAGAGGGCCAAGGCTGGAACAATGAGGACGCCGCCACCGCTCCCGATCAGGCCGGTCAGCGCTCCAGCTGCCAGTCCCAAGATCAGACAAAAGAGATTTTGAGCCATAGCTTCCTCTTTCCCTTTCGTTTTGGCCCTCCCCGGGCGCCCGTTCCGTGTTCCGTCGCCGGAACACACTACGACACCCAAGTACGCTCTTCGCGCTACGGTGAAGGGTGTTCGACCGTTCCGGTCGTATCCGCATATTTCAGCTCGATCCCGCGGAGATTGCTCCCGGCCAGTTCGTATATAAAGTTCGGAAACTTGTGGAAGAGACGCATGCGACGATCCTTGTTATCGATAGTTTGAATGGGTTCCTCAATGCGATGCCCGGGGAACAATTCCTGGTGTTGCAGCTTCATGAACTGCTTACCTATCTCGATCAGCAGGGAGTTACGACAATACTTACGCTTGCCCAGCACGGCTTCATTGGCAATGGCATCGATGCTCCCATCGACGTCAGCTATCTTGCCGACACAGTCCTCTTGTTCCGTTATTTCGAAACGGACGGAGAACTCAGGCAGGCCCTCTCCGTTCTCAAGAAGAGGAGCGGAGCCCACGAGCGGACCATCCATTCATTGTCGTTCAAAGCTGGCACCGTCGAGGTTGGACCAGCGCTCACAAACTTCCGAGGCATCATGACGGGTCTCCCCCAGGCGAACGGGGAATCCCTGTTACATAAAAATGATCGGGCTCACTGAGATTGCCGTATGAAGGACCTGCAGATCATAGTTGTTGCACCTACCGGCCGCGATGGCCTGCTGATCTGTAATCTATTGACGCCCATCGATCTTCAAGCAGTCCAATTCTCCGATTGCGAGGCTGCGTGCCGCGAGGCGGAGCGTGGTATAGGTGTATTCGTCATCGCTGACGAAGTTCTCGATGCCGCTAACATCGCAATGATTGCTTATTTCATCGCCGGGCAGCCGGCGTGGTCGGATCTTCCTTTGATTGTGCTCACCAGCGGTGGAGAAGTGACAACCTTAAGTGAAATCCGGCGCAAGTGTCGCGAGCCGCTAGGAAATGTCAACCTGCTCGAAAGACCCGTTCGGCCGGAGACTCTTATCAGCACGGTACAGGGCGCCATCCGCGCACGTACCCGCCAATACGAAGTACGAGACCACTTGCAACTGGAGAAGTTCGCTGCCGATGCCCTACGCAAGTCTGAAAAACTTGCGATCGTCGGGCGTCTGGCGGCCACTATCGCTCACGAAGTCAACAATCCGCTTGCCGCCGTCATCAACCTTCACTATCTGATGGCGGCTGCCACGTCCCTCGATGAAGTCAAGGGCTATTTGCATACGGCCGATGAGGAGTTGGCACGCGTTGCCGAGATCACGACCCAGACGCTTCGGTTCCACCGCGAAAGCACGATCCCGGCCAGTGTGAAAGTCGCCGACATTCTCGATTCTGTTTTGAAGCTTTATGAGCGCAAGTTAGCCCAAAGCAATATCATCGTTGATCGGCATTTTGATCGCTCCGCCCTTATCAGTGGCTTTGCCGGCGAACTGCGTCAGCTAATCGCGAATCTGGTCAGCAATGCTGCAGATGCCATGCATACCGGGGGCAAGCTCCGATTGCGCATTATGCGCGCTACGGAGCGCCAAAACGGCCTCCGGCGTGGCATTCGCGTGGTCGTGGCTGACACCGGCGGGGGAATCCCGGTCAGTATCCGGAACAAGATTTTCGAACCGTTCATTACTACTAAGATCGACACTGGGAGTGGACTTGGCTTATGGGTGAGTTCCGAGATTGTTCGCAAGCATAGCGGTGCTCTGCGCTTCAGATCCCGCCTCGGTCGCGGTACCGTGTTTTCTATCTTTCTGCCCCTTCAACCGTCTTCCACACCGCATATTGAGACATCGGCGGCCTCGCTCGTCTGATCAACTCCGCGCTGTTCTTGTTTCACTTCTTTCAATGCAGGGTGATTGTCTAGGTCTCGACCAAACATTCGAGAGGGCGGCGAGCACCAATTTTGGTGCAATCCGCGTGGCGCGTAGCACTTTTCACGTCCCATAAGCTTATCCGGTCAAACCTGATTGGGGGATAGCTATAGAGGCTGGGAAAATTCCTGCACCGTGGGGGATGGGAATGGGAATGTGATCTCGGATGGGAATGGTACTCGTTCCCGGGTCGGAACCGACCCGTCTGTGAGCTCTCTGTGAAATTTGGGAGAGATGCTTATGCGGGCAGGAACATCGAAAATACAGTGCCGCTTCGATTGCTTCTGGTTGTGCTCCGGACGCGCAGCTTTCCGTGATGTTTCTGCGCGATATCCTTGACCAAGGCCAGGCCCATGCCGCTGCCTCCAGAGCCCTTGGTTGTAAAGAATCGCTCAAAAATTCTTGTGAGATGGTCGCTGCTGATTCCAGAGCCATTGTCGCCCACAGTCAGGCGAACTCCGCTCTTGTGCGCTCCGTTCCATTCGTGTGCGGCGTAGGTCCGCACCTGCAATTTGCCACCTTCGGGCATTGCATCCATGGCGTTCAGCAGAAGATTCGAGAGCATCTGCCTCAGCTCTCCCGGATAGGCCAAGATGTGGGTTGGATCGGTACATGTGCTGACTTTAATCCCCTTCTGCTCCAAGCTCGACCTGTAGACGTCGACAACACTCTCAACCAGTGCAGCCACATCCGTGTCTTCCGGTTCCGGGCCGGCCTTATACGGTGCGAGAGCCCTACGCGCAATTTGAGCGACACGGCCTAGCTCCTGCTCAATCAGAAGCAGATAATGACGGCCGGTTTCACTCTGAACTTCGGAACCGAGGAGATGGAGCAAGTTCAAGATGGAATCAAGGGGATTGTTGATCTCATGCGCGGCAGAAATTGAAAGGGCAGAGTCCCGGGCAGTAGTCTGTTGTGACTGTTGCAAATCTGCCGTGAGTCTGTCCTCTACTGCCATATTGCCCACCACCGAATCTGATGCCAAGCGTAGCGCGGGAGTTTATCACTGTGTTCGATATCGAACAAAACAAAGACAATTCCGGACGAAGATAATTCCGAGTTCCCTGGTTTTTTACGCGTAAACTTGAAAAGTTTTCCTTCGCATATCTCCGCCGGGCCTTCGGGGCAACGGTCTTTTGCGCATCCAGACGAATTCGTCCGCGCAAAGGATCGCCATGGTATCCAAGGGTTCTCGCACGCCAAGGAAGAAAACCGATAAGGCCGTCGACGGCCAAACAATCCACAACGCGATTCTGAAGGCAATGCCGCTCGAAAAATGGGCGGCGCTATTGCCCAGGTTGGAATTTGTCTCTCTCAGTCTTCATGACCTACTTCACGAAGCACGGGGGGAAATGGCCTACGGCTACTTCATTAACAGTGGAATGGCTTCGATTCTGACCGTGATGGAGGATGGGACCAGCGTCGAGGTCGGACTAATTGGACGAGAGGGTTTCGTGGGAACTGCCATGGTGGTGGGACTTCGCACGGCATCGACACGGGCGGTGACCCAAGCTGCGGGAGATGCCTTTCGCATCAAATCCAAAGATCTCCCGAAGGCTTTAGCGGAGTGTCCCAAACTGGAGTTCGAGCTAAATCGCTTCGCCTACGTTATGTCGCTGCAAGTTAGCCAGGCAGCAGCCTGCAACCGGTTGCATGACCTTGGAGAACGCCTCTCGCGCTGGTTGTTGATGTCGCAGGATCGCGTCGGATCGGACGTGCTTCCCTTGACTCACGATTTTCTCGCTCAGATGCTGGGAACCCGGCGTTCGAGCGTGACCAAGCCGCCGGTATGTTGCAAGAGGCAGGATTGATTGAGTACCGGCGCGGGAAAATCACCATCAAAGACCGACGCAAACTGGAGAAGGCATCTTGCGAATGCTATGCCGCAACCAGTCGGCCTGAATGACCCGTCCCGGCCCGGACACTTCTGTTCGATAAGCGACCGACGAGTGCTTGTGTCGGAAATGCCTTTTGAAACCTTCTGCAAAACCAGCAGCCGAATTTCACGACATACCATCGGATCAAGCCAGTGTTCGAAAGCGTGCCTGAACCGGCTGGCCTGACATTGGCCTTACTTCAGCGGTTGCTGAGGCTCAGGAACTCTGGCGCAGCGCTCAGGAAAACCTGACCTGCGACGTCTGTACCGCACTCCACCAATTCTGGAGCTCCGATGCCCGCTGCCCGGATCGCGCATTGGGACAGTGTCCGGGCGCGAAACAACCGGGCGGGTACGACCGTCTTCTGGCCGGGTTTCCCAGCGGTGGTTTGGTCTCACGTTTTCTGGCAGTCCTGGGCATCTTTTCCGGCCAAAAAGGAAACCAAACACTGAGGCAGTACCGAAAGCCGTCTGGATGGGGAAAACAGACCAGGGTTTCGGCCCGCTCACCTGAATTTCGCGGCCGGCCTGAAAATGCGCTAAAAAGGTGCCGTATGAAAGCCGTTCTCTTTGTGGACGACCATCAGGTTCTCGCCCGCCTCAGCTGTGAAATCCTGGAAATGCAGGGTTATCGCGCCGTCTCCGCCTACAGCGCCAGCGAAGCTCTGGAAAAGTTTGCTCAGGAGCCCTTCGACATCCTGGTGACCGACTTCCGCATGGATGGCATGGACGGCCTGGAACTGGCGCGCCAGGTTCACGTCCGCGACCCCAGAATTCCCGTCATCATCGTGACCGGCTACGGCCCGGTCGACGGCGGAGGCGAGGTCAAGGCCTGTCTCGCCAAGGAGGCGCTTTTCCCCGACCTGCTGGAGAAAATCAAAGCCTACCTGGATGAAGGCCCTTCTTCCGCCACAGTTGCGGAGACCAGCAAGTCCGCCTGATCCTCTGTAGTAGCTCCGCAGAAATGCCGACCTGGGAAACGCCCGCCCGGCACGCCGTCCCGGGATGGCGGCACTCTCCGGGAGTCCACTCTCGGGGAGCCTCACTTTTTCTGAATCTGCGATACTAAGAACGAATCTGAACACGAGAACCTAAGTCCTCATAAAACCGGCGTGAAGGCGGGTCGCAGGAGCGCGCTGGTTGGAACCTGAACCGGGAGCCCGGATGAAAATCGGTATTACCTGTTATCCCACCTACGGTGGCAGCGGTGTGGTTGCAACGGAACTGGGAATTGAGCTGGCGCAGCGCGGACACGAAATTCATTTCATCACCTATTCGCAGCCTTTCCGGCTGCAGACTCCGCAAGCCAACATTTTCTATCACGAGGTAGAGGTCTCGCATTATCCGCTGTTTGACTATCCTCCGTATGACCTGGCGCTGGCCTCGCGCATGGCCGAGGTGGCGGAAATCTACGATCTCGATCTGCTGCACGTCCACTATGCCATTCCCCATTCCGTCAGCGCCTATCTGGCCAAGCAAATGATTGCCAGTTCCGGACGCCGGCGGCCTCTGCCGTTCGTCACTACCTTGCATGGAACCGACATCACCCTGGTCGGGACTGGATCGCTCGTATCTGCCCATCACCCGTTTCTCCATCGAGCAGAGCGACGGGGTCACGGCTATTTCCAATTATCTGAAGGACCGCACGCTGCTCGAATTCGGCATCAGCAACGGAATCCGCGTGATCTACAACTTCGTCAACTGCGACGTTTACCACCGGGATCCCGAGTGGAAGACGCGCCGCTTGGAATTCGCGAAGGAAGACGAGCGCCTGCTGGTTCATCTGTCTAATTTCCGGCCGGTCAAGCGCGTGCTCGACGTGATTGAAATCTTCGACCGCGTGCAGAAGCGCTTGCCGGCAAAATTGATTCTTATTGGAGACGGCCCCGAGCGTTCCAGCGCGGAATACATGGCGCGGGAGAAAGGCATTCAGAACCGGGTGTCTGTTTCTGGGCAAGCAGGACCGGGTGCATGAAAAGCTGGCCACCGCCGACGTGCTGCTCATGCCCAGCCGCCTGGAGTCGTTCGGCCTGGCGGCGCTGGAGGGCATGGCCTGCGAAGTGGTTCCCATCGCCACCCGCGTCGGCGGCATCCCGGAACTGATCGAGCACGGCGTGAGCGGCTTTCTGGCGGAAGAAGGCGACGTGGACACTATGGCCGGATATGCCATCCAGGTTCTTTCCGACGAAGCGTGCCTGAAGAAAATCGCCGCCGCCGGACGCGCCACCGCGCAGTCCCGCTTCTGCGCCCAGCGAATCATCCCGGAGTATGAAAGCTTCTACCGCGAGGTGGTGGCGCGCGCCGGCTGAATGTCGGCATACGAGTTCATCGTCCAGGACTGGCAGCCGCAAGGAGACCAGGGTTCCTCCCTGCGGAGCCGGGGCTGAGGGCCAGGCCCGCGTTTTGCCCGTACAGAACTTTCAGGCGCTCCGCGACATTGGCAATGCCGATACCGCTGCCGCCCACGCCGGTGGGACGCTCCATCAGACTGGCGGCGGCCATGCCCACGCCGTCGTCTTCCACCTCCAGCACCAGGTTTCCGTCCTCCAACCGGCTTCGCAGGTGGATGGTTCCTCCGTCAATTCTGGGAGCCAGTCCATGCTTCACCGAGTTTTCCACCAGCGGCTGCAGCAGCATGCTGGGAACGAAGACATCCAGGGATGCCGGCTCCAGGTCCTTCACCACCTGAAGTTTGTCGCGTCCGAAGCGCACCACCTCAATATCAAGGTAGTCGTCCATGAACCGCACTTCTTCCCGCAGAGGCACGAAGGCATCGCTCTGCCGCAACAGGCGCCGCAGGATGCTGGCCAGCTTCACGATCAGATCGCGAGCCGTATCGGGATCGAAGCGCACCAGGGAGGAAACGGAATTCAGGGTATTGAACAGAAAGTGCGGATTGATCTGGTTCTGCAGCGCCTCCATGCGCGCCTGCAGTAACATGCGCTGCTGGTCTACCAGCTTGCGTTCCATGCGCGTGTTGTTCCAGATCTTGAGCGGAGTTCCCACCGCCATTACGGTCGTGGCATAGGCGGCCACCACGCTTCCCCAGCCCGGCCCATGCAGGAGGAAAATCTGGCCAGGGAATTCGCGTGCCAGGATTCCCTGCAGGAAGCGCAGGGCCAGAATCACCATGAAGAAGGAAATCTGCCAGTCCATTTTCGGACGGGGGATATTGCGCCGGACCCAGCGATAGATGCTCAGGTCGATGAAGGGCGAAAACGACCAGATTTCCTCGCGGTCGCTTGCCAACTCGCGCAGCACTCCTGCCAGCAGGCCTGCCAGCACATTGAACGGCAGGGTCAGCAGTTCCCCATAGAGCACGGCAGGAAACGCCAGCAACAATCCCCCAAAGACGCCCGCCAGCGGTCCCGCCATCACTCCCAGCAGCAGCGAGGCCTCCAGGGCAAGATCCCCGGCCACGAAGCTGGGGGTAGTGTGCCGAACCACCACCCCCAGCGCGAATGGAATCCCGATAAACAGCACCAGTTGCAGGCGCTGTCCCAGGGTGCGCGGTTCGGTAAAGAGCAACTGCTTGAAGGTAACCGAGCGCACCAGCACGGCGGCCACGGCGGCGGCCACGCCGAGCTTGATCAGCAGATTGATGGCGAGGACACGATCCATTGCGGTGAACTTCCAGCGGGCCGAAGGCTTCCTGCTGTGATGAATCGTACTCTAGCATGGCGCGCCTGCGCTTCCCGCGCTTGCGCTGGAACTTATCGCAGGTCGATCGCCTCGGCCACGGCTCCCACAAAGGTGCTTCGCACCATGTTAGGCTCTTAGCCTTTAGAACCCCCATGGGCGTTCGGAGTCAGGCTCCTGAGCCAATCGGCCATCGAGTTCCGACACCACTTCCGACCTCCACGTTTTCGGTATTTCTGCCCAAGCGGCTTCCCCGGGAAAACCAGCATGCTGTCGTTAGTATGGCTGGATAATTCCGCCCAGAGATCGCTCGGCCGGCCGGGACCGATCTTGAGTGGCCTCCGGATAGGATGGCTGCGACCCCATGGCGGAAACGCTCCTTCTCTGTTCCGCACTGTTCCTGCCTTGCCGTTTCTGAGCCATGACCAGCCCGCGCGGAGTGGGCAGAAGCAGCACGGAAATCAGGCCCTCCGCCTCCAGTTGCAGCGCCGCCTGGCGGACGATCTTGAGGTGCGAGCTGGCGTCGTGCATCAGGATCACGCCGTTAGGATTCAACCGCGGCAGGAAGTGCCGCACCTCCTGCTCGCGAACCGGCATGTCGCTATCGCTGAACAGCAGGTCAATGCGCCCTTTCACCTGCAATTCCAGGCTGGACTCATTGCGGCATTCAATCCAGTCGCTCAGGCCGGAGCCCGCGATCCGTTCCCTGGCCCTGGCAAATACCAGGGGATCGTATTCGCAGGTAATGACCTTTCCGAAGCCGTTGGCCTTCAGCGCCTCCGCGATCCAAAGGGTGCTGATGCCCAGGAAGGTCCCCGTTTCCACCACCAGTTCCGGCTTGATGGTCGTGACCAGCGTGCGCAGAAATTCCAGCACCTCCACTTCCGCGGTCATGGAGTCGTACATGCTCCAGCGCTGGGGATGCGGGCACTCCGGGGTGGCTCGGTGATATTCCGGCTGCAACTCGTGGCCGCGGCGTTCAATCTGCCCCAGAACCTTATGCTCCTGCTTCTGTTTCTTCCCGAACAGATTTTTGAGTTTCAATCTTATCCCTCCCTGCGCGTGTCGCGGCCGCATAGAAACGCAACGCTGAACCGACTCGACGCAGAACCATGGAGTATACGGGGGAGTATACGGGATTCGGCGGGCTTCAGTGATCGCCGGCGTGCGCTTCTTCGCCGTTCCGTTCGCGGACCGAAGCACGCACGGCGAAGTCAGCCGGAATGATGAGAACCTGGGGAAGGTTGCCGCTGGGACGGCGGTATTTCTGCAGCGCCTGCAACGATCCGATCTTCACGATATCGCGCAGGAAACCAGCTGCCGGAATGTCATCGAAACGGAAGCTCTTGCCGGGATGAAACTCATTCTGCGTGGCCAGCAACAGCTCGTCTTCCGTGCGGAACTCCTGCTCGAGAGAGGGATCCAGAACCACGGCCCAATAGACATCCCATTCCTCGGGGCTGCTGTCCGCGGGCATATGGTTGATGATGTGGTTGTGATCGTAGTCTGCGAAGCCCGGGACGCGATGCTCGGTGCCGGGAGCGACCACGTACAGGTTCTGCCGGCGATCCCGCGGCGTGGGATATAAAACTCGCTCGCCAAAGTCCCATGGTCCGACTTGCTTGGTTCTTGCTCCCCGGGGCACTGGCGCCAACTCGAACGACACCAGGCGTCCGTTGAAATAAGCGGTCCTGATTTCGGAGGCCGCAGGCTTGGCTTCCCGGCTGGACCATGCCCGGTGAACCGCCACCGCGGACACGGCCACGCAGAACACCGCGAAAGCTATCCTTTCGGACTTGGAGCTGACGATCAAGCCGGTCTCCTTCGCTTAGCCCATTATAGGAAACCTCCTTCTGGCTCGGGGATGCCAAAAGGCGCTGTCCGGAAGGCCCGCGCCGGCCAAGGGTCCCCGGAAATGCCATGTTGCAATGCCTTCTCCTGGCCTCCCAGCACCATTTTCAGGCTTTTTTTGCAAGGCAAAAAGCAGCGGTTTGGGCGAAGATAGGCTAAAATGCGGCGGATCACGCTCAAGTTCTCTTGCTCGACCCATGCCTGACTACCAGAGCTTCATCGACAAGCTGATTGCCAAGACCGACAGCGGCCGTATCCCGTGGAAGCCCACGGTCGACAGCGACGCATTTACTGCGGCCATTGAAAATGAATTCACGGTTCGGGTGAGCCAGATCCGGCAAGCAGGAATTCGCCTTCGAGATGCGGGACCAACGAGGCAACAAGCTGGTGGATTTTTCCGCCGACAAAGCCCAGGCCTGGGAGCAGGGCTACGAGGAAGCTGTAGAGAATTTCGAGCGCCTGCGGGGGCTGTTCGAGGCGGCCCGCGCGGCCGCCCTGGACGTCGGCAGGCAACTGCTGCGGGCCGAATCCCTGCTCGACCAGTGCTGAGCCATTCGCTGTTCGGTCGCTCGTTGCCTTCGCCTAATTCGGGGCCAGCATGTGCCCGAGTTGTTAATGGAAGCTGATCTCTTCGGTAACCAGCAGACGCGACCAGCAGACATTCCCCGCACAAGCTGATATTCTCTCGCTTTCGCGCGGCCAGGGCTGCGCAACTTTCTCACTTGGAAGGACGCGAATGCAAGTCAGCCTGGAAGGGCGGGTAGCGGTTGTCTTTGGAGTCGCCAACAAGCGCAGCATCGCCTGGGGAATCGCCCAGAAGCTGCAAGAGGCGGGGGCGCAACTGGTCATTACCTATCAGAACCAGCGCTTGGCCGCGGAAGCCGCCGACCTGATCGCTTCCCTGTCCGGCGCCCAGGCCCTGCAGTGCGACGTGAGCAATGACGCCGAAATCGACGCTCTGTTTGCGCAGTTGCGGGACCGCTACGGTAAGCTTCATATCCTGGTGCATTCGGTGGCATTCGCTCCCCCTGAGGAACTGCGCCGCGAATTCCTGCTCACCACGCGGGAAGGCTTCCGCATCGCCCATGACGTTAGCGTCTATTCGCTGATCGCGCTCAGTCGCGCCGCCACCCCGCTGATGACCGACGGTGGCAGCATCCTGACGCTCACCTATTACGGTTCGGAAAAGGTCGTCCCCAACTACAACGTGATGGGCGTGGCCAAAGCCGCCCTGGAAGCCACCGTACGCTACCTGGCCAACGACCTGGGCCCGCACAAGGTGCGGGTGAATGCCATCTCCGCCGGTCCCATCAAGACTCTGGCTGCGCGCGGCATCTCCGGCCTGGGAGAGATGCTCAAGGCCCACGCCGAGCGCGCGCCGCTGAAGCGCAACGTGGAAGTCAGCGAAGTCGCGGATACTGCGTTGTTCCTCGCGTCGGAGTTGGGCAGCGGCATTACCGGCGAGGTCGTTCACGTGGACTGCGGCTACAACATCATGGGCTTCTGAGGAATCCTGTACGGAATCGGTCCGAAGCAGATTCCTCGCTTCGCTAGGAATGACAAACTTTTGTTCTTCCTGGGACTTTGGTCAAAATCCCACCGCCCCGGAGCTGACGTGAATTCTCCGCCGATCCTGGCCCAGGTTTTCGATGGCGATCTCCACCTCCCCGCCGCGCGCTAACCACGGAAACTTTTCGCCCCACTCGATCAACAGGATATTTTTATCGTCATAAAGATCATCCAGGCCGAGCGTTTCCAGCTCCCGCTGGGTGTCGATGCGGTACAGATCGATATGGAAGAGAGTCGCGGAGGGCCCACGGTACTCATGAATCAGGGTAAACGTGGGACTGGTCACATCCTCCTGCTCGGCAGCCCCAAAGGCTTCGGCAATTCCTTTGACCAGCGTGGTCTTGCCCGCGCCCAGATCGCCGCGCAGCAGCACCAGCCGGGGAGGCGCAATCGCAGTTGCCAGGCGCCGTCCCAGCTCGATGGTCTCCTCCGGCGAACTGGTAATGTATTCCTGAACGTTCATTTCCCTAGTGTTGCACAAGCGGAACATTATGAAGGTCCACAGGCGAGGCTAGAGGATCGGAAGCTCGCGCGGCCGTGGCCCCCGCGGAAAAGCCCGGTCGATGCGCGCAATTTCTTCCGCCGTAAGCTGCAGATCGCCCGCCGCGGAGTTCTCCCTGGCGTGCTCCTCGCTGGATGCCTTGGGGATGACGAACACCAGCGGAGAGCGCAACAGGAAGCGCAACGCCACTTGGCGTGGCGTCGCCTGGTGAGCCGCGGCGATTTCCTGTAACACGCGCCCTCCGGGGGTCGTGGCCCGAGGAAAATCTCCGTGACCGAAAGGGCTGTACCCCACCACCGAAACACCCTGCTTTTCGCACCAGGGAGTTACTCCGTGCTCGATGGCGCGCTGCCGCAGATGGTAGAGCACCTGATCGCAGGCAATGCTCCCATCCATGCCGGCGGCCTCGTCGAGGCCGGCATCGTCGAAATTACTCACGCCCCAGGAGAGGATCTTTCCCTGCTGGCGCAGCTTCTGGAAGGCGGCAATCGTATCCTCCAGCGGATGCGAGCCGCGCCAGTGCAGCAGGTAGCAATCCAGCCAGTCGGTCCTGAGCCGCGCCAGCGAGCGTTCACAGGCCGCAATGGTGCCCGAGCGGGAGGCATTTTGCGGAAGCACTTTGGAAACCAGAAATACCTCGCTGCGCTGCCCTACGATGGCTTCACCCACCATGATTTCGGCTTCCCCGTCCAGGTACATCTCCGCCGTGTCGATGTGGTTCATCCCCAGATCGAGGCCGTGCCGCAGGGCTGCGACGGCGGCGGCACGGTCCTCATTCCCCATATACCACGTGCCCTGGCCGATGGCGGAAACCTCCCGCTGGGTCGAGCTAAACCGGCGACGTTCCATGCAGTCTTACTCTCTTTAGTTTTTCGGAAGGTTGGGGCACCAGCCCCGAAGAACTGATTTTTACAGAAATTCACCCAGGCAGGCTAGGGATTCACCATGATTTTGCTCTGCCCCGCCCGTTCCCTCGCAGTGCGAAAGGCCTGCGGCAAAAAGCGGAGGAGATCGGTTGCGACCATTGCCTGCTCGCCCACGGCATCGCGGGCCAGGTCTCCCGCCAGTCCGTGCAGGTAAACCGCGGTGGCGACGGCCAGGCCCAGATCTTTGGGATGCTGCGCAATCGTCCCGGCGATCATTCCGGTCAGGATGTCGCCGGTTCCACCCGTGGCCATGCCGGGATTCCCCGTCGTATTGGCCCACACGTTTCCGTTGGGATGGGCAACCAGGGTCCGATGCAGCTTCAACACCAGGATGACCTGGTGCTCGCGCGCAAACTTGCGCGCTAATTCGAGCGGACGCGCCAGCACCTCTTTCGTGCTCATCCCGGCCAGCCGCGCCATCTCGCCGGGATGCGGCGTGAGCACCAGGGGGCGCGACTTACCGCTCAAGCGGCCGGCATGCCCCTGGAATGCGTTCAGGCCGTCGGCGTCGAGCACCGTGGGGATTGCATACCGGTCAATCACGCTGCGCAGGAACTGCACCGTATCCGGATTGCGCGAAATTCCGGGCCCGATCGCGATCACCGTCTTGCCATTGGCAATCGCGTCCAGGCGGCCGTAGTCGCCCGCTTCCAGAGCGATGCTTCCCGCCTCGGTCTCCGCCAGCGGCTCGGTCATCAACTCCGGGGCATACCCTGCCACTGTGGCCAGAACCGAACGCGGAGTCGCCACCGTGCACAGGCCTGCGCCGGCGCGCAGCGCCGCCATTCCCGCCATGGCCGCCGCGCCCGACTTCCCCAGAGAGCCGCCCATCACCAGCACGTGACCGAAGGTGCCTTTATTGGCATTCACCGCGCGTGGCGCCAGCAGTCCCGCAATGTCAGCAGCGGTGATGGCTTCCAGCTTTGTTTGCGAGCGAATGGCTTCTTGCGGCGAGCCGATGGGGGCAATGAGGGTGGGGCCCGAGGTCAGATTGCCGAAGACGTGCGCGGGACGCGGCGCCGTGAACGTCACCACCGCGTCTGCCCGGCAGCGGATTTCCTTCTTGTCCGGCAGGAGCGCGTCGGCGTCGGCGCCCGAGGGAATGTCCACCGCGACCACCGGAGCAGAGGCCGCATTGATGCCGGCAATCGCCTGCGCATACAGCCCCTTCACGGGAGGCCGGAATCCGGTGCCCAGAATAGCGTCTACAATCAGCTCCGCTTTCTCCAGGCTGGTGCCACACTCCTTCTGCATCTGCTGTTCTGACTTTACCTGCGTTATTGGTACCGGCAGCCGCTCCAGCATGACCGCAGCATCGCCCTTGGCGTCTTTGACCTCGGCTGGATCCGCAAGCAGCAACACTTCCACCACGCGGCTCGCCAGGTGAAGCTTGCGGGCGGCCACGAAGCCGTCGCCACCGTTGTTTCCCTTGCCGCACACCACCGTGACTCGTTGCGCCTGGGGGTAAGCCTCCAGAATGAAGTCGGAGATGGCAGTCCCGGCGTTCTCCATGAGCGTAAGGGACGGCACCGCAAAGCGCTCGCTGGTGACGCGATCGCATTCGCGCATCTCGGCTGCAGTAAGAATCTTCATCGCCGATATTTCACCACGGACCAGCGCTTCCCTGAGCGCGAACATCGACTCTTTGGCCGGCGAATTCAGAATGACAACAGGAGGCAGTTCCGGGCCCGCGGCTAGGCGCGCAGAGTAGCCAGCGATTCCAGCCGGCGCAAGCTCTCCGGCTCTCCCATGGCAATCAGGTAATCGCCGGCCCGGATCATGTCGTCGGGCTGCGGATTCACATGCATTTCCGTGCCGCTCTTGATGGCCAGGACAATCACCCCATGCTCCTGCCGGATGTTGGACGTGGCAATGCTTTTACCCGCCAGCCGCGAACTCTCATCGATGAGAATCTCTTCGATTTCCAGACCGCGCATTCCGGTTCCCGCCGTCGCCACGTCCAGAAAGTCCAGCACGTGCGGCCGCAGAAACGATTGCGCAATGCGATGGCCGGCAAAGGTATAGGGCTGAATCACCGAACTGGCGCCGGCGTTCAACATGTGCTTTTCCGCGCCTTCCTCGCTGCCGCGAGCCACGATCTTCAAGTCCGGATTCAGGCCCCGGGCGGTCAGGATGATGTAAAGATTCGTGGCGTCGGTGGTGGTGGCAGCCACCAGCCCGAGGGCTTTCTCGATCTGCAGGGCCTGCAGCGTGCTCTCCAGGGTGGCGTCGCCCAGGTAGACGAGCCAGTCGCCGGGCAGGCGTTCTGCTTTGGCGGGGTTGGACTCCACCACCACGAAGGGCACCGGTTCGCGCGCCAGTTCTCTGGCTGCGCTGCGCCCTACGCGTCCCGCGCCGCAGATAATGTAGTGATCTCGAAGCCGTCCAATTTCACGCTGCATACGCCGCCTGCCAAAGAAGCTGTGCAGCTCGAATTCTAGCAAAGCCGCGGCCAGCGCCCCCGCCATCAGCAGCAGCAGCCCGACCCCGAAGATCATGATGAACAGGTTGAAGATGCGCCCGCTGGGAGAAAGAGGATGCACTTCTGCGTACCCGACGGTGGTGACCGTCATCACCACCATGTACACGGAATCGAACCACGACCAGCCCTCAATGAAGTGGTATCCCGCCGTTCCGAAAGCCATCAAGGCCAGGAGAAGCGATGCCAGCAGCCGAAGATTGCGCAAGCCTTTCAAGGAGGGGAAACCTGCCTACCGTAGAGACGCGGAGACGCAGAGGAATTCTGAATTTCGATTTCTGATTTAGAACTTTCCAACCAGCGCTTTCCGTCCGTTCCAGCCAGAATTCAGAACCCAGAAATCACAAATCAAAAGTTCTTTTATCTCGCCGTTTCCGTCGCCCGCGCCGCCGCTTTTTCGACCTGCTCTTGCCGCGCCAGTCTGGCGACCACGCTGTGATGACGGCTATATCCGAAATAGATGCAGAGGCCAATCGCCAGCCAAACGACCAGCCGCACCCAGTTCTCCGGAGGCAGAGAGAACATTAGCAGCAGACAGCAGAGAATTCCGGCTATCGGCACAAAAGGAAAGAGCGGCGCGCGGAAGGGACGGTGGGCCTCCGGGTGCTTGCGGCGCATCACCAATACCGCCGCGCATACGATGGCGAATGCCAGCAGAGTACCGATATTCACGAGTTCGGCCAGAATTCGCAGCGGGAGGAATGCCCCCATGGTGGCCACGAACACGCCAGTGAGGATCGTCGCCTTCCAGGGAGTCCGAAAGCGCGGATGAACGGCGCCAAAAAACTCCGTGGGCAGCAGGCCATCGCGAGCCATGGCCAGGAAGATGCGCGGCTGGCTCAGCATCATGACCAGCAAAACCGACGTGATCCCGGCAACGGCGCCAATTGAAACCAGTAACTGCGCCCAAGGCAGCCCTACCTGCAAAAATGCGTCGGAAACCGGAGCGTCAATGTTGATGTGGTTGTAAGGCACCATTCCGGTCAAAACGCCAGCGACCAGGATGTAAAGGAGGGTGCACAGGATCAGCGAAACGATGATTCCGATGGGCACATCCCGCTCAGGCCGGCGCGCTTCCTCGGCGTGCGTAGAGATCGAGTCAAAGCCGATATAGGCGAAGAACACGATGGCTGCTCCGGCCAGCGTGCCAACCGGCTCGCCTGCCGGTCCGGTTTGTCCAAAAAGGGTCTTGCCGAAGAAACTGATTCCGGTGAATCCGAAGGGCGCAAAGGGAACCCAATTCGCCCGATTGATGTACATACCGCCCACCACAATCACGAACATCACAATCGAGAGCTTCAGGATCACAATTGCGGCGTTGGCGCTGGCGCTCTCCTGGATTCCCTTCACCAGAATGATGGTTACGACCACGACGATAAAGATGGCGGGCAGATCAAACCATGTTCCCGTGCCCACCAGGTGTCCTGTGACGGGATTGTAGTCAAAGGGGGCATTGGTGAACACATGCGGAAGGTGATAGCCGAAGTAGGAGAGGAAATCCTGAAAATAATGCGACCAGCCGTGGGCCACAGTTGAAGAAGCAACGGCATACTCCAGCACCAGATCCCACCCGATGATCCAGGCGAGCAGTTCGCCCAGCGTGGCATAAGCATAGGTGTAGGCCGAGCCCGCCACCGGCACCATGGACGCGAATTCGGCATAACAGAGGGCCGCGAAGACACAGGTGATCCCAGCAGCTACGAACGACAGCACCAGCGATGGTCCGGTACGGTCATGAGCCGCAACGCCCACCAGCACAAAAATACCGGTTCCAATAATGGCCCCCACGCCCAGAGCGGAAAGCTGAACAGGCCCCAGCACGCGCCGCAGCCGATGGTCCGTCCGCAGCTCCTCCATCAGCATGGCCAGGGGCTTCTTGAGGGTAAACTGATTCACGAGTGCGAGACCTCCGCCGCTGTCTGTACCTTCAATGTGGGAATCAACGATCTACAGTTTACTGGATTTTCACCCCGGCCCGGTTTCATGGTTGGGAACTTACGCCTGGGCCGCGCTCGCCCGCTCCCGCCGCGACCACAAAAAGTACACGGGAATCCCCAGCAGCACGATGATTAGGCCCGGCCATGTGTACTGCGGCTTGTAGCGCAGCAACACCACCTCGATGAACAGAGCCATGGCAATGTACATCGCCGGCAGCACCGGATATCCAAACGCCCGGTAGGGCCGCGGGGCGTCCGGCCGCGTCCGCCGCAGCACGAACAGCCCGGCAATCGTCAGGATATAGAACACCAGAACCGCAAAAACGATGTAGTCCAGCAGTTGCCCGTAGCTGCCGGAAAGGGCCAGGAAGCAGGTCCAGACCATCTGCACCATCAGGGCAGCTACCGGGGTGTGGTACTTGCGATGCAACCTGGCGGCACTCGCGAAGAAGAGCCCGTCCTTGGCCATCGCGTAGTAGACGCGCGCGCCCGCCAGAATCAGCCCGTTGTTGCAGCCGAAGGTGGAAATCATGATGGCCAGGGCCATCAGGGTCGCGCCGCTGGTCCCCAGCATGCCCTGAAGCACCGCGGTCGCCACGCGGTCCTGGGACGCATATTGAATGCCGCGCGCCATCACTGTGGCGCCATGAGGATCGCCCCACAGCGGCAACACGCTCAGGTAAACAAAATTAGCCGCAATATAAAGGAGAATGACTGTGCCCGTTCCCAGCGCCAGCGAGAGCGGCAGGTTGCGCTGCGGATTCTTCACCTCCCCGGCGGTGAAGGTCACATTGTTCCAGGCATCGGCGGAAAACAGCGACCCCACCTGCGCTACCGCCAGAATGGTGATCGCTCCGACCATGGCGATCGGACCTCCCATGCCCACCTGTACAGCGTGCTGTGTGCCCCACCCGGCGTTGCGCCAGAACCCTGCGAAATTCGCCGCCACCGCCTGTGCATTGCGCCCGATGAACACCCCCAGGAGCACCAATCCGAGCAAAGCCGAGGTCTTGGCTACGGTGAAGATGTTCTGCACCAGGGCGCCGGTCCGGATGCCGAACACATTCACCACCGAAAGCAGCACAATGATGATGATGGCGACCAGGTTCTGGGTATTCAGTCCCACGTCCATGTTGCCCAGCACCATGGGCCCCACCGACAGAGCTGGAACGTGCCCGATATGCAGGATCCAGTGGTCCGGAGCAACTCCCGGAACCAGCACTCCCAAGAACTTGCCGAAGGCCACGCCCACGGCGGCAATGGTTCCCGTCTGGATTACCAGGAACAGAGTCCAGCCATAGAGAAATCCCCACAGCGGTCCCAGCGACTCGCGCAGATATACGTACTGCCCCCCGGCTCGCGGCATCATCGCTGCCAGTTCGCCGTAAGCCAGCGCCGCGCTCACCGTCATCACTCCCGTAATCACCCAGGCCAGAATCAGCAGCGCGGGAGAGTCCACGAGACGGGCAATATCGGCGGACACAATGAAGATTCCGGACCCGATCATGGACCCGATCACCAGGGTGGTGGCGCTGGTAAGACCGAGCCCCTTGACCAGACCCGGTTCGTCAGTGCGGGTGCCGGCTGGAACGGGGTTGGGAGTGGTATTGGGGCTCGTAATGTCTGGGGAGGTGCTCACAAATTGTCTTCCATTCCGATAACTGGCATTCCGCTGGCTGCGGGCTGCGCCACTGTACACCAGTTAATTTGCAATTTGGACTTTGTAATTTGTAATTTACGCCGCCAGAATCCGGGAGATTACGGAAGGGAGGGAGAAATTGCGGCTTGGTGCACGGAATACCTCGCGGTTGCAAGCCGCGGCATTGCTGTCAATTTGAAATCTCAAATTTCAAATTTGAAATTCCTTGGCCGCTTGTCTCGGATCCTGCAGCAGATCCCCGATCACGGCCACTGAATCGGCGCCGGCCGCCAGCACCTGGCGGAAGTTCGCGCGCGTGATGCCGCCGATGGCCACCAGGGGCTTGCCGGTGAGCGCCCGTGCCGCGCGTACTCCGTCCAGCCCAATCACCGGGTCCGGATGGGCCTTGCTTGCGGTGGCAAACACCGGACCCACGGCAATATAGGTTGCATCCGTCTGTTCGGCTGCCCGCACCTGTTCGGGATTATGCGTCGAAACACCCAGCCAGCACTCAGGACCGATTACAGAGCGCGCTCCCCCGGGCGAAAGATCGTCTTGCCCGACGTGCACCCCATCCAAGCCCGCCGCCAGGCAGAGGTCGGCGCGATCGTTCATGATGAGCCGAACGTCCTTCGTGGCGCTGGAACCTTGACCCGATGAACTCTGAGCCGAAGTTGAAAAAATGTGTTTCAGCTCGCGCGCGTGCGCCAGCATCTCTCTGGCGCTTCCCTGCTTGTTGCGGTACTGGACCAGAGTCACGCGGGAAGCAGCCAATTCCCGCGCAAAGGCAAACAGCGAGGCATCATTGGGAAAGCAAGAAGCGTCAACAATCGCGTAGAGAGCAGGGAGAAGAAGAGTGGACATGCGGAATTGGCAATTTCAAATTTTAGCTTTGAATTTATACCGTCACTTCTTCGCGTTTTTTCCGGGTTTGCATAAAACGGTCCATGAACTTGGTGTCCGTGCGTCCGGCGCGGAAGTCCGGGTCGGCAAGAATCTTGCGGTGCAGCGGAATGCTGGTGTCGATGCCCTCGACAATAAACATTTCCAGCGCGCGCGACATGCGCGAAATGGCTTCCGCCCGGTCCTTGCCACGCACAATGAGCTTGGCAATCAGGGAATCATAGTAGGGCGGAATCACGGAATCGGTGTAGGCGGCTGTGTCGATGCGCACCCCGGTACCCCCGGGAGGATTGAACACGGTAATCCGGCCCGCCGAAGGCGTGAACTTTTCCGGATGCTCCGCGTTGATGCGGCATTCGATAACATGGCCGCGGTGCACGACCGGCCCGTGCAGCACGTCTTCCAGCTTCTCGTCCAGCGCCAGCAGAATCTGCGCCTTCACCAGGTCCACATCCGTCACCATCTCAGTGACGGCGTGCTCCACCTGGATGCGCGTGTTCATCTCGATGAAGTAGAGCTTGCCGTCCTCATCCATCAGAAACTCGACGGTGCCGGCATTCACGTATCCGATCCTCGACAACGTACGCGACAGCAATTCGCCCATCTCCGCCCGCAGCTCCGGCGTCACCACTACGGAAGGAGATTCCTCCAGCAGTTTCTGATGCCGCCGCTGGATAGAGCACTCGCGCTCGCCCAGGCTGATCACGTTTCCATGCGAATCGGCCAGCACCTGGAATTCGATATGCCGCGGTCTTTCGATGAATTTCTCCATGTAAACGTCGCCATTGCCGAAGGCCGCCGCCGCCTCCGACTGGGCGGCACGAAACTGATTCGCGACTTCGGAGTCCTCGTGGATCACCCGCATGCCGCGCCCGCCGCCGCCCGCCGTGGCTTTAATAATGACCGGGTATCCGATCGCTCGCGCCCACTCGCGGGCTTCGTCCTCCGACTGCACCACGCCATCCGAGCCGGGAAGGATGGGCACTCCCGCCCGCTTCATTTCCGCACGGGCTTTTTCCTTTTCTCCCATCATGCGGGTTATTTCCGGAGGCGGGCCGATGAACTTCACGCCGCAGGTCTCGGTCACCTCCGCAAAATTGGCGTTTTCGCTGAGCAGCCCGTAGCCGGGGTGGACGGCGTCCACGTTGGCGATTTCCGCCGCGCTGATCACGGCGGGAATGTTCAGGTAACTTTCGCTCAGCCGGGGCGGACCGATGCATACGGCCTCGTCGGCAAAGCGCACATGCAGCGAATTACGGTCCGCCTCGCTGTAGATGGCGACCGTGCGGATGCCCAGTTCCTTGCAGGCACAGATCACGCGGAGGGCAATTTCTCCGCGGTTGGCGATAAGAATTTTTCTAAACACAGGGTCTCGACCGAACAAGTACCGGATTGTCAGCGCGCCAGTTCCTCAGCTTGTCTGGCACTCCCGGCGTACTGACGTAGACTCAGAAGCTACTGCTTCACTCGAATATCGAACAGCGGCTGTCCATATTCAATGGGCTGCGCATTTTTCACATGGCAGGCCAGGATCTCGCCGGCAACATCCGACTCAATTTCGTTCATCAGCTTCATGGCTTCGATGATGCATAGCACCTGCCCGGCTTCCACCATGTCGCCCGGTTTGACAAAGGCAGGCGCGCCCGGCGAACCCGATTCGTAGAATGTCCCCACAATCGGCGAGCGAACCGTGTGCATCCCGACCTGCTCCGCCGCCTGGCGGGAAGGCTCTGCCGTTGCCGGAGCTGCCTCCGCCGGAGCAGGCGGGCTCGCCGCCGCGTGCGTTCCCGCGTCCACCGACGGAACCGGCACATAGCGCGTCTCCACCGTGGCGGGGTGCTCGGCGCTGCCACGCTTGATGCGGACCTTTACGTCGCCGCGCTCCAGCTCAAACTCGGCGATGTCCTTCTCAATGAGGTACTCGATCAGTTCCTTCAGCTCTTTTTGATTCATGCCCGTATCTGGGGGGTTCTTGTAGGGAGAAGCCACTCACCCCGCGCCTGTGACTTTCGGCGGCGCCGTGCCGGCTATAGCTCAATCAGTTGCCTGGAGACGGGTGTCAGGACGCGATGTCCTGTCACCGTAACCGCCACCATGTCCTCGATTCGCACTCCGCCTTCCCCGGGAATATACACCCCGGGCTCGGCTGTTACGACCATTCCGGCCCGCAACGGCTCCGTCTGGCCCTTCCCAAGTCGTGGTGGCTCATGGATTTCCAAGCCAACGCCGTGCCCGGTTGAGTGGCTGAAGTAGCCATCCAGCCGTCTGGACTTAAGCAGCCTTCTGGCGGCGTAATCCACTTCCCCGCACAGTACCCCCGGCCCAACCCGCGCCACCGCTGCTTCCTGGGCCTGCCGGACGGCCTCGTACAGCGCACGCCCGGCACGGGAACATCGCCCCACGTGCACAGTGCGCGTCATGTCCGAGCAATAACCGCTGAGTATAACACCGAAGTCCAATACCACGAATCCTTTAGCCGGAATCCGCGCAGCCGACGCCAGGCCGTGGGGCAAGGCGGAGCGGACCCCCGAAGCGACAATCGTTTCAAAGGACATGCCGCTCGCCCCAGACTTGCGTGCGGCATATTCGAGCTCGGCCGCCACTTCCATTTCGCGGACGCCTGGACGGATCGTCTTCAGGGCCACATCCAGCAGACTCGCGCCCAGGTCCACCGCCGCCTGCAGCAGCGCCAGCTCCTGTTCATCCTTAATCATGCGGGCGCTCTCCACCAGCCCACTCAGGCCCCGGACGCGGATTCCACTGGCAATCTGCCGCAGGCGAGCCTGGGCAGCCATGGAAGTATGCTCGGCCTCCACCCCCAGCAGCTTCAGGTGCCGGCGTCCGGCATAGGCGGCGGCTTCGTCTGCCGCGCCGTGCTTGCCCACCACCACCCGCGCTCGCGCCACTTCCTCGCCCGCCTGCTCGCGATAACGACCGTCGGTAAAAAACACCGGCTTGCGTCTTCCCTCGGCAAATAGCAGCAGTGCGCCCGCGCTTCCGGTAAAGCCGGTGAGGTAACGAAGGTTGGGAGGATGGGTGACCAGGAAGGATTGCAGGCGCCTCTCCCTTAGCTGCTGCTCGATCCCCTGTTGTCGTCGCGTATAGTTCATAGACGCTAGTCTATACAGCCCGTCCATAGCCACTCGCCAAGCAGGTCCCCACCGCATTTACACGACTGGCGGAACGTGGTTTCATTGCGGGCGACCCATTCCAGACTGCAGGAGAGCAATATGGGGGCAACAGCAACTCACACCCGGTGGCATTTACGTGGAAAAGGCTACGAGTTCTGCACAAGCAAAAGGGGCCGCGTGGTTGCGCGGCCCCATCCGAACGGGCGGTAATTGAGTACTGCTTCGAGCTAGGTCTGTACGATTTTGGGAGTAATAAAGAAGATCAGCTCCTGGGTAGTGGTTGCCACCGAGCGCCGCTTGAACAGATTTCCCAGGTATGGAATATCTCCCAGCAACGGCACCTGAGCCGTATTCACCGAATTCTGCGTCTGAATCACGCCGCCGATTACCACCGTGCCCCCGTCGTTCACCAGGACCGAGGTGGTCGCCTGCTGGGTAATCAGCGTGGGGTTTCCCTGCACCTGGCGGCTGAAGTCGGGCGTAGTATTTTCCACGTCCACATTCAGGAAGATGGTGTTTTCCGCCGTGACCTGCGGAGTCACCTGCAGGCGCAGCGCCGCTTCCACATAAGTTACCGTCGGAGGTCCGCCTAACTGGGCAGCGGTTACCACCGGCACGCGAACGCCCTGCTTGACCGTGGCTCCGATGTTGTTTTGGGTGACCACGCGCGGACGGGAAAGAATCTTCAGCAGTCCGCGGCTCTCCGCCAACGAGAGCAGCGCATCCACGCGATATCCCGCGGCGCTGGTCACCAGGGAAAGGGCGCTGGTTGGCGCCTGCACCGCCAGATTGGAGAACAGGGGAATCGACAGCGCCTGCGGCTTAGGAGGCTGGGTTGACGAATTAAACCCTGGGACCGTGATGTACGGCGGCGGCGCAATGTAGGTTTCATTGATCGGACTTGACCCCGCGTCGGGTCCGCCTCCAATCGCCGTGGTGCTGTTGCCCCATCCGAAGCCCAGTTGCGTTCCAATGTCGCGCGCAAAGTTGCGGGTTGCGGCAACCACGCGAGCTTCAATTTCCACTTCCTGAGTCTTGCGATCCAGCTGATTCAACAAGTGTTGCACTTGCGGAATCACGCTGGGGATATCCTTGATGAGCAGCGCGTTGGTTCTGGGATCCGCCAGCACCTCGCCACGCTGGGTCAGGAACCGCTTTACCAGCGGCACCACATCGGCGGCGTGGGCATAGCTCAGGTAGTGCGTATACTCTTCCGGATCCACCGCCAGCGCCTGCGCTTCCGCCTGCGCCCGCCTGGCTTCCGCTTCTTTGGTGAAAGTTTCGCGGGTGGCGATGCGCAGTACATTGCCTTCGAGGCGGCGATCCAGCCCGTTATTCTGCAGCACGATGTCCAGCGCCTGGTCCCACGGCACGTCATCCAGCACCAGGGTCAGCGTGCCTTTCACGTTGGGATCGAGCACAATGTTCAAACCGCTGATCTCGTGAATCAGCCGGAAGAAGTCCTGCAGGTCCACGTCCTTCAAATTCACGGAGATCGGCTCTCCCGTGTACTTCGGAGCTGCCGGATTCTGTGCTTGCGCCTGTTGCCGCTGTTGCTGCTGGGCGGCATTCTGCGCAGGCATAGGAGCCTGAGACGGCGGAGGGGTTTGTGCCTGGGCGACTTCGATCGTAGGCGCCGAAGAAGCGCTCATGGTGGGCATTTCGAAAGGCGCCGCGGGCTGGCGGCTCGTCTCCATTACCTTGGCCGCCGATTGCGCCATCTGCTTCGGTGGCGCGGGCTGCGGTGTTGCTTGCGTCGGCATCGCCGGAGCAGCCGAAGCCGCAGCCGCCACGATCATCGGCTGCTCAGCCACTGCCGGTTCCGGCGCTGCCTGAGTTTTCGTGACCGACACGGGTTCTTTTTCCGCCGCCATAACCGGCTTGCTCACCGCCGTTTTCCTCACGGTCGCGCTGGCGCGGACCATGTGCGCTGCCGGAGAGGACACCGGCTGCTGCGCGGGGACGGCCACCTTTTCGGCCGACGCCACCGCACTGTTCAACTTCACCAGCACTTTGTTATTTCCCTGCGGCACCAGTTCGAAATTCTGTGCCGAGGCCAGGTCCAGCACCACGCGAGTCACCGGAGGATCCGACTGGAAGCGCCCGACCCGGACCGATTTCAGACCGCCCTCGTTCACCGTAATGGAATGCTGGCGGCCAACCAGCCGGGCATTGGGAATGTCCACCACAATGCGATCCGGCGAGTCCAGCTTCATGGCAACCGGTTGAACCGGCCCGCTGGTTTGAATCTCCACGGCCATGTTGCGGTCGTCGTGAGACACCGAAACATTACGTACCACGGCCGGCTTGTCCGAAAGGGCTGAACCTGCGCTCGCCACCACTTGGGAAGGGGGCGCCGCGGGCGTCATGGCGTCCGCTTGCGGCTCGATGGCCGCGCTCTCCGGCTGAGAGGTTTCCGGTTGCGCCGCCGCCACCGCATTCTCCGCGGGAGTCTCTTGCTTGGCCGCCGCCATCACCGGCTGGGCGTCCTGTTCCGCCGGAGCCGCAGCGGGGGATTCCGCCGCCGCTGTGGTTGCCGGCGCTGCCAGCGTAGCCGGGGCAGCCGAAGTCGCGGGCGCAGTCTGGGCCACGCCGTTGGCATCGCCTTCCACCGTCAGCCGCAACTGGTCTGAGCCCTCGGCAATTTTGACGTTCGCATTCGGCGACAGGATGAATTCCACTCGCGTGACTTCCGAACCGTTGGAGCCCAGGTAGCTCACGACCCGATACGAGGCCACTCCAGGACGGTTGATCAGTTGTCCGGTGTCTTTCAGCACGCCGGCGGCTACGCCGGGCAGGTCCACCAGCATCAGATTCTCGGTGGGACGGTATTCCGTATGTGTGAACGCGCCGCTGGCCCGCAGGGTTACCGTGGTCGCATTACCCTGCTCTCCCACGCTGACCTTTGTGAGCTGCGAACCCACCGCCGCCATGGATACGGCGGGCAGACAAATTCCCAGCGCCCAAACACTCAACAGTTGCTTCAGCCTCATCTAGCTTCTCCCTCACCTTGAACGTCCGATCCGTTTGGGGATCCGACGCGTTGCCGGTGTGTGCGGCTCCAAGCCGCTAAAATTGGTCCCTCCGCCTGATCCCTGCCCGTCTCGACGCGGACTTAGGGCCTTGTGGCGGTTCTCATAACGAGCCAGGCCCAAAGCTTTATTGCTGCTTTCTCCAGCGGCCGCACCTCAGGTGTCGTCCGCTCTCGCCTCGCTTCCCCACCCTGCTAGGCGGGAGCAATCTTGCGGGTCACCTCGCGCGTGCTGGCCCGGCCCAGGTTGTCCTGCGTCTTTTCGCGAAACACCACTGAGTTCTCCGTGATCCGCACCACGTAGCCATTGAAAACCGGGTCGTTTTCGCGCAAGAAATAACTGAGATTGCGGCCCGTGCTCTCCACCACCGCAATCCTGCCCTCGGCCGTGTCCACAATGCCTCGCAGCACGATCTGGTCCGGCGCCAGACACTTCTTGCCGCCTCCGTTACAGGGAGAGCCTCCCGTTTTCTTGGCCTTCACGATCGGGCTGAGAAACGGGTCCCGCCGCTCGGCTGGAGTGTCTTTGGCGACCGGCGGCGCCGTGACCGCGGGGACCACCGCGACTTCCGCCGCTGCCCTGCGGACCACCTGCGTGGCCGGGGTTTGCGCAACCGCCATCGAACCCGCTGCGAACATGATCCAAACTGCGTTCCTGATCTTCATAGTTCCTCTACTTCTTTTTCGCCTGCGGTTTGGGGGCGGCGGCGCCGGCAGCCGGCTTGTCCGGCTGATCGGAGCTGAAGTACGTTGTTGCCAGGCAACTCGCCACCACAGTTTCATTCGGTCCGTACTGGTAAGTATTTTTCACACTGGCGTCGCGGGCATTGCCCAGCGATGCCATCTTCAGGCCGGAGATGTTGACGATCCGTTCCATCCTCCCGACCCGTTGGAAAAACGAAAGCATGGAGTAATAGGCGCCATCCAGTTCCAGATCGAACGGAACTTCAGTGAAAAATTCCCGCGTGGACGGCGGATGCGCGGTGTAGCGCCGCACTTCGATGCCGGAACTGGCGGCGGCCGCCTGTAGCAGTTTCATAAATTGAGGCGCCTCTTTCTCCGAGGGCACAATCTGGTCCAGGGTCTGCAGTTGGCCGCGCAGCACCGCAATCGTTGACGCCATCTCCTGCGCCTTGCTGACGAACGGTTCCAGCTGGGCGTTTTCCGCCCGCTTCTGCTCCAGCGTCGCCTGGCTGACCCGGTTGGCTTCCACCATGGGCCGGAACAGGCCATAGTAGAGGCCCCCGGTGATCAACAGCGCCACCACCGCCAAAAGTCCCAGCTGTTGCTTCAACGGCAAATCGTTAAACTTCGCCATAATCGTCGTCCCTTATCAGCTCTTCTTCGTTTGCTGCGCCGGCTGCGCCTGCTGGCTTTCCTGGTCCTGCTGGCGCTCGCAGGTCAGGGTGAAGGCAAATGCCTGCACTTCTTTCACCTTGTCGTCCTGAAATGTTTCTTTGATCTCGACCGAACGGAAGTGTCCGGTGTTGCGCAGGTTCTGCATCAGCGTTGCCACGGCATCCACGCTCAGGGCCATGCCTTGCAGGTCGACCGCCTTGCCGTCATCCTTCATGGAGTTGAGCCATACCGCGTCCGTGCGGTCCACGGTGTCGGCGATGGTGGCCAGCAACTCGGCCGGCCCCTGCTTCTGCTTCGCCAGTTCGTTGATCACATTGACCCGGTGCTCGTACTCGTTCTTCTGCTTTTCCAGCTCCGTGTACTTGGAGCGGATGCTCGCCAGGCGGCGGTTCTTGTCCTCTTCCCGCTGCATCTGGACCTTGATCTGGCTTGCCTGGTGATTCAACATCCAGTACCAGGCATAGTTGCCGCCCAGCGTCAGCACGACCAGCAAGCCAGCGATCATGGCCACATTCGGCGCCTGGATGGCCGCGGGCATGGCAACCCCCGCCCGCCTTCTCGGTTTGGATACGCCCAAAAGATTGATGCGGATCATAGGTCTTCAAAACTCCTTAAGGCCAAGCCCACGGCCACCGCCAGTTGCCCGGCGTTCTGTTCGATCAACTCCGCCGCCGCCGAACCCGTGGGGAAGCCGATCCGCGCGAACGGATTCAGCATCTCCACCGGCAGCGAGAATTCCTGCCGCAGCGCCTCATTCAGGCCCTGCACCTTGGCCGAACCGCCCGCCAGATAGATGGTCTCGATGTGCTCTCCGGCAGCGGTGGCACGGAAGAAGTCAAAGGTCTTCTGGATTTCCAGAACGATGATTTCCGTCACCTGCTGCAAAATGGGCAGCTTGGCATCCTCGCTGACCGTGCCGATTCTCTGGCCCAGCTTGAGCGCTTCGGCGTCCTCGAAGCTGAGGTCCAGTTCCTTCTGCAGGGAATCGGTGTACTGATGCCCGCCCACGCTCACGTCGCGGGTGAACAGCGGAACCACGCCCTTCACGATGTTGATATTCATGACGCTCGCGCCAATGTTCAGCAGAGCCACCGTCGAACTGGGCGCGGGCTCGTAGTTGTACTCGTAGCAGTTCTGCAGGGCGAAGGCGTCGATGTCGACCATCGCAGGACTTTTCCCCGCCATCGAGAGCACGTTGGTGTAGTTGAGGATCTTGTCCTTTTTGACCGCGACCAGCAGCACGTCCATCTGCGGCCCGCTCAAGTCCTCGGTCAGCACCTGGTAGTCGATGTTGACCACATCGATGTCGAAGGGAATATGCTGCGCGGCTTCCCCCTTGATGCTCTCGGCAAGCTGCTCCTCCGACATGGTGGGCACGGAAATCCGCTTCACAATCACCGAGTGCCCGCTCACTGAGGTGGCTACCGATTTTCCCTTGATGCCGCTTTCGCTGAAGATCTTGGAGATCGCCCCAGAAACGCTGGGCGAATCCATGATCATGGAATCCACCACCACGTCCGTTGACAGCGGCTCGAAGCCGAGGTGCGCCACCTCGATGCCTCCACGCTGCCGCTTCAGTTCCACGGCCTTGATGCAGCTGGAGCCGATGTCCAGCCCTACCACGCTTTTCGTTCCGCCGAATCCAAACATAGTTTTTGCCTCTACTGTCCTGCCGCACGCACGGCTTTGGCTCTTTTCTTTTCCCCGTTTTCCCGCATCGTGCTCTTCTCTTCCATCCACTCGTCGAGCTTCGACTTTTTGAACTTCCAGCGGTTGCCCAGCTTGAACGCCGGAATTTTCTCTTCGTACACGTACTTGTAAAGCGTGTCAGGACTGACGCCCAGGTACTGCGAGGCCTGGCGAATATTCATCACTTCCCGTGACTCGGCCATAGAACCGTTCGCCTTTCCAGAATTTGACTTCGCCTGAGCCACCGTCTCATCCATCTCGGAATCCTCATGCGGCCTCGCTTCCGCGCGGCCGCTCGTGTACTGATTGGCATCGGCCTGAACAGCGCCACGTGATTCTCTGCCACAGTTGGCGCCGGCGCCGCAGAGAAGAAATTCTCCGCTGTCTCGGGGGGAGTGACTTGGGCGCTGGTGGAGTTATCAGGCCAAATGCGGGAAGCGTCAAGATCAACTTTGGTTTTTACCGGTAGTCTTCCGTTTTTTGCACGCGGATTTAGGCCATGTCCGGTGGTAACCATGCACCGGCTCTGGTGGGCGATTCCCCGCTCTCCACAACATGCAGTAGGGTTGACCGATCCGGTGCGACTTCCCGCTTTAGAATCTCTGGCGATCCCGTATCGACGCAGAGCGTTCGGCTGCACTCCATCGCGCTGCGATTCGATTTTCTGCGGCCTGCAATGCATGTTCGCGCTCGTTCTCCGTCTGCCTGCGGCCGTCGTTACCCTGCAGCCGCGCGCTGCTGATTCAGACTCTTGGTTCGAAATTGCCCCTGCCATCCATGGCCGCGCTTGCAACGCGGCGTGGCTGGCATTTGCCGCAACTGGCGGGAAGGGACAGGAATCGAGTTGGTTAATCCAGCAGCTCGCAGCCGCTTTCCGCAAAACCCTTGGAAGCACGCGTCCACACCACGCGCGCGCTCACGAATCCCCAGGCGTAGATCACGGTGCCTGGAGCCACGCCCGCGCTGTGGTGCCGCACCCGAAAGCCGGAGGGACTCACGTCCAGCAGCTCCGCGGGAATGAATACCCGCGCCGTCAGATACAAGGGAACGTCCGCCGAAACCGCAGCCCGGCTGTGGCGACGCTCAGGCAGATGTTGCTCGCAGGAAGGTAGTGACTGGAGAATGCCGGACTCGGTGTCCATTGTCTGACTCTAGGTGGGATTCCACCGCCGGCCCAGATCACCGTGGTCGGAAGCTACACGAGCGGAGGGGCACTATCCATGGTGCGGGCGAGCATTCTTTCGATAGAAGACGAAACTGCAAGTCTCCCTGGATTTGCCCGCCTTTGAGAGATATGCGTCTTTTCTGACGAGCAAGCTGCGATGATTTCTCGCAGGCTTTTACGCTCTGCTGCCCACTCCCGCAGAAGCCTGAATGGTCTCTGCAATGGTTTGCGCGAAGCTGCGCGCCGCGTGCGCCGGATCAGGGATGGGCTTTTCCGTGTACCACAGCTCGACCGAGTAAATACCTTGAAAGCCGCCTTGCTCGAGCGCGCGCACTACGGGCTCAATCTCAAAGCTGGTGTGATGGTATTGCTCGTCGAACGCTCTCCCCTTGGCGGAAACCAGTTCGATGTAGGGCATCATCCGCTGCGCTGCGGCAACACGAGCCTCGGTGGTATCGAGAGCATTACCCCAGTCGAACACTAGGCGCAGGTCTGGATCGTTCACATAGTTCAGTAATGCGATCAGGTTATCGAAGCTGCGGCTGTATCCAATGTGGTTCTCCAGGAGGACCTTGAGCCCGATTTTGCGGCCGTAGTCGAGGAGTTGCCTGAACGACTCTCCGGTGATCTTCACATCGAAGGCTTCGCCGGCAACGCTGCCTCCGGTGTTCACGCGCGCCGAAGGCGAACCCACCGCTTTGGAAATGTCCATCCAGCGCTTCACCACATCCACCGATGCCGCCCGCTCAGTCGGATCGGGGTGCGACAGGTTGTACTGCGTGTCCAGTTGCAGATTGACAATGCTCATGCCGGCGCTGTCGGCGGCCTGGCGGACTTTCTCCGCGTAAGACAAAGAGTCCTCGCTGAACAGCGGAGTCCATAGCTCCAGGTTGCGCAGCCCGGTCTGGTCGGCGACATATTGCGGAGCCGTGAGCGTCGTCAGGTCGTGGCGCAGCGGTGGAGGCCAGTCCTCCGGCTGCTTGGACCCGACCGGGGGCGCGAACAGGAAACGGAATGTCGAGGTCGTGACTGCCAGCCGGTTCAGCACGGCAGGGGGGACCGCCAGCGCTCCCGCGCCGGACTGCGCTTCCGCCCGGGCGCTTGCAAGCAGCAACTCCACCGCAGAAGAACTAAAAGGAAGCGCTGCCGCAGCCTGAGCGCCGCGCCGGAGAAACCATCTGCGGCTGAAACTCATCTTGCCCGCAAACTAAACCTGCTATCAAGGCCTGTCAACCAGAACAGTTCCTTTCGCCGCGATGCCGCAGGAGTTCCACTTCTGTGGGTTTCACGCCTTCTCTTGCGACCCACTCTGCCTTCCGATAACCTCTTCCACGGGCCGTTTCAGGAGGCTTTCATGACCGACAAAGAGCGCAACTCCGAACTGACACGCCGGGAATTTATGCAGGTGAGTGCTGCAGGAATTCTGACCACCGCCGGAGCGCCCGCCCTGCTCGCGCAGGCCACCTCCGCCACTCACGGCGGAACTATGCCCTACCGTACCCTGGGACGCACCCGCGAAAAGGTCTCGCTGATCGGCCTGGGAGGTTTTCACTCCGGGGCGGGCAGCGAGCAGGACAGCATCCGCCTGATCCGCTCCGCCATCGACGGCGGCATCAACTTCCTCGATAACTGCTGGGACTATCGCAATGGAAACTGCGAGGTCCGCATGGGCAAGGCCCTGCGCGACGGCTATCGCAACAAGGCCTTTCTTATGACAAAGGTCGATGGCCGCAACCGCGCCACCGCCGCTGCCCAGATTGATCATTCTCTCAAGCGCCTGCAGACCGACCACATTGACCTGCTGCAGCTTCACGAGATTATCCGGGAGTGGGAACCGGAGCGGGTGTTCCGACCCGATGGCGCCATTCACGCGCTGTTCGACGCCCGCAAGGCAGGAAAGATTCGCTACATCGGATTCACCGGACACAAAGACCCGAATATCCACTTAAAGATGCTGCAAACCGCCTTCAAGAACAACTTCACTTTCGACACGGTGCAGATGCCGCTCAACGTCATGGATGCGCAGTACAACAGCTTCGCCAAAAAAGTCGTTCCTGTGCTGCGCCAGCACAGAATCGGAGTGCTGGGGATGAAGCCAATGGGCAGCGGCGTCATTCTCCGGAGCAAGACCGTCAGCGCCATCGAGTGTCTGCACTACGCCATGAATCTCCCGACCGATGTGGTCATCACCGGCATCGATTCCATGGAGCGCCTCGACCAGGCGCTCTCCGCCGCGGCTACCTTCAGGCCCTTGAGCGAGGATCAGGTGGCAGCGCTTCTCGCCAAAACCCGGGGCGCCGCACATGCTGGGGAGTATGAACTCTACAAGACCTCCGATACCTTTGACGGAACCTCGCACAGCCCCCAGTGGCTGGGGGTACCTATGCCGAAGGCCGGAGCTTAGCTAGCAGGAGGTTTTGCTCCCAGATTTGCTTTTCGCAGTGTAGGAGTAGCGAAGTGGAGATAACAAAGGCGCTGCCAACCTCGAAGTTGGTTCTCGAACTGGAACCAGAGGAACTTGCGAGCTATCTGCTCGACCACCTTCGCGGTAATGATAGTCACTTACATCTGGAAAATGTCTTCGGCTCACGCGGAATACAAGCGCACTACGACAATAATAGCCGCGTCGAACATGCTTTAAGGGAAGCTTGGGCTTGGCTAGTGAACGAGGGTCTCCTGGTTCAAAGGAACTCGAACGGCTGGTACTTCATTTCACGGCGTGCCGAAACTCTTCTGAGTAAGCAAGATTTTGAGGCTTTCCGAAGGTCTGGCATTTTGCCGAAGGATTCACTTCATCCGTTGATCGCAGAGAAAGTGTGGCCGAGCTTTCTCCGTGGAGACTACGAAACCGCTGTTTTTCAAGCTTTCAAAGAAATTGAAGTTGCTGTGCGAACTGGCGGTGACTTTGCAAACACCGATTTCGGAACCGCACTGATGAATCAAGCATTCAATGTCAACACCGGTCCCCTCACGGACATGACGCTGCCGGAACCTGAGAGGATAGGTATGCGTTCGCTCTTTTTCGGAGCCGTGAGCCTGTTCAAGAATCCGTCCAGCCATAGACACGTGGTTCTTACTGATCCAAACGAAACTGCTGAGATAATCTCCTTCGCGAGCCTGCTGATGCGGATTATCGAGCAACGTACTGGGGCACGCACAGCCCAATAGTGCGCCGGCAACTCCCTTGCAGATCCTCGCCGCCAGCCATGCGGTTCTGCTAGGCCGCTCCCAGCCTTGACATCCCTTTTCGCCTGCACTATCTTAAGATGGCGAACAAAAAGCGAAGTAGCTGTTATGTCTTCCCTTCCATTGCCCGGTTTTCCCGCTCCTTCCGGCCTGATAGGGATTGCCCGTCTTGCTGCTCTGGGTGAATCCCTTTCCGAAGGGCACTTGGTCGAGTACTTCACCCTGCCCACGCGCTCGCTGCTGAACCGCTGCACCTCCCGCCGCATGCCCTTCACCTGGACCATCAATCCGTATCGCGGCTGCGAGTTTGCCTGTAAGTACTGCTATGCCCGCTACACCCACGAGTTCATGGAGCTGCGCGATGGGGTGGACTTCGAGCGCAAGATCTACGTCAAACAGCCGCAAAACGCCGAGCGCGCGCGTTTCACGGACCCAGGCATCGCCGGACAGCTCCGCCGCGACCTGAAGAAGGTGAAGCCCGGGGAAGACATCGCCATCGGGACGGCAACCGATCCCTACCAGCCCGCGGAGCGCCGCTTCCGCGTGACGCAGTCGATCCTGGAGGAACTGGCGCGGCATGAGGGCCTGGAACTCGGCATCGTCACCAAATCGAATCTGATCCTGCGTGACATTGATCTGCTGCGGCGCGTTGCTCAGCAGCATCGCCTTGGCATCAACATGACGGTCACCACCATGGACATCGCTCTCGCCCGCATTCTCGAGCCGCGAGCGCCCCGGCCCGACCTTCGTATGCAAGTGGTGAAGGAGTTGACTCGCGCGGGAATTTCCGTGGGGGTGATCTGTGCTCCAGTGCTGCCCGGCATCACCGATTCGGCGGCGAACCTGGAAGCCCTCGTACGGGCCGCCGCCCAGTCCGGCGCGCGCCACATCTATGCCAATCCACTGTTCCTGAAGCCCTGCTCGGCGAACGTGTTCCTGCCTTTCCTGGAAAAGGAGTTCCCTCAACTGGTCGAGCAGTATCGCAGGCGCTACTCGGAGCAGGCGTTCGTCTCAGCGGTGTACCGCAAGCGCATCTCGGCATTCATGGCGGCGCTGCGGAAAAAGCATGGCGTGGGCCGGGACGAGAGACGCGAGACCGGACGCAAGCCGGAGCCGCTGGTCCGCCAGTTAGCGCTTTTCTAGAGCGGATTTTTTGAACCACCGGCGGCACAAAGAACACGCAGGCTGAATGGTCGAGTGAACCAGACAGCCCCTACGGTCCGCGTTTGCGGCCGGCTTTTTATCTTCCCTACCTTCCAACTTACCTTCCAAAGCGGCGCCGGTTACCGCGCCGGCGTCCGATCCACATGCCGAACACCAAGCCGGCAACGGCCACCACGGCCAGCTTCCCCGGGCTCACGAACGGGATGTAGCGTGTGCCTTGCGCCGTGACTTCCACGACGCCGATGGGGATGACCTTGCCTCCGCCTCCGCCCCCGCCCCCGCTTTGTCCCTGGGCCAGAGGCTCGCTGCCGGGCTTGGTGCCGGTGCCGCCTCCAAAGCCGTAGCCGATGCGTGCCACCGGAATGATGGTTTTCCCCTGGGCGGCGATGGGTTCGCCGAAGACGGCGTTGACATTGGCGTTGGCGGCGACGGTTTCGCGAATGGAGTTAACCAGAGTATCGAGTTCCATAAACCCTCCTGCTCACATTTGCTTAGACGCGCATGTGCTAGCATCAGATGTTTTGAACATGACAGCAGGTAAGCTTCAATTAATCCCGCTCGGCGGACTCGGCGAGTTCGGCATGAACTGCATGGTGGTCCGCTGGGGCGACGACATGATCGTGATCGACGCCGGCCTGATGTTCCCGGAGTCGGAACTGCTGGGCGTGGACATTGTCGTCCCCGACATCGCTTACCTGCTGGAGAACCGCAACAAAGTTCGCGGCATTGTGCTTACCCACGGTCACGAAGACCACATCGGCGCTCTTCCCTGGATCCTGCGCGAACTGAACGTCCCCGTTTACGGAACGGAGTTTACACTGGCCCTGGCCGAAGGCAAGCTGGAAGAGCACGGGCTGCTCGACGACGTGGAACTAAACGAGATCGCTCCCGGCGACCGCTTCAAGCTGGGGCCATTTACCGTTCATCCCATCCGGGTGACGCACAGCCTGGTGGACTGTGTTGCACTGGCGATTCACACCCCCATGGGCGTGATCATTCACACGGGCGACTTCAAAGTCGATCCTACGCCCACGGACAACCGCCTGTTTGACCTGCACGCTTTTGCCGAGTACGGCAAGGAAGGCGTGCTGGCCCTGCTGCAGGATTCGACCAACGTGGAGCGTCCGGGCTATACGCCCAGCGAGCGCGCGGTGCGCCGCAAGTTCGACGATGTTTTCCGCTACACCCCGCGCCGGCTGTTTATCTCGTGCTTTTCTTCTTCCATCCACCGCATCAATCTGGCGATGGAACTGGCGTATGAGTACAAGCGCAAGGTCGCCATCGTCGGCCGCTCCATGAGCACGGCCACGGAGATCGCTCAGGACCTGGGATACCTGGAAATCCCCGACGGCCTGGTGATCCATCCCGGGCAGATCAAGGACTATCCCGCGGAAAAGGTGTGCGTGCTGATCGGCGGCACCCAGGGCGAGCCCATGTCCGCGCTGTCGCGCGCCGCCGTGGACCAGCACAAGCACGCCCGCATCGAGCCCGACGATACGGTGGTGCTCTCCTCGCGCATCATCCCGGGAAATGAGAAAGCCATCTACCGGATGATCGACCACATGTACCGGCGAAAGGCCAACGTGATTTACGAGGACGGCTCCAACCCGCCCATCCACGTGAGTGGCCACGCCAGCCAGGAAGAGCTGAAGCTCATTATTAATCTGGTCAAGCCGCGCTACTTCATTCCCATTCACGGTGAGTACCGCCAACTGCGGCGGCATGCGGGTTTGGCGCAGGAGATGCACGGAGCCGTCGGCAAGGTCATGATGATCGAGAGCGGCGACGTACTGGAGTTCGACGAGCTGGGAGCGCGCGTCGCGGGTCGCGTCGCGGTGGGCCGCATGTGCATCGATTCGGGATCGACGGGAGAAATCGTCGAGGACCTGATCATCAAGGACCGCCGCCACCTCAGTGAGGACGGCATCGTCCTGCCCATCATCGCCATTAACAAGCTGACCGGAGAAGTCGAGTCGGTGCCGGAGATTGCCACCCGCGGTTTTGCTCCCGCCACCGAGAACGGGCTGTTGCCCAGAGCGCGGGAAATCGTTTTGCAGACGCTGGAGCAGTCCACGGCAGAAGAAAAGCGGGACTGGGGCGTGATCAAGGAGAAGATCCGCGCCGACCTGAAGCGCTACATCGTGAAGCAGACCGCGCGACGTCCGCTGATTATGCCGGTGATTCTGGAAATCTAGAGTAAGAACTTCAAGCCTTCGCAAATGGTGACTCTGGAGGAAATTCGCGCCGCGCGCGGGCGCCTGCACGGCGTTGCGGTTCGCACTCCACTCGTCGCCTGCCCGCATCAGCACCACGAGCGCCAGCTCTTTTTCAAGCCGGAAAGCCTGCAGCCCATAGGAGCCTTCAAGCTGCGCGGGGCTTACAACATGATCTCGCGGCTCTCTCCCGAAGAGAAGCGGCGCGGGGTGATTACGTATTCCAGCGGCAATCACGCCCAGGGAGTGGCCTACGCGGCGCGCGCGCTGGGCGTGCGCTCCGTGGTGGTGATGCCGCGCACAGCGCCCCCACGAAAGATCGAGAGCACGCGAGCGCTGGAAGCAGAAATCGTTCTTGTCGGCCCCTCCAGCATGGAGCGCTTCGAAAAGGCTGAGGCGCTGGCTGCCGAGCACGGCTACGTAATTGTCCCGCCCTACGACGATCCCAGGATCATCGCGGGACAAGGAACCATCGGGCTGGAAATTCTCGAGGACCTCCCCGAGGTGAACGCAGTCCTGGTTCCCGTCGGCGGTGGCGGGCTGATCAGCGGCATCGCCGTGGCGCTGAAGGAGAGCCATCCCGGGATTCGCGTGATCGGCGTGGAGCCGGAACTGGCTGCCGATGCCCAGGCCAGCTTGCGCGAGGGCAGGATCATGAAGCTTCCCGCGGAACAGGTTTCCAGGACCATTGCCGACGGCCTTCGCGCCATGTGGGTCGGGGACCTGACCTTCCCTCACATCCGGAAGTACGTGGATGACATTGTGACCGTCAGCGAAGAAGAAATTCTGCAGGCCATGCGGCTGCTGCTGCTGAATGCCAGGCTGGTGGCCGAACCCAGCGGCGCGGTCACCTTTGCTGCGTATCTCTTTCACGCTGACCAGTTGCCTGCCGCGCCCGAAACGGTGGCGGTAATCAGCGGCGGCAATGTGGATCCGGCGCTGCTGGCCCAGGTGCTGGCAAGGTGAATTCAGCCGCCACTCCGGGCCAGCAGCCGTGGGCATCCGCTCCCGCCAGTAGCTACGCAGAATTACAAATTGCGAATCTCAAACTATCGAATCCTGCCGGCTATCTTTCCCAACCAGGCCGAAGCAGGCGCTTCCGATAGTAAGATTCTCCCATACTGTTTTTGTGGAGTTTTCATGGCGCACCGTTCTTGCTTCCGCGCTCCCAGGTTGGCTGGCATCTTCACTTTGGCTCTCGTGACTTTGGCTTTCGTGCTGGCGGGTGCTTCCGCTGCGCAAAACTCCGCGCCAACCAGCTCGGTGGAGCGCGGGGTGATGGTGCGTGAGGCGCAGATCTACCTGGCGCCGAGTAGCGATTCGGCCAAGCTGGCACAAATTGGACGAGGCCGCGAGGTGGCGATTCTGGATTACGGCGCCAAGCCGTGGCTGCACGTTCTCGCCACCCTCAGCGAAGGCGTCGAACGCAACGGGTTTGAGCAGCCCGACAAAACCGTGACCGGATGGATCCTCGATAAGGGAGTCGTGCGTGCCTCGACGCCCAATGGAGACCGAATCCTGTTCGGGGAAGCCTCCGCCTCGGAGCTGGAGGCCAGCCGCCGCGGGGGCCGTAGAGGCGCCGACAAGGACGCCCTGCTACTGTATCGCCGCACCTGGGAGTACTTCCCGAAGTCGGAGGTTGCCGGCGAGGCGCTTTTCCGGGCGGCCGATGTTCAGTGGCAACTGGAGCGGGCGGAAGCCCTGGCTCGTCCTTCGGCCCGTGAGGCGCGGCCCATCGGCGACAACGAAGGCATCGACGAAGACATGATGAAGCAGGTGAAGAAGAAGTTCCCCGGCACCAAGTGGGCCGCCCTCGCCGCGTACGACATGCTGGACAACAAACTGTGCGGCGACTGGCAGGCGCAGTCGCGTTGCCCGGAACGCGAGGCGAAACTTTACGAGGAGTATGCCAAGGATTACCCGCAGTCTCCCAGACTGCAGGAAGCCCTGTACCAGGCCGCGGCGCCGCTGGGGCGCCCTGATTCAGATTTATCTCACCGAAGGCTCGAAGTCGAAGTCGGACGACTCGCGGCAAAGGGCACTGGAGGTAGTGCAGCGCGCTGTCGCCGTCGATCCCTCCAGCGACTGGGGAATGCGCGCCCAGGCTCTCGCCTATCAGGTCCAGCAGGGGATTCCGCTGCTGGGGGATGCGATCGAGTAAGCGTGGCCCCTGGATCTCGCCTGCAAGCGCTATCATCCTGAGCGAAGCGCCAAGGGGCACAGTCGAAGTATCTTGGGGTTTGCCGGAACGACCGCGGTGCACCTGCCCCGGGGAACCACGCAAGTTAAGTGCGCCACACCGTTCCGCTTCGCCCGGGTCGTATTCTGTCGCTGGAAGTCTTTGTCCTCTAAGTCCGCAAATATTTTCGGGGGATTGCTTGAACAACTACGGGCTGGCGATTCTTCTCGGCGTCATCGAGGGAATCACTGAGTTTCTGCCAGTCAGCTCAACCGCGCATCTGCGCATTGCGCAGAGCTGGCTGGGGCTGGATTTGGCCAACGGCTACTGGAAGATGTTTGCCATCGTGATTCAGCTAGGTGCGATTCTTTGCCTTCCCTTTTATTTCTGGACGCGCATTGTTGAATTTGTAAGGACCTTTCCCCGCGGGGCGGACGGAAAGCACACCCTGTTGACGCACCCCCTGTCTCTCACCCTGCTGGCATTTGTCGTCACTGCGGGGCCCGCGTTCCTGCTCACCAAAGTGATTGGCAAGAATCTGGAGAACCTGCTGGTGATGGCGCTTTCGCTGGTGATTGGCGGGGTAGTGATGTGGGTAATTGATGCTCTCTATGCTTCCCCCAGCTTCGCCCTCGGCGCGCGCCACGGACAACGAACGGAGACCCTGGAGACGATGTCGCCGCTGCAGGCGATCTGGGTTGGCATTTGCCAGATTGCTTCGGCCGTCTTCCCCGGAACCTCGCGTTCCATGGCGACCATTGCCGGAGGCCAGGTGGTGGGGATGACGCGGGAATCCGCGCTTGAGTTTTCTTTCTTCCTTTCCATGCCGACGATGGCGGCGGCCACCGGGTATGACCTGCTCAAGACCTTCCAGCCGGGCCAGAACCCTCTGGGAACCACCGCCATGAATACCCAGGGCTGGGTGCTATTGGCAATCGGGTTCGCCGTTTCCTTCGTGGTGGCCTACGCGGTGGTGGCGTGGTTCATGCACTGGGTGCGGAAGCACGGGTTTGTGCCCTTTGCCGTGTACCGGATCCTGTTCGGGCTGGTCGTGCTGTGGTGGGCCTTAGGGAAATCCTGATCCGTCGCCGGGAGCGGCGGGCTCAAGTCCGGCGGCAACGGCGACGGCCATTGCGGCGGCTTTCAGCCGCGCCCTGAACACTGGCCAGTTCGGCACCTTGGCAATTTATTCCATTGTTTCAGCGCCAGGATTTGGCATAATTGGCTTGCTCTGGCGTTCAGCGCGTGTTTCGGGGTAAGCGGGGGCCGTGCCTGCAAGGGATGAGTGTCGGCTCGATGTCATCCGTTCGCACACAGGCCGGTCATGAAGAGGAAGTCCCGCTCAGTTCGTGAAGCACGACGTCGCCGAATGAAAAGGCTTTCCTGCGCATTCACTCCGACGAAGAACCGCCGGCTCAATGAACTGGTCGGCTTTCTGCTGCTGGTCTCCGCGCTCCTCCTGTTCCTCGCGCTGATTTCTTATTCCCCGCTGGATCGTTCTTTCAACACCGCCGCGCCCGCCTCCGGGCAGGCCCGCAACTGGATCGGCATCGTGGGCGCCTACGGAAGCGACCTGCTGCTGCAGTTGGAGGGCATCAGCAGCTTCCTGATTCCTTTTTTCCTCTTTCTATTGGGAATGCGCTGGTTGCGCTCCCGGGAATTGGGGTCCTGGCTGGCCAAGGCAATCGGGGGGGCATCGCTGCTGATCTTCGTGCCGGCGCTGCTGGCGCTATTGCCGTGGCAATGGCGCTGGATGAACGCTCTCCCTGTCGAGGGCCTGCTGGGACGCATTTTGGGCGATGCCCTGGCGCATTATCTCAACCTCCCCGGCGCCTACCTGGTAGCGGTGAGCGCGATTGCCAGCGCCCTGTATCTCTGCACAACGTTTACCTTCGGGCACGTGCAACTCTGGTTCGAGACGCGCTGTTCCTTCGCATTTGCCGCCTGGCAGCGAGTGCAGGACTGGCTGGAAGCCCGGCGCCGGGCACGATCGCAAAAGGAACTGCAGAAGAAGCGGGCCTCCCGCGCGCCCGACGCCGCGCCGCCGTTCTTTGGGATGCCTTCCGGGCAGGTCCGGGAAGAATCCACAGTGGAACCACTGTTCCCCCATCCCATTGTCGGAGCTCCGGTGATGGAGCACCGCAAGAGCGGCATCGAACGGGCGCAGGAGGAAGAAGACGGGATCGAGGCGTTCGGGCAGGCGCCCGAAGTCAGCGAGCGCGCCGATATTGACCAGAAGGCCAAAACCACGATGCCGAAGCTGGCGGGAAGCTTCAAGCTGCCCTCCAGTGCGCTGCTGCAGCGTCCGGATGAACACCAGGCCGTGGACGAAGAAGAACTGAAGATCCTGGCGGGCGTTCTGGTCAACAAGTGCGGTGAATTCGATGTGCACGGCGCCGTCACCCAGATCAATCCCGGTCCGGTGGTGACCACCTTTGAATTCAAGCCGGAGGCGGGCATCAAGTACAGCCGTATTACCGGCCTGTGTGACGATTTGTGCCTGGCAATGCGGGCGGAAAGCATCCTGATCGAGCGCATGGCGGGCAAGTCCACTGTAGGAATTCAGGTTCCCAACCGCGAGCGCGAAACCATCTGGCTGCGCGAAGTCGTGGAGTCCCAGGAGTTTCTGGGATCGCGCTCCAAGCTGATGCTGGCCCTGGGCAAGGACATGAACGGCCGCATCACGGTCGCCGATCTGGCATCCATGCCGCACCTGCTGATCGCCGGTTCCACCGGCGCCGGCAAGAGCGTGGCCATCAACGCCATGATCATGTCTCTGCTCTACAAGTCCACGCCCGATCAGGTTCGCCTCATCCTGGTCGACCCCAAGCGGCTGGAGCTGGGCGTGTACGAAGGCGTGCCGCATCTCTATACGCCCATCATCACCGAGCCCAAGCTGGCGGCCAACGCCCTACGCAATGCCGTGCGTGAGATGGAACGCCGGCTGAAGCTGCTGGCGCAGAAGGGCGTGCGCAACATTGACCAGTTCAATCGACTGTTTGACGACGGACGAACCCCCAGCTTGTTTGAAAGCGGCGCAGAGCAGGAAGGACCGCTGCCTTACATCATCATCATCATTGACGAGCTGGCTGACCTGATGCTGCTGGACGGTTCCAACGTGGAGGAGTCCATTACCCGTCTGGCGCAGATGGCGCGCGCCGTGGGCATCCACCTGATCCTGGCCACGCAACGGCCCTCAGTGGATGTGATTACCGGCCTCATCAAGGCCAATTTTCCGGCGCGCATTTCCTTCCGCGTGGCGACCAAGGTGGACTCGCGCACCATCCTCGATGCCAACGGCGCGGAGGCCCTGCTGGGACGCGGCGACATGCTCTATCTCCCCTCCGGGTCCGCGCGCGTGCAGCGCGTTCATGCTCCCTTTGTCACGGAAAAAGAAATTGCCGCGGCCGTCGAATTCTGGAAATCGCAGGGGCTCGCCCAGTACCAGGCGGCATTCCTCGACGTCCCCAAAGAGGAAAAAGGCGCCGACGGCAGCGGCGGCGAAGCTGGCGAAGACGAGCACGACGATCTCTACCAGGATGCGGTGCGGCTGGTGCTGGAATTCGGCAAGGCATCCACTTCCCTGCTGCAGCGACGGCTGCGAATCGGCTACGGGCGAGCCGCTCACCTCATCGACCTGATGGAGAAGGACGGCGTGGTGGGTGCGGCTGACGGCCCCCGTCCGCGGGAAATCCTGAAGCGCCCCGACTGGCTGGCGGAAGTCGAGCAGTCCCTGCGATAGATCCCCGCTAGGGATAGATCCTCGTACCACGATATACTGAAAGTTCCTGGAATGGTTTGCCTGAGGGCCTCCAGCCCGCCAGGAACCCACCTGTTCGCGCCATGGGAATTCGCCCAGGCAGGCGCTAACGGCAATTTCCGGGTGGTTGATCTCAGAAGGGAATCTCCCATGCTTTATCTGGAAAGCGGCTACGCATTGCTCGGGTCAGGAATTGCGGTCGGAATCGCGATCGTTCTGGCGCTGGTGGGCCACAAGATGATCTTCGCGGCGGCGGATCGCTTCGTGGCCCGCACCGCCACGCCCATGGATGGCCATCTGGTGTCGTACTCGCGCAGGCCGGCCAAATACATGCTGCCGCTGGGAGCGGCGCTGCTGGTGCTACGGGCCTCCCCTCTCTCCCCGACGGTGCGAGATCCCGTCGTCCACCTGATCACGCTGGGCCTGATTGCCTGCACGGGATGGCTGGTGCTGGCGCTGGTGGGCGCCGCGGAAGCCACGGTGACGGACAAATACGCCATCAATGTGGCCGACAACCTGGAAGCACGCCGAATCCAGACACAGATCGAAGTGCTGCACCGCATCATCATCGTAATCGTCTCCATTCTCACCATTGCCATCATGCTGATGACGTTTCCCACTGTGCGGCAATTCGGCCAAACCCTGTTCGCTTCCGCAGGAATTGCCGGACTGGTGCTCGGCCTGGCGGCCCAGTCCACCATTTCCAACCTTTTGGCGGGACTGCAGATCGCCCTCACCGAGCCCATTCGCATTGATGACGTGGTGATTGTGGAGAACGAGTGGGGCAAGATCGAAGAGATTGGCACCACATATGTTGTGGTGCGCATCTGGGACGAGAGGCGGCTTATCGTTCCTCTGGCTCAGTTTATCCAAAAACCGTTTCAGAACTGGACCCGGCAGAGCGCGCAGATTCTGGGAACCGTGTTTCTTTACGTCGACTACAGCGTGCCGGTCGAGGAGGTGCGACAGGAACTGCACCGCTGTCTGGAGGGCACGAATTTATGGGACCGCCGGGTATGGAATCTGCAGGTAACGAACACGTCGGAACGCGCGCTCGAATTGCGCGCTCTCATGAGCGCCGCCGACGCTTCCCTGGCCTGGGACCTGCGCTGTCTGGTGCGCGAGCATCTGGTCGGGTTCCTGCAGGCCAAGTATCCTTCCAGCCTGCCCAAGGTGCGCGCCGACGTGAGCGGAACGGCGCTAGCGGCCGGTGCGTCGTGATACCAATGACAAATTTGAAATTTCAAAATCTTAAATTTTCCAATCCATGAAATCTCACACCGAATATCTGACGTTTCATACCAAAGAGCACCGCGCCTACGTGCACATTACGCCGCAGGTGGAAGCCATCTTAAAGAAGAGCGGGGTGCAGGAAGGGCTCGTACTGGTTTCCGCCATGCACATCACAGCCGGGGTTTACGTGAACGATAATGAGGAGGGCCTGATCCACGACATCGACCAATGGCTGGAAGATCTGGCTCCTTTCCGCAGGGACTATCAGCACCACCAGACCGGCGAGGACAACGGCGACTCCCATCTCAAAGCCATTCTTGTCCATCACCAGGTGCTGTTGCCGGTCAGCAGCGGCCATCTTGACCTGGGAACCTGGCAGCGCGTTTTCTATGCCGAATTCGACGGCCAGCGGGATAAGCGCGTCCTGATCAAAGTGATCGGTGAGTGATTTCGGGCGTTGCGGCGGTCGCCCCCGGGTACCAGCCCGATTAACCTCCACGGACGTGCCCGGGGCCGGCGCTATCTGTTGCCAAACAAAATGACGTCCGTCGTGTCCACAACCGCAATGATGCCATGGGGTTAGTCTTCTCAGGTGATGCTCCGACTTGATTTTTGAGCTGTTTGGGTTGAAGCTTGATCTTCCGAGCTGGATGCGGACGAGCGGCTGAAGCGGGACCAGGATCCCCCCAGCGAGTTCTGCGACAGCTCCGCAATGCGCGGGACACGTACGTTCGTTACTCGCCAGCGGAGTAAACCTCAGGGGATGATTACGTCGCCATGTTTAGTGGTCTGCCTCAAACGCCGAAGCCATGGAAGTCGGTCGCATGCAGCTTCCTTCTGCAGGTAGCCGGCATAGCTGCGCTGGTTGCGGTTGGGCTATTGCCTCATGCGGAACTGGTGCGGCAGACGGTCAGTTCGTATATTCCGCTCACCGCCCCCATGGAGCAAGCCCGGCAGCCGGAACCCGTACCCAACCGGCCGGTTCTACCCGCAAAGCACATAGAAGCGCCGAAGTTCATTGCCAAGCTCCACCTGCCGGTTCCGCCGCCCGTGCATCACCTGGAACCGGTGCGGCCGCCGGAAGTGAAGCTGCAAAGTGAAGAGTTCGTCCCTCTGCCTCCCAAGGAGGTCCGCCCGGAAGCGCCACGCGTGGTGGAAACGGGGACATTTTCCACGCAGACGGCGGCGGTAACTCCAAAAGCTGAGCCGAAGAAGGTGGAAACCGGCGAGTTTTCTACCGGCAGCTCAGCGACGCCGAATTCCAAGCTTGCCGCCCAGAAGGTACAGACCGGAGGATTCGGTGACCCCAATGGCGTCCCGGCCTCCAACAAAGGCGGCAACAGCCAGGCGCAAATCGCCCGCCTGGGCGGCTTTGATCTGCCCCCGGGCCCGGGAAATGGTAACGGGACGGGGGGCGCGTCTGGAGCCCGCGCAGTTGTTGCCAGCGCCGGTTTTGGCAATGGCGTCGCCACCAGCACTCCCGGCAAAGGGGGCCGCGCAACCGAGGTCACGCAAGCCGCCGGATTCAGCGATTCGCAAGCCGCGGCCACCGCTCCGCAGCCCGTTCGCCAGGCGGCCATGAAGACTCCGGAAATAACGGGCGTAGAGATTCTTCACAAACCCACGCCGCAATACACCGACGAAGCCCGCCGCCTTAAGATTCAGGGAGAAGTCTTACTGGAGGTGGTCTTCACGGCAAGCGGCGAACTGCAGATCGTGAAAGTGGTGCGAGGACTGGGCCATGGATTGGATGAAGCCGCGGTCCGCGCTGCCGAGCAGGTTCAATTCAAGCCGGCTACCCGCGAAGGTAAGCCTGTGGACTCCAAGGCAACGCTCCACATCGTATTTCAACTGGCATAGTGTTTTTAGAGGGAGAAGGCAACGTGATGTCCAGGTTCCGCTTGTCCGTACTTGCATTGTTGATGCTGCTGCCGTGCTGGGCCGTGGCCCAGGAGGCGGTTCAGGATGCGCCACCTGGATTTGCCACGGTGGTGGAGCGCATTGCTACGCGCGAGAAAGCCAATTTGCTGCTGTTTCGCCGCTACGCTCCGATAGCCGAAACCTACATTCAACGCCTGAAACCCGATCCCGATCTGGGGGCGATCCCGACGGCAGACGATTACTTTCTGGGGCGCCTCGACTTCAGCGGCGGCTATCCGCAGGACCTCTCCTTCATGCCGGAGAAGGGCTTCACCAGCAGGCTGGTACGCACCCTTACCAGCGTTTACAAGCTGCACTTCCTTCCTCTCGGCTTCATGCAGATGATCATCCCGGACGCGGAAGGACTGAATCCCTCCACCTACGACTTCAAGTTTGTGCGGCGGGAGTTCCTGGGAGATGTCCGCTGCCTGGTGATTGACGTGTCGCCCAAGCAGGCGAAATCACGCGGCCGCTTCATCGGGCGCATCTGGGTGGAAGACCAGGACTACAACATCGTCCGCTTCAACGGCAGCTATTCCGGGGCGCCGCGCGGCAAGGTGTATCTGCACTTTGACAGCTGGCGCCTGAACCTGCAGCCCAACCTGTGGCTGCCGGCCTACGTCTACACGGAAGAATCGGACCTGGGATATGCCATGGTCCGGCATATCACGTTCAAGGCCCAGACCCGGCTGTGGGGCTATGACCTGAAGCATGCGGGACGACGCGAAGAGTTCACGTCCATCACCGTGGACTCCGACAACGTTCGCGATGCCAGCGAGACCGGCCACGACCTCACCCCGGTCGAAAGCGAGCGGCAATGGGAGCGCACCGCCGAGAACAACGTTCTAGACCGGCTGGAAATGGCCGGGCTGATCGCGCCCGTGGGCGACGTGGACAAAGTTCTGCAAACCGTGATCAACAACCTGGAGATCACCAATAACCTTAACCTCACTCCCGATGTGCGTGCCCGCGTACTGCTGACGGCTCCGCTGGAGTCGTTCACCGTGGGACGCACGATCGTGGTAAGCCGCGGGCTTGCTGGATGTCCTGCCGGACGAGGCTGCGCTGGCCGCCGTCCTCGCCCATGAACTGGCCCACATCGTGCTGGGGCACAGGCTGGACACCAAGTACGCGTTCAGCGACCGCATGATCTTCCCGGATCAAGATAGCTTTGAACACATGGGCTTTTCGCATACCGGAAAGCAGGAAGAAGAAGCCGACGCCAAAGCGCTGCAGTTGCTGAAAAATTCGCCTTATGGAACACCCGACAAGCTGAAGCAGGTTGGCCTGTTCCTGCGGGAGCTGAACCAGCGCAAAGACGCGCTTCCCCACCTGCTGAAAGCCCACATGGGCGACGGCCTGCTCGAGGGAAAGGACGTTCGCATGTCGAGCCTGGAGTCGAACAGCCCCGAGCTGCAGCCGCGCAACGCCGACCAGATCGCCGCCCTGCCGCTGGGCGCGCGCATCAAGCTCGACCCGTGGAACAACCACATCGAACTGGTCAAGACCCCGATTGTTCCGCTGGTGTCCGCGCGGGAAAAGATGCCCTTCGAGGTCACACCTGTGTATCCCTATGTCACGCGCAACGTATCGCAGAATGGATCGGGAACGGAAACCGCGGCGGCCGCCAACAAGTAATCGCAGTCGCTTCGGTCAGGCAACAGGGTAGTCAGGCAAAAGCAGGGCGGGAATTCCCGCCCTGCTTTTTTGCTCGCTGTTCCCGCCAGGATGGCAGCAGAGCTTGCTTTTTTTTATCCGCGTTCCTCCGCGGCGAACTGCTTTTACTTTTCCCGGGCTACAACGAACTCAGGCGCCCACAAAAGGGCGCGCTTGAACTCCGAGTCCGGGAAACTGCAAATGGACTCGCGGGCGCGGGTGGCGTAGTGCAGGGCTTTCTCCATGGCGGCATTGACCGACCCGTAGCGATGAAGAATGGCCAGAATCTGCTCGTGGGTGACGCTCTGGAAGGCGCGCTCCCGCAGCACGGTCTCGATCAGGAGCGCTTCCTCCGGCGTGCAGCTCTCCAGTGCATGGATGACGGCCATGGTCACCTTGCCTTCCCGCAGGTCGCTGCCCACCGGCTTTCCCAGGGTTTCCTCCGAGGCGGTCAGGTCGAGAAGATCGTCCACCAGTTGGAAGGCCAGCCCCAGATTGCGGCCGTACACGGCAAGCCGCTGTTCCTGCTCCCGGCTAGCGCCGCCGAGAATTCCTCCCAGGCGGGTGCAGACCGAAAACAGGCAGGCAGTCTTACGGTCGATCAGATCCAGGTGCTCGCGCTCGCTGATGCGCCGACCCAGCTTTTCCATCTGGAGGAGCTCGCCCTCGACCATCATCTGAGTCAGTTCGATCAGAACGTCGAGAATGCGGAAGTTGCGCTCCTGCACGGCCAGCTTGAAGGCCTGCATGTAGAGCCAGTCGCCGGCCAGCACGCACTTGCTGTTTCCCCACCGAACGTTGGCGGCGGCGCGCCCGCGGCGGGTCTGGGCTTCATCAATGATGTCGTCGTGCACCAGGGTGGCGGTATGGATGATCTCCACCACCGCGCCCAGGCGGATGCCACTGCGGCCGTTGTGTCCCATCATCCTGGCGGTCAGCAGCAGCAGGGCCGGGCGCAGGCGTTTGCCGCCGCTGCCCCGCAGGTATTCGCCGATTTCGGTAATGACCCCGACCTGGGAGACGGTGTCGCGCCCGAACTCGAGCTCGATGGCCGCGAGATCGTCCCGCAGCATTTCGAAAACTTCTTTAACGCCGATGGCAGCCGGTGTGCTCAAAATAGCCGTTCGATGGTAGTGATTCCGTTCTGATGTCGCGGTCCCTGTCTCGCGGTTCCCCTGCCGGCTCAGCTCGAGCGGTAGTTGGTGAACTGCATGTCGATGCCAAAATCGCGTTGCCGCAGCACTCCCATGATTTCCTGCAGAGTATCGCGGTCTTTGCCGCTCACGCGCACGCTGTCGCCCTGAATGGAGGCCTGCACCTTCTTCTTGGCATCCTTAATGGTCTTTACGATCTCGCGCGCCTTCTCCATGGGGATTCCCTGCTGCATCGCGATGCGCTGGCGCGCGGTGCCGCCGGCGGCGTTTTCCACGGCGCCGTAGGTCAGGCCTTTCAGCGGCACGCCACGCTTGACCAGCTTGGCCTGCAGGACGTCGTTGACCGCTTTGAGCTTGTAATCGTCCTTGGAGGAGACCACGATCGCATCCTTGCCTTCGAGGTGAATCTCGGAACCGGAGTCCTTCAGGTCGAAGCGCGTATGCACTTCCTTGAGGGCCATCTGGATGGCGTTCTGGACCTCCTGCGGATCAATCGTGCTCACAATATCAAAGGAATTTTCAGCCATAAGCCCCAAATCATTTGGAAATGCACAGGCCTCCCCCGGCCTTCGGGTGGAAATACAAAATCGCTGCACTTCACGTCTTGCGGCGATTCGCTCCGGAGGTCGCCTGCTGTCGCCGCGGCCCGGGAACGGACCGTCTCGTCTCAGTCTCCCTCAGTGTACGCGACAAAGGCTTACGCGTCAGCTAGCGTGCGGCATCGGATGGGCGCAGCCGGAAGAAACGGCGAAAATTGCCGCTGCTGGCCTCCCCCAACTTTTCCGCCTCGATTCCCCGCACCCGCGCTACCGTGCGCGCTGTTTCCACCACGTAGGAGGGCTCGTTGCGCTTGCCGCGATGCGGAACCGGCGCCAGATACGGCGAGTCGGTTTCGATCAGGATGGAATCGAGCGGGACGTTGCGGGCGCTCTCCCGAATGTTCTCCGCCTTGGAATAGCTGACGTTGCCGGCAAAAGAAATCAGGAAACCCATCTCCAGGGCGGCGCGCGCGTGCTTCCATTCGCCGGTAAAGCAGTGCAGGATTCCTCCCAGCCCCAAACCGGCCCAGCCTCCGCCCAGCAGTTGCAGCAGGTCCTCCCATGCATTCTCGCTGTTGGCCGAGGGCCGGCAGTGAATCACGATGGGAAGCTGCGCGGCTGCCGCCAGCTCCATCTGCCGGACCAGGACCAGTTTCTGAACGTCGCGCGGCGAGTGGTCATAGTGGTAATCCAGCCCGATTTCTCCCCAGGCAATCACCCGCGGATGGCGCGCCAGGGACTCCAGATGCGCATAGGCAGCGTCGTCCGCCAGGCGCGCTTCATGAGGATGGATGCCCACTGTGGCATAGATTCGGGGACCGCCGCCGGAAATCGCGGCGCCCTCGGGATCGTACTGTTCGGCAATACGGATGCCGCAGCCTGCGTCCTGGGGACCCTCGCCGTTTCCGATCGTGACAATGGCTTCGATGCCCGCCTCGCGGGCGCGCTCCAGCACTTGCGGGCGGTCCTGCTCGAATTTGGGACCGTCCAGATGGGCGTGCGAATCGACGTACATGCCGAAATTATAGCGGCGGACCTTCAGCAAGGATTTTCCAGAGTTGTCATTCCGAGCACAGCGAGGAATCTGCTGTCTTTTTTGGGGAAAACCCGGCGAGTTGCCCGTTGCAGGGTGGCTTACCGCCGCTCCACTTCCCGGGTGAGATAGCTCTTGATGCTGGGAGCCATGGCGGCGTGCTGCAGCAGGTCGCGCAGCACCGCAACCGGCAGCGATTGAGCGATGGCCAGTAAATGAGCCAGCGGGGTCTTGGGATTCAGCAGCAGGGCAATGCGGACGTCCCGCCGCAGCGACCACTTGGAATGGCGGCAGACGGCTGAAATCAGCGCCTCGGGAGAATCCGCGTGCATCAGGGCCCGGACCAGGCGGTCTTCGTTCAGGGCGGGATTTTCCAGGGCCGCGCGCACCACGCGGTCGTCGTTATCGAGCAGCAGCGCTGCCATCAATCCGCCCGGTCCGCGATGTGCAAGCGTGAGCCGCTCGCCCGCGCTAAGGCTCTCCAGCCGGGCAATGAGCGTCTGCTCCATCACTACGCGCAGGTCGGCGGCCAGGCCGGGAAACAACGTGAGTTGCAAAAGCTCGAAGGTGTACATGCGGCGCACCACCGGGACCGCGACGTGGCGCGGCGTGTTCCGGTGGCGCACCAGCGCCGATTGCACCTTGCGCCGCTTCATCAGCGTGGCGTTGCGTGAGAGGTCTTCGATGATGCCGGCGGGTAGATCGCGACGCGCGAGCATCGCGAGCGCCAGATCTTCGCTCAGCGCGGGACTGGAAACCGCAGTGCGCAAGTCCGCTTCCTCGCGGCTGTGAATCAGTTCGTCCAGGCGGAGGCCATCTCTTTCCCGCGCCCGCTGCGCGCCCGTCGCCTTCCTGGAACCTTCCGCCATATTATCGATCCCGCACCCGCACGTTAATCCCGCAGCCACACGTCTCTAGGCTTGTACCCGCGCCCTTTCCGTCATAGTCATCCCGCGCGCCAGGCTCAGAGCGCCTGCCGCCGGGTCCACCATTCCGAAGCTTACGCAGGCTTCGGGATAGTCCCCCCGCAGGTGAGACAGGAATGCCTGACGCACCAGGCAGGCATGGTGGAACACGCTCCCCCCAATGGCCACGCGCACCTGTTGTCCGGGGCTCCACAAGCGCCGCATCACCATAGCGGCCAACGCCGCCAGCTCGGTTCCGGCATTCAGCAAAACCTGGCGCGCCGGCATATCCCCACCCTGGGCGGCGGCTAAAACCGCCGGAAACAGCCTGGCATAGTCCGGACCCGGGGAAGCGTTGGCCGCCTGCACTGCATCGGCCAGGTTCTCCACTCCCCACTCGCGGAAAACGGCGCACGTGAGGGCGGTCGATTGTCCATTATCGTGCGCGCGCACCATGGCGGCTACTGCCGTTCGTCCAATCCAGTGGCCCGACCCTTCGTCGGAGATGGCGCCGCCCCATCCGCCCGCGCGAGCGCTTTGGCGGTACTCGTTGCGGCCAAAGGCGATGGATCCGGTACCGGCCATCACCACCACTCCGGGAAGGGCCGCCAGGGCGTTCTCCAAGGCTACTTCCATGTCGCCCACAACCCGCACCTGCGAGGGCGGCAGCGGCACCATGCCGATCAAAATGTTGCGAATTGCCGTGCTGATTGCCGGAGTTGCGGCTCCCGCCACCCCGGCGCAGATCCGCTGGATTTCACTCACCGAAACGCTCGCCGCCGAGCAGGCAGCGAGCACCGCCTCGCGCAGGTGGTTGCGGGCGAGGGCCTCGCCCAGTCGCACCACGTTGCTGCCCCCTGCCGTGGCCTTGGCCAGCACCCGGAGCTCGTCTCCAAGCAGGCAGGTGGTGGTGCTCCCTCCGCCATCGATACCGAGAAAGAATGCCATCGAAAATCGCTTTCCTTGTACCACATCCGCGGCCGATTTTAACTCGGCAATGGACTTCGCGAATCCATGCTTGAATTTACAAATTGCCGATTCCACATTACAACTCTTGCATGAATATTCTGCTGCTTGGACCTGGCAAGACCGGATCGCTGGTTGGGGAAGTCTCTCGTGAACGCGGGCATTCCGTGAACATCCTGGACGAGCCGGACAACCAGGATGGCGCCGGCCTGACCCCATCCACGCTGGCCAAAGTGGACGTGGTCATCGACTTCACCACGCCCCATGCCGTGCTGCGCAACATCGAGCGCTGCGCGGAGATGAAGACCAACATCGTGGTGGGCACCACCGGATGGTACGGCGAAATCCCGCGCATTCGCCAGTTGGTGGAGAGCAGCGGCATCGGGATGCTCTACGCCGCCAACTTTTCCGTAGGCGTCAACCTCTTCTTCGATATCGTCCGTGCTGCCGCTCCCGCGCTGGGCTATGGATACACGGGAGCCATCAAGGAGCGCCATCATGTCCATAAGAAGGACGCGCCCTCCGGCACCGCCGTGGCCTTGCAGCAGGTGGTGAAGGCAAGCGCCGGGCCGGAAGTCCCCATTTCGTCTGTCCGCGAAGGGGACGTCATGGGAGTACATACGCTCACCTTCACCTCCATTGCCGACACCATCACGCTGACGCACGAGGCCAAATCGCGGCGGGGCTTTGCCGAAGGCGCGGTGCGAGCGGCGGAGTGGCTGCGCGGCCGCCAGGGCTTTTACGATTTTCGTGAGGTGTGGCGGCAGATCGCCTAGCTTCGAGCACCTCTCCCGCCCACCGGCCTGGTGCTCCAACAAAAAAAACCCGGCCGAGGGCGGCCGGGCTCTATCGCAGACACAGAACTCCCAATCAACGCATGGACTGCTCTTGTCCTCCACCCTGGTAGGTGACCCGCCACAGGCTGTTGGAGGAGTCGTCGGTGAAGACCAATGCCCCATCCTTGGTCTCGTTGATACCCACCGGACGTCCCCATACATCACTGCCGTTCACGGTGAAGCCGGTCACGAAGTCCACATACTCACCGGTGGCTTTTCCACCGGGCGCGGGAACGTAGACGACCTTGTACCCCGTAAAATTGGCGCGGTTCCAGGAACCGTGCAGGGTCACAAAGGCTCCCTGGCTGTATTCCTTGGGGAACTTGTTGCCGGTGTAGAACACGATCGCAAGCGGCGCCGAGTGCGACTGCAGGAGCACGTCCGGCACGGTCACCTTGCTCTTCAGGTCCGGCCGCTCCTTCACGCGCGAGTCGTGGTTCGGTCCCAGGTAATACCAGGGCCAGCCGTAGAAGCCGCCATCCACGATATGGGTGGTGTAGTCGGGCACCAGGTTGTCACCCAGTCCGTCCCGCTCGTTCACCACAACCCAGATCTGGTTGGTCGTGGGATTCATGGCCAGGCCGCTGGGATTGCGCAAACCCGAGGCGTAGACGCGCTCGCCGGAGCCGTCGGGATTGAACTCGAGTACGTTGGCGCGGTCGGTCTCAGCGGAGGAGTCGTCGATATTGCCTCTCGAGCCCACGGCAACGTACAACTTTTTGCCATCTTTGGAGAACAGCAGGTCGCGCGTCCAGTGGCCGCCTCCAAACGAGCGCCCTCCCGGAAGATCTGCGATCTTTTCCGACTTTCCGCCAGCTTTCAGATCGCCGTTCTTGTAGGGGAAGCGCACGATGGAATTCGTGTTGCCGACGTAGACATACTGCGGATTCGGCCCCGGGGGATAAAAGGCAATGCCGTATGGCATGGTCAGGCCGGTGGCAAAGACTTCGTTGGCCTTCACCTTACCCTCGTCGTCCAGGCGGATCACACGAATCTGGTTGCCGGTGCTTTCCGCGATGAATAAATCGCCGTTGGGGGCAACTTCGATCTGCCGGGCGCCCTTGAGGTCGGTAACCACGCGTTCGATTTTGAAGCCGGCCGGGACCTTCGGCCAGGCAACCGCCGGCTGGGAAACATCATGCGAACGGTTGGCGACCGCCGGGGTAGCTCCCGGCGCGGGCAGGTCGGAAGTGGTGATGAGGTGCCGCGCACCCGGGCGGGCTTCGTTATAGTCGCTGTTTTGCCCCTGCCCCCGCTCAACCTTCTGGGCGTGCAGCGAGAGCGCAAGGGGGGCCATGACCAGAACCGCAACCAGGACGCCCCCCCAAAAATTAAGATTTCTGCTTGTTCTGTTCAGCAACAGGATTCTCCTTTAGCGCAATCCATATTATCTGCCGATGGCACGCCGCCTGACCAGCGGGTAGTGGGTCAGTTTTCGGGTTGCCAACAATTCAGTCGGAACTAGTCCGATCTAAGAAGCCGGCGCATTAGGGGTGAGGGCTCGAACCGCCTCGGCTTAACGCAGCAGCAAATAGAATGCGACGACGTACGTGATCATCAGCAGCGGCACGTAGATGATCGGGATCGCGTCCGAGATGTGAAAGCTGCGATGCAGTATCAGCAGCTACAAAGAAAAGTGCGCTGTGAGTCAAGAGTGATCAAGACGTCTGAAGACATCGTAAAATATGGGCCATGCCGCTAGGAGACAGATTGGAACGGCGTGCGGTTGAAGCGCTAGCTGGCCGCCGCGCAGAGCTCGAGCGCTTGGAGGTTTTTGCCTTAGGAGATGAACCGCTAGTGACGCATATTCAGGGCATTCCAGGGATAGGCAAAACTCACCTGCTGAATACACTGGCGGCAAGTATCGTCGGAAAAGGCGTTTTCGTTGTGCGGATAGACGCCCGCTGGTGCGAGCCTTCCCCGGCAGCATTGTGTCGAGCAATCTGCAGGGAAATCGGTGTCTCCGAGTCTGAAGATTTCGCGGTCGTGGCAAGCAGTCTGTCGGACGGGGCCAAGCGAATTCTCCTGGTGCTCGACAGTTACGAATCTTTCCGTCTGATTGACTCCTGGCTAAGGCAGGTTTTTCTGCCCTCGCTCGGAGAGAGCGTGCGCACGATCCTGTCGAGTCGCGAGCCACCCCGGCCAGCGTGGCGTATTGCACCAGCGTGGAGAGGCCTGTTTGATTCGATGCTGCTGGAGACATTTTCTCCGGAGGTGGCGCTGGAGTATTTGACCTCGCAGGGTGTGCCTGAGGCCAGCGCTCGCGAGTTGAATCGGATTGCACGCGGGCATCCGCTAGCGCTTTCACTGGGATCGGCACTCTACTTTGCGGGCGTGCAGGTGCGCGGGAGCGCGGCTACTCGCTACCAGGTGCTGGAGCATATGGCGGAGCTCTTTCTGGAGGATGCCGATGCGGAAACCATCCAGGTAGTGCAGGCCGCCTGCCTGGTGAGAACAGCCACGGCGCCGCTGTTGGCGGCCATGTTGCCCCATATGTCGGCCGATGAGGCACTCGATCGGCTGCGTGCGCTTCCATTTGTCAGCGCTGGTCCTCACGGATTGTTGGTGCATGAGGCCGTGCGTGGGCCGGTGACCGCTGCTCTCAAGTCCCGTGATCCGGTGCGATACCAGGCGTATCGGCGTGCAGCTTCGCAGGTGGTGCGTGACCAATACAGGCAGGCCCCGAGATCCGACCAATGGCGTTGCACCGCGGACGTACTCTACCTGCTTGAAAACGAGAACCTGCGCGAAGGTTTTTTCCCCACGACTGAGAGTTCGGTTTCAGTTGAACCGGCCCGCGCTGAAGATGGGAAAGCGATTGCAGAGATTGTTCGCAAGTTTGATGGACCACAGTCGCGTCATGCGCTGGGGCAATGGTGGCAATACCATCCAGACTCGTTTTTTGTTGTGCGGGATGAGAGTGGCGGAGTGCAAGGTTTCTACCAGGCAATTGTGGCATCGAAGGTTCACAAGAATGTGATTGCGAGCGACTCGCTTGCGGCAAGCTGGTCAAGAGATCTTCCGCGTTCAGAAGACAAGGCCGCCACCCTCTGGCTGCGGCGTACGTTGGACCGCGATACGGGAGAAGGGCCGTCCTCTGGCCAAGCGGCCTGCTGGCTCGACATCAAACGCACTTATTTGGAACTGCGTCCGCGGCTGCGCTGGATCTATACCTGCTACTGCGATGCCGAGCTATATCGCCGCTCGTTCGAGCAATTGGGATTCCGGCTGTTGGACGAGGGACGCCCGGTCCTCGACAGGGTTTTGCAACACACATTTCGTCTCGACATGGGAGTGGATTCCGTAGATGGCTGGCTTGGCAACATGCTGGCCCAGGAAACCGGTACGGCAACTGGCGAGTCTGTGGGCAGCTCGACATTGCTGGATGAGCAAGCGCGTGAGTTAGTGATTAACGGAAGCCGAATTAGCCTGACTCCGCTTGAGTTCGGAGTCCTGGCATATCTTGTGACCAGGCCGAACAGGGCTGTGGCTCGCTACGAACTGGTGGAAGCTGTGTGGGGATATGGAAAGGAAGCGTCAACCAGCAATGTGGTTGAGACGGTGGTGCGCTCCGTTCGACAGAAGCTGGGAGCGCACCGGAACACGCTTGAAACGGTGCGGGGAGTTGGCTATCGGTATCGGCCGACAACCTGAATTTGCTCTCCTCGCACTTGGTTGAATGGTGGCTCAGGAGCGAGCCTCAAGAATCAGGTTGAACGGAGTTTCCATGGCCACCCTCGCGCTCTGGAACCCCGCATCCTTGAGGATTGCAAGCAGTTGAGTCGCGCCGGCCTGCGCTCCCAGTGAATAGCGTCCTCCTTGTGATAGTGCGTTCTGGGTGCAGAGACCAGCGGAAGCCGAGTAGTACATCCTTGCTACCGGGCCGACATTTTCCTCAGAGCGGTCCTTCGCAAACGGCTCCACCAGCATCAGTGCCCCGTTGGGAGCCATTGCCTGACGAGAAGCCCAGACCGCTTCCAGCGGATCACCCATGTCGTGGAGTGAATCCATGAAGCAGACCAGGTCGAACTTCTCCTCGCTGCTCGCAAGCACCCGTGGGGTTGCCACCTCAAACCGAATCCGATCGGCCACTCCCGCCTGCTTCGCTCGTTCCCGCGCCACCGCAATCGAAGATTCATGGTAGTCAATTCCCACGAACGTTGATTTCGGTAATGCCTGCGCCATCAGAATGACCGACGCGCCGTGACCGCAGCCGACGTCGACTACACGGCCACCCTCGGCTAACCGCTCCTGGATGCCGCTGAGAGATGGAATCCAGGTTTGAGTCAGGTGCGCGCGGTATCCGTTGCGGAAAAAGGCCTCCGTTCCGGTGAACAGGCGGCAATTGTGCTCGTGCCAGCCGACTCCGTTGCCTGAGCGAAAAGCGTTAATGATTTTGTCTTCGCCGTGCCACAACGAGGCCGCTACGTCGAAAGCAGGGGGAAGAAATGCGGGACTATCCGGATTCGCCAAAACAAAAGCGTGTTCAGGCGGTAGTGAGTACTGGTTGGTATTAGCGTCGAACAGCACATATCCGCCGGCGACCTGGCCGTTAAGCCACTCTCGGACAGAGCGTTCATTGGTGGCGGTGCGACGTGCCAGTTCATTCGAATTGATCGAACCGCTCTCTGCCATCGCCCGGTAAAGGCCGAGCTTGTGTCCAAGGTTGGTCATCACACCGGCCATGGCGGCTGCGAGATCTGTTATCACCTGGCCGGCAAACTGTTCGATTCTCTCCTGCATGTCTTCCCTGACGGTCGTTGCACTGGGACTTTGCATTATCGACCTCCTGCCATGATGGCGTGTGGCTTTGAAGATTGCACCCAGAAACCCTGCAGAGGAGCCCGCGTGACAGCCGAGAGGGAACTCTCAACATTCCATAGTTGGGACTGGGTGGATACTACGTTAGGATTGAGGCGCACCGCCTGGACTATCGGGTGGTTCAGGTAAGCCTCGGCTGCTTCACGGTTGGCAAATAGATAAATGCCTCCCATCTCAAACTCCTCCTCCTGCAAGACCCATATCTTCCAGATCAGACCTTCTACCGTGGCAATGAAGGAAGCGGCTTCTCGGCTCTCGGAAAGCAAAACATCCGGCGGCACCTGCAACTTGAAGCGCAGGTACAAGATGGTGTAAGTGGTAGCACTCTTCTCTGACATTTCATTTCTCCAATCTCTTTAATTTCTCCATCTGTGGCAGACACAGGTGAGTCTAGGAGTGCTAAAACGTTCCGAGATGAGAGCATGATGAGAAGATGATGAGAATTGGGTCTGTGCCGATGCACCGCTGCAGCATGCTGCTGGCTGCCCTCATGGATGGATGACGGGCAACTCGGACGTAATCGACATGGCTGGTAAACGCCGTAGGCGGAAACTGAGCCACCGGCCAGCGGGGAATCTCCATTGTGGGAGCGGGAAACGATCAGTTCTGGCCGGTAAGGCTGAAATAATCGAAATTGGCCGTCGTGGAAGGCATGAACTCGTAATTGTTGGCCTCGACTCCTACCGATGCCGGCGAGAACCCGGAAGCGGAGAACGTGCCCGCGAGCAGCCACGTGCTGCCGCCGTTGATGCTGTAGCTGAACTGGTAGGTGCTGCCGGTTTTGGAGACGCGCAGCAGATTGGAAGAGCCCGGCATCACTGTCTTCAGCGGCAAGGGCTGCGATCCTGAACCATTGCTCACACGCCAGGCAGCCACATACACAGTGCTCCCGTAACTCCAGAACTCAAAGCGGATGAAGTTGTTCTGGTCCTGCCAGAAGAGAATGCCATAGCCCTGGGCGCGCTGCCCCAGGGCGGCGCCGTCGATTTTGGTCTCGGCCGTGAAGTCTCCCGGCTGCAACGGCGTGAGCAGGCGAACACAATTGAGCAATCCCGGCCAGCAGTTGTGGGTGGAGCCCGCGGGCAGCACCATGCGCAGGTGTCCGGGATTCGCAGTGAGCGACCAGGTGGAGTTCCCCACCGGGTCAACCCAGGTCCAACGCGGGTTCAGCACCGGGTCGCCGAAGCTTTCCAGGAACGTATTAGGAGTGGGAGGCGGGTTATCGTCGTAGGTGAACGATGCAGCCGCCGGCAGCCCCAGGTTTCCAGCGGCATCGGTGGCCCGCACCTTGAACACGTAGGTTCCGGCAGCCAGCCCGGAATAGCTCATGGGCGAGACGCAGGTCTGGAACAAGTCCGGCTGCCCGCTGCCGGCGAAGGAGCAGTCATAACGCACGGCGTCGGCAGCGGCAAACGCAAACTGGGCGTTGTTCACGTAAATCGTGTCTGCCGGGCGCTGGCTGATCACAACCACGGGAGGCACGGTGTCTACGGTAAACGCATACGTGGTTGCCGGACCCGCGGTTGTGCCGTCGAGCGCGCGCACGGCGAAGGTGTAGCGGCCATCCGCCAGCGGCGGAGAGCTAAAGGGCGAAGCGCATGGAAGATAAGCCGGAGTAGGGGAAGCCGAGAGCGAGCATTCGAAGCCGACCCCGGTCGCCGTGTCGGAAAATGCGATCTGCACTGCCGGAACATTTGTAGGATCGGTGGGGGTCTGCAGCAGCAGCGGAACCGGAGGCGCCGGTGTGGTGCTGGTGGTCAGCGCTTTGTAAATATCGAGCCGGCCGCCGCTGATGAGTTTTCCCTTTAGCCCGGCAACCGGATCGGCGGTGCTCACTAACTGCTGCTTGAGCTGTTGCGCCGTTAAATTGGAGCGCGAGAGAAGCAGCGCCGCCGCCCCGGCGACGTAGGGCACCGACATCGACGTTCCACTCAGGTATCCATAGTTGTTCTGCGGCAGAGTGGAGAGAATCGAGACTCCCGGAGCGCCCAGATCGACCGTTGTAGGCCCGTAGCTGGAGAAAGCAGCGAGTTGGTCGCGATTGTCGGTCGCCGCGACTGAAATTACGTTAGGCGCGTGAAATGAGACCGGGTACGAAGCAGTCACGTCGTCGTTCGACGAGGTGTTTCCCGCCGAAGCCACGAACAGGATGTCGTAGCTGGCGGCGTTATTGATGGCATCGAGCAGCGCCTGGGAGTATGCGTCGAGGCTCCAACTGTTGGTCAGCACGCGAACGTTGACTCCCGCCTGCCGGGCCTGAATGGCAAAATCGATAGCCTTGACCGCATCGGCCACGGTGCCGCTGCCGTTCGATCCGATAAACTTCAGGGCCATGATCGAAGCGTTCCAGCTCACGCCGGTGATGCCCACCCCGTTATTGCCCACCGCGGCCGCGATTCCGGCGACGTGAGTGCCGTGGTAGTGGTCGTCGAGCGGATCGCAGGTTCCCGCAATGGCATTGAACCCGTAAGTCCCCGCCGCGCAGCCGCCAATCCCGCCGGGATTGCGCCACATGTTGGCCGCCAGGTCGGGGTGGGTGTAATCCACTCCCGTATCAAGCACTCCGATGACCACGTTGCGGCTGTCGCTGGTCACGTCCCAGGCATCGATGGCGTCGACGTCATCGTTCTGGGTGCCCCGCCAGCCAAAGACATACTGGCCGGTATTGTGCAGCCCCCACAACTGGCTGAAGTAGGGATCGTTCGGCGTGGCATCAATGTTAAGCAGATAATTAGGTTCCGCGTAGAGGACGTCCGGGTTGCGCCGCAGGCGCGCGATCAGGGCGCTGGTGTCGCGGGAGCGCGAGCGCAGCCGCCGCAGTTGAAAGCCGCCCCGGCGGGAAAGCACCTCATCGGAAGCGCCCACGTTGGTTTCGGCTTCGGCGTGGATCAGGTTCAGAGCCGATTGCCCAAGCCCGTTGCGCAGCTTGACAAGAATCTCGCCGTCCGCCCGGCGCGCTCCTCGCCTGCCCTGGGCCATAGCCAATCTTGGCAGCAGGGCGCACGCCAGCATGGCCAGCAGCAGGAGTCGACAACAGCGGAGGGAGGTCATGGTCGCCGGCCGAGTTGCGCTCGACGTCTGCGACTCTAACGGAAGAGTAGACGGGAAGTTATTCTCAGAAGGACCTAGCTGGACGGGCTAGTCTGGCGGACTAGGAAGACGCTTCCGCACCGGGCTGTCTGCCACCACCTGCGCGCAGCTTATTGCATCAGGTTCCGCACGCGCTCCGGCTCTTCTCCCAGCCACTCCGGGTTCGCGGCCGTGCCATCAAAAATGGATGAAGTCTTGAACGGCTCGAACTGCCCCCGGGAGGCCGCCTTGGCTGTCTTGGCCAGCAGGTCGCGGACCTCGGACTCCGCCATCGGACGAAACGTGTGCGCGGCTTCGAACGCCTGATCGAGAATTTCCATGCTGTCGATGCCGGTAATCACCACCGACGTTGGCAGATTCAGCGCGTAATGCAGGCACTCAACGGCGCTCACCGTCTGGGATTTCAGGATGATGCCGTTGGCCATGGGTTTCATGCCCAACACCCCGATCTTTTGCTTCACCAGTTCCGGGACCACCAGTTTCCCAAAGCTGCGGAAGTGCGCATCCATCACGTTCAGCGGCATCTGGGCGGACGCGAACTGGAAGCCGTTCTGGCGCGCCACTTCCAGCATGTAGAGATGCACGTGCGGGTCTTTGTGCCCGGTGAACCCGATATAACGGATCTTGCCGGCTTTTTGGGCATCGACCAGGGCGGCATTGGCTCCGTCTTCGTCGAAGATACGGTTGGGATCTTCGTAGCGCAGAACCTCGTGGTGCTGCACCAGGTCGATCACATCGGTCTGCAGGCGGCGCAGCGACTCGTCCAGTTGCCGGATGGCTTCCTTGCGCGAGCGGCCGTCGATTTTGGTCATCAGAAAGGCATTCTGCCGGTAGCCGTCGCGGAGCGCCTTACCCATGCGTACTTCGCTCTCCCCGTCGTTGTAATCCCAGCAGTTGTCGAGGAAGTTGATGCCGCGATCCAGGGCGCTGCGCACAATCCTGAGACTCAGCGCCTCGTCTACGCTGGGAATGGAGAGGTGCCATCCTCCCAGGCCGATGCAGGAGACCGGCTCTCCCGTGCTCCCCAGAGTGCGATAGGGCATTCCCGAATTGCTGGCTTGCGGCATTGTTCCCTCCGTGGACCAGTAAACGATAACAGGTGCGCCTGCGGAGAACGAGGTTGTCTGCACCCGGCCCTTTCCGAAGCGCAGTGAAGAATCTGCTTCCCCCCCGCATTCTGGCTCGAACGGGCGCGGACGGTTACAATGGAGGCCAATTTCGGCAGGAACTTGAGGAAACAGCGATGAACCTTCGCGGCTGCGGCACAGCTCTGGTAACTCCTTTCACGCGCGACGGAGCGCTCGACGAGAAGGCGTTGCGCTCCCTGGTGGAGTGGCAGATCGAGGCGGGAATTAATTTTCTCGTGCCCTGCGGCACCACCGGCGAGACTCCTACCCTCTGCGAAGAGGAATGGCTGCGGGTGGTGCGGATCACAGCCGAGGTGGGCCATGGCCGGGTGCCGATCATCGCGGGCGCGACTTCAAATTCCACGGCGGAAGCCGTGCGCAAGGCCCGCGCCGTGGCGGCGGTCCCCGGAGTGGACGCGATCCTCACGGCGTCTCCCTATTACAACAAGCCCACGCAGGAAGGCCAGTACCAGCACTTCCGTGCCATGGCTGAGGCTGTGAACAAGGCCATCGTGCTCTACAACGTCCCCGGACGTACCGGCGCCAACCTGGAACCGGCGACTGTGGCACGTCTGGCGGACATTCCCAACATCATCGCCATCAAGGAAGCCAGCGGCAGCATCACCCAGATTGCGGAAGTCGTGACCGTCGTGCCCGAGGAGTTTCAAGTGCTCTCGGGGGATGATGCCGCGACCTTAGGGCTGATCGGCTGCGGAGGAGTAGGGCTGATCTCCGTGGCTTCAAACGTCGCCCCAGCGGAAATTTCCGCTATGACGCGCGCCGCCGTGAACAACAACTGGGACGTGGCCCGCACCCTGCAGCGCAAATTCCTGCCGCTGATCCAGGCGCTCTTTATCGAATCCAACCCCATCCCGGTGAAGGCTGCCCTGGCCATGATGGGCCGCATCGAGGAGAGTTACCGCCTGCCCATGTGCGCCATGAAACCGGAAAACCGGGCTAAGCTGGAGAAGGTGTGTAACGAGGTGGGATTGCTGGCGGGAGTAACGGCGCGGGCATAGGGTCTCCCGCTGCGGATTTTCCTGGCGGCTGGGATCTACAACCAAACCGCATCATCGATCAGGAAAGCGTACGATCCCGCCTTGGTGTCCTTTGTGTGCTGCTTTTGAGTCAAGGAGCGGATGCTTACTTTGCTTCCGGTACCCTGATATACCGCTTCTGCAGGCTCGATACATCTGTCTTGCGGCGCACCGCGATCAATTCGGCCATGATGGCCACGGCAATCTCTTCCGGGGTGACCGCGCCAATTTCGAGGCCAACCGGGGCATTGACCCGCTCGAACAACTCGGGAGAAAGGCCTTCCTTCTCCAGCTCCTTGTAGATCTCGATCACCTTGCGCTTGGAGCCGATCATGCCCAGGTAGCGCGCCCGTGTGCCCACGGCCCAGCGCAACACGCGCATGTCGTCGCGGTGCCCGCGAGTGACGATCACGATGTAGGACGACTCGTTGGGCTCGATCTTCGCCAGGGCCTGCTCATAGTCTTCGGCAACTATGTCGCGCGCCTCGGGAAAGCGCTCGCGGTTGGCGTAGAGCTCGCGATCGTCCACCACCACTACGGCGAAGCCTGCCAGCACCGCCAGCTTGTAGAGGTTCACCGAGACGTGCCCGGCGCCGAACAGGTAAAGCACAGGGATAGGCAGCACGGGTTCAACAAATACTTCAAGTGTGCCCCCGCACACAAGCCCGCTATCGTACTTGGGATTCTGGTTCAAGTTGAACGTCAGGCTCCGTGGCTTTTCTTCTTCCATCACTTCGCGGGCCGCCTGCCAGATGTCGGCCTCCACGCAGCCGCCACCCACCGTGCCGGCAATCGAGCCGTCATCGCGCACCAGCATCTTCGACGTCTGAAACGACGGAATGGACCCGCGCACGCTGGTGATGGTGGCCAGTGCGCCCCGGCGTCCCTCCCGGCGTAGCCTTACAATTTCGTCGTAGATGTCCAAGGTGTGCTACCTCGCGACCCGGCCTTTATGGCTCTACTGATTATGTCCCGCCCTCGGCAGCTTTTCAAATGATTCGCCCCATGCCTGGGCTTGGGCTGGCGAAAACTGCTACCCTGTTTCCCAGGCAAGCCTATGGCACGCACAGCCCTCGCCCATGATCTGCGCGATCTGCAAGACGGTCTCGCAGAAGTCCGTGGCGGGGCTGAGATTGCTCCGGAACTCGCCGTGCGCCTGCTGGCCTGCCCAGAGGAGCAGCTTCCCGAGCTGCTGTCGGCCGCCCGAGAGATAAAGCATCGCTTTAAGCCTGCTGTTATAACCTACTCGCGCAAAGTTTTTGTTCCCCTCACCAACCTCTGCCGCGACTACTGCGGATACTGCATCTTCCGCCGTTCCCCGGGTGATTCCGGCGCGTATACCATGTCCCCCGACCAGGTCCTGGAGGTTGCCCGGGCGGGGGAACGGCTGGGCTGCCGCGAGGCCCTCTTCAGCCTGGGTGACAAGCCAGAGCTTGCCTTCCCCGAGATGCGGGAAACGCTTCGCCGCCTGGGATACCGCTCCACTCTGCACTATCTGGAGGCCATGTGCGAACAGGTGCTGCGCCAGACCGGGCTGATTCCCCACGCCAATCCGGGACTCCTGAGCTCCGAGTGGCTGCAGCGCCTGCGCAAGGTTTCTCCAAGTATTGGTTTAATGCTGGAGAGCACCAGCAACGCGCTGTTCGGTTCCGGCGCGGCTCACGACAATGCGCCCGACAAATTGCCCGCTTCGCGCCTGGCGACCATCGAAGCCGCCGGAAAGCTCCGCATTCCCTTCACGACCGGCATTCTGATTGGTATTGGCGAGAGCCATCGCGATCGGGTGGAGTCGCTGTTCGCCATCCGCGAACTTCACCGCCACTATGGCCACATCCAGGAGGTCATTGTTCAGAACTTCCGCACCAAGCCCGGCATCCCCATGAGCACATGGCCGGAGCCCTCGCAGGCGGACATGCTGCGCACGGTGGCGGTCGCGCGCCTGATCCTGGGCGATATGAATCTGCAAGCGCCTCCAAATCTCTCCGCGCCGGACTACGATTCCCTGCTTTCGGCGGGGATCAACGACTGGGGAGGAGTTTCGCCCCTGACGCCGGACTTCATCAATCCCGAGCGCCCGTGGCCTCATCTCGAAGAACTGGAAGGCCGCACCGCCATGGCGGGGTGCGAACTTCGCCAGCGTTTGCCGGTCTACCCGGAATTTCTGCCCATGGTGGCCGCGGCAGGCGGCCTGGCCTGGGAAAGAACGCGCGCAGCAGCCACTGTCGATGGCTATGCAACTGCGGAACGCTTGCGATCCAAGGAGCGCATCGTGATCACTGTCCTGACTGGAGGCACCGGCGGCGCCAAGCTGGTCTGGGGACTGGCGCAGATCGTTCCGCAGGAAGAAATCACCTGCATCGTGAACACCGGCGACGACATGCGCTGGTGGGAATTGCACATTTCTCCCGACTTGGACTCGATTATGTATGTCCTCGCCGGACTTTTGAGCCGCGAGCGCGGATGGGGCTTTGAGGGCGACACCTTTCATTGTCTCGACCGCATGCGTGCCCTGGGAGCCGATGCCTGGTTCCAGCTCGGCGACCGGGACCTGGCCACGCACCTGCGGCGCACCCAACTGCTCGCGGAAGGGCACTCGCTGACACAGGCGACCGCCGCCCTTGGGAAGGCTCTGGGAGTGAAGGAGCGGATTCTTCCCATGTCGGACGCTGCGGTGGAAACGCGCATACGCACTCCGCACGCTGAACTCAACTTTCAGGAGTACTTTGTGCGCGAGCGCTGGCAGCACGCAGTGCTGGAGGTGGACTTCGCCGGGATCTCGGAGGCCAGGCCTGCGCCCGGTGTGCTCGATGCCATCCAGACGGCGGAAACGGTGGTGCTGGCGCCGAGCAATCCCGTGACCAGCATCGGCCCCATTCTGGCGGTGGCGGGCATTCGCGACGCCCTGCGCGCCACCTCCGCGCCAGTGCTGGCAGTGAGTCCAATCATCGCCGGAGCCGCCGTCTCCGGCCCCGCTGCCGGCCTCATGCGGGCTTATGGCCTGCACCCTTCCGCACCAGGGATTGCCGAAGCTTACCGGGACTTCCTGAACGTCCTGCTGATCGATGAGCAAGATGCCGGCGACTGCTGCGCAGATCGAGCGCCTCGGAGTCCAGGCTGTCGCCGTACCCACGCTGATGAAAGGCGACAAGGATAAAATTGAACTAGCGCGCGCTACGATCGAGGCCGCTCGGCAGCACAAGGCGAACTCAAGCACGGGGGCGGCGGCGAAAGAATAGTTCTCACGCATGATTCTGGTTCCCATCAAAGACCTTCTGTCCGCCAAGCAGCGGCTGGCCGCTGTGCTGGACCAGGACCGCCGCACCCAACTTGCACAGGCCATGCTGCAGGACGTTCTGGACGCGGTTGCCGCCGTGCCTTCGCGTCCGCCGGTGGCTCTGGTCACCAGCGACCCGTTCGCCACGGAGCAGGCCGCGCGCTATCGATTTGAGGTGATCCGCGACGACGAGAATCTGGGCGAAACCCAGGCTATCGCCACGGCAACCGCAATCTGCCGCCAGCGTGGAGCGGAATTTACGCTGGTCCTGCCCGGCGACATCCCGCTGGTCACAGCCGAGGAGATCCGGGCCGTGCTCGATGCGGCTCCGCCTGATGGAGGAGCAGGCTGCGTGCTGGTTCCCGCCGCCGACGGGCGCGGCAGTAACGCCGTGTTGCGCCGACCCTGCGACTTGTTTCCGCTGCGCTTCGGCAACGACAGCTTTCTTCCTCACCGCGCCGCCGCCGAGGCCACGGGCAAGCCCTGCGTCATTCTTGAACTGCCGGGGATTGCGCTCGACGTGGACCGCGCCGCCGAACTCGCCCTGCTGCTGCGCCGCAAACCTACCACCCGCGACTCAACGCCTGCTGCGTGAATGGAAGCCGGGCAGACGTGGAAGACACCGCTTCCCAAGCTGTTGAGCGTGCGCAACACCCGCGCCCGGCGCCCGGCTGAAGGAGCGGGAGCGGCCCGGAAGCGGACTAGCCGGCATGCTTTCCGCCATTCCCATCCCCGGCATTGGAGAAGTACGCCACGGCGACTCGCTGGCCGAAATCATCCTGGCCGCGCTCGCCGGCAATCGCATGGAGCTGGCCGCGGGCGACATTCTGGTGGTCACGCACAAAGTCGTTTCCAAGGCGGAAGGCCGCATCGTGGCGCTGGCTTCGGTTCGTCCCTCATGGCAAGCGAGGCGCTGGGCGAAGGACCACAACCTGGACGCGCGCGTGGTGCAACTGGCCCTGGACGAGAGCGTGCGCGTGGTTCGCAAAGCTCACGGCGTGCTCATCACCGAGACCTGCTCACGGGCTGGTCTGCGCCAATTCCGGGGTAGACGTCTCCAACGTGGATGGCGGGCAGAGCGCGGTCCTGCTTCCGCTGGATCCGGACCGTTCCGCCCGGCGGCTCTCGCGGGAGCTGGCGTCGCGCATTGGCTTGCCGCTGCCGGTCGTCATTACCGACACCTTCGGCAGACCCTGGCGCGAGGGCCAGGTGGAGTTCGCCATCGGGGTGGCGGGAATGAAAGCCTTCCGCGACTTCCGCCGCCGCCGCGACCAGCATGGCTACCAACTGCGCGTAAGCCTGGAGGCCGTCGCGGACGAGATCGCCTGCATGGCGGGCCTGGCCTGCGGGAAACTGCGGCGCATGCCGGCATGCATCCTTCGCGGCTTCGAGTATGAGGCGGGACGCGGCAGGGCCAGGGACATCATCCGCGCACGCGAGCGGGATTTATTTCGTTGAGCGATGCCATCCCGGAGCATTGCCTGTTCGTCGGGAAGCGTGTCCTGCCTGGCGCCGCGCGTATCGAACCCAAATAAGGCTTGCCGAGCTATTTTCTTGCAGTGCACCCCGGATTCACGGCTCCGGATGTGCTTCCAGATATTCTCGCGCCTTCTCCACCATCTGGCGTTCGGTACGGTAGCTGAGCAGGCGCGCGGCGTCCTCCAGCGGCGCCCACTCGGCGGACTGCAACTTCCTGGCGCATCTCCTCGCTAATCTCGCCCAACGTCCCCGAGCGGTAGCGAAACAGGTAGAAGCTCACGATCTTGAACACCCGGGCGCGGTCTCCCCAGGAGCGTACGTAGAAGTACTTGATGTCCCCCAGCTTAACGATGGGATCGGCCTGCACCCCAGTCTCTTCATGTACTTCGCGGCGGGCGGTGTCCTGCGGGGGCTCGCCGGGTTCCACCAAACCCTTCGGCAGGGCTCTCAGCGGCTTTGGGTTGGAGCTCTTCCCGGTCTTCTTGCCGCCCTCCGAACCACTTTCGCCGCGGCCCGCGGGCTCAATCAATGCCACGTACCAGCGGCCGCGCATGCGCCGGACGACGACGCCCCCGGAAGAGATCTCACGCGCCATGCAGCAGCCCTTTGCCCATAACTGATAGCGTTACCTGCGTAATCAGGCCGGAGGAGGCCTCAGAGGGGAGTTTCTGTATCATGAATAGCGGGAACAGCATCTATACAAGAGAATTGTAGCCTTCGTTCCACCTTGTCCGCATAGGATCGCGGGACTCGGTCGACCGGCTTTTGTTGGGGGCGAACGAAGATGTTTCGCAGACTCGTTCATTCCGTCCGGGCTTTCCAGCGTGAGCTCTCGCACCCGCCCTCCAGTGCAACTCCGCCCATTCCTGCCATCGGCCTCGCCCTGGGCGGTGGATTCGCCCGTGGCCTGGCCCACATTGGCGTGCTGAAAGTGCTGGAAGAGGAAAATATCCCCATTCGCTTCGTCGCCGGAACCAGCGTGGGCGCGATTATCGGAGCCGCCTATTGCAGCGGCATTTCCGCCCGCGAGATGGAAGAGATCGCCTCCCTCGTGCGCTTCAAGGACTTTGCCCGCTGGACCCTTTCCCGCCTCGGCTTCGCCAGCAACGACCGCATGCAAACGTTCCTGGAGCACACGTTGCGTCTTTCGACCTTCGAAGAACTGAAGATTCCGCTGGCGGTGACCGCCACCGACTTTGTCACCGGAGATGGCGTCGTGTTCCGCTCCGGCCCGCTGGTGGATCCCGTGCGCGCCAGTTGTGCCTACCCCGGTATTTTCCTTCCGGTGGAAATCAACGGAACGTTGCTGGTCGATGGAATGCTGGCGCATGCCGTACCAACCATTCCAGTGCGCGGCATGGGCGCCGACCGGGTGATTGCCGTTTACCTGAATTCGCAGTGGGGAAACCTCAAAGGCCCCAGACATGTCTTTGACGTCATTGGCCAGTGCTTTTCCATCGCCCAGCAGAAGATGTGCGGGCCCTGGCAGGCGGCGGCCGACCTCGTGATCACGCCCGATGTGCGCGGCTTCAGCTACGACAGTTTTGAACGCGCGGCGGAGCTTCGCCAGGCCGGGGAAGAAGTTACGCGACGGGCGCTGCCCACCATCCGGGAGTGGGTGCAGGCTGCTCCGAACAAGCCGGCCGTGCCCGTGGAAAGCGCCCCCGCGCAGGTCTCACCTGCATAAGACCCGGTCTGGGGAATCCGCCGCGCGTTCGCTCTGCCCACTCCGGGGTAGTGGTGCAATTTGATTTTAGTATCACTCGCGGTGGCCTGAAGGCGCTGCTAGACTAGGGGGCATGGGAAATAAAAACGCCCCTAAACGCGAGAAGCGAAAGCCAGCCAAAAAGCAGCCCAAGGCAGCGCCCGGGCGGAAGCGTGAGGACTTCAGCCAAGCCGCTGCCCGGATCGGGCGAGAGCCAACTGAATAATGCTTGATGCGACGGTATCCGCATCAATGTCTTCCAACGTGATCCGGCAAATCGGATTGCTGTAGCAGGTGATTTCTGGCAACTTGTCCAGCGGCTGCACACTGCCAGGAGCTGCCAGCCTCTTCAAGTCGGAATATGCGGTCCGGTACGCAACCCCGAACCGTTGGTTATTTTCTCTCTCCTTGCAAGCCGGGCGCAGTCGAATAGAGACCGGCGTCCGCTGCGCCGAAACTCCCAAGAAAAAGGGCACTATCACTGGCTACCAGCCCGGGCTGTCTTGCTTCTAAGTGACTGAGCACCAACCTGGGAAGCGCCAATGGCGCCGAATTCGAAATTGCGCTTCGCGAACGTCCCTCCAGGGAGAAGTTATGCCCCTAGCCCGAATCGTTGCCGGCCAGCAAGCCGATGCCGCGCCTCTGTGTGAACAGCTCCACATGCTGGGCTACCTTGTGGAAGTGGTCGATCCGAGTGAGCCGCAGAGCGAGGCCGCTGACGTGGAAATCACCCTCGACCAGATGCCGCTGTCGCAGGCGCTGGAATACGTTGCGCAGCGAAGCACGGAACTACAGTGCGATGTCTGGGTCGCTCCCGGCGTGCTCTCGAACCAGGAGTTCCCCGATCTGGAACCAATGCCGGAACTCAACCAGCAGGAGGAGCCGTTTTCCGCCGCCTGGGAGCTGGATCCGCTTCTGGCAGCGCGGGACTGGGAAGCCGAAGATCAGGAAGAGCAGGCAGACAAATTCGGAGAAGCGGAAGAATCATGGACCGAATCCGGTTTCCTTGCCGGACTCCAGCTTCCCGAGCTTCCATCTCCCGATCTCAACACCCCCGAGCTTACCCCCGACGAGCCCCCGCCAGACGCCAGAGCCGACCGCAGAGCGTGGCGGCCAACTGCGGCACAGGCGCTGGCACAAATCGGCGATTTGCTGACGGCCTGGGCTGCGGTCTGCGGCCATCTGGCGTTCGCGGGCCAACGCCGGGCAAAGGCAGCATGGGAAGACGCGCACGTTGTCGGCCGCCAGTGGCTGGCAGAAATTGCAAGCCGGCAGCGGCACTGGCGGACCGCGCTGCGCCGGATGTGGCGGGAGACGTGGCTGGAAAAGAAGCTCGCATTGCAGCAGCGCCGCCAGGACGCGCGGTTGCAACGCCAGGCAGAAGACGCCGCCATACAGGCGGCAATGGAACAGCGGGCGCAGGAGAACGTCCTGACCTGGTCCAAATTGGCGCTGCGAAAATCGACTCCCCCGAAAGCGGCAGCGCTTTCTGCCCGAACGGCGCCGGTTGAAGCCCCGTCCGATGCCTTTTCCGCTCGTACTCTCTCGCATGCCGCCGCGTTCTGGAGTTGGACTACCACAACACCCGGCCGGGCCGAACTCGGGTACACGGCGCCACCCTGGATTTCGTGAGTTGCAGTGGCGGCGGGCCGCCGCGGCGTCCGCCGTATTGGCCCTGGCAATCACTCTGGGGTTTGCAGCCGGGAGCCGGCGCCGTGCTTCTTCCCTGCCGCCCGGGAACCTGCCATCGGCCGCGATTGCCGCACTGCCGTCCCCGGCGCCCGCGTCTTCAGCAGTATCGGCCCAAGCAGGCGCGCACCAGCCCTCACCTGGCGGCCCCTCTCTGAGGGACATTGCATCGGAGACGCCAAGCCATGGGTTGCCCAATGCGGACGTGGTAGCCGCTCAACCTGCTGCCGCCCGTCAGCGGACGCCGATGCGCCACGTCGCGACGACGCGCATGACCCCCGCCTCCGAGCGCATGCCCGGGAAGGTTGTCGTTCAGCACTTCGGATCGGAGGTGGTGGTGCGGCATTTCGTGCAAACGCCAGCCGTGCCGAAGGCGCAGCCGCAACAAAAAAATGGGGTAATCCACTATTCAGACTTGAATTGAGAAGAACTTCCCAGCAGCCAAGGCGTAACCCGGAACCACCGGGCGAGACTCGCCTCTCCGCCGGAACTGGCGTCAGGCGAAAGAGTCGGCTTGGTTGCCTTCGGCTTCCCCAGTCTCTTGCGGAGCCAGAGAGCGATCGCTGACGGAGCAGAGTTCCGCCAGGCGCTGTGCGGATTCAGGCGTAAGGTCCCGGGGCGAATAGCGCCAAGCCCAGTTACCCTCCGGGTAGCTGGGAGTGTTCATGCGCCCCTCGCTGCCCACGGCGAGAATGTCCTGCAGGGGAACAATCCCGTAGCGCGCAGGGGAACCGATCAGCGAACGCACAAACGCCCAGGGAATCTTCTGGGGATTATCGGGATCGAGGCCAAGATAGCTCCGCGCCTCTCGTTTTTCTTTTTCACTGGCCTGCTTCAGCCACCAACCCAGGGTGGTGTCGTTGTCGTGCGTGCCGGTATAGGCCACCGTCATGTCGTCGTACCAGTGCGGCAAATAGCGATGGGGTTCATATCCGAAGCCGAATTGCATCACCCGCATTCCGGGAATGCCAAACAGCTTACGGAGAGCATGAACGTCGGGGGTAATGTAACCCAGATCCTCTGCTACCACGGGCAACCGTCCCAGGGCGTTGTGGATGGCATGGAATAGCTCCTCTCCGGGCCCATCCACCCACTGACCGTTGACCGCGGTCTCCTCGCTGGCGGGAATTTGCCAATACTGGACGAAACCCCGGAAGTGGTCCAGGCGCACCAGGTCGCAGGTTTCCAGGGCCCAGCGCATGCGCTGTACCCACCAGTCATAGCCCCGGGTGCGCAGGGCGTCCCAACGATACAAAGGATTCCCCCAGCGCTGCCCGGTTTCGCTAAACACGTCCGGAGGTACACCGGCTACAGCGATGGGTTCGAGCTTGTCATCCAGGTAAAAAACGTCGGGATGGTTCCACACGTCGGCGCTGTCATAGCTGACGAAGATAGCCACGTCGCCCATGATGCGAATCCCGCGGCGGTGGCAGGCACGGTACAGGGCTCGCCACTGCTCCCAAAAAGCAAACTGGATCGCGCAACTGACCTCCAGCTCCTGGGCATGCGCCTCGCGGAAGCGCAGCAAAGCGGCGGAGTCGCGCCGAGCCAGTCCCGCGGGCCAGCGGTTCCAGGCGCCCTCGGGGTACTGGCGGCGAATTGCCACAAACAGCGCGTATTCCTCCAGCCACCAGCAGTTGGCACGCTTGAAATCCTCGAAGCGTTGGCGCGCCGAACCCGTTGTGGCGCCTTGCAGGAAGTTCTGCGCGGCTTCCCGGAGCAGAGGCAGTTTTGTCCTGTAGGCGAGTTCGTAGTCCACATGGCCGTTGCTGACGGCAAGCTCGCGCAGACGCCCGGGAGCGATCCAGCCGCGCTCGGCGAGGCGTTCCAGGCTGACCAGCAGAGGATTGCCGGCGAATGCGGACACCGGCGAGTAAGGAGAATTGCCGCAACCCAGGGGACACAGCGGCAGGATCTGCCACAAACCTTGCCGCGCGTCCGCCATCCAGTCCAGGAACTCGTATGCCGCGGGACCAAAGTCTCCGATACAGCCATGGGACGGAAAGGAAGAAGGGTGAAGGAGAATTCCGGAGAGACGTTCAGCTTGGAGGGATGCCTTCTCCATGGGCGTGGTAGCGAACGAGAACAGCAGGCTGCACAGCTTGCGGCAAACGCCGTTTCCCATGCAGCCTGCAAGTTGCTCTTTAGCTGGTCTTCACAATCTGATCCATCACCTGCTGGTTGATCTGGATCTGTTTGTCAGCTTCCATTCGCTTGCGGAGATTATCCACGAACAGGCTGAAGAACTGGTTGCGCTTCTGCTGCAAAAGGTCTTCCCGGATGCGGTCCCGGGAAGCGGCAAGCTGTTCCGGAGGCGGCGGCTGCTTGTCGATGAGAGCCAGCACCACGCCATCCTGTCCGGTGTTGAGAGGCCCGCTGATTTCGCCGGGTTTCATATCCAGCGCCACCTCGGCGGGGCCGCTCATGGAGCCCAGGTCCGGAACCGTGTCATTCAGACCCACCAAGTCGCTGGTCTTAACCTTGGCTCCCAGCTCCTTGGCAGCCTTGCTCAGATCATGGCCGGCGCGGGCGCGGTCGCTGAGCTGCTGCGTTTTCTCCGCCAGCATCTGCTGCGCGCGCTCCGCCTTGAAGTCTTCCTCCACCCGGTCTTTCGCCTGTTCCAACGTGGGCGTCGCCGGCGGTACCACCTGAAGCACGTTGAAAATCACGTAGCCCTGCGGAATGTGCGCCATCTCCGCGCGGGCCTGCGCCCCGGCGTTGAACACCGCGTTCATGAATTCCGGAGCCGAACCCAGTCCCGGCAGGCTGTCGTTGCGGCTGAACAGGTCCGTGGTGACGGGCTGCAGTCCGTTCTGCTGCGCGACCGCCTGCAAGCTGGCGGTACGCGCCTGGTTTTGTACCCGGGTGGCCAGGGCCTGGGCCAGGTCTGCCGCCTTCTGGGCCGTCAGGACCTTTTCGATATCGGCCTGTACTTCCTGCAGCGGCTTCAAGTGGGCTTGCTGCTTGTCTTCCACCTGAATGATGTGAAACCCGAAGGTGGTGCGCACCAGTCCGCTGATCTGGCCCACGGGCAGGGAAAACGCGGTCTGCTCGAATTCGGAAACGGTTTGCCCGCGCTGAATCCAGCCCAGCGAGCCGCCCTGCGCCGCGCTGCCGGGATCGTCGGAGTTCTTCTTGGCGAGCTCCGCAAAATCGGCGCCCTTCTTCAGCTTGTCCAGCAGGGACTGCGCCTTCTGCCGTGCCTGCTCCACCGCCTTTTCATCCACCTTGCCCTTTTCGTCGGGTGGAGGAGTGCGCACCAGAATATGGCGGACCTTCACCTCCTCGGGCACTCGATATTCGTCCTCATGCTGGTTGTAGTACTGCTGCACTTCCTGCTGCGTCAGCTTCACCTTGTCGCGAATGCGGGAAGTGTCCACCAGCGCATACTCGGCCTTGCGCTTTTCCGGGATGGAATCCACATAACGCTGCTTGTTCTTGTCATAGAAATCCCGCAGCTCTTTTTCCGTGGGATGAATGCTGTCGCGCAGGTCGGCGATCGCCACCACCGCATATTGGAACTTCACCTTGGTGTTCTCGCGCTCGAACTGCTGCTTGATGTCCTGGTCGGAAACCGTCAGCCCGGATTCGAGGATGCTGCGCAACTTGCTCACCAGCAGATCCTCTTTCATCCGCCGCTCAAACTCCGGAACAGTGAGATTGGTGGCTTGGATCACGAAGTTCTGGTACGCCTGCTGTCCGACAAACTTCCCATCGGGGAACAATTCCGGAATCTGGCGAAGCGAAGCGCGCAATTCCTGATCGCTGACGGTCAGCCCCATGCGTTGGGCTTCCACCAGCAGCGCCTTCTGCAGGATCAGAGATTCCACCGCGCGCTGGCGCATAAAGGGAACGAACTGGGCGGGAGCTCCCTTGGGAAACTGTTGCTGGAGCATCCGCCGGGCAAGCTCTTCCACCTCGGGGATGGTCACGTCCTGATTCCCCACGCGGGCGACGGTGTTGGGCGAACCGCCCGATCCAAAAGCGTCGCCAAGAATGCCACCCGGCACCAGGGTTATGACCATGGCGCCGCAAATCACCACAAGAATCCCGCCGAGCACGATCTTCTTGACCTTGCCGGGGGTTTGTAAAAATCGAATCATTCAGGAACTCCGTTAGAAAACAAACTGCCACGCGGGTGGGACGGACTGTACGCCCAGTCCGAACTGAGATGCTAGCGAGACTTGGCCCAGATTCGTAGTAATTCCCACTTGGCGCGGCAAAAGCGGAAGGCGTGCGCCTTCTCAGACTCCATTCATTATAAATGATGCGGGACAACCACTGAGTGACTCTGGATGTGCCCCCGCAGGGCCCTGATCTCCCGCTTGCCGCGAGTCTTTTCCGGAGCCCTCAGGCGCTCTCATCGGGCAGACCGGTCACGCGGATGGCCGCGGTATGAACCTTGTATCGGATATTGATGCCGACGAGCAGAGCCGTCACCGCCTCGACAATGCGGGAATTCTCCAACTTTCCCCCGTTGACCGGGCGAACCCCGGGAATGCGGCCCGCCAGTTCGAAGCACGCCCGGCGCGCGCGAGCGTCGTCGGAGCAGACGATCACGTCGCAGTCGACCGGGCCGGTGCTGTTCAGCTAACGAGGCGGCCACGTTGTGGAAGGCTCCCGCCACCGTGACGTGCGAAGGAACCAGTTCGGCCGCCAGTTCCGCGGCGGAGCCCTGCCACACGCCCAGCAGCCGGCTGCTGCGGTCGTGAATGGCCGCAGCCAGCGGCACCACCGTGCAGATCAGCACAGCGCCTTTGCGAAAGGAACCGGCTACATGCTTCAGCATGGCAACCTGGGCATCGAAGGGAACGGCCAGCACCACGACATCGGCGGCAGCCACCGCGGCGGAGTTTTCCATGCCCACCACCTCGCCTCCAGAGCGTTCGGCAAGCTCCTGAGCCGCCAGATGGGCACGGTTCTCATCCCGCGATCCCAGGATCACGCGCAGCCCGGAGCGCGCCCAGCGCACCCCCAACCCCTGTCCTTCGGGGCCGGTCCCACCCAGAATCGTGACGGTGCTGCAATCAGGAAGTTGGTCGTTCATGAGGCGACAAGTCTAGCAAAACGCGATTGCTGTTCACCACGGTGACGCGGAGACGCAGAGGAAATTCAGCAACGAAACCTGTCAGGCGGTTTTTCTTCGTCTCTGCGCTTCAGCGGAAACGCCTGTTTCTTCCCAGGGATGAATGGAACTATACGTAGTGTTCCGTTCCGCCGGAATGCGACCCAGCTCGCGAATGCGGGAGTGAAACTCCGCTACCGCCATATGCTCTCCCGAGGTTGCGCCCGCCAGCCGCGAAATGTTCTCTTCCATTAGCGTGCCGCCATAATCGTTCGCGCCCACCTGCAGGCACAGTTGCGCCACTTCGCGGCTGAGCTTGACCCAGGAAACCTGGATATTGTCGATCGACCCGGCGAGCAAAATCCGTGCCAGAGCATGAACCTTCATGTGCTCGGCGAGCGTCGGACCGGGACGGGCATGACCCTGGTGAAAAAGCAGCGTGTTTTGGTGAACAAAACCGAGCGGGACGAATTCGGTGAAGCCCCCAGTCCCGGACTGAATGCGGCGCAACAGGAGCAACTGCTCCACCCAGTGGCGGACATGCTCGATGTGTCCGTACATCAGCGTGCTGGTGGTGCGGATGCCCAGGCGGTGGGCGGTGGTAATGATCTTCTGCCACTGCGCCGAAGTGAGCTTGTTGCGGGAGACGACACGGCGCACGTCATCGTCCAGAATTTCAGCGGCCGTACCGGGCAGGGTCCCGAGGCCGTTGTCCCTCAGCATGGAAAGATAGGAGGCCACGTCCATGCCGGTCAGTTCCATGCCGTAAGCCACCTCCATAGGGGAGAAGGCGTGGACGTGCATCTCCGGGACGGCATTTTTTACGGCCCGCAGGATATCGCGGTAATACAACGGCGGCAGGCCGTGCGGGAGCCCTCCCTGAATGCAGACTTCCGTGGCGCCTTCGGCGCGCGCCCGGCGCGTCTTTTCCGCTACCTGCTCCAGCGAGAGGAAGTAAGAGCCCTCTTGGCGCGGACCCTGACCGAAGGCGCAAAACTTGCAGCCGACAAAACAGATGTTGGTGAAATTGATGTTGCGGTTCACCACGTAGGTAACCACATCGCCCACCCGTTGTCGGCGAAGCTGGTCCGCGGCAAGGCAGAGCCCGGCGAGGTCCCCGCCATCGGTCCCCGCCAGCAGCAGGCACTCCTCCTGGCTCAGCCCGCTAGCGCGATTCCCGGCCAGAACGTTTTCCAGAACCCGGCGCACCGGCACCGTGACCTGCGGAGCGAACTCGCTCCACGTGAGTTGGCGAATGGCGTCGACTTCCATAGGCACCCAAACCTATAGCACACCGCGAGGGCTTGTGCCGCCTCAATCCCCCGCCAGCAAAGCCACCGGAAAATGGCGGAACAGATCCCCGCACGCCAGGGAACGGGTTTGCGCCTGCACAGATTCTCCGGTGAAAATGTTCCTCAGGCGCGAGGGCGAGGCCACCGGCAGGTGCACCTGCGTGTCCTTCCAGGCCTGCGACCAGGCTTCCAGCCAGGCTTCCGAGCCATATGGCGCTGCCGCTGCGGTGGAAGCGCTCTGCATCAGCGTGTAGCCGAAGCGCGGAACCACAACCCGGCGAAGCCGCTCTGGTGCTCGCGGGCGAAGGCCACAACGTGTTGGTCGGCGGCTCCCGAAGCGGCAAGCGCGCGATAGGAACCCTGGGTCAGCAGCTCGGGGTTGTCGCGGCGAAAAAGCAGAGCCTCCACTGTAGTCCAGAGCTTGATGCGGCCGTCGCGGTAATTTCCCAGAAGCTCGCGGCAAAGCGCAGTTAGATCGCCGGAGCGCTTCCTTTCCAGCAGGTCCTCCAGCGCGCGCTGCCGCAACGGGTAGTCCACGGGACGGCGGTTATCGGGATCCACCAGACTGAAGTCGAACATCTCATTTCCCTGGTAAATATCCGGCACGCCGGGAATGGTGAGTTTGAGCAGCGCCTGCGCCAGCGAATTCAGCGCTCCGAAAAATAGGACCACCGGTAAAAATGCCTGCAACTGGGGCAAAAGCGCATTCGGGCGCTTTCCCTTGCCCGGCTCAAGAATCGAGCTGATGGAACTGTTCCAGCGCGTGCGTCATATTCGGCGTTGGGGTTCGTCCAGCTGAGGTTGACCTTGGCCTCGTGCACGGCCTTGTTCATATACTGCTGAACCCGTTTCAGAAACTGCGGGGTCTTCCCCCAGCTCCGTCGCGAAGGGCCAAGCCCCCACCAGGGTCTGGTAGAGCAGATACTCCTCGTTGGGATCGGGCACGGTGCGGCCGTCGGAAATAATGCGTTTGCGGGTTCGATTCGCGCGCCAGCGCAGTGACCTGCGCGGACCATTGCTTGGGCATCTCGGAAAGAACGTTCAACCGGGCGCGCACGTCTTCGCTGCGCTTGCTGTCGTGCGGTGGAGGTTTCCAGTAACTGCCGCGACCAGCTTTCCAGCCTCGCCTGATTGGCCCTGTGGAACTCTTCCGGGGGGATGCCGAACTCGCGGGGCGATCCTCCAACCTCATTCACCGACGCCAGGCGGTTATAGATGTAGCAGGCGGTATCTTCCAGGCCCTTGGCCATCGTAGGGCCGGTGAGCTGCTGGAATTTCATGGTGAAACACAACTGCTTGCGACTCAGCTCAGGGGTGCGGGCTTCTTTCAGCAACAGGATGTCACGAAGGAAGTCAAACGCTGCATGGGAGGTGCTTTCATTGCGACGCTTGGCGCGGGAAACGGCTTCGATGATGTAAGCGCGATCGCGATCGCTTATCTTCCCGCGGGCGTCCACGTAGGTCCGGTACACCGGAAACGAGGCAATCACTTCGCGAATGCCATCCGCCAGCATCTTCAGGGTGAAGTCGCGGGCGTGACGGTCCGCGTGGCAGATTTTCTGCAGCTGGTGGGTCAGCACCCCAACCTCGCTGGCCAGCGACGTGTGCAGGATCAGATGCTTGCTTTCATAGATGACGCTGTCGGCATCGAGTGGGCCGCCAAGAAAGCGTTGATACAGGTTGGTGAAAGCGCGGCGGTTACGGCTGTCGATGAAAAGATTGGTCAGCAGCGTGCCTGCTTCGTAGCCCACGGTGCCGTCCGTGGCCCAGTTCTCCGGCAGGTGCTCTCCCTGCTCCAGAATCTTTTCCACCACCACGTACAGTGGCGGGTGGTACGGAAGGGACTCGGAGTGGGTAAAGGCGGATTGCACTTCCAGTTCGATTCCGTTCTCTCCGACTTGCCCCTGCGGCTTGGGACCGCAGCACTGACTGGCCGCATACAGGACCTGCAGGCGCACAAGATATTCCGCCGGATTGAACAGGCCGTCGGGATGGTCCAGGCGCAGACCGTCAATGGTTCGGTCGGCCAGCAGGCGGCGGATGAGCCGGTGGGTGGCGGCGAAGACCTTGGGAATTTCCATGCGCACGCCGACCAGATCGTTGATATCGAAGAAGCGGCGGTAGTTGATTTCCTCGGCCGAGACCTTCCAGTGGGCCAGCCGGTATGCCTGCGCTTCCAATAAGTGGTGCAGCAGATCGAAGGTGTCCGGCGCGCCGGTTCGTCCGTTAATGCGCTGCAGGGCGCGGTCAATCGCACTGCGCACCGCTGGCGAACGCTCCACCAGTTCAGCAAGACGGGCCTTCAGTTCCGGCGCCTCGCGGCGGCGGAATGCGACCAGCGCCGGGTCTTCCGTGCTGTGCGGAGGAAGGCTGCGCAGGGAAGCGGCGAGCTGCGTCAGCAGAGCCATATCCGGATCGGAGGATTCCGCCGACAGCACGCCGGTTCCCTCCAGCACCATCGCATCGGTGCGCGGATCGAGGGCGAAGCTTTTGTCGTAATAGTTGACCCGGAAGGCCCCGTCGTCCCAGCTCAACTGAATATTTCCCCGTTCCAACTCTTCGCCGTACTGTGCCCCCAGCACGGGAAGCAGAATCTTGCCGTGCAGCTCCGGCTTAAGCGGACTCCAGTCAATATCGAAGAACTCCGCGTACACCGAGGAGCTGCCGTTCTCCAGCACGTCCTGCCACCAGGGATTGCTGCCGTATCCCACTCCCATGTGATTGGGCACGGTATCAAGCAGCACGCCCATACCGGAAGATTTCAGTTCCCGGACCAGGGACCGGAAATCCTCCTCGCCGCCGAGTTCGGGATTGATGGCATTGTGATCGACAATGTCATAGCCGTGCCGACTGCCGGAGCGCGCCTTAAGAATGGGCGAGGAATAAAGGTGCGTCACTCCCAGCTTGTGCAGATAGGCAATCAGCGGGCGGGCGTCCTCAAAGCGCCAGCCGGAGTGGAACTGCATGCGATACACCGCCAGCGGACGTACACTTCCGCCCGAAGCCGCCAGATGCTCAATGCACTCGGCAACCCCGCTGGGCTGCAGCACCGACACTCCAGAGCTCAGATCGATCACCATGACACTTGGATGCGCCCCTTTCGCGCATTGAAGGTGGAGTTAGAACGCTATCACGCTGCCAATACAGATTGAAGGAGGAAAACCCGAGTCTCCTCTGGACACTTCCGTTTCCACGAAGGCACGGCAGCGCGCATCCACTTCCGCGCATCCACTCCAGAGATGCCCCGCAAAGCACAGGCGACGGCCAAGCCATTGATCCCGGCAACACCCACTCTAGGCAAGCTGCGCTCCGCCGCCGCAGGGTGCCGCGCCTGCGATCTGTGGAAGCGCGGCACCCAGACCGTTTTCGGAGAAGGCAGGCCGTCCGCGTCCTGTTTGTTGGAGAGCAACCTGGTGACCGGGAAGACCTGGCGGGACGTCCCTTCGTCGGTCCTGCGGGCGGGCTGCTCGACCGGGCGCTGGCGGAAGCCGGAATCGATCGCGCCCAGGTCTACGTGACCAACATCGTCAAGCATTTCAAATGGGAGCCCCGGGGCAAGCGCCGCATTCACAAGAAACCCAATGCGCTGGAAATCGCTGCCTGCCGCCCTTGGTTCGACGCGGAGATCGCCGTCACACGACCCGACGTTATCGTCTGCCTGGGCGCTACCGCAGCGCAGGCGCTCTTAGGAAAGGATTTCAAAGTGAGCCGCATGCGGGGAGAGTTCGTGCCCTCTCCTTTGGCGCCGTACGTCATCGCCACGGTTCATCCCGCCTTGGCGCTACGGGCGCCCGATGACGAAAAACGCAGGGCCGAAATCCAGAGCTTTATCGACGACATAAAGAAGGTCGCGAAGGTCATTCACAAGAACGCTGCGTGATATGTCCTATTCGATCCGATCCCGCTTTCCCAAGTTGTGCCGGGCACACAGGAGTTGCACGTTTTCTGACGTTATCGAGGTTCCACCCTTCGAATACGGCACGTCGTGATCGAAGTGAAGTTCGTCATTGGCACCACATTTTACGCACCGGCCGCCATCCCGCTTCCAGACCTCGACCTTGACTGACGTTGGTATAAGGCGACGGCGCTGCACATTGGAGAGTGGAAGAGCCGTGAAATCTTCCTCTCCCTCAACTGCAACAAGTTTGAATCGGAACACTTTTCGCGTTCCGTCGTGCTCATTCCATGCTTCAACGAGATGAAATACTCCGTTATACGACCAGATACCCTGCTTTAGTTTTTCATAGACGCGAACTCGTTCAGGAGGCCGATTTCCGCGTTTATATTCTTCAGCAGCGTGACGGAAAAACCCGTTCTGGGTAGGCGCACCTCCGGGTGCAGTTTCGGGCTGGTCGAGCTCCTTCGGATTAGGGTTGACGGCATTCCGGGGAACATCATGCCCTTCATATACGATAACCGACCCATCCTCTTCGAGGCGATCGCGATACGGTGCCCCTGGCCTAAGAGACATAAGTATCACGGAGTGATTTCTCCCTAGACGAAAATTCATACCGCGCTGCAAGCTAGCGCCTTCCCGTCGACACATCTCCAAGTAAGACAGTATCTCGTTTGTCATTCTTACTTACCCTGGCCACGCCACACTCACACGTTGCAGGCTTTTGCCTCTGAGGACCTTTGTCGTACCAAGAGGGTTTCCCCGCAACCTCTTGAACGGCTATCGCAAAATATCCTCCAGCTCCACGCCGCGATCGGTCTTTTCATCGCGATACTTCACAATCACCGGACAATACAGCGAAATTCCCCACTCCGCGGCCTTGCCCTTGGTGACGGCGCGGCTCCCCGGAACCACTACGGCATTCTCGGGGACCACCAGGGGCTGCTCGCCGGAGGCGCGATACATCTCGCCTTTCACCAGGTCGTAAAGCGGAGTGGACCGCGTAAGAATCGTTCCTGCTCCCAGCACGGCGCGGGCGCGCACCTGGGTTCCCTCGTAGACGCCGCAATTGCCGCCCACCAGGACGTCGTCCTCAACGATCACCGGGGTGGCATTCACCGGCTCCAGCACTCCTCCGATCTGGGCGGCGGCGCTGATGTGCACGCGCTTGCCAATCTGCGCGCAGGAACCCACCAGAGCATGGGAGTCCACCATGGTTCCCTCGTCCACATAGGCCCCGACGTTGATGTACATGGGCGGCATACAGACCACGGACGGGGCTACATACGATCCGGCACGCACCGAGGATCCCCCGGGGACCACGCGAACCCGGTCGGCCACGCGAAAGCCGCGCGCGGGATAAGTATCCTTGTCCACGAAGGCAAGCGCGCCGGCTTCCCATTCCGTCAGCTCCCCCAGGCGGAAGCCCAGCAGAATGCCCTGCTTCACCCAGGGATGGACCCTCCAGCGTCCATCGATTTTTTCCGCGGCCCGCACTTCGCCGGCGGTCAGGGCGTCGCGAAACTCCACAAAGCGGGCACGCGCATTGGGTTCGTTGGCCGCTTCCGCGCCCAGGACAAAAAGCCGCTCCATATCCGATTTCAGGGACATCCGGTCTTTGTAATCTGTTCGGCCGGATTTGAAAAGCAATTCATAAGCGGGAGGTTCCGGCCTCCCGGGGCCGGGCGGCAACCCGGTGGGCTTCCTTTTTCATCTTCTCCCGCATCTAGGTACGTAGATGGAACCTGCTGAGCTAATGCGGCGCACCCTGGTCATCGTGGCTCACCCGGATGACGATATTGTGGGCTGTGGCATTCTGCTGCAACGCGTCCAGGAGCCTCTGGTGGTGTTCTGCACCGACGGAGCGCCCCGGTCCGAGGATTACTGGGCTGCCTACGGATCGCGGGAGCGCTATGCCGAAATCCGCCGCCAGGAGGCCCGGTCAGCTCTGGCCGCCATCGATATTCGCCACCCGGTGTTTCTGCCGGAGGAGGAACCCGGGGAACACTTCGTCGATCAGGACCTGTTTCTCGCCGTTCCCAACGCTCTGCCCAGAATTCTTGCCCTCATCGAATCGTATCGTCCCACTGCTCTGCTCACTCATGCCTACGAGGGCGGACACCCGGACCACGACGCCTGCTGCTTCCTGGCGAATCAAGCCGCCCAGCAGTACGCTTTGCCGCTATGGGAGTTTCCGCTCTACCATTGCAACGAGGCCGGCGAGTTCCACCGCCAGCGATTTCCCTGGCCCGACGGAAATGAGGTCCTGTTATCGCCGGAGAATTACGAACTCACGCGCAAACAGCACATGATGGCCCTGCACGCTTCGCAGCGGCAAGTGCTGGAGCAGTTCAGTCCCGCGCTGGAGTGCTTTCGTCCCATGGCCGCTTATGACTTTTCTTCTCCGCCCCACCTCGGCACCCTGAATTACGAAGCCTGGGGCTGGCCGATGACGGGCAAACAGTTGTGCGCTGCCTTTAGCGCCTGCAGCCAGAAGCAGTCGCCTCTGGACCTTGCCCCCCTCCCTCGGACCCGCATGGCTGCCTAGCATGGCGGCGGCTGGGAGAAATCGATCCTCGCGCTTGCTGCTCGCACATCGAAGCCGGCTATTCCGCGGAACGCATGGCCGACGATTACGAGGCGCTCTATGCGCGCGTCATTCCGTCCAAGCTCTGTTTCGAAGCCCTGTTTCGAAGCCCTGTTTCGGAGCCAGCATGCGACGGCGAGTGCAGGCGGCGTTCGGCCCGGCGCTCGTCCGCTGGATTCTCCGCTGGAAGACTCCGCACGGTATAATGGGGCTCGCGCGCGCCCGTAGCTCAGCTGGATAGAGCGATTGCCTCCGGAGCAATAGGTCGGGAGTTCGAATCTCTCCGGGCGCGCCAGCTTTCCGACCAAAAGCCTGCCAGGCTGCTCATACAATCCCGCCAGCCCTTCACTTCTCACGACATATCAGAAATGGTCGATTTGTTTCCAGTTTTCTTTCGTCTACACATCCATGTAGGAAGGTGCTCCAAATTTTTTGGGGTTGTGCGGCGAAGCGCATTCAGCTGTTGGTAGCAGCAACGTACAGCAGTACAATGCTGACAACCAACGGGGTGAGATGCCACGCTCGTGATTTCCAAAACCTTCCGGAATTGTTGGAAGTCCTTCCACAAAGTTGCCACCTGCGCCGTTACTTACAGCTTGGGACTACTGCTGCCTTTTGCTGTTGCCTTTGGCCGCTCAGGCCCCGAATATTGATGAAATCAACACCCTGTTGATGCACGCCACCTTCATGATTCATGGTCCGAGTGCGACGGAACCGGGAAAGGATACTTTCGGGACCGTATTTTTCGTAGGGAAACGCCTACAGGGCAGCACGACCGAAGCCGCAAATGTTCTGGTCACCGCTGCGCACGTCCTGGATGGCATAGCGGGGGATACGGCCACCCTCTTATTGCGGCGACGGAACAGCGACGGCACCTATGTTCCGTTTGACTTTAATATCAGGATCAGGAAAAACGGCCTACCACTCTATGTTAAGCATGACAGGATGGACGTGGCTGCAATGTATGTTCCTCTCCCTAGGGATGCTCCGGTCACCTTGGCAGATGCCGCCACCTATCTCGCGGATGATTCCTTGATAGACTCTCTTCAACTCCATCCTGGAGACCAGGTCTTTTTCCTCGGGTTTCCCCTTGCAGCGTCTGGGCCTGGAGGGTTTCCTCTTTTGCGTCAGGGTCTTTTGGCCTCGTATCCCCTGACTCCTGTCCACACGGTAAGAGAGTGGGTTTTAGATGCACAATTATTTGGAGGAAATAGTGGTGGCCCAGTTTATTTCTATTATGGTGCGCGAATATACGACGGCGCGATGCACCTGGGAGGAAGGGATAGGGGCATTCTGGGCCTCGTAATTGAGCAGGTCAACTCAGCACTACCGGAGTTCAAGGATAAGCCCCTCAACTACGGTGTCATTGTGCCAGCAGAGTTCATCAGGGAAACGATAGACAAACTGCCTGCCCCTCCCCCAGTTTTTCTTCGGTAATTACACACCGTTCAGAAGCCTTTTTAAACCATGCCCTTGCCGTGAATGCTCAATCAAATGGCTGGCATGGAAAGTGGCGGACTTGGCCCAAAACTGTGATGACGATCTATTGTTGATGGTCCAAGCAATTGAAATTTAGCGACATCCGCTATAGCACTCGCGGGGAGTTGCCTTTAGAGTGATTTCATACTGCGTACTCTCACTTCTCCGGCAACAACTTGTTGTTCCTCACGTAATTCAGATCCTTGCTCACCATCTGCCCGGCATCGAAGGGCAGCAGCAATCTCTGTTTCGCCAGGCTGTCCGCCGCCTTGCGCAGCCGCCCGGAGTAGGTCTCGATATTCCCGTAGCGTTCCTGCAGGGACAGCCGCGGATCGCCGCTTGCCAGCCGTTCCGCTTTGGTTTTCGCAAACGGAATGTATTGCCCGGAGCCTTCACAACCATCGCCGCTCTGCGGCCCTGCCCTCAGCGCCCAGCCGGTGTAGGTTGCGATTGGCGCCTGCACTTCCGGCAGGCGAACTCCGGCCAGGTCGTTGCCATCCGCATCGGTCCTGGGCACAAAGCTTGGATAGATCGGGCCATTGGCCGGATTGTCCTCGTAGGGTGGCGTAATCACCGGCGGGTTGATCGTGGGAATGCCCGTCTCATAAAACTTCGGACCGTAGTTCAGCAGATACCGCGTCGTCTTCAGGCCGGTATATTCCACGCCCGGAATGTGGGGGAACCCAGTCGACTTCTGGTCCGGCTTCACCAGCGTCCCGTCCGCAAGCTTCGGAACCCGGCTCGCAGGCGGAGGCGTTCCTGCCGTCACCCACTTATCCAGCGCCACAAACAGCGCCCGCTGCACCGCCTGCGAATCCAGGGGATTGCGCAACTGCTGGCAGGGACCCCTGGTCGGACTGCTGGTTCCGTGCTGCATGCCGGACATGAAATAGAGCCGGGTGAAGGGCGAATCCGGCAGGTCCTTCTTGCCGGCCGGATCGGTCGTCATCAACGAAGCGGCCTTCACCCAATACTCATTCGCGGTAAAAATCTCTACCGCAAAGGGACAGGTGTGAGTCCGCTCGCATCTCGCATAGCGGCTGTCTGTGCGGCCGGTAATCGGGTCCGTGGTGCTGACGTTCGCGAAGGGAAAGCGGCCTTCCGCGAACAGGTGATCCTGCCGGTTGCGCTCGGTCCGTCCCGGCTGCGACCAGCGGTAATTCAGGCTGATGCCGTCTCCGGCGGCAATCCATTGCATCATGCCGTCGAACACCTGCTTGCCGTTCTCCGCCTGATTGAAGCCCAGATCGCGGAAGTCGTTCAGCAGGCGGCCGGGTTGCGAAACCACCTCGGTGTAAATCCTGGTAATGCCGCCAGCCAGAGGATTGGGAGTGCCGGAATCGTCCTTCGTTTCGTAACGTAGCCACGCGTTCCAGTCGCGCACCGCCGCAAAGCCAATCCCATTTACCGTGGGATCTTTCGCCGTGTAGGTAAATTCATAGATATCGTTCGCCACAAACGGCGTTCCCTCCGGCAGCAGCTCGATCGCCTTTCCATCGTTGATGTACTTCCAGCCGGATGCCGGGACAATCTTGGCTGCATCGTCGAGGCGAACACGGTGCGTCAGGGTTGCTTTCGATTGCTGGAGGGTGGCAGCGGGGTAACTCAGTTTGTAGGAGGCGCCGGCGTTCACGATATACTCATACCCCGGACCGGTGATCGTCGAACCATCGCGATTCCTGGCCACCGGCAGCGTGATGGTCATGTTGTGGCCGGCCGTGCTGGTGCCTGCGGAAAAGTCCCAGCCGCTGAAGCAGATCGAATAGCCCTGCGGCATCAGGAAGGAGTTCGACAGAAGCGACGCATCTTTCACCGAACCCGGGTCGTTGCCGCCCACTCCCCGATTGAACGCGGCAATCGTCTTCCGCCCCCGGTTGGGAGGCTCGTAGAGCATCTTGTGATTGCCCTTGGCCAGGTCGATTGGCTTCAGAATGTAAAAGTCGAACGAGTACTCCACCAGACCTTTGGCATTTCTGGGCGCGAGGTCAAGATCAACAATCACCGCATTCCTGGGGTCCTTGGGATCAAGCTCACCGAATGCTTTCCCGGCGATCTTTTCGTATTGCCCCACCCCCGGCCAGGAATACCCGCCAAATGTGGGCGATTCCCTCTCCGTAATTTGAATTTTCGTTACGCGCGCCAGGGCGGGCCTGCTCGTGCCCATGCAGACTGCGGCTAAGGCAAACGCAACAGCAATTTGATGGATTCTCGTCATACCACTGGATCGAAAGTTGAGCGCACCCGGCAAGCTGTTGCGGACTCTATCGAAGTACCCGTTGACACGCAAGCAGTGCGAGTTCAGCCCGGACCTCCTGGTGCGCTCATTGACGCGCTGCTTGATCGGACTTCCCGCGACGAGTCCGATACTTTCTTTGGCGACGCGCACAAAAGGCCGGACGCCTGCTACGAGCCTCATCGGCCCGTCTGGCGGCGGAAACGACGACTCAACTATTATGCTTAGGTTGCCAAACAATCACCAAGGATCGCCGCATGCCTAAGCTTGCCGCCAATGTCAGTTTGATGTTCAACGAAGTTCCCTTCCTCGATCGTTTTGCCAGGGCCAGGCATGCGGGATTTCGCGGCGTGGAAATTCTCTTCCCGTTCGATCATTCCCCGGAGGACATCGCGCAGCAACTCAAGGCGCACCAGTTGCAGAACGTGCTCTTCAACATGCCGCCCGGGGACATGGCCGCGGGCGATCGGGGACTGGCTGCCGTCCCCGGCCGGGAAGAAGAGTTCCGCCAGAGCGTGGCCACCGCTGTCCGCTACGCCAGGGAGCTGGGGACTCCCTGCATCCACATGCTGGCCGGGGTTCCGGGAAGCGGAGCCGACCGCGCCCAGTGCCGCCAGCTTTACCTCGACCACCTGCGCTATGCGGCTCGCGAACTGGCCGCTCTGGGGCGGACGCTCGTTATCGAACCGATCAACACCCGCGACGTTCCCGGCTATTTCCTGAATACGCAAGCGCAGGCCCACGCCATCCGCGAAGAAGTCGGCGAGCCCAATTTGAAAGTGCAGATGGACCTCTATCACGTGCAGATCATGGAAGGAGATCTGGCCGTCAAAATCCGCAAATACCTGCCCAATGTGGGACACATCCAGATTGCCAGTGTTCCCGATCGCAACGAGCCCGACGACGGCGAAGTAAACTATCGTTATCTGTTTCGCCTCCTCGATGAGCTTGGATATCAGGGCTGGGTCGGCTGCGAATACCGTCCCAAGGGATCGACCGAAGACGGACTGCGCTGGCTGAAAACCATGGCAGCCTGAAGAAGACACCTGAAGGAGATTTGGCAATGAAGGTTCTGATCACGGGAGGCGCGGGCTTTCTGGGACGCCGCCTCGCCGAACAACTGTTGTTGCGCGGTTCGCTCACCGGCCCCGATGGCCGCCAGAACCCGATCGACCGGTTGGTGCTGCTGGACATCGCGCCCGCCGCCGGATTTTCCGATCCCCGCGTTCAGGTAATCAGCGGCAATATCTCCGATCCCGCGCTGCTCCGCGGCATTGTCGATGCGGACACAACTTCCATCTTTCACCTCGCGGCCATCGTAAGCGGCCAGGCCGAAGTGGAATTCGACCTCGGCATGCGCATCAACCTGGACGCCTCCCGGCTTCTGCTCGACCTCTGCCGCGCCCAACAGGGCCCTCCTCGCCTGGTATTCACCAGTTCCGGCGCGGTGTACGGCGGCAGCGCCCTGCCTGCGCTGGCTCTGGACTCCACCGCCCTCAATCCGCAGACCTCCTATGGAGCGCAGAAGGCGATTGTCGAATTGCTCATCAATGACTACAGCCGCAAAGGCTTTCTCGACGGACGCTCCCTGCGTATGCCTACCATTACCGTGCGCCCCGGCAAACCCAACCGCGCTGCTTCCTCGTTCGTGAGCGGAATCGTTCGCGAGCCCCTGAACGGCCAGGAAGGCATCTGCCCGGTTTCGCCCGACGTGCGCGTCTGGGTACTGTCGGCGCGCAGCGCGATCGCAAATCTGATTCATGCTCACGAACTGCCCGCTGAGGCCTTTGGCGACACTCGCGCCGTGGCCATGCCGGGAATCTCCTTGAGCGTCGCCGAAATGGTGGCTTCGCTGGAACGCGTTGCCGGAGCGGAGGTCGCCGGCCGCGTCCGCTGGCAGCCCGATCGCTTCATTGAGAAAATCGTAGCCGGCTGGCCGCAAGCCTGGGATGGAACCCGCGCCCTTGCCATGGGCTTTCAGGGCGTTGCTTCCTTTGACGAAATCGTGCGCGCCTATATCGAAGACGATCTCCACCCCAGCGGCCAGCCCTCGCCCGCCAGGGTGGAAACCGTCCATTAGTCTCCGCTTTGCGCGCGCTAACAAGGGGCTTGCTCCAGGTCGCGCCGCGCTATACGGTATTGTGTTTTCTTTGCACCACCCGAATTGACGATCCAAACTTGATGCCCCGAACTTATGGATACAGCTATTCAAAAACGGCCCAGCCCCCTTTCCCCGCCCCACGTGGTCAACATTTCCGATCTGCGACGGATGGCGAAGCGCCGTCTTCCGCAACCGGTCTTCGATTACGTCGATGGCGCCGCTGAAGACGAAGTCACCTATCGCGCCAACACCAACGTATTTGAGTTCGTGCAGTTCCGGCCGCGCAACGCCGTCTCCATTGCACAACTGGATTTGCGCACGCACGCGCTCGGCTCGCAGTTGGAATTACCTTTTGTGCTGGCGCCTGTGGGCAGTTCCCGCATGCTGTGGCCCAAGGGAGAAGTGCACGCTGCCAGCGCGGCCGGCGCCGCCGGCACCGCCTATTCGCTCTCCACGCTTTCCGGAACTAATATGGAAGAGGTCGCTCAGGGCACCAGCGGGCCCAAGTGGTATCAGCTCTACCTGGCCGGAGGCCGCGAGGTCGGCAAGGCGGGCCTGGACCGCGCCCTGCGCGCCGGCTTTACTACCCTGCTGGTCACCATTGACACCGCCGTCTCCGGCATGCGCGAGCGCGACTTCCATAATGGAACCTTGCAGCTCCTGAGCCGCAATCCCTTCACCATGTTTCCTTACGTCTGGCAGGTTCTTTCGCGTCCCCGCTGGCTTGCCGGCTTCCTCATGGATGGCGGGCTGATGGAGTTTCCCAACGTGCTGCTCCCCAACGGCCCCATGCAGTACGCCGATGTCAGCCTTGCGCTGGAGCAAGCCACGGTTACCTGGGATGATCTCGACTGGATTCGCAAGCAGTGGCCCGGTCCCATCGCGATCAAGGGCGTGCTGACCAGCGAAGACGCGCTCAAGGCGCTCGATTATGGGGTGCAGGGAGTGATTGTCTCAAACCACGGGGGGCGGCAGTTGGACACCGTGGCCGCAAGCCTGGCGGCATTGCCGGAAGTGGTAGCGGCTGTCGACGGGCGCTGCGAAGTGCTGATGGACGGAGGCATCCGTCGCGGCAGCGACATCGTGAAGGCGCTCTGCATGGGAGCCAAAGCCGTGCTCGTGGGGCGCGCCTTTGCCTATGGCCTGGGCGCCGCGGGCCGCGCCGGAGTCGCCCGCGCCATTGAAATCCTGCGCGCCGACGTGATTCGCACCATGAAGCTGCTGGGCTGCCCCTCGGTCGCCAAACTCAATTCTTCCTACATCAAAATTCTGCCCGGGCTGCTGGCGGAACTGGGCGAGGTTGAGCAACCACATCGCGATGTGGCGAGGGAAACCCGCTAGCTTAGAAATTTACCCGGCGGCCATCCAGCGAACTGCCGGAGGGCAATGCTCACCGCAGCGGTCATCCGCAGCGGTCATCCATAGAGCAGAGCGCCGTAAGGCGCAGAGTCGAAGGATCTTGTGTTTCTTCGCACCGGCTGCAGCGGAAGCAATCCAAGATCCCTCAACTTCACCTCGCTCGGGATGACAGCACCTATGAGAATCTACTTCATTTTAAGAATCTACTTCTTCCCCGCTCCCACCGGTTCCTGTGCGGCTTTGTTGCTCTTCACCTCCACCCCGGCAATTTCTTCCAGCAGCCGGATGGAGCCGCAGATATCATCGTCGCCATAACCTTTAGCGATTCCGGCGCGAAACATCTGCTCGGTCAGCGCGGTAAGCGGAAGCGGTACGCCCAGGCTCCGCCCGGACTCGATCATCAGCGAGATATCTTTGGCCAGCCACTTCAGCGAGAAGTTGGTGCTGAAGTCGCGACGGAATACGAATGGAGCCTTGAAGCTGATAAAGCCCGAGCGCGCCGCGCTGTTCTCCAGAATGTCCAGCATCAGGTCGGGATCCACTCCCGCCTTGGCGCTCAGCACCATGCCTTCATTGAACGCCTGCAGCAGGTTCCCCAGGATGAGGTTCTGCGTCAGCTTGGCATGCAGGCCGGCGCCCGGCCCGCCGCAGTAATATAGGCTCTTGCCCATGGGTTCGAAATAGGGGCGCACCCGCTCAAACACTTCCTTGTCGCCGCCGATCATAAAGGTCAGCGTGCCTTTTTCCGCGCCCGGCTTCGATCCCGTGCAGGGCGCGCCCAGGAAGTGGATGCCCTTGGCCCGCAGTTCCTTGTCGATGGCCTTGCTGTCGTCGGCGGAAACCGTGCTGCAGTCGGCGATCACCAGTCCCGGCTTCGCTCCTTCCACCAGCCCGTTCTTCCCCAGGATCACCTGCCGCGACATCTCCGTATCCCCGACGCAAAGAAAGATGCACTCGCTGTGCCGCGCCACGTCCGCGGGAGTCTTGCAGAAGACGCCGCCAATGTTGCGCGCCTTTTCTTCGGAATGCGACCACACCGCAACCTCGTGGCCCGCTTTCATCAGATTCTGGGCCATCGGCCCGCCCATAATGCCAAGTCCTAAAAATCCAAGCTTTGCCACAAATTCTCCTTTCCTAAATCACGTAGGAATACAGCAAGGCCAGTACGCCGATGACGCTTGCCAGAAAGATGCTGTGCTTCAAAGTAAAGCGGAAGAGTTTGCCTTCCTCCTCCGCCGCCATGTCTGTGGCCGCGGCCGCCACCGCGATGGACTGCAGGCTGATCATCTTGCCCATCACGCCGCCGGCTGAATTCGCGCTTGCCATCAAAATCGGATTCAGCCCCAGGCTCTTGGCTGTCACCACCTGCAGGCTTCCGAACAGCGCATTGGAGGAAGTATCCGAGCCGGTGAGGAACACTCCCATCCATCCCAGCAGCGAACTGAAGTAAGGAAAGGCCGCACCGGTGGCCGCAAAGGCAAGTCCCAGGGTAACGGTCGCTCCCGAATAATTCATCAGGAAGGCCAGCGCCAGCACCGAAGCGACGGTGAGAATGGGATAGGCAAGCTGGCGCAGGACGGCAAGCAGTAAATGTGCAATGTATCGCGGCTTCATGCCCAGGAGAACCGCGGAAATCAGCGCCGCCAGCATGCAGGAAGTCCCAGCCGCCGCCAGCCAATTGACATTGAAGACCGCGGCATAAGGGGCCACCGCCGATACCGCGGGCGGCACCCGCTGCACGACGTTATGCAGTCCCGGCCAGGGAATGGCGAAGGAGACCCGATTCAGTTGCGCGCCAACCGGCCGGTATCCCCACAGCAGCACCAGGACCACGAGCAGGATGTACGGCATCCACGCCCAAAAAAGCTCATTGCCGCTGTGATGCTTGGTGGATACGGGAGCAGCCGCGCGATAGCTGGCCGTTCCCGAAGATGTTGCCGAATGGCCCGCGGCCATGGCCAGGATTTCCGGCGAACTGGCGGCCGGACGCCACACCTTCAGCAGGATTACCAGCGAACCCATCGCCGCCAGCGACGCCAGAATGTCGGTGAGCTGGGGTCCGATGAAGTTGGAAACCGTGAACTGCACGGAAGCGAACACCACCCCACACAGCGCCGCCGCCGGCCAGACGTCGCGGAACGCCTTCCTGCCACTCATGGCCAAAATCATGTAGCTGGGGATGAACAGCGAAACCGGCGCGCAAAGCCTGCCAATTGTGCCACTCAAGCCCTGGAGAGACAGCCCCGTCACTCCAGCCAGCGTCACCACCGGGATGCCAATCGACCCGAACGCCACCGGAGCCGTATTCGCCAGCAGGCAAATCGCCGACGCATAAAAGGGAGTGAAACCCAGGCCGGTCAACATGGCCGCCGCCACTGCGACCGGCGTGCCGAAGCCCGCGGCTCCTTCAATGAAGGCTCCGAACGCGAACGCGATCAGAAGCGCTTGCAGCCGGGAGTCGCTGGTAAGAGATCCGATGGAGTCTTTGATGATCTCGAACTTGCCCGTCTCCACGGAGACGCGGTAGAGAACGATGGCCGAATAGATGATCCAACAAATGGGAAACAAGCCAAAGGCGGCCCCGTAAAGAGCGGCACTTATGGCGACAGGCACCGGCATGCCGTAGCCGGCAATTGCCAGCACTGCGGTAACCGCCAGTCCGGAAAGCCCGGCTACCCACGCCGGCTTGCGCAGGATGCCCAGCAGCAGGAGCAGTGTGAGAATTGGCAGGGCGGCAAGGAATGCCGAACCCCAGAGTCCCAGGCCGTGGATGAAGTAGTGCTGTTGCCACATGCGGATTTCCCGTCCCCTCACCGTTCTCTTGCGTGATGTTCGTCAGCCACGGAACGCCAACCAGACCGTGCCGCTCAAGTGTCTCCGCCGGACCCCAAACAAACCCTCCCCGCCGCCGCCACCGCCTGGCTATGGTTCTACGGCCTCTACCGCCTATGCCGTTTCTACCGCGGCGGGACGACGGAGACTTGCGTGAGGAAAAAAGAATGTAAAAGCTGAAGGATCCGCAGTATATGAAGACTGCCAGTTCAAGCGGGCCATCCTACAAATCCTGCCGCCACCCTGTCAACCTGCGAGTCATCCCTCTACGATTCCACCCTGAGCTGGATCTTCACAATATCAGGACGCCCCTCGGCCGCCAGCTTGAACGCCTCGATCGACTGCTCCCAGGGGAACGTCTTCGAGATGAGCGGATTCACATCCACCTTGCCCGCGGCAATCAGGTTCACCGCGCGGTCGAACATGTTGGTGTAGCGGAAAACGGTTTCGATGGTCACTTCCCTGGCCTGCGCCGCCACCACATCCAGCGGCGCCGGTTCCACCGGCATCCCCACCAGCACGGCCCGGCCCCCGGGACAAACCAGGTTCATCAGCGTGGGATAGACATGCTTGCTTCCGCTGGCCTCAAACACCACATCCACGCCCCAGCTGTCGGTGTTGCGCGCCACCACTTCCTGCAGATTTTCGTTTTGGATATTCACCGGAGTAATTCCGGGATACTGTCCGATGATGTCCAGTTTCTGCTGCGCCAGGTCGCTGATGAGCACCCAGCTGCACCCACCCGCCAGCGCCGCCAGCGCAATCATCATGCCGATGGGACCGGCGCCCGTCACCAGCGCCACATCTCCCGGACGAATCCTGGCCTTGGTGGCCGACTGCAGGCCAATAGCGAACGGTTCCACCATGGCGCCTTCGGCGAAAGTCACATTGTCGGGAAGCCGAAAGCAGAATGCCGCCGGATGCACCACGAACGGCGTCAGGCAGCCATGCACCGGAGGCGTCGCCCAGAAGCGCACGCACGGGTCCACGTTATACAGGCCCAGCCGCGATGCCTTGGAACTCATGTCGGGAATCCCGGGCTCCATGCAAACCCGGTCCCCAGGCCTGAATCCCTTCCCATCCGACCCCACTTCCACCACCGTCCCCGCGGCCTCATGACCCAGCACCATGGGCGCGTTCACCACAAACGGCCCGATCCGCCCGTGGGTGTAGTAATGCACATCGCTGCCGCAGATGCCCACGGTGTTGATCTTGATCTTCAGGTCCGACGGACCAAGCTCCATCGGATACTCGATTTCGCGGATCGTGATCTCCCGCGGCCGTTCCAGCACAACTGCTTTCATAGCCAATCCCTTAATTCATTGTGCGCGATTTCCGCATTGCTTGTCTCGTAACTCCGCAAAAACCTGCCGCCTGCCGTTTCCTTTGCAAGTGCGCTAACGTTAGTTTTTCATCCGCATCTGCAGCATCTTGTCCGCGTTCTCGGCTGTCACCTTGGCCCAGGGAATGATGTAGTGCTTGTCCTTGCCGTTGTCCCAGGCCACGCCGTCGTTCCAGATATCCGCCTTGGGCTTGTACGACGGTCCTTTTACCGCCGCCATGGCAACGTCAATACTGCCCTGCATCTGGCCTTTGGCGTCCTGCAGGATCGTCGCTGCCATCTCCCCGTTTTTCACCGCCCGCAACGCGTCGCTCACGCCGTCGATCCCGACGATGGTGAAATCATGCACCTTCATGCCCTGCGACTTGATGGCCTCAATCGCGCCCAGGGCCATCTCGTCGTTCTGCCCGATCACAACGTTGATGTCGCCCTTGTGCCGCGACAACCAGTTCTGCATCAGATCCAGCGCCTCGGCACGCGACCAGTTGGCCGTGTTTCGCTCCAGAATCTTCACCGCGCCCGGGGGACATTCGCCGATGGCCTTCATGTTCCCTTCGCCGCGCTGGATTTCTCCCGAGCCTCCCTTCGGTCCTTCCAGGATGACCACGTTGGCTTTGCATCCGGTTTTGTCCAGCGCAACCTTGGCCTCCAGATAGCCGCCCAGAACGTCATCACTGTCCACCGCCGACGTTGCCTTGTCCGTATCCAGCCGGGCATTGGTTACGATTACCGGGATATGGGCCGCGTTGGCCTTGGCCACAATGTCCACATTGGCTTTGAAGTCCATCGGATCCACAATAATCGCATCGTACTGCGAGTTAATTGCCAGTTGCGCCTGATCGTTCTGCACCGCGGCATCGTAGCGGCCATCGAAAAACGTCAGCTCGGCTTCCCCGCTGGTCACAGCCGGATGTTCTTTCCCGTAGCGTTCCATGAGCTGCACGAATTCCGCCTTGTTGCCGTACATGAGCACGGCAATCCGGGTAGCATTGCTGCCGCCTTCCCTGCCGCTTTTACGGCAACCTGCCAGAACGGCGACCGCCATCATGCAGGCCATCAAGAGCAGTGTGCGCTGGCGCATGTTCTTCCTCATAATGGAATTCTCAATCGAGCGCGCTCTCGCGGGAAGGATCCAGGATCACCGCCGAAACAATCAGCGCTCCCTTAATAATGGATTGATAAAAACTCTCCACACCCAGAATATCCAGACCATTGTTGATCACGCCAATAATGAGGGCTCCGAAGAACACTCCCGAAAGCCGGCCTACACCGCCCGTGAGGCTCACGCCTCCAATCACCGCCGCCGCAATAGCATCCAGCTCGTATGAGGTGCCGGCATTGGTCTGTGCCGAACCGGTTCTCGCGGTCAAAATCAGCCCCGCCAGCCCGGCCAGCAGACCGCAGATGACATACACCGCAATCTGAATCCGTCGCGTATGGATGCCCGAGGTGCGCGCGCTTCTTTCATTCCCACCAACTGCATACACATAGCGGCCGAATACCGTAAGGTTCAGAGTGACCCACGCCACGCCGAAAACCAGCAGAAAGAACAACACCGGCACCGGGATAATCCAGACCTTGCCCGTTCCGAACCAGCGCAGCGACGGCGTCAGCGCCGAGATGGGATTCCCATCCGTAAGCGCCATGGTGAATCCCCGCGCGGCCAGCAGCATGCCCAGGGTGGCAATAAATGGCTGGATGCGAAAGCGCGCCACGATCCATCCATTGAGGGCGCCGCAGGCCACTCCGCCCAGCAAAGCGAAGATCACCGCCACCGCGATCGGATAGGCGCCGCTCCAGGCAGTCACCTGCGGCGAGCGTGTGGCAAACGACGCACCCAGCATGCCTGCGAACGCCAGCACCGAACCGACGGAAAGATCGATTCCGCCGCTGATGATGACGAATGCCATTCCCAGAGCAAGAATTCCGTTGATCGAAACCTGCAGCAGAATCAGAAGGAAGTTATTGACCGTAAGAAAGCTGTTTTCCGCCCACGCCCCACTCGCCACCTTGTACTGACAGATGGCCGCGATCAGGGCGCAAAGTGCCAGTAGCGCGATCAGAATCCCGTATTTCCTTAGGAGCCTTCCCGCCGGGCCCGGCCCTGACTTGCCCCTGCCGGCCGGTGCTCGCACCGCCTGTGCTGCCTTTTCCATCGCCAAAGTTCTCTCACCCGCCAGCGCTAGCTCGCCGCCAGCATAAGGCTCTGCTGCGTGGCATCGGCTTGCGCAAACTCCGCTACTACGTTGCCCTTCTTCAGCACCAGCACGCGATCACAGATTCCCAGCACCTCCTCCAGATCGGAAGAAACCATCAGCGCCCCGCCGCCGCCTTTGGCAAAGTCGGAAATAAAGCGATAAATCTCCTTTTTCGCTTGCACGTCCACCCCTCGTGTCGGCTCGTCCAGCAGCAGGACCTTCGGGCCGGTGACAGCGCAGCGCCCCAGCACAGTCTTCTGCTGATTACCACCGCTCAGGTGCCGCACGGCCTGCGCCCGGCCCGTGGTCTTGATGTGCAAGAGGGCAATCGCCTGCTCCACCATGGCGCGCTCTTTCTGGAAATTAATGAAGCCCAGCCGCGACGTGACTCCCAGCCGTGAAATGGAAAGGTTCTCGCCTACCGAGGCGCGCAGGTTCAATCCTGTCCGCTTGCGATCCTCGGTGACGTATGCAACTCCATTTCGGATCGCATCGGCAATCTCGCCCGGCCGCAACTTCCGGCCTTGAACTTTCAGCGTTCCCCGTGCGGGACGCATGCGTCCGTAGATCAGGTCCAGAATTTCCGTGCGGCCGGAACCAACCAGACCGTAAATCCCCAGAACCTCTCCCTCCCGCAAGGTAAACGTCACTTCGTGATCGGAAGGTCCGGCGGCCAGCCCCTTCACCTCCAGCAGCGGGTTAGCCTGCGGGATGTTCTCCTTCACGAACTCGCTGTCCGCCGTGCCTCCAACCATCAACTCGATCAGCTCTTCCCGGCTGATGTCCGCGACCCGGCCGGAAGCTACGGTCATTCCGTCTTTCAATACCGTGTAGGTATTCGCGATGACAAAGATCTCCGCCAGCCGGTGGGTGACGTAAATCACGCCCTTGCCCCGTTCCGCCAGCCCGCGAATGGCGGCGAAAAGCCGCTGCGTGTCCTCCTCCCCAATCGCCGATGTAGGCTCATCGAAAATGACAATGCTGGCGTTGCGGTGGGAAAGGGCCTTCGCGATCTCCACCAGTTGCTGCGAAGCGACACTGAGATCGTTAATGACGGCATCGGGATCAATCTCGAATCCGAGCGACTTCAGCAGCCTCTCGGCATGCTGCCGCAGCATCTTGCGGTCCAGCATGCCGAACTTGCGAGGTTCCGCGCCCAGGAAGATATTCTCCGCAACCGTAAGGTGCGGAATCACGCTCAATTCCTGCTGGACGATCGCCACGCCGGCATGCAGCGCCTCACTGGCATTGTGGAAGTGTACGGGCCGTCCCTGCATGCGAATCTCCCCCGCATCCGGCTCCAGAAAACCCATCAGAATGCTCAGGAAAGTGGACTTCCCCGCTCCATTGCCGCCGCACAGAGCGTGGATTTCCCCGGCATGCAGGTCGATCCCTCCGTTCCCCAGGGCAGGCACTCCCTCAAAGCTCTTCTGAATGCCCCTCATCGAGAGCAGCAAAGGGCTCAACCCTTCCTCCCAGAGTCAACAGGTGCCGACGTCCCCGTCCGCCTCAGCCGAGCACACCTGAAGCAGGGGGCCTCCGGGAAACGAAGCGCGCGCCGGGATAACTTGTGCTTCGCCTTAGTGCGAGTTCTTGCTCACCTCGCCGGCAGTCTTCTTCCCCCAGAAAATGAACACTCCAGTCTTGCCGTTAACGGCAACATCAGTCGTCCCGTCGCCATTAATGTCCAATGCCTCAATCTGGCGGCTGGCGCCGGAGTTGTTGTAAATGAGGTGTGGAATGAACTCAGCCTGTCCGCCCGGCTTGCGCACCAGCTTGAACCAGTACACCACTCCCTCACCTTCGGCATCGACTACTCCATAGCTGTTGTGCACCCAGTCGGACTTGTTCTTCCCGGCAATGATGTCCTTCAAGCCGTCGCCATCAACATCCGCCAAGGCCAGGGAATGCAGTTCGCTGAATACCACGCCGTGGCTCTGGGCCGGGTCCCGGTCCATAATCATGTGCTGCTGGAAGGAAATGTGGCCCTCTTGGTCACGCTTCTGCTCGTACCATGCGAGCCCTACGCCGTGGCCTTCCAGGCTTGTGATTACGTCGGGCAGGCCATCGCCGTTGACGTCATAAACGTACATTTGCCCGCCTCCGGGACTGGCCATGGTTCCCCGGCGTCCGAAGGCCACCGGGTGAAAAGCCCACTTTTGTCCGTTGTCATGGGCCGGCTGCTCCCACCACCCCCAGGCATTCAGGATATCCGGGCGGCCATCGCCGTTGATATCGCCAACTCCCAGCCCGTGAGAACCGGTCTGTGCCCAGGGACCTTGCTCCGAGACATGATGTACGATCCAGGGCTTGGTTGGATTGGCGGGGTCCGGCTTGGCATAGCTCACGTACCCGTACTGGCCAAACACAAATTCGGGTTTCCCATCGCCGTCAAGGTCCGCCAGCGTGAACACCTCGGAAGCAACCGAGGAAATGACCTCGTACTTACTCCAGCGGCGGTGCTCTCCGCGCGGATTCACATAGAGATAGCCGGGAAAGCCATGCGGCGGGTAGTCGGACATCAGGACGTCCGGCCATCCATCGCCGGTAAAATCGGCGACCTCAACTCCCACCGTGAGAGGCACGCGGGTATGGACGGGATCCAGAGGCCGGGCCTCATCGATCTCCCGCGCAACTTTGAAGTCGGGGCCGAGGAAGTACATCGGTCCCGATACCAGGTCCAGATATCCGTCCCGGTTCAGGTCGGCCACGCCCAACCCGTCTCCGAAAGAGAAGGACGTAAGCCGCTGCATACGGAAACGGCTTGACAGCTCGTCCGGGGGAAATTGGATCTCGGTGTAGTCGGAAATCCTGACGTCCTTTAAAAGCAGTTCCGCGCCTGGCTTGCCTGCCACTCGGATAGCCAGGGGCCCATAGTGGCTTTCCGCATTTGGACCGCTTCTGCCCGTGTCGATGCGATGGCCATTGAGAAAGGCCGACAACGAGCCGTCCATCATGTGGACTTCCACTTCGTTCCAGCCATGCGGGTTCACGTGCGGCACAGTCGTCTCTGAGGCATAGGGGTGATCCGGCGGATCGGGAAACCGTACCAGGGCCGATTGCGGCGGCGAGGCTCTATCGCTCTGCCGGGCGGGCGCGGGCTCGGAAACCGGCTTTTCCCGGCTTATCTCCTGTCCCTGGCCACCCAGAGTCATTTCATATCTGCCTAAATCTCCTTCCGCCAGCGACAAGTAGGCGCCGGTGGTGCGATCGCCTGCCTTCTGCATGCCGAGCAAGACTCCGGTTTGGCAATCAGCGCTGCAGCGGAACCAGAACCTCAGTCCGACCTCCTGATAGGAGTCGTTGAGCACGAGCCACCCGCCACTTCCTCCCTGCTGAACCGTGCCCGCCACCTCTCCGTGCTCGACGCGCCAGGTTGCCTGCCCCTGCGGGTGCCACCCTGCAAGTGTTTTGCCGTCAAAAGCCGCCTTGGAAGTTTCCGGAACGGGACTGTCCTCTGTGGCCGTCTCCGAGTTATTACGCTGCATCGCCAGAGCAATCGACAATCCCAACCCCGCAACACCCACCAATACCAGCAGCCAGCGCTTTTTCACCATCACTTGCTAGGCCCTCCCTGAATTCGGCGTACCAGCTTAAACCAGAACACGATTTTCGCTTGTGAGTTTTGCGCCACGAAACCGGCACCTCCGGCTGACTTCTGCCCTGCAAACTCCGTCCCGCACCGGCGGGACTGACGGGCTCTATCTCGGGAATCACGTCTCCAGCAGCAGCTTGCGAGGCTTGCGGACCTTGTACTGTAGTCCGAACTGCTCAATGGCGCATTTGCGAATGTAGCCCGCGGCATCCGCGGGGGAGTCCGTCACGAACAAGCGGTTGAAGTCCTCGAGTCCGATGGCTCCCGCCTGCTCCACACCGGACAGAAACTGCAGCAGAGGCGTCCAGTAATCAATGCCCATCAGAATGACCGGGAAATCTTTCATCTTTCCGGTCTGGATCAGCGTGGCCACCTCGAACAGCTCGTCGAGAGTGCCAAAGCCTCCCGGCATCGCCACAAAACCGTAGGAGTATTTGGCCAGCATCAGCTTGCGAACAAAGAAGTATCGGAATTCCACCCACCGGTCGAGGTAGCGATTCGGCTTTTGCTCATGGGGCAGCGTGATGTTGCAGCCCACCGAAGTTCCATGAGCGTCCTTGGCGCCGCGATTCGCCGCCTCCATCAATCCGGGGCCGCCGCCGGTCATCACGGTGAAGCCCGCGCGAGCAATGTCCCCACCCAACTCCCGCGCGAGTGAGTAGTAGGGATGTGGCTCGGCGAAGCGCGCCGACCCGAATACGGTGATGCACGGTCCCACGAAATGCAGCCTGCGGAAACCATAAATCAACTCGCCGAAGATGCTGAGGGCGCGCATCAGTTCAATCCGGCGCGAACGGGGACCTTCCAGGAACACCTGCTCTTCATTGCTCTTCGAATCCTTGCCCCATTCCGGCTTCTCAAGGACGTTGACGTGGAGGGGGTTTGGCTTGGCGCCCTCCGGCTTCGCGGCACTCTGCATGATTGGAATTCGCTCCTTGGAGACTTCAACTCCCGTCGCTTTGGCCCCTTCAGTGTGCCACACCCGTGGAAGTTCACTGGGACTGAAATCGGCTGCGGTTCTGGGATTCAGCTTTCGCGGTGACTTCGGGACTCAAGCTTGTTTTGCGGCGCTGGCGGCGGCAGAGAGTTTGCGAACACCTCCCGCAGGACTCTCCGGCGTGACTTCGGGCCGCAGGAAGCGGAATCACTCCGCCGGGAAGAAATCGCAAGAAGCTCTCCGGGGGTGTTCCATCCTGAACTGCCGATTGGTTCGTGAAGCCGGCCGCATGGGAGCGGCGAACAGCGGAAAAACTCAGCGGGACGAACTTGGCATGGCTCTGCTCATGCGCTGACTCCAGCGTCACAAGTTCAGCTTCGCACTCCGGCCGCCGGGGCTGGCTGAGCCCCCGGGGCTTTGCACAACGGCACCCGATCCTCCGCCAGGGCCCGTTCCGCCTGGCGAAGCACGCTCCAGCCATCATCTCCCGCCTGGCAGGCTGCCAGCCGGCAATCCAGCAGCATCTCCCACGGATCCTGGCAATGCACGTTCCAGTCGTCTACACGCTCTGCCAGGCGTTGCAGGGCGATGCTGGCCTGTTTTTTGGTGGTGTTCGGCATGATGACCAGGAACTGCGAAAACTCGTACCGCAAAATGCTGTCAGAGCCGCGGAAATTCCCCTTGAGTACACGTGTGGCTTCTATCAGAAAGGCGTTCGCCGCGTCCTCTCCCTGGCGCTGTCGAACTCCCTGCAGACTGGTGGCATCGATGAGCATCAGCGTGAATTCGGCGCCGGTGCGATTGGTGCGAGCCATTTCCACCGGCAGCAGATATTCCAGATAGCGGCGATCGAGCAGTTGCGTCACCGGGTCCAGAATGGTGGCCTGGCGCAACACCTCCTGCAGGGCCGCGTCCCGCATCAACTCGACCCGCTTGGTGTCACTCAGGCGGCGCTGGTTCGCCAAGTAGAGGTTCAGCAGCACGATCAGGGCGATCAGCCCGGCCGACAGTTGAGGCAGATAGCTGAACTGAACGTAGATGGGAATGGCCGGTCCCTGCAGATTCGGCAAAACCAGCGTGAAGATTCCCAATGCCATGACCAGCATGGTCAGGAATGCGATCGACCAGAGCTGCAGGTCGCGCATGCGCAAGCTCTGGAGCTGCTCCGCCAGTTTTTCCGGACCCGTCCCTTCCCGACTGCTGGGTTGCATACACTCCTCCTCGGCGGCACATCAGTCCGGGAGCAAGTGTGACACAAGTCGCTGTCCAGCAATGGATTACGAAAGGGAATCTGGCACCCTGCATGACAGTTTCAGGAAATTACCAGTTCGGGCGCGGTCGAGCCTGCCCGCACCCCGCCAGCGCGGCAGTCCGAAGCCTTTACCGGAGCGGCGCCAGGACATCGAAGATACGGTTACCCGCGCCGCTCAATGGGCACGTAAGGAGCAGGATACGCCGGGCCAACGTACTCCGCTCTCGGCCGGATCAGCCGGTTGTCGGCAAGCTGCTCCAGCACGTGCGCGGTCCAGCCGCTGATGCGCGAAACCGCGAAGATGGGAGTGAACAAGTCCACGTCGATTCCCAGGTCGTGGTAGGTGGAAGCGGAATAGAAATCCACGTTGGCGTTCAGCTTCTTTTCCGCTTTGATGAATTCTTCGATCTGCTTCGACATCTGAAACCACTTGGGCTGTCCGCTGGACTCGCCCAGCTCCTGCGACATGCGGCGCAGATGCGTCGCCCGCGGGTCTTCCGTGTGGTAAACCCGGTGTCCAAAGCCGGAAATCTTTTTCTTCTGTGCCAGCATGCTCTTCACATGCTCGACCGGGCTGATTCCCTTCTTGTCGATCTCTTCCAGCATGTGAAATACAGCTTCATTGGCGCCCCCATGGAGCGGCCCCTTGAGTGCCCCGATGCCAGAGGTGACCGCCGAGTGCATGTCCGACAAGGTCGCGGCGGTTACCCGGGCGGCAAACGTGGAGGCATTCAACTCATGGTCCGCATGCAGGATCAGGGCGATATCCAGAGCATGTTCGGCGGTTTTCGACGGCGGCTCCCCGGTCAGCATCAGAATGAAATTGCCGGCATGAGAGAGCTTGCGGTCCGGCTCGACCAGCGGCTTCCCCTTGCGGATGCGATCATAAGCGGCCACGATCATGGCGATCTGCGAGGTCAGGCGGATGGCTTTGCGTTGATTAGCGGCCAGGTCATTCTGCCTGGCTTCGGGATCGTAAAATGCCAGTGCGGACACCGTGGTGCGGAGCATGTCCATGGGCAGCACGCCGCGCGGAATCTGGCGCAGCAGGTTCAGAATTCCCTGGTCGAGTTTGCGCTCTTCCGCCAGCGCGCCGCGCAGATTCTGCAGCTCGGACTGAGTGGGCAGCTTGCCATACCACAGCAGGTAGCAGACTTCCTCAAAGCTGGAGCGGTCGGCCAGTTCGTGGATATCGATGCCGCGATAGGCAAGTACGCCCCGGTCCCCATCGATGTAGCAGATGCTCGAGGTTGTGGCAATTACGCCTTGCAGACCTTTGGCGGTCAGAGTAGTGCTCGACATAGGGCCTCTCTCAATAAGTTCGATGCAATCGGGAAAACAGCGATTCTTCCGGCAGAGAGGCAAATCACTCCCGCCAACCCAGGCGCGGAACCACCGGGTCTACAGTGCCGCATCCCGATGAAACGCAACCGACTTTTATACCCCATGCCGCAGGGTTTTCCAACCGGAACACGGGCAATTCGTAGGTCCAAGCGAGAAATCCACGCCAAAGCCGCCGCAGCCACCTGCGCACGGCGCACTTCAGGTTGCCCCTTCCCCCGAACTGCGAAACAATGGACTATGCTTCAGCCCGGCCAGAACGTGCGCATCAACCTCGCGGGAATCCAGGTCGGTTCCGTGATCTTCCACGCTGCCGTCACTGATGCGGTGGGCACCATCGTGCGCCAAACTTCCGAGAATCCCCCGAAATATCTGGTCAAGCTGCTCTTCAGCTTTCGGGGCGTGGATGAAGTCGAGGTGCCGGAGCAGAGAATTGTCGCCGGTAAAGGTTAGGGCATGAACCGCGGAAACGCAGACGCGCTCCGCGTCTCAGATGGCGGCAGTGACCTTCATTTCGGGTGGCCGCGAAAGACCAGCACCGCGTTCAACCCGCCAAAGGCAAAAGAATTCGACAGCGCATACTCCACTCGCGCCTGGCGCGCTTGATTAGGAATCACGTCCAGATCGCATTCCGGATCGTGCTGCTGAAAGTTCGCGGTCGGCGGCAGCACGCCTTCCCGCAAAGCCATCAGCGTGGCCACCGCTTCGAGTGCACCAGCCGCTCCCAGGGCATGTCCGTGCATGGACTTCGTTGACGAGACTGCAAGCTTATCCGCGTGAGCCCCGAACACCTGCCGTATTGCCCTGGTTTCCACGGGGTCGTTGATCGTCGTGCCCGTGCCATGGGCGTTGATGTAGACAACGGCCTCCGCCGCAAGTTCCGCGTCCCGCAGCGCCGAGCGCATGGCCTGCGCCGGACCCGCCACCGAAGGCTGCGTCATATGCTTCGCGTCCGATGACATGCCGAACCCCACAACCTCGCCCAGCACCGTTGCTCCCCGCGCCTGCGCGGCTTCCATCGGCTCCAGGACAAGCATGGCGGCGCCTTCGCCCAGGATCATGCCTTGGCGATCGCGCGAAAATGGACGGCAGGTATCCGGCGAGATCACCCGCATGGCCTCCCACGCTTTCAGTGTTCCCAGGCTGAAGCTGGCCTCGCTGCCGCCGGTAATTGCCGCATCCGCCAGACCGTGGCGCACCATCCAGTAGGCCTGCCCGATGGCATGATTGGACGATGAGCATGCGGTCGACAGCGTGAAAACCGGCCCGGTCACGCCCAGTTCCATGGAAATCATGCTGGCGCCGGCATTGGCCATGGAGCGGGGAATGGTCAGCGGGTGAATGCGCCCTTCCCGGCCATAGAGCTCCAAAAACTGCGCATCTTCGGTGTTCTTGCCTCCCAGGGAAGACCCGGTCACCACCGCCGTGCGCTCCCCCAGTTGCGGCGAAAATTCAATCCCGCTCTGCTGCACCGCTTCCCGCGCCGCAATCAGGGCGAACTGCGCAAAGCGGTCCAGCAGCATGAGGCGCGCCGGCTCGAAATGGTCCTTGGGCTCGTATTCGCGGACCTCCGCCCCGTTTTGGAAACGCAGAGCCGTCCCATTCGTGCAGGTAAGCGGCGCGATGCCACTTTGTCCCTCTCGCAGCAGCTTCCAGGTCCGCTCCAGGTTGTGCCCCAGAGCGCAGATTACGCCCATGCCAGTGACGGCAACGCGCCTCATGCGCCAACTCTCATTCCGACCCGGCAGCGCCCGCCGGCGCGCCCTGTTGGTGCAGCAGAATTTCGATGCCTTGAACGGCATCGCCAACGCTGCGAATGGAACGCGCGGCATCGTCGGGAATGGATACGTTGAACTCGGTTTCCAGGGCAAAGAGGATGTTCATCGCGTCCAGCGAATCGAATCCCAGCTCCTGAAACGTACTTTGCGTGGTGATGCTCTCTTTGGGAATTCTCTGTGCCGAGGCAATGGCGGAGATGACTCTTTCGCGAACCTCATCAGGCATGGGCATCCTCGCGGTTTCCCGCAGGTTAGCGCAGATGGTGAGAAAGGACAAACCGCTGCCCGACAAAGGTGAGTGGCTACTCCGCCTTCCAGCGCTTCATTTGCTCCAGCAGCCGGGGTTTTCCGAACTGCGCCGCGAACTCGGCGTGCTCGCGGGCCCGCTTCCCATCATCTTCCGCCAGATAAATCTCCCCCAGCGCCATGTGCGCGTCGGCCAGCGCGGGATTCTTTTCCAGCGCAATCAGCAGTTCCCGCTTGGCCGCGTCGCGCTTTTGCTGGACGCGATAGAGCTGCGCCAGGTGATAGTGCCCTTCCGCCCACTCCGGGTCCTTCTCCAGAGCCGCGCGTTGTTCTTCGACGTGGCGGGCGGTTTCGTTATCGAGCATCTCGTCGGCAACCTGGCGAAAAAACGACTTGGGTTCGGATTCGCTCACTGTTCAATTCCTATTCTCACGGCTGACCTCCGCGAATCGCGCCGGGGAAAACGCCGTTCAGGTCCAGATCGGGCTCCTGCCCGCGGATTAATTGCGTCATCAGTATGGCTGTGATGGGAGCCAGCAGAATACCGTTGCGGTAGTGCCCTGTGGCCACGAAATATCCGTCCAAATATTCGCCGAAGGCTCCGCGCCCCAGCAGGGGAAGCTCGTCCGGCGTTCCCGGACGCAGTCCTGCCCAGCTTTCATGGATTTTGGCCTCCCCGAGTTGCGGCACCAGCACCGCCGCCGCCTGATGCAGCGCCTGAATCACCTCGGGCTCGACGCGCTTGTCGAAGCCCTTTTCTTCGACGGTAGCTCCCACGATGATCCGTCCATCGCTACGTGGGACCAGATAAACCTGCTCCCCGCGGATCACATGCTGAAGCAGCTTCCGTTCCGTGAGCAGCGCCAGCATCTGCCCCTTCACCGGACGCGCCGGCAACGCCTGCGGTCCAATCTTACCTGCCCACGCGCCCGCACAATTGACTACCACCGGCGCGGAGAAATGTGTCCGCTCGGTTCGCACGCCGCTCACCCGGCCCCCGTCGAGCATGAGCTCCAGCACCGGATCTCCGGAGGCAATCTCGACCCCCCGATGCTTGGCCGCCTTCAGTGCCGCTGCCACCAGGGCGCGCGGATCGAGAGTACGCTCGGCCAGCAGGAAGGCGGGAGCAGAATAACCCAGCGCCGGCTCCAAACGAGCGACCTGCTCGGGAGTAAGCTTCTCTCCCCCGGGACACTCCTGTTGGCTTGCATCGCTGAACCAGATCGTCCCCTGGCTGCGCAAATCCACCTGCAACCCGGACTCGTCTTCCAACTGATGCACGAACTCCGGATACATCCTTCCGCTGGCCAAAGCCAGCTCTCGCAGTGCCGCCGGGTTTTCCGGGTCCAAATCTGCCAGCATTCCGGCGGCCGCCGAGGAGGCTTCCCGTCCCGGCTCCGTACGGTCCACTACCAGCACGTCCGAGCCATGCCGCCGCAACTCCAGCGCCAGTGAAATGCCGATGATTCCTCCGCCAATAAGAACCACATCCCAGGTCTTCACCCGGACATTGTAAAAGTTAGCGGGAAATTTTGCGGTGACGCATTCTTTAGAGGCCTCAGAACGCCAGCCCTGCAAAATGCGGTCTTGGGCGCTTACAATAGCTGGGAGCCTATGCGCCGAGTCTACCTCGACAACAACGCCAGCAGCCCGGTGCTCGCAGCCGTTTTGGAGGCCATGCTGCCCTACTTCGCGGAGGAGTTCGGCAATGCTTCGTCCATCCACCATTACGGCCAGCACACCCGGGCAGCGATGGAGCATGCCCGCGAGTCGGTCGCTGCCCTGCTGGGCGCGCGTCCAGCGGAAATCGTGTTCACCAGCGGGGGCACCGAAGCCGATAATCTGGCCCTCTTCGGCATGGTCCGCCCCGGCGATCACGTCATCAGCTCGACTATCGAGCACCATGCGGTCATGAACGCCTGCAAGCACCTGGAAAGCCTCGGCTGCGAGGTCACCTGCGTTCCCGTCGACGCGCGCGGACTGGTTGATCCGGGGGATGTGCGCAAGGCCCTGCGCCCCACCACGCGGCTGATCTCCATCATGATGGCGAACAACGAGACCGGCGTGCTCCAGCCCATCGAGGAGATCGGCTCCATCGCCGCCGAAGCCGACGTTTACTTTCACACCGACGCCGTGCAGGCGGCCGGCAAGGTCCCCATCGCGGTCAACCGTCTTAAAGTCGATCTGCTGTCGCTCTCCGGCCACAAGCTGCATGCGCCGCAAGGTGTTGGTGCGCTTTATGTGCGACGCGGCACTCTCCTCCAGCCCATGCTGTACGGCGGACGCCACGAGCGCTCCCGCCGCGCCGGAACCGAGAATGTCCCCGGAATCGTGGGCTTTGGGAAGGCTGCCGAGCTCGCGCTCGATGGATTCACCAACGGTGACGTCGCCAAAATTGCCGGGTGGCGTGACCGCATCGAGCAAACCTGCCTAGAACAGATCGATGCCATCGCCGTCAACGGCGCCGACGCCCCCCGCGTTCCCAATACCACCAACATTCGCTTCGATTGCATCGAGGGCGAGGCGCTGGTGATTGCCCTGGACCTGAAGGGCGTGGCGGTTTCGACCGGCGCGGCATGCTCCTCGGGAGCGATTGAGCCGTCACACGTGTTGACCGCCATGGGACTCACGCCTGAGCAGGCCCGCGCCAGCCTGCGCTTCAGCCTGGGAAAGCAGAATACGGAGAAAGATGTGGATACCCTGCTCTCCGTTTTGCCTCAGACCGTCGCCCGGCTGCGCGAGCTTTCCCCGATCTACAACCAGGTCAATGCCTGAACCGGCGCGCCACTAGCAGCAAGTGGAGGAACTGGAAAGACAATGCCGGTTCCCATGTGTAGGGAGAAGGAATGCAAAAGCGCAAACTTGGGAAAAGCAATTTTAGAAGTCTCGGCCATCGGGCTTGGCTGCATGGGGCTGAGCTTTGGCTATGGCGAAGTTCCACTAAACACTGGGAAAGGACTTGGAATGGACATCCAACGAATTGGCTCCAAACCCTCCGCTCAGGGGTCGTCAGAGTGGTTCACTGGCAGCGTGCGTCTCGATCCGCTTCTCCAGGCGCCTGACCCGGCGCTGGTTCAGGGCGCCAGCGTAACCTTCGAACCCGGGGCCCGGACGGCATGGCACACGCATCCTCTCGGGCAGACGCTGATCGTCACCGCAGGTTGCGGCCGGGCACAGCGCTGGGGTGGCCCAATCGAGGAAATTCGTCCTGGAGACGTAGTCTGGATTCCCCCTGGCGAAAAGCACTGGCACGGGGCCACGCCTACCACGGCGATGACCCATATCGCCATTCAGGAACGGAAAGATGGCAAAGCAGTCGAGTGGCTTGAAAAAGTCAGCGACGAACAATACCAGGCCTGATTTACGGGCCAGGTGAACGCGGCCAAGTAGAATAAAAGTCAGGACGATTCTCAGTCGCTCATGCCTGAACCAAAGACCATCGCCGTTGCCATGTCGGGAGGAGTCGATTCCTCCACCGTCGCGGCGATGCTGCGCGCTGATGGGCACTCCATCGTCGGCCTGACCATGCAATTGTGGAACCAGCGGCGCCTGGCCGGGGCGGCCGGCATGCCGGAGACGGTCACCGGCCGCTGCTGTTCTCTGGATGACGTTTACGATGCCCGCCGTGTGGCCGAGCATCTGGGCATCCCCTATTACGTGGTCAACCACGAGCAGCGTTTTGAGGACACCGTGGTGCGCCCCTTCGTCGGCGAGTATCTCTCCGGACGCACTCCCATTCCCTGTTCGCTGTGCAACAACCATGTCAAGTTCGACCAACTGCTCCTCACGGCCCGCCAGATTGGAGCCAGCCTGCTGGCAACCGGCCACTACGCGCGCATTGAGTACGATTCCGCGCGCGAGCGCTGGCTGCTCAAGCGGGCCGCCGATGCAGGCAAGGACCAGACCTATTTCCTGTTCGGCCTGACCCAGGACCAGTTAAGCCGCACGCTGTTTCCCCTGGGCGGACAGCACAAGCCCCAGGTGCGCCAGATTGCCCGCGAGCATGGCCTGGCGCTGGCGGACAAGCCCGATTCGCAGGAAATCTGCTTCGTGCCCGGAGGCAACTACAAGAACTTCATCGACGCCTATTTGGCCGAACAAGGCGAGCAACTTCCCGATACCAGCGGCGAACTGGTGACTCCCGGCGGCGACGTGATCGGCCGCCACTCCGGCATTCACAATTTCACCATCGGGCAGCGCAGGGGCCTGGGCGTAGCCGGCAGCAGCCCGCTTTACGTTCTGGAGATCCGCGGAGACCAGCGTCAGGTCGTGGTCGGCGAAGGAGAGCACCTTAATTCCCGGACGCTGCGCGCGCGTCGCCTGAACTGGATTGCCGTGGAGGAATTGCGCCAGCCCATGCGCGTGCTGGTGCGCATCCGCAACAAGCACACTCCGGCTCCTGCCCTGATCGAGATGGGCGGAGAAGATGAGGTTTTGGCAACCTTCGACGAACCACAGCGGGCCGTTACTCCCGGCCAGGCTGCAGTGTTTTACGATGAGGACGTGGTAGTCGGGGGCGGGTGGATCGTCTAGTCGGTATCCCGCGACGCGGCTCAGAAGCGTTACCCGCTAGATAAACATTTCATCGCGCTGCATATTGCGCTGGCGCTGGCGCTTGCCGAAGAAGGCGGCAACCCCGGCCGAAATTCCCTGCAGCACACCGGAAACCTGCCGCGCCGGAACCGCTACACCCTTGGCGACCGCGCCCGAGGCTTCCTCTACCTTGTCCATGGCTTGCGAGGCCAGCTCATCCGCCCGGATCACCTGCAGGCGCGCCCGGTCCAGGACGTCCGACATGGTCACATCCAGCCGCTCTACTTCCTTACGCAACACGTTGCTGGATGAGGAAACATTGTTGAGGATATTGTGGACAAGCGGCTGCGAGCTCTCCACCATGCCTTTGGTCGCGTCCAGCAGCGGAATCGCGCGCTGTTCCACTTGAGCAACCAGCGACTCCATGCGCTGCCCGCTCTTCCGGACCGAGACCAGAATGGCGACCAGAATCCCAATCTGAACCACGATTGCGGCACCAAGTTCGATCAGCAATATGGTGAAGCGGGTTTCCATTGTTCCTCGTTCAGCCGTTCCTGTCCGGCGCTTTCCTCTGGGGATCCATCTGGGGATCCATCGCAAGGGAAAGCTTAGCGCGGCTGCTCCGGCTCACCCTGGGAAGTCACGTCGCGATATGCCTGGCGTCCCGCGTCATAGGCAGATTTGAACTGGTCCTTCTGCTGGTTCAGCACTTCGCGGCCGCGGTCCACCCACGTGTTCGCCTGCTGACGCGCCCGCTGCGCTCGGTCCGTCACATACCCGCGCCCCTCTTCGGCGGAACTGCGCAGGTTCTCGCGCATCTCCTCGCCCGATTTGGGAGCGTACAGCACACCAAGGGCGGCACCGACGCCCAGACCCGTCAAAAACCAGAGCAAGCTGCCGCCACTGTTATCGGCCATCACGTCACCTCCGGAAAAGGCTGAAGAGCGTTGATGGTAACACCCACGATTGGGAAAATCCACCGGAGGTCAATCACGGCTTCTGCGTGGGGCGAATCACCACTTCGCTGACGAAGGCTTGCGGTCTCTGCGTCACCGTCATGGCGACCGCATGGGCAATGTCTTCCCCGTGCAGCATCCTAGACAGGTCCCGCCCACCTTGCGGGCTCAATTCGCTGACTGTCGATCCCGGGCTGATTACCGTGACCCGGATGTTATGTTCCCGCAGCTCCTCCGCCACCGAAAAGCTCAGCCCGTTCAAGCCCCACTTCGACGCCGCATACGCCGCCCGCTTCGGCAGCGTCGCCCTGCCCGCAAGGGAGGAGATATTCACAATGTCCCCGCCTCCGCCGCGAATCATCAGAGGCGCCAGTGCACGGATGGAATAAAACACGCCGCGCAGGTTAGTGTTGAAGATCCGGTCCCACTCCGATGGCTCCAGTTCCTGGATCGGCGCCACGGGAGCCATCACTCCGGCGTTGTTCACCAGAATGTCCAGCCGACCCGCGCTTTGTTCGATGTAAGCAGCAAGAGCCTGCACTGAGGCTATCTGGGTCAGATCGCAAGGAAACAACTCACATCGTCCGCCAGCGGCCCGAATCTGCTCCGCCTTCCCTTGCAGCGTCGATTCGCTCCGTCCGGTAATCACCACGGTCGCGCCCAGAGCTGCCAGTTTTTCAGCGATGGCTGCTCCGATTCCGCGGCCGCCTCCGGTCACCAGTGCAACCCGGCTTGCGATTCCGACCTGCGCCTGCGCCATAGTGCCTCCCTTCACGGGCTTACCTGGATCCGGCGGCTCACGTACCGCATCCAATCTCTTACTGGGAATTGCTTCACTGCCAGCGTACACTTTCGGGGGATTGACGTGCAGCTTGCCTTCTGGAAGCCACATTCTTATAATCCCTGGGCTCCGCATATTCTCTTCTTGTCGGCCGTCTTAGAAGGGGGAGAACAGTGGAGTAGTATGGCGCGACGCTGGCGGTAACTTCAGCGCCCGACATGACGCGGCACGGCCAAGGGAATCATTTTGAGCATGCCGGACCGCCTTCCCAGGAATCGAAGGAGCCATTGAAAATGAAGAAGTCGCTCGTGATAATCGCGCTAATCTTGGTAGGCACCGCTTTTGCGCAACAGCAGGGCGCCCAGCAGCCAGCCGCCCAAGCAGCCCCGCAGCAACAAAAGAAGGAAATTAAGAACCCAGCCGAGTACAACGCCTACATCACGGCGCTCAACCAGCAACAGCCCGCGGCCAAGGCATCTGCCCTGGAGACCTTCCTGCAGCAGTATCCCGACAGCGTCATGAAGGTGGACGCACTCGAACTGCTGATGGCGACCTATCAGCAGCTTGGCAATCAGGCCAAGGTGGAAGACGCCGCCCAGCGGGTTCTGCAGGCCGATTCGACCAATATCCGTGCCCTGGCTCTGCTCGCCTACCTGAAGCGCGCCTCCGCGGAAGCGGGCCAGAATCTACAGCAGAATTCCCAGGATGCCCGCCAGTATGGCGAAAAGGGCCTGCAGGCATTGCAGAGCGCCAAGAAGCCGGAAGGCATGTCGGACGCCGACTTCGACAAGCTGAAGCAGCAGACTCAGGTCATCTTCAATGGCTCCGCCGGATTCGGCGCCCTGCAGACCAAGGATTACGACGCCGCCCAGAAGTATCTGCTGGCGGCTGTCCAGGAGCAGCCCGACAACCTGCGCAACGTCTACCCCCTCGCCCTGTCTTATCTGGAAGCCACGCCCATGAATCCCGTGGGGCTCTGGTATGTGGCTCGCGCCATCTCCCTGAGTAAGGGCAATAAGCAGATTACCGACTACGGGCATTTCCGCTACGTGAAATATCACGGCTCGGAAGACGGCTGGGCGGAACTGCAGCAGCAGGCAGCGGCATCGCCGGAACCACCCGCCAACTGGGCCGTTGCCCCGGCTCCCACTCCCGCGGAACAGGCCACTGCCCTGGCAAATTCCAAGGATCCCAAGCAGATGGGCATTGCCGAGTGGACCTTGATCCTGACCGTGGCCCCGCAGGACGTAAGAGACCGGGTCTGGCAGCAGATCATGGGAACCAAAGTTCCTTTTGCGGCCCGCGTGATCGAAGCGAATAAGACCACGCTCATGCTGGCGGCCACATCTGACTCCATCCAGGCCGGGAAGGCCGACGTGCAGGTTACGATGGCGGCTCCGCTCACGGCAGCCCAAACCCCGAAGCCCGGCAGCGACGTGCAGATCCTGGCCGAGGTGGACAGCTACACCCCCGATCCCTTCCTCATCACTATGAAGGGCGGACTCTTCATCAAATCGCATTGATCTTCCTACCCGCAAAGCAAAAGGCAGCCGGTACAACCCGGCTGCCCTTTTTTGATTTCAGCAGATGCTGCTTCTTCTCGCGGGCTCCGTCTAGCGTGCCGCCTTTTTCTCCAGGGGCCTTTCCATATCCACGGGACGAGCACTGCGGGGCGGCCGGCGGCTCCCATCGCGCAGGGAGCGAACATCCACGTCCAACTCGGCGATGGTCCGGCTGAGCGTATTGCGGTGCATCCCCAACTCGCGCGCGGCCTTGCACTGATTTCCCTTGTTCGCCTCCAGGACACTCAGAATAAAACGCCGCTTGAACTCGCGGACTGCTTCCGAGTAGAGAATTCCGCCATGGTGCATCTGCGCTACGAGAGCTTCCAACTGGTCTTTCACAGATTTCTCCTGCCGCCTCAATTTCTGTCCAGCTCGGAAGGCTAGAACCGGCCGCCCGGGCGAATCGCTACGTCATTTCCTTCCTGCTGCAATCTCTTCAATGTCTCCACTCCGCTGCGAAATTGCCGGCGAACCTGGGAAGGAGCCAGCCACGATGCTCCCTGTCCCAGTACCAGCAGATAGGGCGCAATCTGCGACTCCGCCAGCACCCTGGATTGCGGCGCAAATACCGCGAAACCCAGGGCAATGACGGTAACCACCAGAACGCCGCGGAGCAGGCCAAATGCCGCTCCCAGCAGGCGATCAAACCAGCGCAAACCCACGCCTGTAACCGCCCAGCGTACCATCCGTCCTACCACTCCTCCCAGCAGCACCATGCCCAGGAAGATGGTCAGAAATCCCGAAATGTCCGCCACCCACGGAGAACTCACGTAGGGCCGGTACCACGCCGCAGCCGTCCCGAAGCCCCAAGCCGCCAGCAAATACCCCAGGACCCCGCCGGCCAGGGAAAACACCTCGTAAAAAAATCCCTGGGCCGCGGCCGTTAAAACGGAAAAAAACAGTATCGCCACCGCCGCCCAGTCTGCCGCGCTCAATTCACCTCCGACCCGGGTTCCCGAGCGGCATAACCGCATCCGGCCCAGGTTCGCCAAGCCCTGCCCGGAGCCCGGCTCCGCTCAAACCTGCAATTCCCGGCCGCTCAGGCGGCGGAATGCTTCAATGTATTTCTCGCTGGTCCGGGCCGCCACGTCGGCAGGCAGCGCCGGCGCCGGGGGCTGCTTGTTCCAGCGAATGGATTCCAGATAGTCCCGCACGTATTGCTTATCGAACGACTCTTGGCTGCGGCCCGGCTCATAGCGGTCGGCCGGCCAGAAGCGCGATGAATCCGGCGTGAGCACCTCGTCTGCCAGGATCAGCCCCAGCCCGGTGCGGCCAAACTCAAATTTAGTGTCGGCGATCAGGATACCGCGCTCGGCCGCGTACTCCGCCGCTCGGCGGTAAAGCTGCAGGCTCTTCTCCCGCAGCTCCCGGCTGAGGGTCGGCCCCGCCAGCCGCTTCATCTCCTCAAAGGAAATATTCTGATCGTGCCCCTCCGTGGATTTCGTCGCCGGGGTGAAGATGGGCTCGGGCAGTCGCTCCGACTGCCGCAGGCCGCGCGCAAGCTCAATGCCGCTCACCGCGCCGCTCGCCTGGTACTCCTTCCAGCCAGATCCCGCAAGATAGCCGCGCACCACGCATTCCACCGGCATCATTTGAGCCCGCACCACCAGCATGGACCGTCCCCGCAACAGATCGGCATGGGGCTTCAGAACAGCCGGATAATCTTCCACGCGCGAAGTCACAACGTGATTGGGAACCAGATCCTTGAAAAAATCGAACCAGAACAGGGAGAGCTGCGTCAGAACATGACCCTTATAGGGAATCCCCGTCCCCAGCACGTAATCGAAAGCCGAGATGCGATCGGTGGCTACGAACAGAAGATATTCGTTGTCGATGCGGTACAAATCCCGGACTTTGCCGCTGGCATAGAGCTCCAGTTCGGGAAAATCCGTTTGAAGCAGAACGTCTTGTTGCGTTGAGTGGGCCACGGCAGATTCGCAGGAAGAAGCCGTCGCGTATTCTAATCGCCTGAACAGATTTGTCAACGCTGCCGCGTGAATGAATTTTTTCGATTGGATGAAAACATCTTGACAGAAAGACACCGGTGCGGGAACTATGCGAAATCACTGCACAAAACGCATACATATCGTTCTGCGATCTGTTTAAAAAACCCTCCCGCGAATCGTACCGCGGCATCCTCCTGTTCCCGGAAGACGGCGGGGCCCCTCACCCGGGGTCTCCGGTTTCGTGCCGTCCAAGCGAATCCGCCCGGCCGCGGAAAGAAAAATCCCGGCTGCGGGCCGGGGTTGCTCGGACTGAGAATTGCAGAAAAGCTATGCCGTGGCCGCCTCCACCGTGGCTTCCGCAGCGAAACGCACGGAGACGATCTTGGAGACGCCCGGCTCCTGCATCGTCACCCCGTAAAGCACCGGAGAGATGCTCATGGTTTTCTTACTGTGGGTGATGATGACGAACTGCGTCTGCACGCTCATTTCGCGCACCAGCTGGGTGAAGCGCGCCACATTGGCCTCGTCCAGCGGCGCATCCACCTCGTCGAGGATGCAGAACGGGCTGGGCTGATACTGGAAGATGCCCACCAGCAGCGACAGCGCGGTCAGCGCCTTTTCGCCGCCCGACAGCAGCAGCACATTCTGCAGCTTCTTGCCCGGAGGCGACGCCACCACGTCGATCCCGCTCTCCGCCTGGTTTTCCTCATCGGTAAGCCGCATGAAAGCCCTGCCCGCCGCCAAACAGCTTCTTGAAGGTGGCCTGGAAGTTCTCATTGATGCGCTCGAACGCCTCCTGGAACTTCTGCCGGGAGACGATTTCGATTTCGCGGATGGCCTCCTGCGTGTTGGCAATCGAATCCAGCAGGTCCTTGCGCTGGGTTTCCAGGAACTCGTGCCTCTGCGCGGCTTCCTGGTACTCTTCCAGCGCCATCATGTTCACCGGACCCATGGCGTCCAGCCGGGTGCGCATCTCGCGATAGGTGCGTGTCCTCCTGGCTCAGGACCTCGCCCGTGATGCGCGGCAGAGTTTCATCCGCGAGCAGCGACTTCCGCGGTGGCTCCAAGTCGTTCATCGCGCGTTTCCGCCATGTACTGTTCGTCGGACTCCAGCTTGGCCAGATGTGCGGCCAGCTTCGCCGCGACGGTCGCGGGCAGCGTCCAGCGCCTGCGCGCGCCGTCTCGCAGCTCGACTTCCAGCTCCGCCAGGCGGGCGCGAACCGCCGCCGATTCCGCCTGCAGTTCCAGTTCGCGGGCTTCCGCCGATGCGCGCTCCGTGGCCAGGCCACAGCAGTTGCTCCGCAAGCTGCAGATTCTCCGCTTCGCGCTGCGCTTTTTCCGCCACCGCCGACTGCTGCTGGCCCCGCAAGCCTTCCGCGCGGCCCGCGAGCTCACTCAGCTTGGGCGTCAATCCGGGAGAGCGTGGCCGCAGCCGAACGCTGGCGCTCTTCCACCGTCGCCAGCGCCGCTCTGGCCTCGGAAACCGTCTGCACAGCCGCGTCACGCGCCGAGCGCAGGCCTGCCAGGCTCTCCTGGGCGGCTGCGGTCGCGGCTTCCAGTTCGCCGGCGGCTTTGCTCGCGGGCCGCCAGCTCGGCCTGGGCCTGCTCAATTGCCTCCTCGATGGAAGCGCGCTCCCTGGTCGATGTCTCGCGCTTCGCTTTCGCACGGACTCACCCGCTCGCTTACCCGCGCCATCTCCGCTTCGAGTTGCTTCAGGCTGTGACCGGTGGTGAGGGCATCCTTGTCGGCCTCGCGGCGCTCGCCTTCCAGTCGGTCCAGCAGCTTCATCAGCTCACCGATCTCGCGGCCCAGCGCGGCCACGCGCAATTCGTTCCTGCTGCAGCGCGGCCTCAATTTCCGAAATCTGCCGCAGCACGTCGCGCAGCTCGCGTTTCAGCGACAGCGGACCTTCCGCTGCGCTGCTTGCCGCCGGTGACGGTCACGTTGTGGAAGCACTCGCCGGACTGCGACAGGAAGAACGCATCGGGGTTATCCAGCGCCAGTTCCCGGGCCGCCGCGGGATCAGGAACGATATACCCATCGCGCAGCTTGGGCAGAATCACCTCCAGCGACCTGCCGAACCCATTGAGCACGCGGATGCAGTTCTTCAGCGGCAGTGGAGCTGCGGCCCTGGCGCGCCGCTGCGGAGTAAGCGAGAGAGGACGCGTTCTCCCGCAGAAAGGAGAAGCGCGCCTGCGAATCCTCGGGATGCACCAGGAACGTGGCGCGCCCATCCACGCCGGTGCGCAGCATCTCGAGCCCGTGATCGGCCGCGTCCCACGACTTCACCACCACGTAGTTCAACTCGTCCCGCAGAAAGTCATCCACCACGTGCTCGTAGCGGTCATCTACTTCCAGGAAGTCGGCCAGCACGCCCACCGGCGCATAGCCTTCCTGCATCGATCCCGACTGCAGCAGCCGCCGCACCGATTCGGTGGAATACCCGTGCTCGGCGATCACCGCCTCCAGCGAGTTCTTCCGGCCCAGAGCGCTGGCGTACTCGGCCCGCAAACCGTCCAGGCGACGTTTGGACTCGCTCTCCTGCCGCGCGCTTCTCCTCCAGCTGGCGGCGGGTGTCGTCAATCTGCGAGGCCAGCGCTGCCGCGCGATTGGAAGCCGACTCGAAAGCAAAGGCAATCTGCCCCCGCTGCCCGCCGAAAGCCTCCACCTGCGCTGCGCCTGAGGCGATTTCCGCGTTCAGGCGCGCAAGTTCGCGCTCCAGGCCGCTAATCCGCTCTTGCGCCCGCGTGATCCGGTTGTGAATCGCCGACTCCTGTGCAAGGGCCTCCATGGTTGCCACCCGCCGCCGCTCCTGCTCGATTTCCACCTGAGCCAGCGCGGCCGCCGCGGCTTCCGCCTGCTGCTGCTTTTCCGCCACCTGCTGTCGTGCCGACTCCACCTCGGCCGTGGCATTCGCCACCACTTGCCGGTTCTGGTCGCGCTCCGCGCCCAGTGCCCGCAGCCGTTCTTCTGCCTGCTGCAGTTCCACCGTGGCGGTTTGTGAGCGCACCAGCAACTCCGCGCAGCGCTCCTCATTGGTCCGCTGGCGCTGCACCGCCCGGTCCGCATCGCGCGTCAGCCCGGCAATGCACTCGCGCGTGTGCCGCGATTCGCTCTCGATGCGCGTATCCCCGCTGCGTGCGCTCGCCATGTTCCCCGTCCAGCATGCCGATGGCTTCACTCTTGACTCGCAGCTCTTCTCCCAGCTGCTCCAGAGCCGTGTTCAGCCCGGCACGCTCCTCCCGCAGCTGGGCAAACTTCGAGGCCAGCACCAGCCGCAGTTTGGACCGCATTTCATCGCGCAGCCTGGCAAAGCGCTCGGCCTTGGCGGCCTGGCGTTTCAGCGAGTTCATCTGCCGCGTGACTTCTTCGAAGATGTCATTCACCCGTGACAGGTTCAGCTTGGCTTCTTCCAGCCGCGCCTCAGCCAGCCGCTTGCGCGTCTTGAAACGCGTGATGCCGGCGGCTTCTTCGATGATGGCGCGCCGGTCGGTCGGTTTGCTGGACAGGATCTGCCCAATCCTTCCCTGCTCAATAATCGCGTAGGACTCCGGTCCCAGGCCCGTTCCCATGAAGATGTCCTGGATGTCGCGCAGGCGGCACAGCTTCCCATTCAGCAGGTACTCGCTGTCCCCGGACCGGAACAGACGCCGCGTGACCGCGATCTCGCCCTTTTTGAAGGCGGGTTTGAACTTCCGCCGGCGAATCTTCAGGACCACGCCGGGAGCGCGCTGCTCCGCCGCCGCTGCTTCAGGCGCGGAAGGAGCTGCTCCGGCCGCGGCCTCCGCCGGTGCAGGCATGGCTTCCACCTGCGGTGCGCTGTCCCCCCCTGCCAGGGCCGCCGCGGTTGCCTCGATCTCTTGCCGCTGTCCGGGTTGGACCTCCTGGGCGTAGTCCTCACTTTCCTTGGCGGCATCTTCGCGGAGAGCGGCTTCGTCCCAGTCGTCGTCGGAAACTCCGTCCACCACCTCGATCTCGGGCTCCTGCCCCAGCGATCCCTCATACACGTCCGGATCCACCAGAGTCAGCGTCACCTCCGCCATCCCGGTCGGCTTGCGCTCCCGCGTCCCGGCGAAAATCACGTCCTCCATGCGCGCGCCACGCAGGGTTTTGGCGGACTGCTCCCCCAGCACCCAGGCAATGGCGTCAGAGATATTGGACTTGCCGCAGCCGTTCGGCCCCACGATGGCGGCTATGCCCTCGCCGTGGAACTTCAACTCCGTGCGGTCACAAAACGACTTGAATCCCAGGATTTGCAGCTTTTTCAGTTTGAGCAACTTCCACTCCTTCCAGACCGCCTGTGGCATCCGCGCTCAGGTTCCGCAACCTGGAAACGATCCTCCCCAGCCAAAACCCGGGGACGAACCACCGGTTTCTCTTTTCCCGAGGCGGATGCGATCGGTTTCTTTCGCTCGTATACTCCGATACTGCTTCATGCGCTCCAGCGGCTCCCTGGAGAGACCGCAGAGGCTCGGCGGACCGGAATGCCTCTGGCACTCCGTGCTGGAATCCGGCGGGAAAAGGATGCGAATTTTGCGCCCTCGACCGCTGGCGTCGCATACCTCATGTTTCCGGCTACTTTAGCCACGAATTCCGCCAGGGTCAAGGATAATAAACCCCATATCTTGGGCCTATCCCCAGATATCCACAGCATGTTGCACACGCATTGCAGCAAAAGTGCACAAAACGAGCGAGTTCACATTATTGAGTGAAAAAAGGAGGCGGGAGATACTGCCAAAGCTGCACTAAGAATACAGCAGGTGGCTCCGGCAAGCAATGTCCGGCATGGTGCCGCCCGCTGGCAAGCGCCCGCCGAACTAGGGATGCGGATACATCTCCCCCGCCTTGATGGCGATGGGCAGCACATTCTGCTCCGGGGTCAGCGGACAGGTGGCATAGGGAGTAAAGGCGCAGGGAGGATTGTAGGCGCGGTTGAAATCCAGAATCACATCGTCATGGGGCCCGATTTCCGATGTCAGATAACGGCCGGCCGGATACGTCTCATGGGAATCGCTGGTCTGGTCCTTGAAAATATAAAACAGCAGCTTCCCTTCCGTCGTCGGATACAGCCGCAGTTGCTTGCCTTCCAGCGTGAATTCCACATAGCCGGGGATCTCCAGCGTCTGAGTCCCCATGTTTTCCGCGGCAACGCTAATTTTCCTGGGCTTGGCGCTGCGCACTAGGCGCCCATGCACGCGAAACCGCTCCTGGATCGGGAAATAGACGAGCTTGGGAAACGCCGCCACCTGCGGGCCGTCCGTATCGCGCACCCGGATGCCGTAACGCCCCTCACGCTCGATCACCCACATGCTCAGCGTTCCCCGTTGCAGAATGTCAGGGTCGTCATTGATGTCGCTGGTCAGGGTGGCCTTGCGCACCGGCTTGCCCTTTAAGGTGAAGTTCACGTCCGGAGATACGCTCACCGTCACCGTCTTTCCCTTCACCGTAAACACGCCCGCCTGTGCCGGAATGCCGGGATACGGCAGCGTTACCGTATTTTCAGGATCGCTGCCGAAAAGATTGTCCCCCGGCGAAAGCCAGAACAAGCCGGCCAGAGTGCCCCAGTCCCGCTTCATCCCTTCCTGGTGATACTTCTGCCAGGCTCGGATTTGAGCGCGATAGGCAGGATCTGGCGGCGGCTCCGAGGGCGTATGGCTACAGGCAGCCAAAAGCAGGATTACGAAAATGGTGACAGCAACCTTCATCCAGCCCCCCCAGAATGCACAAAAACTGAGGCTGGACGCAAGTGGTCCCCGGAGTTCGCGCTCGCGGGAGTTCCACATGGACGCACTCAGGAGACGCGACCGGCACTCATGGCCTGCGAGGGGAGCCCGCGTCAGTTCGCTTATCCCTGCCCGCCCGCGCGCTGGAAGAAGCGGATAATGCTCTCAATTCCCCGATAGAAATTCGGAATGTGGAATTTCTCGTTGGGCGCGTGCAGGTTGTCGTCCGGCAGGCCCAGGCCCATCATCACCGTGGGCATGTTCAGCACGCTCTCAAAGTCGGCGACAATCGGAATCGATCCCCCGGAGCGAATGAATACCGTGTCCTTCTTGAAGACATCGTGCAACGCCTCGGTGGCCGCCCGAATGTAGGGATTGTCGGTGCCGACCACAATCGCCGGACCCTTGCTGTCCACTCGAATTTTCAGCTGGATTCCTTTGGGAACCAGCGACTTCACATAGTCCGTGTATTTCTTCAGGATGTCGTCAGCATCCTGGTCCGGGACCAGACGCATGGAAACCTTGGCCGAAGCGCGCGCCGGAATCACCGTCTTGGCCCCCGCCGCGGTAAAACCTCCGGGCATGCCGTGGACCTCCAGCGTGGGCCGCGCCCATGTGCGATACAGCACCGAGTAGCCGGGCTCGCCAGTCAATTCGCTGGAGCCGACTTCCTTTTTCCGGTACTCCTCCTCGTCGAAGGGCAGGCGCTTCCAGGCATTCAGTTCGTCCTGGGTGGGTTCGCGTACTGCGTCGTAAAACCCGGGGATCAGCACTCTGCCATGCGCGTCCTTGAGCTTGCTGATGATCTCGCACAAGGCAAACAGCGGGTTCGGGGCTGCGCCTCCATAGACTCCGGAGTGCAGGTCCTGGGCTGCCCCTTGCGCCTCCAGTTCCGTGTAAACCAGCCCGCGCAACCCGACGCACAATGTCGGGAGGTCGGGCGCGAACAGCTCCGTGTCGCTGACCAGCGCGAAGTCGGCCTTGAGTTTGTCTTTGTGCTGGCGGACATAGGCCTCAATCGATTCTCCGCCCACCTCTTCTTCGCCCTCGATCAGCACCTTCACGTTGATCGGCATCTTTCCGTTTCCGCTCTTCATCAGCGACTCGAAGGCCTTGAGCTGCATCCAGAGCTGGCCCTTGTCGTCCACGGCGCCGCGGGCATAAAGGTTCTGGTTGCGCTCGGTAGGCTCGAAGGGCGGCGAGGTCCACTCGTCCAGCGGCTCGGCCGGCTGCACGTCATAGTGCGCATAGCACAGCGCGGTGGGTTTTCCTACCGCCTGCAGCCATTCTCCATAGACCAGGGGATGCCTCTGCGTGGGGATAACCTCCACCTTGTCGAAGCCGATCCGCTTCAGGTCATTGGCCACCACCTCGGCAGCGCGGCGCACGTCCTGCTTGCGCTCCGGTTCGGTGCTGACGCTGGGAATCCGCAGCAGGTCCTTCAATTCGTCGAGGAAGCGCTGCTGATTTTCACGGGCATAGTTCAGGGCAGAATTCGCGGTCGCAGTAGCCATGGAATCCCTCGCTCAGGAAATGCCAACAGAAAAGTATACGTCCCGGAACCAGGCTGGGTCCCTCATATCTCGCCGGTTTGGCAGATGCGGGTTCTGCGCACGGACCTTAGTACAGCGGCACCTTCGGGTCCACGATGCGCGACCACTGGTCAATTCCGCCGCGCATGGACTGCGAGTTCTCAAATCCCTGCTGCCGCAGCCAGTTGGCCACACTGGCCGAACGCACCCCGTGATGGCAGATCACCACGATGTGCTCGTCGGGATCGAGTTCCTGGTGCGCCCGCATGGGAATATCGCCCATCGGCATGAGCTTCGCGCCCTCGATGCGCGCGGTCTCATACTCCCAGGGCTCACGCACGTCCAGCAGCAGGAACGACTCTCCGCTTGCCAACTTTTGCTTCACTTCTTCGGGGGTGGTTTCGAACTCCATATTTTTACCCCTATCAGCATACCGCCATATATCTCCACAACGGGCATCTGAGCTGGCGGGAACGGTTTCTAAGGAGTGACGGACCTGTTCCCAGCCTTACGAGAGGAGTTTCCCATGCCATCTTTTGTTGAAAATATCGAAGAAATCCGTGCCCGAGCCCGCCGCAAGATTGATGAAGGACCGGTCACCGAAGGCTACCAATTGGACAAAGACCAGGCCATCTCCATCCTGAACGAAGCCCTGGCCACCGAGATCGTGTGCGTGCTGCGCTATATGCACCATTACTTCATGGCAACCGGCGTACACGGCCGTTCCGTTGCCAACGAATTCAAAGAGCACGCCGATGAAGAGCGCGAGCACGCTGACAAAATCGGAGAACGCATTCAGCAGCTCGGAGGCAAGCCGGACCTGAATCCCGGAACCCTGGTGGGCCGCTCGGTGTCGCAATACGTGGAAGGCGAAACCCTGGCCGACATGATCCGCGAAGACCTGGTGGCCGAGCGCATCGTGATTGATGTCTATCGGGAGATGATCCGCTTCTTCGGCGACGACGACCCGACCTCCCGGGTGATGATCGAAGAAATCATGGCTCAGGAAGAGGAACACGCCAACGATCTGGCCGACCTCATATACGTTGTAGACCCGCGCAGCGGTGAAACCGAGGGCGTGGACCGGGGCGCAGTCATGGAAATCGCGGGCAAGGGCAGGTTCCAGACGGACGCTCCCCAGGCCCAGAAGCCTTCGTCAAATCCCGGACGCCGCGAGCCGGGGAACACCGCGCAGTCTGAGCAGCCGAACCGGGGTCGTACCACCGAACTTCCCCGTCAGGGCTCCCGTGCCGAGGGACGGCCCGCCCGGGCCACCGGACAGGAAAGACCGGAGACCCGCAGCGCTCGTGGCCGCGAGGTTCCACCGGCGCATGCTCCGGGCTCCAGCGGGCGGCCGACCCGCAAAAGAACTCCCACGATAGACGCTATTGCGGCTTCGGAAGAGGAACACATGCAAGCGGGCGAAAGCCGCGCCGTTCGCATTACCAATCCCCGTCGCAAGGGAAGAAAGATCGCCTAGGCCGGGGGCGGGATCATTTCAAAACCGGGGCGCAGCCCCTTGCCTGTCCGAAGCCAGCAGACAAGGCGCGCCCCGGAAGCCCACAGCCAACGCCAGGTTTCTTGCAAAAGCTTCGTACCTCGCCCGGAGCCAGGCTAGTCCTTTGCATTAGCCGTCCCGGTCATCACCTTCCGGCCATGGTTAAAGAGTCCCTTTAAGGGAATTGCCCTTCCACAAGCTATGGTCCTATCGTGGCTTTGTACTTGAATACTTAACTTTATGGCGGCAGGAAAGCTTTTGGTGGGTATCGTCGGGCTCGTACTCGTCAGTTCCTTTCTGCTGATTCCTGCCGCACATGGCAGAATTCACCTCCTGCCCCCGGCCAGTGCAGCGCTCCACTTCGGCCCTTTTGGCTCTGCCTTCGGGTTCGATAGCTATGTTCTCGCGCTGTCGTCTTTCTCCAGTTTCCACATGGCTTTCAACACTCTTCAGCGACTTCCGGGATTGAAGTGTTAGGGCAGATTGCCGGATACACGTTTGGTCCCAAGCTGTGACTTCCGTTGATGAGCAGGTAGAGCTGAACCATGGAACTCGTACGGATAGAAAGACCCTCGAACTGGAACGAGGAGATCGAAAAGTTCGAAAGCAAAACTCTTTTCCACGAATCCGTGTGGCTTGATTTTGTGCAGGCGACCCGGCCGGATTTGGCTGCTCAGTACTTCCGGATTGTGGACTCCGGCCACACCACGGGCTACTTCTGCGCGTTTCAGAAGCGCAAAGCCATGTTGCGCATGTACGGCAGCCCCTTTCCCGGAACTGGAACTTCGCTGGGTCCGATTATCAACCGGCCTGCGGACTTCCGCAGTCTGGTGAACGCTCTGCTCGATCTGTGCCGGGAAGAGGGGGTGTCGTATCTCGAGATCCGCAATCACCTGCTCGAACCTGAGATCATGCAGTCGCTGGGCTTTACGTCGATTACCGGCGCTGCCCAAATCTGTCCCCTGCCCGCGACCCAGGTCGAGGCCTGGAAAGCGATGTCCAGCAACTGCCGGCAGCGCATACGCCGTTCTGAGAGTTCCCAACTGGTGGCCGAGCTCACCACCGATCCCGGGGCTGTGACGTGGTTCTATACCCACTATGTCCAGTTGCTGAGGAGCAAGGGACTCACTCCCGCCTATGGCGCTGAAATGCCCGCTCTATTGGCCCGTCATCTCTCCCGTGAGGATCGGCTGTTTCTGGTTTCGGTCAAGCATCAGGGAGAAGTCATCGCTGTCGGGCTCTACCCCCACGATCAGCGCTGCATGTATTACTGGGACGCTGCCTATAACCCCCAGTACGTCCACGTCTCGCCCAACGAACTGCTCCACTGGACAGCCATGAAGCTGGCCATTGCGCGTGGAATCCGGACCTTCCACATCGGCGGCGAGCCCGCTCCCAGCAGGTTTTCGCAAAAATTCGGCGGGACGAGCGTGCCCTTCTACGTCTATCAGAAACAGATGTTTCCCATGATCGAGCAGTGCCGGCGGGCCTACCAGTTCTGGAGTTCCCGCCGGGAGATGGCGTCCCTGCTCTTTCGCCGGACCTTTGGTCGCGCTGAGGAAGCGCCGGCTGCGATGGCAACAGGGTTTGCTGACGGCGAGTGCGAGCTCAAGCCAGCTCTCCTTGCGCAAACTGCTCCGGCAACAAAAGGTTAGTTCTTGATGTTCGCCATCAGGCGCTCGGTTTCCGCTTTCTGGTCGGCTGTGAGCGGCAGCAACGGCAGGCGTACCGGGCCGCCAAAGTAGCCATTGAGGTCCATGGCGTATTTGGTGCCGGCGATGCCCATGGTGGCGCTTACTTTTTCTGCCGCTTCGGTGATGCGCTCCTGCTTTTCCTTGGCGATGGCGGAAGCGTGTTCCTTGTGGGCGGTGTAAACCTCGAAGCAGGCCGTGGGCGCGGCACAGGCAAACTGCAGAATCGCGCCCACCGCTCCAGCCTCCAGAGCAGGCAGCAGCTTCTGAGCGGCGCCCACCAACACCTGAAACCCAACTTCCTTCTGGCGGGTCTTCAGTCCGCCGATCACTTCCACCGCGGACGAAGAGGGCTTGGCGCCCAACGCACCCACCGGCACCACATCGCCGTTGCCTCCCGGCGCCGCCTGCTTCAGCATCCGTCCCGTCACGGCCTGCTGCTGCTCGGTGACGGTTGCCAGCGCCTTTACACGGCGCGTCAGTTCGACCAGAGTCCGGGCTTTTTCAATATTGCCGCTGGATTCCTTGATGCCGATGATGTTGGGATGCTCCGCCAGTTGCGCCACCACTTCGTTCGGCATGTCGTAGCCGGTGTTCTGCGGGAAATTGTAGATAACGACGGGAAGAGGCGAGCGATCCGCCACCGTGCGATAAAACGCCAGCATGTTCTGCGGGCGGTTCATCTGCGCCTTGTAGAAATGCGGAGTACGAATCAGGGCGGCGTCATATCCCAGTTCGGCGGCATACTCGGTCAGCCGCAGCGTCTCAATCGCGGACTCAATCCCCGTACCGGCCACCAGCACCTTGTCCGGCGGAGTCGCCTCGCGGGCTGCCCGCAGCACATCCCGGCGCTCCTGGTCGGAAAGCAAAATGGCTTCCCCAGTGGATCCCAGCACGCCGATTCCCGCGACCGGACCGCGGCAGAAGCGGTCCACATTGAATTCCAGCTTCTTGAAGTAAATCTCCCCTGTCGGAAGTGAAGGGCGTAGTGATGGGAGGGATGATGCCGTGCAAAAGCATAGAGTTCTCGTTTTCAGCTAAGTATTCCAGTTAAGCCGGCGACTTTCCAAGCATTCCGCAACAGCCGCATGGGCCGCGCACACAAAAGCAGACTGTTCAGCGCTTGGCGGACGCCGCGGTTCCATCCAGAGCGCTTTCGCGGGCGCTCCGCTTCGCGTGCAACTCCTGCAGCGCGCGTACGCTGATTTGTCCGCGCTGCAGGGCTGCGATTCCTTCCGCCGCGGCCCGGGCCGCCGCCACGGTCGTAATGGTCTGGATGTGGTGCGTGATCCCGGCGCGACGAATCGACTTCTCGTCGAACCAGGGCTGCGGGCCGGCGGGGGTGTTGATGGTCAACTGGATGCGGTCGCCCTTGATGAGGTCCACTACGTTGGGCCGGCCTTCCTTCACCTTGTACACCCGTTCGACGTCCAGGCCTGCTGCTTCCAGCGCGCGCGCCGTGCCGTGCGTGGCAATCAGCTTGAAACCCAGTTCGACAAACCGGCGGGCTACTTCCATGGCCTGCGGCTTGTCGTGATCGTTGACGCTGATGAACACCGCTCCTCCGGTGGGAAGCTGGCTTCCGGCGGCGATCTGCGCCTTGGCAAACGCCTCCCCGAAGGTCTCCGCCACTCCCATCACCTCGCCCGTCGACTTCATCTCCGGGCCCAGTACAGTATCCACGCCCGGGAAACTTCGACCAGGGGAAAACGGGGGATTTCACGAAATAGCAGTTCCCGGTTTCCAGGTCGCTGGCATGCAGATGTTTTCCGCAAGAAATTCGCGCAGTTTGCGGCCGGTCATCAAGCGGGCGGCAATTTTCGCCAAAGGCACTCCCGTTGCCTTGGAAACGTAGGGCACGGTGCGCGAGGCGCGCGGATTCACTTCCAGAACATACACGGTGCCATCCCCACGGAAACCGTTCGGCTTGCGTTGAATGGCGTACTGCACATTCATCAGACCCACCACTTTCAGCGCCCGCGCCAATCGGAAGGTGTAGTCGCGGATCGTGCTCAGCACCGCTGGCGGCAGATCCACCGCTGGCAACACACACGAGGAGTCGCCGGAGTGAACCCCCGCTTCCTCGATGTGCTGCATGATGCCGCCAATCACAACATCTTCGCCGTCGGAGAGCGCGTCCACGTCCACTTCCACAGCTTCTTCCAGGAAGTGATCAATCGAGCACCGGGCGCTCCTGCGAGTACTCGACGGCCTCCGTCATGTACTTGACGACCGAGTCGTCGTCGTAGGCGATCACCATGGCGCGCCCGCCCAGCACGTACGACGGACGCACCAGCACGGGATAGCCAATGCTGCGCGCGGCTTCCACGGCCTCCTCGATGGAAGCCGCGGTGGCGCCCGGGGGTTGCGGAATATCCAGTTCGCGCAGCAGCTTGCCAAAACTCTTACGGTCTTCCGCCAGATCGATCGATTCCGGTGAGGTGCCGATAATGCGCACGCCCGCGGCCTTGAGCGGCAGAGCCAGATTCAGCGGCGTCTGTCCGCCAAACTGCACGATCATTCCGATCTCCGCCCCGGACTGCGCCTCATGCTCATACACTGCCAGCACGTCCTCGCGCGTGAGCGGCTCGAAGTAGAGCCGGTCGCTGGTGTCGTAATCCGTGGAAACGGTTTCCGGATTACAGTTCACCATGATGGTCTCGTACCCGTCCTCGCGCAGGGCGAAACTGGCATGGCAGCAGCAATAGTCAAACTCGATGCCCTGCCCGATGCGGTTCGGCCCGGCTCCCAGAATGATGACTTTCTTCTTGCTGGTGGGAGTCGCCTCGTCCTCTTCTTCGTAGGTGGAATATAGGTAGGGAGTGTAGCTCTCGAATTCGGCCGCGCAGGTGTCCACGTGCTTGTATACCGGCTTGACGCCATGCTGATGGCGCAACTGGCGCACCTTCTCCAGCCCGCCGTCATTCGCGATTTTCCAGCTATCCGCCAGGCGGGCATCGGAAAGTCCCGCGCGCTTGCCCGTGCGCAGCAGCTCGGCGGAAACCGACTCCGGCGTCTCTTTCTCCATCTCCACCGTGATGTCCGTGATTTCCTTGAGCTGGTAAAGGAACCAGGGATCGATGGACGTCATCTTCGCCACGTCTTTCACCGTGTATCCCTGGCGCAAGCGCGTAGCGAATGTAGGCCAGCCGTTCCGGGATGCGGCGTGACCAGCCGCTGGATCAGGCGCTGCGGCTCAATCTTCATGGAGCCCGCCTTCTTGCCGGTTTCCAGCGAACGCACCGCCTTCAGCAGGGCTTCCTTGAAGGTGCGGCCTATTGCCATCACCTCGCCCATGGACTTCATCTGCGGCCCCAGCGACTCATCCGCGCCGGGAAATTTCTCGAACTGCCAGCGCGGAATTTTCACCACCACGTAGTCCAGCGTGGGTTCGAAGCACGCGGGCGTCTTGCGGGTGATGTCGTTGGGAATCTCGTCCAGCGTGTAGCCCACCGCCAGCTTGGCGGCAATCTTGGCGATGGGGAAGCCGGTGGCCTTCGAGGCCAGCGCTGAAGACCGCGACACACGCGGGTTCATCTCGATGACCGTCATGCGCCCGGTGCCGGGATGCACGGCAAACTGAATATTCGAGCCGCCGGTCTCCACCCCGATTTCACGGATGATGCGAATGGCCGCGTCCCGCATCACCTGGTATTCGCGGTCGGTCAGCGTCTGCGCCGGAGCGACCGTGATGGAATCTCCGGTATGAACGCCCATGGGATCGAAGTTTTCGATCGAGCAGATGATGATGACATTGTCGGCAACGTCGCGCATCACCTCCAGTTCGAACTCCTTCCATCCCAGCACCGATTCTTCGATCAGCACCTCATGTACGGGCGAGAGATCGATGCCGCGCGCCAGCAGTTCCACCAGTTCTTCGCGGTTATAAGCAATGCCGCCGCCGGTGCCTCCCAAGGTGAAGGAAGGGCGCAGGATCACCGGAAAGCCGATCTTGCCGGCAAACTCCATTCCATCTTTCAGGTTGTTGACCAGCGCCGAGCGGGGGACATCCAGGCCAATGCGCTGCATGGCATCTTTGAACAGCAGACGGTCTTCGGCCTTCTTGATGGCATCCAGTTGCGCCCCGATCAGCCGCACTCCATATTTTTCCAGCACTCCGGAGTCGGCCAGTTCCACGGCCAGGTTGAGTGCGGTCTGGCCGCCCACCGTGGGCAATACCACGAAACTGCCCTTGCGGCCGCCCCCCATCCCGGAGTCATCCATCTGCGATTCAATACGGATGATCTCTTCCAGATACTCGCGGGTCAGCGGCTCAATGTAAGTGCGGTCGGCGAACTCGGGGTCGGTCATGATGGTGGCGGGATTGGAGTTGGCCAGCACCACTTCGTAACCCTCGGCCTTCAGCGCCTTGCAGGCCTGCGTGCCGGAGTAGTCAAACTCGGCCGACTGGCCGATCACAATCGGCCCCGAGCCGATCACGAGAATCTTGGAGATGTCTTTACGTTTTGGCATTTACGTTGCAACGAACAGCATTCATAATGTGGAGCCGCCGCGCCTTGCCGGCCTCCCGTAGACGCAACAGCCGCGTTCCGTCTTACCCTTCCGCATCGTCGTGACTCCGCAAGCAGATCCCTCGATGCGCTCGGGATGACACGTAGAATCCCTACCCTGCCGCCTTCTCCTCCCGCTTCTCGCGGCACCAGAAGATGAAGTCGGTGGCGGCTGGCTCGGCGCCCATCCTCCGCAGCAGCATGGCCACCTGCCCACGATGGTAGAGGGAGTGCCCATAGAGCTGGGTCAGCACGTCCTCGACCACGCTGCGGAAAGGTTCGCCCTCCGTGGTCCGGTATTCGATCACCCGCTCAAGATCGGCGTCGCTGAGCTTTGCCAGAAAGCCTGACCACGCGGCATGCACGCTTTCGATCTCGCGTTTCAGCCTCGGGAAGGCCCAGGTTCCGGGGAAACACTTCGAGCGGTCTCTGCTGAGTTCCGCCTAATCGCCACAGCCACATCTGGCGCGCCGCCGCCACGTGGGCCATCAGGTCCACACATTTGGCGAAGTCTGCCGTGCCCTGGGCCGAAGCCGCAGCGTCCTCCAGCGAGCGCAGCGTCTTGGCATGCGCGTCCTGCTCGTAGCGAAACCAGCGACGGTAGTGGTCTGCCAGAGAACTCACTTCTGTCCCGCCTTCCAGTCTTCCATTAGTTTCACGAAATCCTGGAACAGGTAGTGCGAATCGTGCGGCCCGGGAGAAGCTTCCGGGTGGTACTGCACGCTGAACAGCGGCATGCTGCGGTGGCGCAGGCCCTCCAGCGTGTTGTCGTTCAGATCAATGTGGGTCAGCTCCACGTCACTGCGCGACAGCGAATCAGGATCGACCGCGAAGTTGTGATTATGCGCCGTGATCTCGATCTTCCCCGTGCGCAGTTGCTGGACAGGATGATTTCCGCCGTGGTGCCCGAACTTCAGCTTGTAGGTCTTCCCGCCCAGGGCCATGCCGATCAGTTGGTGCCCCAGGCAGATGCCGAACACCGGCACGCGCCCCGCCAGACGGCGGATGTTCTGGTGAGCGTAGGTCACCGGCTCCGGGTCGCCCGGACCGTTGGAGAGAAAAACTCCGTCCGGCTTCAGCGCCAGCACATCCTCCGCCTGCGTTTCTGCAGGAACCACCGTCACCCGGCAACCTTCGCTGGCCAGCTTGCGCAGGATGTTGTGCTTGATGCCGAAGTCGTAAGCCACCACGTTGAAGCGCGCTGGCTTGTCCTTCACGCCGACCACCTCGGTGGGTTCGTGCGACCGTTCGCCCGTCTCCCACACATAGCGCTGCGTGGTGGTGACCTGTTTCGCCAGATCCGTCCCCAGCATGCTCGGGATGGAGCGTGCCTTGGCCACCAGTTTTTCCGGATCGGTCTCAATCGAAGAGATCACGCCACGCATGGCTCCATGATCGCGCAGATGACGCACCAGAGCCCGCGTGTCGATCTCCGCCAGCACGGGAATGCGGAATCGCTCCAGGTAACCCTCGGCGAGTTCCTGCGAACGCCAGTTGGAGCTGATGGGAGAAAACTCGCGGACCACCAGGCCTTCGATAAACGGACGAGTGGACTCGCTGTCTTCGGGGTTGGTTCCGTAATTTCCGATTTCAGGATTCGTCAGAACGACGATCTGCCCGGCATAGGAAGGATCTGTGAAAATCTCCTGATAGCCGGTGATGCTGGTATTAAAAACAACTTCCCCGTAACACTCGCCTTTGGCTCCAAAACCTTTGCCGCGGAAGATTCGCCCGTCTTCCAAGGCAAGAATTGCTTGCATTGCTGCTCCCGGGGGTGGATTTTAGCAATTTTATCAGAACCGGCCTTCCCGCAGGAGGTGAGATCGCCTCAAAAAAGTCGCCTTTTAGTGCAGAAGACCTAGCTTTTCCACAGGCCAGTAGGAAAACACGGCCTTGCCGTAGACCAGGTTTCTGGCCACCGGCCCAAAATCGCGGCTGTCGCTGGAAGCGCTGCGATGGTCTCCCAGCACGAAATAATAGCCTTCCGGAACCACCGTTTCCGGATACGAGCGTGCATCCAGGAATCGCAGCGGCACGTAAGGTTCGTAGATGGCGTACCCATTCACGTACACGCGTCCATCGTCGATGCGAACCCGGTCGCCGCCCACGGCAATCACCCGTTTGATGTAGCTCTTGGAAGGATCGCGAGGGTAGCGGAACACCACAATGTCCCCCCGCGAAATCGCCTCAAAATGGTAGACGAACTTGTTGACGAAGATGCGCTCCTGGTCGCTGAGACCGGGAAGCATGCTGGTGCCTTCGACCTTCACTGGCTGATACAGAAAAACGATGATAAAACCTGAAATAAAAAGGGAAATCAGCAGGTCACGCATCCACGCAACCACCACTGTGCCCATGCCGCGCTGCGCTTTCGGATTGTCAGGCAGGGGGCGCTCGTCCAACATGGTGCAACCAGAACTATTATAGCGGGTTCCCATCCGGAGCGTGCCCCGCCAGGCAGTCCCGCGTTGAAATCCTCCGGCTTGCGCCCGAGTTGCAAGAAACACCACAGCAACCTATCGGTTACAATCTCACCGAGGTTTCCCGAGGTTTTGCCCCCCCCGAGGTTTGCCGGAGGAAGCGACTTTCCATTCGGGTGCTGCTGGTATTGCTGACGGTTGTGGTGTTCGCGCAGGGAGATGTGCCCGCTCATCACAGCACTGCTCCGGAAAAAGGGGGGAAGTTAGCTCCCATTCTGGCCGCTGAGCAACTGCTCGGTCCGGAGTTCCAGTATCCGATCCAGAAAACCGCCTATGAAATGGCCGCCACAGTTGGAGAACTTAGGGGCCTCTTCATAGTGGCGAACACCAACCCGACGGAATTTCGGTAAGCGCCCCTTCGAGGCTAAGCCGACCGTGGGTTGACGAAGCTGACAACCCACACTAGTATACGTGCTCAATTGCGCATCGGCGGGGAGGACGGGAAGCGATCCCTGTTTTCCACAGGCAGTGGAAAACCTAAAGACCGGCTGGAACGGCTCGCTTCCTCCAGATGAAATTGGCATGCTCACCCCGCTGTCCGCAAAACATCCTCTAAACACCAGAAAACAAAATGGTTAAAAAATCCAACGGACGCGCAGTGAAGATGGCGAAGCCCACCCGGCAAGCCGTTTCTCCGGAAAAAAGCCCAGATTTTCGACATGCTGTGGAAAACTACCAGCAGGCGTTGAAGTTGCTGCAGGAGCGCAAGTTTGAACGTGCCAAGACCCTGTTCCAGAAGGTGATTGCCAGCACGGCGCACGAGTTGTCCGACCGCGCCGCCGTGCATATGGCAACCTGCGAACAGCACCTGAGCCGCAGCAGCACCAGTTTTAAGACCCCGGAAGAACACTACGACTACGCGGTTTCGCTGATGAATGTGGGCGAGTTCGTGGGCGCGCGCGAGCACTTGGACAAGATCTTGAAGCAATCCCCCAAGGCCGACTATGGCTGGTACGGCATGGGAGTTCTGGAATGCCTTACCGGCCACTCGGAAGACGCGCTCAAGGCTCTCACCGAGGCCATCCGCCTGAATCCGGCCACTCGCTTTCAGGCGCGCAACGACTCGGATTTGAAAAACCTGATGGACGATCCTCGCTTTACGGAGTTGATCTATCCCGAACCGAATACGGACTCGGGGGCGCAGGAGTGAAGCTGTGAGCCGGCGGGGAGTATGTTGACTGCGGAGAGGCAATCCGGGAGCCGGCCCGAAGCTGCGAAGGGGACGTCTGCTTCAACCGTGAAGGGCCATGGACTGCGGGTGGTCGCGATCGGGGGCGGAACCGGGCTTTCCACCCTCTTGCGGGGCTTGAAGAGCTACGTCTCGCGGGCGGGCGCCGCGGAGTCCCCAGGTCCGTGCATTCGCGAACTGACGGGGATTGTTACCGTCAGCGACGATGGCGGCTCCAGCGGCCGCCTGCGCAAGGAACTGAAGCTGCTGCCTCCGGGCGATGTCCGCAACTGCATCGTCGCCCTTTCCGAAGACGAAGCCCTCCTCTCCCATCTGTTCCAGTACCGCTTCCGCGGCCAGACCGCGCTTGCCGGCCACAGCTTTGGCAACCTGTTTCTGGCTGCGCTCACCGGAGTGACCGGAGACTTCGCCGAGGCAGTGCGGCTCTCTTCGGAAATTCTGGCCACCCGCGGCCACATCTACCCCGCAACCACCAGCGATGTCGAACTTGAGGGCATCATGGACGATGGCAGCCGCGTCCGTGGAGAGACCAGCATTACGAACAGCAAAAGGCGGGTTGTGCGCCTCGAACTGGTGCCTCCCAACGCAGAGCCGTTGCCGGAAACCCTGGACGCCATCCGCCGCGCCGACCTGATTACCCTGGGCCCGGGCTCCCTGTTCACCAGCCTGATTCCCAATATCCTGGTCGAAGGCATTGCCGAGGCCATCGCTGCTTCGCCGGCGGTCAAGGTTTACGTCTGCAATCTCATGACGCAGGCGAACGAGAGCCTGGGATTGAGCGCGGCAGATCATATCCGCGCCATCTACGCGCACTCCGGGCGTCCTGTCCTTCAGTTTGCGCTGGTGAACCGGAAGCAGGCTTCCGACGAGTTGCGCGCCAAGTACGCGCTGGAAGCCTCCACGCAGATCGTGGTCGACGAAGAAGAGATTCTTGCCCTCGGCGTGCAGCCGGTTTTCGGCGACTACCTGCAGGAGGACCGGGGCGTGGCCCGGCACGATACCGAGCGGGTGGCGAGGGACCTGCTGTGGCTGGCTGAGAAACGACGGTATCCCTTGCGGCCTCCAGCGTTGTCAGGGCATGGAGCCTAGACACATGCTTGCGGTCTCTTCCCGCGCAGCTCTAGCGAGTGAAAAAAAAACAACTTAGGATGAGTCTCTCGTTCCGTAAATAAATTCATATGCTAGAGCAGCAGAGGAGTTAATTGCCCAGAAAACCTTCGAGCGCTCGCTCAAACCTCGCTCCGGATGGCGGACCTGTACCTGAATGAGGCAGCGCGATGCGTTCCGTACGGGTGCCCGTCGTAGAATTTGCCATTGTAGCGGTCTGAGCAGCTGAAAGTTGAGTCAGGTGATAGATTTCTAGCTCAATCAACTTCTTGAGTACATTTCTATGCGTAGGCTGTCTCAAGGCACGGTTGCTCGGAAATCTGGGCCTCTGTGGGCTGTCCTGCCAACGCAAAGAATAGCTGTGAGCTCATCGCTCAAACTCTCAGGTGTGGGCAGGTAGGCAAGCAAGAGAACCGCGGGGTGTCGGTGAAGTTTGTTACCCGAGCACGGCGGAAGCGAAGACTGCGCATCGCTTGGCGTCTGTACTTACCAGAAGTCTGGACGCAGGACAGGAAGCGGAGAAAGGTCGCGGGCATCCGGTACCTGCCTGACCAGGAGACGCCATGGTTTAAAAGATTCAAAACCGCGACTGTTCGCAATGGATGAATCGGCAGGAACTGTTTGAACAAGAGCGGAAGGAACTGCCTGAGCTGCCGAATCTTCTCCTGGCGATGTCGAAGGGCTGGGAGATTGAGGCGCAAGGAATGTGCAAAATGAAACTTATCGCTGGCATCGCGTTCTCTCGGATTCTGCCCAATCTTAGGATTGAGCACAGAGCTGGTACTGTAGGTTAGAGGACTGCTCCGGTGGCCACTTCGCAAACTGGTGCGGCTTAACGACTGCGGCCGCGATGGCGTCGATGTAGTGACGGAGCAGCAGCAAACGCGTGACACAGCCTTCTATACGAAGAACAGATACCGTGGTGCAAGCTGCCATTGATGCTTGTTCAATAGGATGACGGTTGACGCAACTCTCGATATGCGAATGCAATAGGTACAACGACTGGAGCTGAAGGCAATCAGGCTTATTTTGTGTCCTCGATGACGACTACACAGCAGCGCAAATTATCCTCGGAGCAGGAGCAATCGTTGAAGGTTGGGGATGATAGGCTTCACCTATGGCACGGTGGTTACTTCTTCTGACGGAACAAAGGCTCTGTTAACTTTCCCCGAACTGCAGGCGTTTACGATCCTGTTGTCAGCAACATAGAGTTCAATGCTGCCGAAAGAAAACATCGGATTTAGCAAGGATTGCTAGCTGACGTGTCGGCCTTATGATACGGAAATGGTCTGGAGTATTCTCTATGGGAAAACGTCCTTTTCTCTGGGTTTGCAGGTCTCTGCATCGAACTGCGGGGATGACTGAGTGACGCACTAGCAGCTAACCAGTGGAACCAGTTTAGGAACGTGTCATTGCGCTAAAATGGCGCAAGAGCAACTCGACACATGTGCTGAAAATCACGGGTATGCGGGACAGAACACATTTGAAGATTGTGATTTCAGCGCCAACGACTCTACACCCGACCGCAGCCGTCTATCTGGGCACCTCTGGCACGTATGGTCCTCTTAGCAATTTACTTTGAGAACACGACTGTTCAGGGCGGAAAAGTGGGCGTTCAATTAGATGGAGTGGGGAGTGTACTTTTCTTTGGGAACTCATTTCGAACGGGTATAAAAGGGGCATTTTCGGGTCACGCACAACGGAATAATGGGACACGCCTCGAGAAACGCTGCAATCACAATTAAGAACTCGTATTTTGATGCCAGGAGTGGCGTGGATTCAGGGCAAGGGATTCTTGCTCCAAGTAGAAGATGGATTCGCCTCAGTGGGTTTCGATGACAATCTCATCTTCTCCAACCCTGATAGCGTCATCAAGGTGACTAACGGCTCGCCAACCATTACCGCCCACAACAACCGGCGCAGTGGTGATCTCTCTACTTCGTTGCAGTCGACAATGGTGCCCCGAATCGCCGCCTCGACACGCATTACCGTCGGGGGAAATGAGGTCGTCATTGTCGACACGTCACCAAAAGCGATACAGACAATCAACAGTTACTTGTTACCGGGAGAGACCGTGACTTTTGTGGCGAAAAGGGGAGCGGTGCGATTTGCTGTTGGTGGCAATCTTAGCCTTGGCAGCCACCATTCCCCATTGACGCTTGCGGATGGTGACACGATCACGTTTATCCGAGTTGATTCTGGATATGTTATTTCCGCGTTGCTGTAGCAGCCAAAACACGGCTCCCCTTCAGAAAGATTTCTTGAAAACGCCGGAAGCGCCGCAGGGCAGCAACTCTGGAACCATCCACCTCCACGCGCGTGCGATCAAGGATTCTCCCTGCGCGCAGGCATTCCACAGACCCGCTCTCCCCCCTCTGAATGAGCGACTTTCAGCCTACCTCTAACGTCAGGCGACGTCAGTCCTCAATTGAAGTCCACGCAAACGCAAGCACTCGGAAATTCGAAATCGCACCAACAGCATAAGCACCTGTCACAGCGGTTATAAGACAACGGCGATCTTGCGATGCAATTGATGTCGTGCCTGTAAGCTTACCCGTACCCACGGGGCCGGCATGTTCTTGGCGACTTCGATTTCCTCGAAGACACTGCTTTCTCTTGCCCCATGGACTTGCACCCAGGCGGCCATACGGCGAATGCCCTCTTCCCAGGGAAACTTTTGGGCGCATTCCGAATACCGACTGAGCCTTGGAATGATCGGAAAACGCGATCTGGACTTCGTTGCGCGGATCCAGGTAAGTGACACGGGATTCCATACCCATGGCTTGCGCCACGACAGCCGCGAGTTCATTGACCGTATAGGGCACATCGGCGCCTACGTTAAACACCTGATTCCGCGCCAGGGGATTCTCCACGCAGCCAGCGATGATTGGCGCCACGTCATCGATGTGGGTAAACGCGCGCTGCTGCGTCCCATCTCCGAAGATGGTCATCGGCTCGCCTTTCAGCAACTGGTTCATGAAGATACCGACCACATTGCGATAGCGGTCGCCAATGTTCTGGTTCTCGCCATACACGTTGTGAGGCCGGAAAATCACATGATCCAGGCCGAAAATCTCATGGGTTACCTTCAGTTCCTGCTCGACGGAAAGCTTAGCAATTCCATAGGAATCTTCCGGCACCGGGATCATGCTCTCGTTCATCGGACACTGGCCAGCACCGTAGACCGCGATCGAAGAGGTGAATATGAAACACTTCACGCCCGAATTCACAGAGGCGTTGATCAAGTTCACGGAGCCAATCAGGTTGTTATTGTAGTTGAAGCGCTTGATGAAATGGCTGAGCGCCTCGGCCGCATACGCCGCCAGGTGGTAAACGTAGTCGAACTGATATTGGCCAAACAGCCTATCAAGGAGCGCGTCGGTCGAGCACCGACGCTCAACAAATTTTGCGCCCCGCGGTACGTTGTCAACAAAGCCGCCGCTCAGATCGTCCACCACGACAACCTGATGGCCCATACGCAGAAAGATGTCCGGCTACGTGTGCGCCCTGAAACCGGCACCAGCGGTCAGCAGTGAAGTCGGCATACCATCCTCCATGGTAACCCTACAACGGAAAAGTAAGCTATCTCATAGGCTAGCAGATTCTAGTTCTGCATGCCATCATCGCGGTCTGGTGTATTCACCGGCTAGTGCCGGTGACAGACGGCTCTTAAAAATATTTTCGCCGGCCTCATTCGGTAGGCAGAGCAAGGGACAGGTTCCCTATGCTCCGCTGAACCCAGATCACATATGCCCGGTCCAAAATGTGAGGGAGATCCCGGACTCAGTCGGCGGGTTATTTTCCTCTTTCTGTGGCCGGCTCCTCCTCCTGCTGAGTGGCGGATGCAGATTTCTTAGGACCGGTGGATGATTCGAGGAACCTCGCACCATTTCTTTCATATGCTTGCAATCCAACCAGAAGGAGGGCCTTTGAGGCGTAGCCGTCGCGGGTCGGCGCTAAATCCCACGCATCGCGAACACGAACGTATGCAGCAGGATAGCTACATCCATAAAGAACCCGCGATTGCGCAGATAGTAAAGATCGTATTCCAGGTTTTCATGGATCTGGAAAGCGCGGTCAGCGCTGATTTGCCATAACCCGGTCAGGCCCGGTTTTACCTGCAGACGCTGCCTCTGCATGGGAGTGTACGTCTCCACGATGAAGGGCATTTCCGGTCGGGGCCCCACCAGCGACATTTCCCCTCGCAGCACATTCAGCAACTGCGGCAACTCATCCAGGCTCGTGCGACGCAGGAAGCGCCCGATGGGCGTGATTCTCGGGTCCCGGCACTCCTTCGGGGAATACTCATAGGTGGGAGAATCTGCATACATGGTGCGGAATTTGAACAGGTCGAATAAGCTGCCGTTTTGCCCCACGCGCTTCTGAATAAACAGCACCGGGCCGGGAGAATCCAGCCGGATCAGAAGCGTGACCGCAACCCACAGCGGCGCAATCAGCAGCAGTAACACTGCCCCTAGGAGAATGTCGAAGATGCGCTTCCCATACTGATAAATGGAGCGTTCCGTGGGACTGCCAAAGGAAGCCAGAAGCAGACCGTCAATGTCGGCGTGTTCCACCCAGAGGTCGGAAGGCATGTTGCTGGGAATAAATGCCACATGCACGCCGGCATTGCTGGCTTCATTCAATATCGCCAGGAACTTCTCCCGCTGGAGCGAAGGGACCGCAATCACTACCATGCCGGCGCCATATTCCTGCAGCAGTTCCTTGGTGAGCGGTCCGCGAACGATCGCCACCGAGTGCTCGCGCTTGTAGGCCGACTCGTAAACCCGCTCCCCGGCGAGTGCGGGATTTTCATCCACCAGCGCCACCGGCTCAAGGCCTAGCTTCGGCGATCGCGAGAGCGCTCCAAATACCCTGCGGCCGCTATAACCGGCGCCGTAGATCACAACCTTGCGCACGCCAACCCCGCGGGCATGCAGCCCTCGGACGGTGGAATAGGCAAGTTGCTTTTCCGCAATCACTGCCAGAACCACCAGACCGGAAGTCACAGTCAGAAATTCTACCGAAGAGAAGTGGACTAACAGCAGGGTGGTGGCCAGGAGCAGCAGATACATCTGCGCGGATACTCGCAGAATTCTTTCCGTTTCCTTGACCCGGAGGAGACTGTTGCCCGGATGATAGGCCCCTTCGCGGTCCAACATGAGCAGAAAAAGCAGCCCTACCGCCCAGATCGCGACATGGGAGAACTGCTGGCCCCGGGCGGGAAAAAATCGGTAGCAAATAAGAATCGAACCGGTCACGGTGAACAGGTCAGCTACCCGTTCGAAAAATGTCAGCGTGACTTCAAATCGCCGCGAGATCCGGGGTTTCGCACCCGCGGATGCGACGTCTTCCAGCGCAGCGGAAACTTGGTTCGCCAGAGAAGGGTTCTGATCGACTTGCGTGATGGTGCCCACCTGGAGTCCTCCTGGCTAGCTTAAACCAGCAACATCATTTATGCACACCCGCCGCTGTCTCAACACCTAGAACAGCACTAGGCAGAAGCCAACAGGTCGAGGGAGTGAGTCTAACACCGCTTAACGCCTACTACCCTGCCTCGCAAACACCGCAGGCCGCTAAACGCGCAACTTGCGGGCCGGCCGTTTTCACGCATCCTCTTGTCCGGCTCATCTCTGCCCGCTATCTGCCGAATCGTATTGCTCGTCCCCCAAACCGCGCTCGTCGGCAAAGCGCCACAAGCTGAGAACTACAACCTCGTTCAAATGTCGGGATCCAATTTCCATTGCCATCCTTACGGGTCTCCTGATGGACAGTGCCGGAACCTGGAATCTACGCGTGAAAACTGGTTTCCTGCTTTCTCGCCAGTACCATGCGTTGCATCCAGTATCTGGTCGTCAGTTGTTCCCTCACCTCAGGGCTCGGCCGGTACCGATTGAGCCACTTCCCAAGATTTTCCGGCGTGATTTCGTCCCAGCTGTTGAGACTGACGACGGGCAGCCCTGAAAATAGGGGATCCAGTGAAGAACGGGGTGCCGAGCACAATATGGTTCAATACCAGTGCCTCCCAGGTTCGATGACAATCGAGTCCGTGCCCGTGGGGACTTAGGACAAAAGCAAATTCTCCCCGAGTCCGCCACATCTCGCTTCGATGTAGCCGACGGGGTTGGAGATGTGCCGCAGCATTCCTGCGCAGTTTGCGGACGATCTCGTGTCTGCTTTCTTCCAGAATGGCTCCCTCCAGCCCTCGCCGCAGCATACTGCGTGGATGCACGATGCTGGTAATGCCGGAGCCAGTCTGCCAGGCAAAGTCCAGATACACTTTGGGAACTCGCTCCCACGTTGGAGGCAGACTCTCTCGCGCTTGCTTCAGGGTCAACTCCTGTTCCGTGGGTGTACTCGTTTGTTCTTCCCAGCAGGGCTTTTCCGCCAGGGTGTGAAAATCAATTCCGATGGGAATAGGAGATAGTTTTGGCGAGATTTGGGATCCATCAAAGTTCTGAGTAAACCAGTGTTCTACTTTTCCGAACCCAGCAGTACGTCCCGTATCTCCCGCGGAATTCCCGATGGCATGGAAGTGTCTGAATCTGACGTCACCAGAACAAATCTGGCGTGTATTCGCGGAAGAATCCGCCGTACAAAGGCTCTCAGCCAGGATGCCCGAACCCAGACTCGATCTCCCTCTTGCACCGAGTCCAGGCACTCGGGACAAAGAATCCGATCGTCGGGGGCCTGCGCCGATCCCGGCGCTCCCGCCAGAAAAGACACTGCCGAATACTCCCCTGCTCCGGGAAACTCGTCAGGAATTCGCCACTCGCAGCAAGAAGCGATTCCCTTATTCCAAATCAGTTCGACCATTCCAGCTTGGCGCTTCTGCGCCGGCGGATTTTGGTTCTGGATTTGAAGGCTCAAAGCTGGAAACCTAGGTTCTGATTTTCACTGCGAAAACGACACAACAGCAACACCCAGGAGAGAACACAGAACCAACCCGGATTCTTGTACTTCGGTAATCGCCGAGGCAAACACAAATCACCTGGGTAGCTGAAATGCAACGCCGCCATTGCGCGCCTCAAATCACCCGCCGCGCCTCCGCGTCGTTTCAATCTCTATTGGTACCAGCGGCCGTCTCGACCTCGCGGCCGACCTCATCCTGTGGAAGATTGGCCACGCTGGAATGAGTCCGCGTCGGGTCGGCGCCCGTGCAGAGCAACTGGAAAAACTCTTCGTACTGATCAACGATATGGTCCCAGGTATAGGCCTGCAGGATACGCTCCGGCGCTCGGCGACGAAGCTCCTGCGCAGCATCGGGATTGTGTTCCAGCCATTCGATTCTCTCCGTAAGGTGATCGGCGCTATCGAACAGAACCCCGTATTCTTCGAGCACTTCGGCATTGAACGGAGTGTCAAGAGCCAGAATGCAATTGCCATAGCCAAGAGCCTTGAGCAACGAGGGATTGGTTCCTCCCATACTGTGGCCATGAATATAAGCGTAAGCGTTGCAGTGCAGTTCCTTAATTCCATCGACACTGTCGATGTGACCCAGAAACCGGACCCGCGGGTCCGGGGTGGCTCGCAACTGCCTCTCAAACTCACTCCTGTAGTTTGCTCCGCCGGCAATGACGAGCAACCGTCGGAGAATTTGAGTTCACAAACCCCTTCAAAATCATGTCTGCATTGTTTTCCGGGACCAAACGGCTGGCGATCAGGTAATACCCTCCAGGGGTTAGCCCCCAGGCCTGGAGGGCTTCCGGCCAGCTGGAGCTCTCTACGTTTGCGCCGTAAGCAATGCACGCAGATCGGATTCCGAACTCCTGCAGGTACAGCTGGCGCATGGCATACGCGTCAGTGATGATTCCCCTGGGCAGAATCTTTCCGCTGTACTTGGCGTTCAGATAAAAATACTTTTTCGCCAAGCTTCCCCACTTGCCCCGCTTCCACTCAATGCCATCGACATTCAAAGCACAATGCTTGCCGGCCAGTCTGGGCAGAATGCAATGAAACGCGTTCCCAACATTAGTTACGAAGATGACATCCACACGACGAAACAATACGTCGAGCATGCATGCCAGAGTGTGGGTAGGAGTCCCGAGCGCTTTGCTTTCAATGCTTGGCAAATAGAGCAGCCGTACTCCGTTGTAGACCGCTGGCCTGGAACGAAATAGCGAACGGCGGCAATATACGATCACTTCGTGTCCCCGCGCCACAAGTCGGGGCGCGAGTTCTTCGTAAAAAGTCTCAATGCCGCTATATGTGGAAGGAATGCCTCGCCCGCCAATAATCGCGATGCGGAGCTTTCCTGGCGCCATATGCTGTTTCCTCATGTAATGTTCCCGCCTGACAGCAGACGCTAATTTATAACCGAAGCCTGGGTCCGCTCTTGCCCAACCGCCACTTCGTAAGCGTGCAACACCCCCGCAGCCAGCAGGTCCCGGTCGAACTCCGCGCTGCGCGCAAGTCCCATTTGGCTCAATTTTGAGCGCGAGACTCGCTTCCCAGTATTGTACGTAAAGATTCCACTAGATTGGCCAGGCTTCGCGGGTCTACAAGCAGAGCAGCGTTCCCTGCAGTCTCCTCCAGAGCCGAGCCGGTGGAGGTGATCACCGGAGTGCCGCAGGCCATTGCCTCCACCACGGGCAGGCCAAATCCCTCAAACCACGACGGGAAAACGAAGATTTCAGCCGCATTGTAGAATGACGGCAAGTCTGCTGCGGACACGTAGCCTGTGATCAGCACCGAGTTCCCCAGCCCCAACTCCCGGATCCTCGCAAGCAAGCGTTTTGCTTGGTAGTCGCTCGGTCCCACAATAACTAAGAGGTCGGCGGCCCCTTCCACGCGGATTCGGCTGAATGCTTCTGCCAGCAATGGCAGGTTTTTACGTTCCTGCACCCTGCCTACATAAAGCAAAAACTTGCTGTGAATCCCATAGTGCTCCGCCAAATACTCCTTGCACTTCTCTCGATCGAGCGGCCGAAATTCCGGCGAAGCCGCGAGCGGGGCAACAGTGACGCGCGTGGGGTCGACTCCATATCTTGCTATGATGTCATCCGCCGAGAAGCGGGAGACCGTGACAATTCGATCTGCCCGGCGAACCGACCACGGTACCAGCCATCGCGCACGGCATGCTTCCGGAAACGAAAGGACTGCGGCAGATGTTCATGGGCCAGGTCATGAACCGTTAGCACTGTCCTGCTCTTGCATGCGGGAGGCAGAATGTACTGCGCATGGAAGACGTCGTGCCGGGCAGACCGCAAGCGCAAGGGAAAAGCAATCGGGATGCGCAGCAGGGGACTCGCCGGACGTATTCGTTCCACCTCAAACCGGCTGTCCAGCGTGGTCCCAAGGTCCAGAGGATGGGTGTGATAAAGAGTGAAGTGGTGATTCGTCACATTCCGTGCCAACCCGGCAACCAGTTGCCGGTAGTCCATTTTCATATTGCCTCCAGCCCGCGCTCCAATGCTATGGATATCAATACCAATATTCATTGCCAGTTACCCGAAGCCGCCAGCACTTGAAGCAGAGTTGCTATATTCAATATAGCGAAAGAAAAAACGCAACCCTGGTTCCCGGCCATGAAGATCGCACTTATCATCCATGAACTTCTTGTCGAAGGCGGTTGTGAACGGCAAATCATTGCTCTGGCCAAAGCCTTGCAACAGCAAGGCCATGCGGTAACGATTTATACGTCGGCATACGATCGCCAGAATTGCTTCCCCCAGGACTGTCTTGAACTGAATATTCGAGAGATCGGCCGCGGTCGGTTGCAATGGTTGCGGCGGCCTTTTTTTCTCCGCGGCTACCTTGACATGCGAAAACTCGCTGCAACCATCCAGGATCCTCATGAGGTTTGGCACCCCAATCACTGGCCTGGACAGTGGTGTCGGTTTGGCTCAAAAAAAAACTCGGCGGTGTTGTTGTCTGGATGAGCAACAACATTCCAAATTTTTTCGAGCTCTCACTGCTCCGGGGCTCTGTTGCAAAGCGCTTCCGCGCCATGGTGGAACGACTGTATTACCGCTATGACCGAAAAGTGAACCGAGAAGTTGATCTGACTCTGCTGCTTTCTTCCTGGGCTGAACGCCGGTCCGAGCCATCTACTCTGGCGAAACCCAGATCGTTCGCCCGGCATCAATACTACAAATCGATTTTCTCCCCACGGCCACGGAAACAAGATCCGTGACCGCTTCGGATACGCGCCGCAAGAGTTCGTGCTGCTATGGCTCGGTATCTTCATGCCCATCGACGGCTTGAAGATGCCATCGTAGCCGTTTCCCGCCTCGTGAAGCGGGGACGAGCCGTTCGCTTGCTCCTTGCGGGCTCGGAGGACACCTACCCCGAGTACGCCCGTTCCCTCCGGCAACTCGCTGCGAAGCTGGGGTTGCAAGTCGCAGTCACCTTCGCGGGCAGAGTACCCGATGACGAAATCACCGACTTTTATTGCGCTTGTGACGCTTTTGTCTTTCCGAACCACCACCAGACTTGGGGACTCGCTGTGCTGGAAGCAATGGCTTGCGGCCGGCCGGTGTTGGTTTCCACCGGAGCTGGCGTTCAGGATGTACTCACCGACCGCGAAAATGCGATCCTTTTCCCTCCGCTCGAGCCCGAGGCCCTCGCCAATGCCGTGGACCTGTTGATTTCCGACAGTGAGCTCCGCGCCAACATTGCGCGAAATGGAATGCGATTGGCTCGAACCGCTTTCAGTTGGGAGCGATTTTCGGCGGAGATGGCCGATATTTTCCGGCATACGGCTGCGACGCGAGAAGATTTTTCTTGAGCTGATTCGATCAAGAGAGAACCTGCCGATACAGGCTGGCGGTGTCTCTGCAGCCCGTTCCCAGGTGAACTGCTGCACCCGCTGCAATCCTTTCTGCTTCATCTCGCGTGCTAGGCTTGGATTCCCCAGAACGGAATCCATGGAGACGGCCAATTCTTCAATAGAGTGCGGGCTGAACAGCAAAGCCGCCTGCCCGCAGACTTCGGGAATGCTGGAAACGTTGCTGGCAATAACCGGCGTTCCTGCTGCCATAGCCTCCACAAGCGGGAAGCCGAAACCTTCGTAAAATGAGGGCATCACCAGCAGGCTCGCGCCGGTGTAAATTCCCGCAACCTCTTCCTTGGCAAGATAGCCCGTAAGCACTACGTCATTTTGCAACCCCAGTACCAGGATCAGCTTGCTGATTTCGGAGTGCCCCGGCAGGGAGCGCATGTGCGGACCGGCAAGTACGAGCTGGCGCTTCCCCCACTTACCCTGCGCCTTCAGCAGAGCTGTGGCCCGTAGCAGCGTCGGAATGTTCTTGCGATGCGCCAGTGAGCCGACGTGCAATACATATCCGGGACGTAGCCCCAGCTTGCTGGCGAGCCTGCAGTCCATGCGGGCATACGGATGGAACAAGCTGTGATCCACACCATTGTAGATCACGTGGACCTTTTTCGCGGGGATCCGATAGTGCAGCACGATGTCTTGCTTCGAATGTTCCGACACGGTCACCACCGCGGCCGCCGTCTGCAGGACTTTGGGCACCAGCTTCTGTAAATAGGCCGACCACCACCATGGAAAATGTTCTGGAAACAGCCGATACGAAACATCGTGAATCGTGACAATCACCGGACACGGGGCCGAGGTCGGAGCAACGAACGCGGGCGAATGCACGAGATCAAAGTTCTGCTTCTCAAGAACCCGGGGCAATGAATAATGAGTCCAGTGCAGCCCGCGGAGAAATCGGCTGCCTCGCTGCAGCAGGTTTTGACATGCGCCAGCAGGAGCGGCAGCCAACATCGTGACCGACAAGCCCGCGACCCGGCTCAGTGCTTCCGGTAGTAAATGGGCGTAAACACCGGTTCCGGCTCGGTCGTTGGCAGCCAGGGTGTTGTCCCAGGCGATATGATAAGTTCGCTGCATCAGAGCTCCGGTTCCAGTGAGACGAAGGTGGATACCGGCGCGTTTCGTGGCGGGGAATTACGCATTGTTTCCCAATTCAGAACGAATCACCGCCTCATAGCGTCAGAAACTCCGAAGAACGTTTCGGACAGGAATCTGATTCAAGGAAATTTCTTCATGACTAGATCTAGCGCTAGCCTTTACGAGTTCGGTGAACGAGCGACTTTTTCGTAGCGCATCCAAAAGCCAATGCTCCGCCTTTTTCGTGGATGTGAATCTGTCCTCGACATTGGCTGCGGGCGCGGTGTTTTTCTCCAGTTGCTTGCGGAGGCCAGGATTCGGGGCGTCGGAATCGATTCCTCTTCGGAAGCCATTGCCACATGCAAAGCCAAGGGTCTGAAAGAGGTGTACCTGGAAGAAGCACATACATTTCTGGAGAGCCGACGCGATCAGTTTGATGGCATTTACTGTAGCCATGTCATTGAGCACATGGACTACGAATCTGCAATGAAGTTGCTGAGGCTATGTCATCAGGCCTTTCGTCCTGGCGGAATTCTTCTAGCAATACGTGA
>CAVTBJ010000008.1:0-85296 GCA_963732925.1 Terriglobia bacterium
TGGTTGTCCGATCTGGTCTTAAGCCGCTGCCGGCTGAAGCTCCACAGCGACTCGGGGCAAGCGCGTTCCAAAAACCCGCAGCAAGAAGCGTTCGCAAGTTACTGATACAGCGCGACGGGAAAGAGGCAGAGTCGGTGTTCCGGAAACACCTGTTACTGGAACACCGGCGGCACGTTAATCGTCCCACATCGCCAACGCTCACGCTGCCGCTGATCCCGGCCCGGAGCCCCTGGAGATTACGGAGGAGGATCTACCCTGGTGAACGGGGAGCCAGGTTTGCGAGCCGCTCCGCGTCTGATATGGGGAGACCTTTTGTGGATAACAGTGGCTGTACAAATGCGTTGTAGACGAAGCGCATCAAAGACTGGTAGAAATTGACTCTCTGGCAACAACAATCCGACGACCACCATACCGAGCCAGAATCGAACGGGGACGACTCTGTGGATAACAGAAATTCTGGTGCAGCATCATCGTGGGGCTTTTCTGGGTACTTGGAAGTACTTCCAGCAGCGGACATCCAAGCATCTGCAGAGGACACCCAAACCGTACAATCGCGAACGGCGGCGGAACAATTACGCGACGAGCACGACTCACCGCGTTCAGTCAGGCCTGAGTTGTGAAAATATTCTCTCGAAGCTGGATGACCTCACGCCCTCGAATTGCCTAAGGCGAATGTTTGCCAGCACAAGCCTCTTCTGGCTATGAGGGTCGGGGTAAGGCTCCGTAAAAACGACCCTTTCAGCGCCGACCTGTTTAATTTTTTCCGAGCACTGCAGACACGGGAAAGTGGTTGTGTACAGTGTTCCGGTATTACTGCGTTCTCCAGCAGCGAGGATTGCCCACACTTCAGCATGGATTGCTGTGCACCAGTTCATTGCCCTGTCTGGAAAGAAAAAAGACTCAAGATTTGTTTTCATTCCATTGTCGCCGCACGAAGGACAGCGCCATGGTGGGCCTGAGATTTCGGGCAGTTCTTTCGCACACACCGGGCACAGAATCTGCGGGCGCTGAGGATTTTGAATGGTCGTTGCGAATGATGTCCCGAAAACACTGCCCGCCATACTCCGGCTCCTCGGCACAGGGGTTGGTGCCGATGGGGTTCTCGTTGTAACCGACTCCGGCCACTCTGCCATTCGGATCAACTACTACAGCCCCCACGTGACGCTTCAAGCATTTAGAACTATGCGAAGAAGAAAAAGCTATATTCATTACAATCTCTTCCGTTGTCGCGGGACGTAGACGCGAACCGGCTAGTAGGTCCACATAATCCAGAACCTTCGACTGAAAACTTTCAAGGGTGACCTCGCCAGAATTGTTCAACAGCACATCTGCTTTATCGATACACAGCTGTACCTGCTGGCCCCAATTCACCTCTTCATTGCTGTCGCGCTGATCGTCACGTAGGAAATCGAGCCTGGTGAGACCTTTCTCGGTATAAGCGGAGGCACCAATTCGGGCCCACCTACCCTCAAAAGACGAGAGAACGGCGATTAAGAAAAACCGATACCCAAACAAGTTCTGCAGATGTTGGATTTCACCCACATTGCGGATCCCATCAAACGCTATTGCAGCAGGCTCAGCATTAGGGTCGAGAAACCGTTCTAAGACAGCATCTATCAGAACGCCACTGCCCTTCTCCCTTCGCAGATCATCACCCAGTCGCTGAAGATCCGCACGGCTTGGCTCGGTGTCTGTATGTCGCTCGGACCAAAGTACCCGGAGAACTTCCGAAGGCTTCAGCACCACAAATCCTCGTTCCTCGAAGGTGACGTGCGGCTGTGGTACACCCACTCCCAAAGGCTCCAGTTAGACCGACAACGATTTTCAAATTGTGACATTTACCGTTTTGCACTGTCCGGGAAGGTCCCAAACATTGTAGGCCCTGCCCCGCATTGCGGAAAAAGAAAATCCCCGGCGGTAGAGCCGGGGTCCTGCGCGCCAGGGGCAGTAGAGGATTCAGGGCGACGCCTGGCTCGGTTGCAGCTTTAGAAATTCATTAGTACGAACTGCCTGACACCGCAGTGCAATCTGGATGTGCTGGCAGTGGTTACGAACCTCCGCAGCGGAACTCGCAGTTCGTTTATCAGCTCTTCGTGTCTCCAGGGTTTGTCCGGGTGATCGTCGTCTTTACGCTCGGTTGTAAGGTGGTGGAGTTCTTTGTTGGCTCGGTCTCGGGCTTCCTTCAGTATGGGAGGAATCGTCTCTAGATGATCTCGGTGTAGGAAATGGACAGCCAGAACGTCGTCCTCGCGCGTGGTTTTCAGATAAAGAAAGTCGATGACATTTCGCAGGTGTAACCCGAACGCCTCAATCAGGGCGAAACGGAGCACAGCACTCTCTGCTTGGTTACTGCCCCCAGTTGGTTTCTTGAGCAATTCGCTTGCTGCCCAGAGCATGAACAGTTCGTACTGTAGGTGCTTTGCCGAGTAGTCCAGCAATTCAGGATCAGTGAGTGTCACGAATGCACTTCCGCAGGTGTATCGGGCTAACCCATGCTACAGGACTGATCCTGGAAAGCGGCGGGTTTTTTCTGCGGTTTGTCTTGGCCTGCCGACCCTAAAGGACGTTAGCCGTTCCGCAATCGGCTGCAGCTTGAGTTTTGGAACGCTTGTGCCGATGCTCGATGTAGAGTTCCTACTGCAAGCCCCATCTCGGCCGAGATCGCGCGCCAGGAAGCCCCCTGGACGCGCAGAGCGGCAACTCTGGACGCGTCCACATCCACGCGGGGACGACCGAGGCGCTTGCCCTTTGCTCTGGCGTTCCGCAAGCCAGCGCGGACCCGCTCCTGAATCAGGGCTCTTTCAAATTCGGCCATGGCGCCGATGATCTGGAACATGAGACGACCCGAGGGCGTGCTCAGGTCCAGATTGTCTCTGAGGCTGACGAACGCCACCCCGAGCGCTTCCAGGTCGGCAATCGAGTTGACCAGGTGCTTCAGGGAACGACCGAAGCGATCCAGCTTCCAGACCAGGACGGCATCGAAACGTCGCTGGTGAGCGTCGACCATGAGCTGGTTCAGTGCCGGGCGGGACTCACGCGATCCCGACACGCCCTGGTCGATGTATTCCTCAGTCACCGTCCAGCCGCGGCGGCCGGCGTACTCGCGCAGTTCACGCAACTGCATCTCCGGGTCCTGCCCATTCAGGGTGGAAACGCGGGCGTACAGGGCGACCCGCTGGATCTCAGGTGCGCTACACGGACGGCATTGCTTGTTGCTGGGCATTGCTGATCTCCCTTTCGACTGCGAAAGATAAAAGCCGTGGCAACAGCCACGGCACCCCTCACTGGTTTGCTACTAACTCGCGATCGGAAGTATCTGCGCCAGAGCCGCGCGCAGTGTGAGCGCCAGACCTGCCCTCGCCATCAGATGACATACTCGATCGACAGAGTCTTCCGTAACCTCGGCGTGACTTTCCTCCAGAAGCTCCGCTGCAGCCCGGCGTGCCCCTCCTGAGTGGCCCAGGTGAGCGGTAATTTCCAGACAGGCATCGAAAGCCGGCCCGGAGGGTTCTGATGTGATCTCGAAAGCGAGGTCGGTCAGTTTGTGTTCGGGTTTGGAATCAACGACTTTGGTATCAGCCATGCTCGGACTCCTTCGGAAGCAATGGACGCTCTCGGTCCTTTCGGCCACGCGGAAGTGAAAGTGACGGGCACGCTCGCGTGCCAATGCGCGCACCCGTCATGCTCCGGAAGAGCACAGACAGGGGCGGTTACTGGACGCCGACAGACTGTGCCAGCCCGGCTGCGAATGCCGGATTGGGCTTTACCTTGACCTGCGTGACGGCCGTGACCGGGGCGGAAGCCTCCACAGTCACTTTCCAGTTTTCAAGCTGAGCGGCGCCGTAGAGCTTCTCTGCGAGAGCGAGAGCATGGCCCTTCCAATCGACGGTCCGCCTTTCTTGTTCGGCGAACTGCAACAGGTAGGGAGAGAAGGTTTCCTGCTCGGCTCCAGCAGCTCTCAGCGAGAGCAGTTCAGAGCGCAGGGCCTGTTTCTCGGCTTCCAGTTCGGCGACGAGAGACGAGATTTCAGCGTATTTGCGGATTTGCTCAGAGGTGATGGTTTTGGGTGATTGCTTGGGAAAAGGGATGGGTGCTAGCTTGTGGGTAGCCACGTTGCCTCCATAACAGGTGACGTTGGTTAGCCCCGTTTCGAGTGTTACCAGCACTCGGGCGGGGCGCTTCTTTTTGAAGCATAGGGATTCTGGAACAGTGCTCCACAATTGTCAAGAGGAAAATGACTTTGGCGCTAATCTGTATTAGCTTTCACCATGCCGAGCATGGTGAGAGTCTTCCGAAGTTATGCCGCGAAAGAATGATCCTCTCGCAAGTTACGAGCTTTCCAAGTACATGACAGAGATTGCCCGCCGTGGGGGAAAGGCGAGGGCGAAGAAGCTGACCGCTTCGGAGCGCAAGGCGAATGCTATCAAGGCGTCAAAGGCGGCAGCTAAAGCGCGGACAGAGCGGGCCCGAAAGCGCGGGATCTCTTAGCGTCTTCGGGTCGGTACCTCGCTTCAGCGATATGAGCACGAATACAGATATGCCACAGATCACACCTGACCAGGCAAGACGGCTTCTCTATGCAAAACACATGCTGAGCCGCGCGTCCGAATTGCGAGGGAGGCGTTCAGAACTGATGGTGGCAGAATCCGTTCTGGTTCTGCACGACGCAAGCGAGATGGTCATGCAGATCGTTTGCGAGCACCACGACCTTGCCTCCCCATCACGGTTCATGGATTTTTGGCCTACCGTGGAGAAGGCACAGCTCGCTCCGGCTCCGTCTCGTGAGCAAATGCACAAGCTGAACGAGCTGAGAAAGGGGTTCAAACACCGTGGCACGATACCAAATCCCAGAGTTGTACGTTCTCTCGACCCTGAAGTGCGGGCATTCTGTTCCGCAGTGTGCTCTATTTACCTGAATATCAGATTCGACGAACTGTCGCTTGCCGATCTCATCCAAAACGAATCCGCAAGAGCGTCCATAAAGGCCTCTGAAACCCTGTTTTTGCAGCACAAGGTCGACAAAGCACTGGTTGAGATTGAAAACGCTTTTCACGCTGTCTGGACGCAAGCCGAGAAATGCGGATCGCTTTTTGTGCACCAGATCCCTGTCGGCAATTCGCGTCTGGCCAACGGCATTGCAGCTCTCAACCAGGATCTCGTGAAAGCCCTCAATCTCGTCCTCTTAGGGGTGGACCTGCAGACATATTCGATGTACTGCAGATTGGTTCCGAGCGTCTCACGGACCCTGTCAGGCAACGCACAGGTAGTTTGGTGGCATGATGCACACGCGACCCCGGAACAGTTCGAACGATTGGTCGGTTTCGTGACCGACTTGGCGCTTTCGCTTGAGCAACTGAGCCTTCAATCGGCCGAATAACGAATCTAGATTTCGAGCCAGCACTCGTTGTGCTGTCGCCTCAAGAAATTTGCGCTGAGGTAACAAATTGCCGATAGATAGCGACGCCCGCCAGTATGCCAATGATCTGTTTGAGGCAAAGCGCGAAGAACTGTCAAAGCGGAGCGACGATGAGAGGGTCAGAGTTACTGCCGATTTCAATAAGCGTGGGATGCTTCAGTCCGGCAGCTTCGTTCAGGCTCTTGTAAAGATCTACTTGGCGAATACTGAGGAGTTGGTGAAGGCGAGAGCTGATAGCCTCCTGTTGGCGTACGAGAAATCCGGCGTGCCCTTCGACGATCAAGCATTGCGGGAAATCACCGCAGAGGTGACCAAGCTCTGCGAAAGTCAGCAGCGAAACGTTATCGCCGCTGCTTCACAGATTGTCCAGCGGTCGTTCAGGGGCGCTCCAGCGGGAATGAGCAGTTCGATCAAGAATACAATCGAGCGCGAGGGGGAGATAATTACCGCTCGCATTGGCCGAGAACTGCGAATTAAGCGCAGCGAACTTCGTCTTGAGGAAAACCGGGCCAAGAAGGTCTACAGTGCGGGTATGGGTAAACTCTGGGATGTCTTCATTTCGCATGCCAGCGAGGACAAAGAGGAGTTTGTACGTCCGCTCAGCCAGGCGTTACAGGCGAAGGGCCTCGGTGTTTGGTACGACGAGACTTCACTGAAAGTTGGGGATAGCCTCCGGCAGAAGATAGACGAGGGCCTAGCACACTCCCGGTTTGGAGTGGTGGTGCTCAGCCCAAATTTCTTCGTCAAAAGGTGGCCTCAGCACGAACTCGACGGCCTGTTTAGTAGGGAGGTGGAAGGAGTAAAAGTGATCCTACCGGTATGGCACAACATCGATGCCGATGCAGTCAGGCAGGCATCGCCGCTGCTTGCGAGCAAGATTGCTGCAAGATCTCATGATGGTTTGAGCGAAGTGGTTCGGCAACTCTTGGACGCAATGGGGATTTCGGAGATAGGAGAGCCCAGGCAAACCGATGACGGACGGGAGGTGCATTCAGGTGGATAGGCGATCTGCAATTCTGAAGGTTGTTCCCTTATCCGCTCTCATTGGCTTACTCGGTTGTGAAAGCGAACCGAAGCCGAGTGCAACGGCTACTCTCTTCGACAATGAAAAGGTGCACGAGGCCACGCAAGCCGTCGAGTCGGCGACCTCGAATGTAGAGGCTTCAGTTGAGGATTTCGATTCTGAAAACTGGCGCGAGGTCGTGCCCAAAGTCAAGGATGCTGTCGTAGAGCTTCGGAGTGCCGTGGACGATTCGCGATCCGCTCTGGGTTACCAGTGAGTTCCCTTAGCGGGCGCGGTCAAGGTGAACAAGTTTGCTGCACCGCTGTTCTTGACGTTCACCTGCGTTAGTGTATTGCTGAACCGGATAGCTTAAGGCGACGGCCAGCGGCGAACGGCGGGATCCCTTCCTGCTCCCGCCTTCCGGGCTCATCTTAGAAAGCAGGAGCCACAGGAAGGTGGCAAAGTGTCCGACGAATCCAATTCAGGCTTAGCTTCGCCCTCTCCTCTCGAACAGGTTGAGGGATATGGCTGGTTCAAGCTGGACACGGCCGTGGAAGACCAAGTTGGTCGTATCAGTTCGGAGTTTCGCAGGCAGATTGCGGATGCGCCGACGGAGCGCAGACAAGAAATACTCAGCGAAGCGGTGCACCGGTTCTCGTCCGAAATTGGGGAGATTGCGAAAGAGCAGATCCCGCTTTTGGCGAACGCGTATGCGGGGGCAGGTGCCTCGAATCCAGCCAAAGATGCGTCAGGGTTTGTATGGCGAGCGATCCTGGAGGTCCTGCGCATTGAGGAGAAATTCTCAGATGCTGGGCTGGCCGCAGAGGTTAAGCAGGGTGGCCGTGGCCGCTCATTGCTCATCGATCTGCTTGCGAAGTGCTGTGGGTCGTACTCTGTCCCTGAGCATTGGGAAGAGGATCGATGGATCGGGCCCGAATGGATTTCTCAAGATTTCCTTTCCTTAGCCGCGGAACAGATTCGCGACGAGTTTCTGGTCGCGCGCGTAGGAGGATTTGCAGGGGCGAATCTACATCTGCTGGCGGCGAGAAATTCAGGTTCGGGCACAAACGGGCAGCCAGCCAGTGCAGTTGCTCCGGTTTCAACCCCAAAGAGGGCTGAGAGCGATCAGGCTCGATTCGATCAGTTCGCTGGTCCGCTATGGCTCTCTGCGCAGAAGGAACGCAAGTCAGCAGGCAACGAACAGAGTGTGGTTCGTCTAGTCCGCATTGGTGTCGACTTGGACGGCTCCGAGTTCACGCCCCCTTTACCGTATCTATCGAGAGAGTGGGCTGACAAATTACGCATATACAATCAGAAGAACGCCAAAAAAGCGATAAAGTCCTGGGAGAAGCTCGCTGGGAGTCCATCCCTGAGGCGTGGCATGACGGTTCGCCTTTCACGCGCCGGTTGCAATTTCAGGAGAAAGTCTGTCCACAAAGTCCACTAACCCTCCGTGGGCAAAATTTGACCTAGCCACTCTCACCAGCATAAAAACTGGATCAAAGCTCCTTTTTCTGTCCACGAGCCACCCCTGTTTCTCCAATCAAGATAGACAGTAATCCGTTCCAATGGCACCCTGCGCTTGCTAGCAACGAGGTGCTGCATGGCAACGACAGTCGTAACCAATCGTCAAGCTGAGGAGAATTTGCAGCTTGAGGCTCTGTTAACCCTCGACGAAGCGGCGAAGATTGTGCGCCGCTCGCACTGGACGATCCGAAAATACGTGGCCACTGGGATGATTCGCGGGGTTCGGATAGGTAGAGATTTGTTGATTGAGCCAGCAGAACTGCGACGCTTCATCGAGTTGGCAAGAGAGTAGCGGAGAACGAACAACACCCAGGGCTCACGGTCTTTTGGGAGTTGGTGCCTAGAAATGGAAGGCCCGCGCGGCGGCGCGGGCTTGGAGATTGCGATGATCAGGAAACAATCCACTTATACCCCGAAACACTCAACACTGCAAGCAAGTCGCCGACGGTCTCGGCGATCCCCTCAAATCCCCTCCTGCGAGTTATCCCTCAAAATTCTTGACCGTCGCCAGAAAGGCGGGAGGCGTTTAGAAGTTTCCACGCCTCCCGCGATCTGTATCTTCGAGGCCCTGGCAGGAGAAGCTGTCCGCAGATACCGCGCGCACCTCCAGGCCGTAGCCAGCAACGTTACGGCGGACCGGGTGCGCAGTTTCCGCGGTCTCCTCCGAGAGCTGCTAGCCTTCGACCGCTGGATGGCGGCCCACCTGGCGCGCTGTGCTGAGTGCCGCCGCCGAGCGCAGAAATGCGCTACTAGGAAGGTGTCAGCATGAGCGCCCGCCGCAAGCAAAGGGACGCCATTCTGGCCATACTTGTCGCGGCCCGCGGACAGTGGGTTCCGCTGCCAGAAATCACGAAGTGTGCGGCACAGTACAACACGCGAATCTTCGAACTTCGGCGGCTCGGCTTCCGCATCCTCAACCGGACCCAGGACGTAGGCGGCGAGCGCCACTCCTGGTTCAGGTTGGAATTATCGGTACCAGTTTCCGCGCCACAAGCGGCATCGCCCGAGACGCAGGCGCCACTCTTCGGAGAAGGAGCTGCCAGTGCCTAAGCGGATTGTAGATGGTGAAGCACTTTGGAACTCCGAGAAGCTGCTCCGTGTGGACTCTCGGTTTCGCGGTGAGTATTCGTGGATCCTGCCCAACGCTCTGGCGAACGGAGTGTTCGAGGTCGATCCACGGCGGATATGGGCCCGCTGTTATTCGTACTCCCGGGAAGAGTTCAGCCTTGCCGATGTGGCCGAGATGCTGCAGCAGTTTGAGGCAGCCGGCATGTTGTTCCGGTGGACGGACAACGGAAAACACTGGGGTTTTTTCATCGGAATCGATAAACCTGGACGCCTGCCAGCCACAAAACGGCAGCTGAAAAAGCACGAAGCTGTTGGCCCCACCCCGCCTGCAGACGCTCTCGCTGAGTACATCCAGCGGCACTCTGACGACCAATGGCCGACCAATGGCCGACCAATGGCCGACCATGAGGCAGCCAATGGTGGGGCTGGTTCTGGTTCTGGTTCTGGTTCTGGTTCTGGTTCTGGTTCTGGTTCTGGCCTTGGCAACGGCTCTGGCGAAGGAACAAAAACCTTGCCCTCCGCTTTTGCTCCGGGCGGACTCTGTTCTCCATCGAAGTCTGCTTCAAAAAGAACCAAAGCGGAACCTGATTCCAGACATGTTCCCGTTCGGGATGAAATCCAGCATCTCCACCGCTCAAAGTTTCGTGTTGCGTGCCCGTGGGCAGGCCAAGAAGGTTCAGTCCTGAAGAGAATCCTGAAAGAAAACCCAAGCTGGTCCACTGATGACCTGCTGCTGATGGTCCGCAACCGCTTTGACTCTGACGGCATTCCCCCGGAACGACCGTCCAAGTGGATTCCGAACCTGAGTTCCTACGCGGCCGGACCGCTCAGCCAGTACGGGAAGCTGCAATCGAATGGCAAGGCCCCCAAAACGGTCAGCACGTTGACCACACCGCCGACCTGCAAAAGCGGCCGGACGGCAACTACACACTCTGAGGAGACTCACATGGGCACTGCGATTACAGAACTTGCGACACCTGAGCAGCGCGAAGAGACCTGCGTGAAGCACGGACGCTACGCGTCCACTAAAAGCATCTGGCGTATGGGCCTCGACGAAGATTGAGTGGTGGACATCCTGTCCACGTTGCGAAGCCGACCGTGAGCAGGAACGGGTTCGCAGGGAAGCCGAGCAGTACAAACACGAAACTGCACAGCGGCGGCAATGGGCACGCATTCCCCCGCGGTACTTCGGAAAGACTCTTGACGCCTTCGAACCGAAAAATGCGGAACAACGAAATGCCCTGAAGATCGCGCGCGGCTACGTGGAGAACTTCGCCGATAACCTGGCAGCGGGCCGTTGCATGGTGCTCATGGGAACAGTCGGAACCGGCAAGACCCACTTGGCCTGCGCCATCCTGGAGGCTCTCTCAATGGCAGGGCGCCGCGTCGAGTACAGAACAGCCGGAGAAGTGATCCGCGAACTCCGAAACTCGTGGCGGCGGGATTCAAACGAAAGCGATGCCGAAGTGCTGGAGAGGCTGGGGAAGCTGGATCTCCTGGTCATCGATGAGGTCGGCGTCCAGTTCGGAACTGACGGCGAACTGGTGCAATTCACCGAGCTTCTGGATACACGCTACCGGCAGAACAGGCCCACGGTGATCGTCAGCAATTGCAATCGGGAGGGTCTGAAGCAGTACTTGGGAGAGCGGGTACTTGATCGGCTGCGCGAGAATGGCGAGTTCCTTGTGCTTCTGACCGGTCAAAGCCTTCGCGGCACGCGGGACCGGAACTGAGATGGGACGACCGCTCAACCCGAGCGCGAGTGGATGGATTTGCGGGGCCTGACCGCCTACGCTGCCGTCTCCGAGAGGACTTTGCGGCAATGGCTGCACCAGGGGACAAATCCGCTGCCGGCGGGAGGGTGGGCACCAAGATTCTGGTGCGGCGTTCCGAGTTCGATGCGTGGCTGGAAGCTCACCCGCTGGGACCGGCTGGGACGGTTGACGTGGACGGTATCGTGGAACAGATCACATCCGAGGTGCTGGGAAAGAACTGATGGGCGTCAAGATCAGAAGGCGCGGCGGCAAATGGTACGTCTTCGTAAACTTCCAGGGGAGACGGAAGGCGAAGTGCGTCGGCACGCGCGAAGCCGCGGATAAGGTCCGGCGCCAGCTTGAGGCCCGGCTGGCCCTCGGGAATCTGGGAGTCTTCTGGCGACCAGAGAAAAGCAGAACCGACCTTCAAAGATTACGCCGACCGTTGGTTATCGGAGCACGCCCAGATTCAGTGCAAGCCTTCGACTTATCGCAGTTACGAACAATTGCTTCGCCTGCACGTCAGTCCACGGTTCGGAGCAAGACGGCTTTCCGAAATCACGCGCGAGAGCGTCAAGACGTTCTTGGGTGAACTGTCGCGGACGTCACGCGCAATGGAAGACGACGCTGGAAAAAGGGTCCCAACATTCTCGCGGAACACCATGCGCCTGATTCTCTGCGCCTGCGCGCCGTCCTGAACTCGGCCATGGAAGACTGCCTCATCGCCAGCAACCCCGCCGCCAGGATCGGCAGGTTCGCCAAGAGCGAAAAGCCTGTGCACCAGGCCAGCGCCATGACGCGAGACGAGACGGAGCGGTTCCTTGCAGCCGTTCGAGAGGTTTGTCCGGAGTGGCATCCGTTCTTCCTACCGCGCCCTCGGGCGGGGCTGCGCAAAGGTGAACTGATCGCGCTTAAGTGGGGAGACATTCAGTTCGGCGAGAATGACGAAGATCCGAACCGCTTCCTGCTGGTACAGCGGAACTTCTCCTGCGGGCGCTTCACTACGCCGAAGAGCAAAAAGTCACGTCGCGTTGACCTTTCACGCCAGCTTCGCCGCGAACTCCTCGATTTGCGCGATGGTCGGCCGCCGAACGCTTTCCTCAAAGGGAAGGCGAGCATTGCCGATGAGTTGGTTTTCCCGTGCAGCGCATGGGACGAGACGGAAAAGGCTTGGCAGCATGGCGGCGGAAGCGAACCCCGAAACCGGATAACATCGCCGTGCGCTACATGCAACCGGCGCTGGAGAAGGCAGGGCTTCGTAAATTCCGGTTTCACGACCTGCGCCACACGTTCGGCAGCCTATTGATCCAGGACGGGGCTTCCCTCCCCTACGTGAGGGATCAGATGGGGCACAGTTCGATTCAAATCACCGTGGATACCTACGGGCACCTCGTCCCGGGCGCAGACATCGCGTGGGTAGATCGACTGGACTCGAAACAAGCTGTGTGTTCCGCAACCCAGGCGCAACCAGAACCCGAAGCAGTCAGAAGCTGAAAGCTTGGAAGTGATTGAGAAGATTTGGCTGCCCCCCAGGGATTCGAACCCCGATATGCTGATCCAGAGTCAGCTGTCCTACCATTGAACGAGGGGGCAGCAGCCGAAAGGGGCCGGGCGACCCCTGTGTGATTCTAGATGCTGGATTTGATGCGGTCAAACAAACCGGTGGACGGTCCTGTCTAGTACGGCATGACCCCGACTTCCTGCTCGACTTCCGCGGTATCGACCATCGCGATCGCGTCCCACGGGCAGCCATCCAGAAACGAGCCCTCCGGCCCTTTGCTCGTACACTTCTTACAGCCGATGCAGAGCAGTGGGTCGACCGAGATGCGCCCGAAAGGCGGATGGTCCTCATCCGGAACCCAGAACATGCAGTCCTCGATGGGACAATACTCCACGCACGCCGGCGAGCCGGCGCAACCGGTGCAGCACTCCGTAATCACCGCCAGCTCTTTCGGCTTCTTTTTGCGAGGCGTGGTCAGGCCCTTGGAAATGGGCTCGTGTTTCAGTTCGTCCGGCACCATGCCGGGGGCCTTGGGTTGAGCCGCAGGAGATGCCATGGCCGGGGATTATACCCCAGTTTAGGGCATCCCGCAGGAGACTCCTGCTCAAACCCGGCACGCCTCCATGGCTGCGCCACGAAGGAAAATCCAAGTCGCAGATTCTAAAGCTAAATTCGATACTCAATGCCGCTATTTGGCCGCCATATGGGCCCCCAGGGCGGCCTCGATGTCCGCGGGCGAGAGCTGTTCCCCGTTGTTCAGCCGCTTCAGGAGGGAGTCGATGATATCTTTGGCATCGTCTTTGCCGTAGTTCTTGATGAAGCCGTCGTAGAAGCTCTCCCCCGCCATGGCGCGGTTGATCTCCCACTCCTTGTTCTGGTCCGTCAGCTCGGTGTAATAGACAACCTGGTACTTCCCGCTGTAGGTGCCTTCGCGGTAGATCTCAAACATGACCTTGTCGGATTCCATCATCAGTCGGACCAAGCCTCACTGCCAGTAGGCAACTCAAGATTTTACATCACCTTGCCGTCTGGATGGCATCCTGCGCCGGTCGCTGCCGGGTCCGGCGTAAAATGCGAACCTTGCATCCAACCGTGCGTGCACGACCTGCTCGGATTCTTCCATCAAGGCCTGCTAGTCGCGATAATCGCCCATGGGCTGATCGGCGTGACCCTCATCTGGGACAAAATCCTGCTCAAAGAACCCCAGACCAAAAACATGCCCGCATTCATGTTCTGGCTGGGTGCCATCAGTGTCTTCGGACTGATTCTCTACTTCTTCGGATTCCAGATACCTCCGCTGCACATTGCCGCCCTGGCGCTGGGCACCGGCGCATTACATCTGGTTGCTGTCTGGGCCTACATGGAAACGTTGCAGTCCGGGGAGGCCTCCGACACCCTCGCCGTCATGGGAGGCTTTTCTCCAGTGGCCACTGCCCTGGTCGCCGTGCTCCTGCTCTCCCACCCCCTGGGAAAGGTCAGCTTCGGAGCATTCGCTCTGATGGTGGCCGGCGGCTTTGTCATGTTCTTTTCCGAGAAGCTCAACCTGAAGAAAATTATTCCTCTTCTCCTGCTTGCCGCCGTGCTGTTCGGGTTCGTCAATGTGCTGCAGAAGATTGCCTACAACGGCGCTGCGAACTTCGTCTCCGCCTATGTGTTTTTCACCGGGGGCACCTTCCTGGCTTCCATGGCAATGCTGCTTCATCCAAGCTGGCGCCGCCAGATCTTTGCCTCCTCCGAGGCGGCGAAGCCGCGCAGCCGCTGGATGTATAGCATCAACCGCTTTCTGTCCGGGGTTGGTTCCTTCCTCATCTTCCTTGCCCTCAGCCAAACCAGTCCCGCACTGGTCGAAGCCATCACCGGGGTGCGGTACGCGGTGGTGTTTCTGCTGGCTTTTCTGTTGAGCAAATTGAAGCCGGAATGGCTGCACGAGCACTTTGGCACCCGTGCCCTCCTGGCCAAGACGGCAGGAACAGCACTGATCGTTGCCGGTCTGGCCTGGACCGGATTGCAGGGCGGAAGCCAAACCGGGGGCGCCGCCAGTGTCCATCCCCCACAGCCGGCATTCACGAAGAGAGCAGAAGCACTCCCAGCGCCACCATGGCCGCGCCTGCCCAGCGCTGCACGCTGATCTTCTCTTTCAAGACGTATTTGGCAAGGACCGTCTCCACCAGGTAGCTTGCGGCGGTCGCTGGAACCGCAAAACTGACATTTGCAATCGAAAGCAGCGCCAGCAGAGCGAAAAAGGCCACTGCCAGCACCCCAACTCCCACCATCACATAAACGTTCCTCAGGACGGCAACTGCAAGGCGGGCATATCCCCGGGCGCTCAGATCGTCCACGGCTTTCCCCCGCTTCATTCCTCTGGCGGTCAGAACGTCGCCGATAGCCGTGCAAACTACGATCAGCGCGACCAGCAGGTGCTTCATACGAGCATGCGCCTCCTGGGATCTGCTTCGGTCGCTCCGTTCGTGGTCCGCGGCGGTGTCCCTCCCACCAGCACCACCCCCATGGAGATCACCAGAATTCCCGCCCAGCGTGCCATGGAAATCTGCTCCTGGAGAAGGAAATGCCCAACCAGCGCGACCAGGACATAGGCAATCGCGGTAAGGGGCAGTATGTAGCTGAGGTCGGCCCGGCTCAGCAGGGCCAGCCGTGTGAGCATCCACAGGATAAGAATTGTGGTGCCGGCGAGCACCCATGGATTAAGCAACGCGGGGATATAGTCGAACGGCGAGAAAGAAAGGGTTGCCCCGATCTGCTGCATTCCTGCGCCCAGCATGGAGTTGCCGGCAACATTGGTCAGCACACAAACTCCCAGTAGGAACCAGGTTTTGGTGTCGGTGCAACTGGCGCTTCCTTGCATGCGATACGTTGGATGCGCCAAAACCGGAGGCGAGGAAGCCGCCAAATTACTCGCGCGTGAGCGGATAGCCCTTTTTCCGCCATTCGCGAATGCCGCCGTCCATCGAGATAACATCGGTGTAGCCCATCTTCTGCAGGTTGTCCGCCGCCAGCGCCGAACGAAAGCCCCCGCCACAGTAAAGAATCATGGGGGTGGAGGTGTCCGGGACCTTCTGCTCCACGTCGCGCTCAATCACGCCCTTGCCCATGTGAACCGCGCCCGGAAGGTGGTCTTGGGCGTATTCACTTTCTTCCCGCACGTCCAGCAACAGAAATTTGTCACCACGATCGAGCCGTTCCTTCACCTCGTCCGCCGTGGTCTCGCGGACTCGTGTCTTGGCATCGTCGACGATCTGGAGAAACCGCGGGGAGTGCTTGGCCATGAGGAAGATTTAACCACAGAGGACAGGAAGGACACAAAGGTACTACAAGAAGGCGCGATGGATGTACTCGCGGGCTGTGCTCTTGTTCTTCGTGGACTTCGTGTCCTCGGTTAGCTTTCGCCGCCAAAAAGCCCGGCCGAAGGCGGCCGATTGGACCCGCATATTCTAGAATCTTCTCATGGCCACCCAGCCTCGCGCTGCCCGAACGTCCTATTTCACCACCGACCTGTTCCGCTTTCTCGAACGCCTGAAACACAACAATCGCCGCGAGTGGTTCCTAAAGCATAAGCAGGAATATGAATCTGTGGTGCGCGAGCCCGCATTGGAGTTCATCCGGGATTTTGCAGATCCGCTATACGAGATCAGTCCGCACCTGGTGGCCGATCCCCGTCCGCACGGCGGGTCGCTGTTCCGCATCTATCGCGACACCCGGTTTTCTTCCGACAAGCGTCCCTACAAGACGCACGTGGGGATCAGCTTCGGGCGTCGCAAGAAAGGTGTTCCCTCACCCGTCTTTTACCTCCACCTTGAGCCGGGAGAATGCTTTGCTGCAGCGGGACTCTGGCATCCGGAGAATGCGACCCTGGTGAAGGTGCGCAGCGCCATCGTGGGCCGCGCCAATGCCTGGCGCGACTTGCGGAGCCAGATCGAAATTGAGGGTGACAGCCTGAAGCGCCCGCCTCGCGGCTTCCCTGCCGACCACGAGTTTGCCGACGACTTGAAGCGCAAAGACCTGCTGACTTCGGTAGCGTTCACCGAGAAACAGGTCTGCAGTCCGAAGTTTCTCGACGACTTCGTGGCAGCCTGCCGCGAGATGGCGCCGCTGGTGGGGTTTTTGAGTGCAGCGTTAGGGTTGAAGTTTTAGTTGTGGCGAGGGGTCTCCGGAACCTCGCTGGATATCCGCTTACGGAGAGCCTGAGCCTCGCGTCAGTGTAGTCGAATGAGAGTAGCTGGAATTACAGCAAACGCAAGCATCCACACTGGCATACGTCCCAAACGACTCCAGTGATGCCAGCGACAATTCCAAGAGAATAGATTCCGACAAGAGTGAAGTGTAGTTTTTTCATGACAACACCTCAATCTTGAGGTATCTGCCTAATCGGACAATCAGGCGACCACCACCTCTTTTTTTGTAGCGTCGGCAATTGGAGTGGTACCAAAGAAAAGCCCGGCCGAGGACGGCCGGGCTCCAACTTCGGTTCTTCGTGTCCTTGGTAGTTACCTTCTAGTCTCCCGCAATCTCCGCCAGTTCGTCTGAGTGCGCAGGTTGCACTCCGCCGAGCTGAACCAGTTCGGCAGCGGCATCCGAGTGCGTGCCGCAGCTTCCCTCTTTGCCGGCAAACTTGGCGGCCAGCGTGAGTTCGTTGCGAATCTGCTCCTCGAACTTGCGCAGTTGCTCGTCAATCGAATGCTTCTTCTGGTTCTCGCGCACCATGTCTTCGCGGTAGCGCTTCAGGAAGTAGCCGATGGTCTCCACGCGAATCTTGATCGAGCCAGTAGGTTTGTTCTCGTCAATGTCCTTGAAGCAGAAGTACGGAGTGCCCGAGTGCTCCACGATTTCTTCTACTACGGTGTAGATGGGAGCATCGTGTCCGCACTTGAAGCTGGATAGCTCCAGCGCTACCAGGTTCGGGTGCCGGGCCACATACTTCGCGGTCCAGACCTTACGGGTAGTGTTTTCCGAATAGGAATTCTTCCAGGCATCAGAAACATCCAGCGGATGCTCGATCAGGCCCGCGCGAACATCATCCCCAAACAGCCGCCACAGGATTTCATCGTCCAGCGGCAGGCAGTCCTGCGAAAACACCGGGTAGCCCAGCTTCTGGAACTCTTCCAGGATTTCGTGATTGATGCCGGGATCGTTGTGATACGGACGCCCCAGCAGCACGATTCCCAACCGGTCTTCCGCCTCCAAACGCTTCAGAATCTCCCTCGCCTGCCCGCGCATGATCTGGTTGTCAAACTGGTCCATCGCCTTGAAGCCTTCTTCCACCGCGCGGTAGTTCTCTTCCTCGCCCAGTCCCAGGATCTCCTGCCAGTCTTCATACATCTGCCGGTGCGCCATCTTGGGATCATCTAGGCAGATCAGGGTGTCCTTCCAGATCAGGCCTTTTTCCTTGAACATGTCGCCTTCCTTGGTGAAGGCAGCCTTCACCGAGGCCGGCGTCGCCGTCACCGTAGGACAGGCGCGGCTTGACTGCGTGTTCACCAAGTAGGTGGGCAGCGAGTCGATCATGGGGAAAAAGACAATATCCAGTTTCTTCTTGGGGTGGATTCCGTAGATCAGATTGTGCACGTGCGGAATGCCCACTTTGGACGGGAAGCACGGATCAATCGCCCCGCGCTTGGCCCCTTCCTTGTAGAGCTGTTCGCTGGTGTACTCCGACCACAACAGGTTTTCCGGCTTCAGGCCCAGCGCCTCGAAGTACGCCATGAAGAACGGCCCGCAGGAATACATGTTCAGCGCCTTGGGCATGCCAATCTTCAGCTCGGAGCGTTTCTTCATCAGCTCCGCCCGCGTCTTCTGCGCTTTGGTCAGGGTCAGCTTCGGCAGGGAATCGGCAACCACCGGCGGAGCATAGCTCTTGAAGGCCGCCTTGGCCGCAATCTCCACCAGGTTCGGGTTTTCCTTCTTGATGGCGTCGATGTTGCCCTTGATGACGCGCATCTCCTCCACATTCTCCACCGTTCCCTTTTCGCAGGTAGCGATAATCAGGCGCTGCGCCCCGGGCGCCAGCGGGACCTTGGTCTTAGCCGGCGGCGTGTAGTTGGGGTTGGGAACCGCGGTTTTCACGTCGATGAAGGTGCGCAGGCACTTGTTCTTGCAGAAGTAGCAGCGCGTGGCCTCTTCGCGGGTGGTGGTGAAGGTGATGGAAGCGACGCTGTCGATGCCGATGAACTCGGTCTTCTTGCCGTTCTCCCACAGACGGACCGCTTCGAAGGCGCATCCAATTGCGCCAGCTTCGCCGCAGTGCTGGTGGACGATGACTTCCGCCTTGACTTCCTTGCCCTTGAAGCGCGATTCGATGAAGTCCACCTGCGACTTCACCGCAGCCAGGTTGTGCTGCGTCCCGCCCTGCAGGATGAACTTGCTGCCGATGGCGCTCAGGTTCGGAATCTGCGAAACGTACAGCCAGATGTTCTTGGGCAGCACATTGCAAAGTCCCGCCATGATTTCTTCCGGCTTCCATCCCTGGCGCTGGAAGTCCACGATATCGGACTGCATGAACACCGCGCAGCCGTAGCCGAACTGCGGGTATCCTTTGGCGGCGAAGGCGATGTCGGCAAACTGCTCGACCTTGAAACCAAAGCTCTCGCAGGTGCCTTGCAGGAAGTATCCATTGCCCGCCGAGCACTGCGTGTTCAGCTTGAAGTCCTTTACGCGGCCGTCCTTCAGGATGATGATCTTGATATCCTGCCCGCCTACGTCGCAGATCACGTCGGCATCGGGATAGAAGTGCAGCGCCGACTCCGTGTGCGCCACCGTCTCCACCAGGGCAACGTCTGCGCCAATGGCATCCTTCAGGATGTCCTTGGCGTATCCCGTGGTGCCCACGCCCAGAACCTTCAGCGTCGCGCCCTGGTCGGTCACCTGCTTGGCCACCTTGGCCAGCACTTCCTGCGTGTCCTCGATGGGATTGCCGCGCGAAAGCTGGTAGGTCTTGCACAGGATGTTCCGGTCTTTATCCACCAGCACGGCCTTGGTGGACGTGGAACCACCATCCAGACCAATAAAGCCTTCAATCACCTGCCCGGGCTGGAAGGTGGTGGGAACAAATTTCTTCTTGGTGTACTTCTGGGTGAAGGCTGCCAGTTCGGCATCGTCCTTGGCCAGCGCCTGCGCGCCGCCCTTCTTGGCCTTCTCCTGCACGCGGCCTTCTGTGATGTACCACTCCAGCTTGGAGTAGCCCTGGTAGAGTCCCACGTCGGGATCTTCCTGTTTGCCGTATTCCACCGCGCCGATGCAGGCAAAGTACTGGGCGTTATCCGGCGTGCGGACCAGTTCCCTGGGATCGACCCCCTCAGGCAAGGGATAATTGCGCTCTTCCCAAACTTTCGGGATGTTGCTCTTCCAGCAGTCGCGCATGCCTTTGATGTAGCAGTTCGGACCGCCCAGCAGCAGCACCACCGGCCGCAGCGTGTTGCCGCGAGTCAGAACGGAGAGATTCTGCTGCACGATGGACTCGAACAGCGACGCCATCAGCTCATCCGGCGGAACGCCCTGCTTCTGCAGGCCGTTGATGTCGGTCTCGGCGAACACGCCGCACTTGCCCGCCACCGGGTGCAGCTTCAGCCCTTCATAGCCCATCTCGCAGAGCTTTTCCGTAGGGATGCGCAGCTTGGCGTTGATCTTGTCGATCACCGCCCCGGTGCCGCCCGCGCACTTGTCATTCATGGAGGGCAGTTTCTTCTTCTTGCCGGTCTCGGGATCTTCCTTGAAGATAATGATCTTGGCGTCCTGCCCGCCCAGTTCGATCACCGAGCCGCATTCGGGATACATCTTCTCGACTGCCAGGGAGACCGCGTTCACTTCCTGTACGAACTTGGCGCCAATGTGCTTGGCAATCCCCGATCCGCCGGAACCCGTAATGAAGACGCGGAAGTTCGCCTGAGGCGTGTTCGGCAGGTCCGCCTCGATGGCCTTCAGCATTTCCAGCGCTTTTTCCGGCTGCTTGGTGTCGTGCCGCTGGTAGTCCTGCCAGAGAATCTCGTCGGTCTCGTTATCTACGACGATCATCTTTACCGTGGTGGAGCCTACGTCCACGCCCGTCCACAGCGATGGATAACACTTCTGCGGGTTCGCCTTTTCCGTTAGTCCGGCCATGATTCTCCTGAAAACTGATAACCACAAAGGTCACAAAAGAACGTCCGCGAACCTTTGTGACCTTCGTGTCCTTTGTGGTTAAGCGGTTCTAGTGCGCGTCCACGTGATAGGGAACCGTGTTCCCCATGCGCTCGGCAACGTGGATGGCAAAGTTGGCCGCGGTGCCAATCACGCCTTTGTACTTCGGCACCTTGTAGAGAGCCTGCTCCATCTCGGGATTCTGCGCCACGTAGGCCTTCAGGTCTTCCAGCGGCGTGCCCAGCTTCTCCAGCACGTCCTTGAACTCTATCTTGGCTTTGGCCTTGGCTTCGCCCAGGGCCATCTGCACGCGGCTGTGAGCGTTAATCTCGCCCTCGCCCGAGGTCTCGATCGGCAGGAAGATGATGTCCTTGTAGTGCGACACCACCGCCGACTGCGCGCCATCGGACTGCGTCGAAGGCATGCAGCCGAACGGCTTCAGCGACAGCACCATGTGGCACAGCTCTTTGTTCGAGTAGTAGATGTTCTTGGCGACTTCCAGATGGCCCTCGCCGCCGCCGGCGCGCGAGTTGTAATAGGGATGCCCGATGCGCTGCAGCTCGTACTGGTCCACCAGCCTGTGCGCGGTGCCGCCCAGCGCGTCTACGATCTTGTGATACTCGCGGGCGAAAATGATCTCCGCCGCCTTCAGCTTGGCCAGCTTCTGGCGATAGCTCCACTCAATCTTCGGCCTGCTTGTCCAGACGCCATGCCGGAGGCATTACCACGCCTTCCTCCATACCCTTGGTGTCGCGCATTTTCTGCACCACCTGGTGGATCATGTACATGATCCAGGTGCCGATCGGCTCCACGATGGTCTGCGCGCCTTCCCGCACCAGGAAGGAGAACATGTTGAAGTTGCCGTCGCCCTCGGTGGTCTGCGCCCAGAATTCCCCCGTGATCTTCACGATGGGCTTCACCCGGAAGCGGTCAACCTTGATCGCGTTAAAACGGTCGCGCACGTGATTGAGCGCCACCACGTAATCGTCCGAATAGAGCTGATTGAGGAACTTGCCGAGATATTCGACCGTTCCCTTCATCGGGACCTTGTCCGCCACCTTGCCCAGCGCTGATTCCACCGTCCACGGCGACTTCTTCTTCAGCACCTCGTGCATGTAGTCGATGGACTCGTCCAGGATGGCGTCGGTCTCGCCGGCATTGGTTTCAAAAGGACGGATCTGATGGGCGACCTCGTTGATCACGTCGCCCATATTCATGCCGTTCAGCAGGTTCAGGAAGAAGTCCAGGTTCATTTCCAGCCCGGCTTCCGCGTCGGACTGGTTCAGCCCGCCGGACTGCTGGAACAGCATCACCCGGAAGCCATCGAAACCGGAATTGCGCAGCGCCAGCCGGTACTCGGCTTCGTACATGCCGAAACGGCAGGGACCGCACGCGCCCGCGGTCAGGAAAATGTAGTTGTTGATCAGGTCGTCCCGCTTTACCCCGGATTCTTCCAGGTTCTGCAGGTACTGCACCAGATTGCCGACCGTGAAATAGGTCGGGTTGCACTGCCCGTTGTTGCCGTATTCCTTGCCCAGCTGGAATGCCTTCACGTCCGCCGTGGGCAGAACTTCGCAACGATACCCCAGTCCTTCCAGGGCACCATGGACCAGCTTTTCGTGCTTCCAGGTCAGGCCTCCGAACAGGAGAGTCGTCTTGTGCCGCTGGTCCGCGGTAAACGGTCGCTCGATGGGTTTGTGAAAATGGTGAACTTGCTTGTGAACAATGCCGGCTTCCTTCTCCAGGCGCTCACGCTCCTGAGTGACACGTAGCCGGATCATCTCTTCCAGCGACTGGATCTGTACCAGTCCATTGCTGCTGGGTACTTGTGTCGAAGTGCTCATCTTCCCTCACCTTTTCACCCGCAGTATTGCTTCAGCGGCCCTCTACGGAACGCCAACCAACCCCGGGAGTTCAAAAGCTGCTGCCTGTATCCTTAAGAAAAAACAGCTTTCCCGCAGTGGCATTGTTTAACGGTTCCCGCCCGGCCGCGACACGGAATGAAGCGAACGGTACAAATTCATGGTCCAAGGGAAGACTCGGCAGGGTGAGCGGGGAGCCAAAATAGAGTTTTCAGCAACTTACAGCCTTTGCATCACGATTCTCGAACCTCTGGGACGAGCTACCTGCGGTCTGCCAGCGCCGCGTCCTCCCACACCTCTACCCTCGCGCCGCATTGGGCTCCACCCTGCAAGTCAAGCCTGGTTGCCGGTTCTCCCGGTCGCTGGAGCCTGCTGCCGGACGCCTGTTATATTGATCTCCGACTTTTCGCCATCCCATACAGGAGCGCCCCCATGAAAAGCGTCAATAAGGTCATTCTCATCGGACATCTGGGCAAAGATCCGGAAGTCAAGTACACCCCCCAGGGCACTCCCGTCGCCAAGTTCAGCCTAGCCACCAACGAGCGCTATAAGGACAAATCCGGCGAGTGGCAGGACCGCACTGAGTGGCACAACATCACCGCCTGGCAGCGCCTCGCCGAAATTGCCGGCGAATACCTCAAAAAGGGCAGCCAGGTCTACGTCGAAGGACGTCTGCGCACCGATTCCTGGGACGACAAGGAAAGCGGACAGAAGAAGTACCGCACCGAGATCGTGGTCAACGACATGGTCCTGCTGGGCGGACGCGGCCAGGGCGGTGGGGACGAGTTCAGTGGCGGCAATCGCTCCCGCGGAGCTTCCTCCGGCGGCTTCGACCAGCGCACCCCCGAACCCTCGATGTCCCAGGCCGGTGGCGAAATCACCGACGACGATATCCCGTTCTGAAGATAGAGATAGCAGCGGCGGGCTTCAGCTCCTTAACGAAGTCCCTCCGCTGGAAGCGGCAGGCTTTGGCCCGCCAAACAAGGGAGTCGCTGACGTCGCGGCTTGGGCCGCGGCCCCCTCCGATCTCAGGAAGCGTGGGGCACGTTGTTACAGCGCCAGCACGCAGGTTTGGCGCTCACAACTCCACGAACACATCCTCCCCTTCCATCTTCAACGGATAAATCGGCAGGGTGAATTCCGCTCCGGACTTGCACGCTCCGGTGCGCGCGTCGTACTCCCATCCATGCCACGGACACACCACCTTCCCCTGCATCACCACGCCCTGGCCGAGCGGCCCGCCGTGATGGCGGCACACGTTGTCCATGGCCGAGCACTCACCGTCCACGTTGGCCACGCACACGACCTTAACGCCCGCAAGAAACTCCCGCGCCTCTCCCGCCTGTGGCAGCTCCGATTTCCTGCCAATCCTGACCCAGTCCGCCATGGCTCCCTTTCCTTATTCCCTGGCCTGTGTTTCCGGACGAACGATCGGCCCAAAAGCATTTGCCGATAAAACCGCCGGTGTGGGAATCTATACAGTATTAGTTGGGGAATTATACAGGGAATCTATACTTTGCAAACAGAGGAGCACTCATGAGTTTACCTAAGCGCCCGCTGGGCTCCAGCGGAATGGAAATTACCACGGTAGGCTTTGGCGCCTGGGCCATCGGCGGTGGCGGATGGGCGTTCGGATGGGGGCCGCAGGACGACGATGCCTCCCTCGCCGCCATGCGCCACGCCCTGAAGCTTGGCATCAACTGGATCGATACCGCGGCCGTCTACGGCCTTGGCCACTCCGAGGAAGTGATCGGACGCCTGCTGCGGGAAATCCCCGCCTCCGATCGCCCGCTGGTGTTCACCAAGTGCGGCCTGCGCTGGGACGATAAGGATCCCATGAAGCCCGCCATCCGCACCCTCAAGCCGGAGTCCATCCGCTTCGAGTGCGAGGCTTCGCTTCGCCGCCTGGGCGTCGAGCGCATCGACCTCTACCAGTTTCATTGGCCCGACGAAACCGGCGTTCCGGTCGAGGATTCCTGGGCAGTCATGATGAAGCTGGTCGAGGAGGGCAAGATTCGCGCTCCCGGCGTCTCCAACTTCAAACTCGACCTTCTGCAGCGCTGCGAAGCCCTGCGCCACGTGGAATCGCTGCAGCCGCCCTTTTCGCTGGTTCGCCGCGAGTACGCCGAACGCGAACTTCCCTGGTGCCTCGAGCACAAGACCGGCGTCATCTGCTACAGCCCCATGCAGTCGGGGCATCTTTACGGAAAGCTTCTCCGCCCAGCGCGTGCAGGCCTTGGCTGCCGACGACTGGCGGCGCCGCGGCGCCGCAGTTCCAGTCGCCCAACCTGAACGCAACATCGCCCTGCGCGACGCCCTGCGGCCCATCGCCAAGCGTCATAGCTCCACGGTTTCCGCCGTCGCCGTCGCCTGGGCCATTCATTGGCCGGGCATCACCGCGGCCATCGTCGGAGCCCGCTCGCCCCAGCAGGTCGATGGCTGGATCGGGGGCGCGTCCCTCAAACTTTCTTCTGATGACCTGGAAGAGATTTACGACGCCCTCAACAAAACCGGCGCAGGCAAAGGACCCGTTGCGCCGAACTTCGCTCGCGTCTAAACAGATCGGGGCGAAACAAAAAGCGCGTGCCTTCTGGCGCGCGCTTTAATTTTTCATCGAACGGAAGCCAGACCGCGAACTTCAATCTCTGCAGAAGCGCAGACCAGAATTAAGAATTGCCCCCATCTCCGCGTCTCCGTGGCAGACTTCTACTACCGCGGCTGCAGCGTCTGCGCGATCATCACTTGCCGTTTGAAGTTCTCCACCATATCTTCACTGAGCCGCACTTCCGTAGGCCGCTTCGCAATCGACATCTGGTCGATTTTGTCCTGCAATTTCAGCAGAGCGTAAAAAAGATTTTCCGGACGCGGCGGGCAGCCGATCACGTATACATCCGTGGGAACGATCTTGTCCACGCCCTGCAACACCGCATAGGTGTTGAACGGACCGCCCACCGACGAGCAAGCTCCCATGGAAATCACCCACTTGGGATCCGGCATCTGGGCGTAAATCCGCTGCACGATGGGAGCCATCTTCAGCGTTACCGTGCCCGCCACGATCATCAGGTCGCTCTGCCGCGGGCTGGGACGAAACACCTCCGACCCGAAGCGCGCAATGTCGAAACGCGCCGTGGACGAGGCGATCATCTCGATGGCGCAGCATGCCAGCCCGAACGTCATCGGCCAGATCGCCGACTTTCGCGCCCAGTTGAAGACATAGTCAACCGTCGTGACCATGAAGTTCTTTTCGAACTTGTTCTGTAGCCAGCCCATGATCCCCCTTTTCCGCGCGGTGAGCCTGCACCGGCGGACCCAGATGGCGGCCCTCGATTTGCCCCACAGTCGATGTGCCCCACAGTCTATGACGGGACCCACGGCAGGTCAACGGACTGCGCAGGCGAGGCGGCGGGAATCCCATTTCTGTCCACGTTTGGCGGACATGGCCCGTGCCTGCTCGCGCCGTCTTGCCTAGGCTGGCGCTCAAGTCGACATTCCGGACCCCAAAAGCCCTTCGGTGCGATAAGCTATTGCGCGGCTTCCCAACCCAGTCCCAGCAGGCACGAAACCATGGAAATTGAAATCCGACGGGGAGACATCACCGACCAGTCCGATCTGGACGCCATCGTCAACGCCGCCAACACCGACCTGGTGCTTGGATCCGGCGTGGCCGGAGCCATTCGCCGCAAGGGCGGCGAGAACATTAGTCGCGAGGCCGTGGCCCAGGCCCCCATACGCCTGGGGGAAGCCGTCGCCACTTCTGCCGGACAATTGCCTCACAAGTACGTCATCCACGCCGCCGCCATGGGCTATCGCGAAGAGGATCAGGTCGTTCCCAAGCGCTCCGGCTCGCTTTCCAGCGCCGACATCATTCGCAATGCCACTCGTAACAGCCTGCGCATCGCCGAGCACTTGCGCCTGGGAAGCATTGCCTTCCCCGCTCTGGCCACCGGCGTGGCCGGCTTTCCCGTCGCCGAATGTGCGGAAGTCATGATCGGCGACCGCGCGCGAGTACGCCAGCGCCCATTCCGACAGCTCAATTCAGCGGGTGGTGTTCGTCTTGTGGAGCGCGGAGGATTATCAGGCCTTCCACAACCGGCTGGAGAAGCCCTAACCGGCCTTTGGGGCGCTGACTCGATCGCATTGAGGACTGTGGAGAAATCTCCCGCCCGGATCACCCCAGCTGCTCATTCCGAGCGAAGCGAGGAAGCTGCTTTTGCCGCCCATAGCACCGCGTTGGTCCGCCACAATGGAGGGCGGGCTAGTCCACGGTAATGGCAATCGATCTCTGGTCGGCCAGCAGCACCAGATCGTCACGGCGGCGCACGCCAAAGGTTTCGAGCAGCCTGCTTACCCGGCTCTGCACATCTTCCGCCGGCAGGCGCAGTCTTTCCGCAATCTGCTCGTCGGAGTAGCGGCTCAACACCGCATCCAGCAGCACCGTTTCATTCTCGGTGAGCTCGGCCCGCGCCAGCGCAAATCGCGCCCGCCGGGCCACTGCCAGGCTGGACTCCAGAAATCGCACCAGCACCCCTCGCGGAATCCAGAACCCGCCATTGGCCACCACCTGCACGGCCGCCGGGAGTTGCCGCTGCAGATCGTCATACGCAATCAGCCCACGCGCATCCGCCGAGAGCGCGGCAAACGCCAGGGAATCACTCATTTCATCGCTGGCGATCAGTACTGGGCGCTCGTCCGATGCGCTCATCACCTCGCCTGCCCGTTGGACGGTGGCCATCGCCTCGGGAAGAGCGTCCAGCAGGAAGACGTCCGCCGCCGGAAGGCGCGAGGCCGCAATCGAATTCCCTACCAGCCGCGTCTGGAACCGCAGTCCCAGCAGGTAAAGCGTCTCTTCCACGGCAGCAATGCGCTCTCTGTCTGCGGAGAGGAAACACAGCATCGGAACTGAGCTGACAAGCGCCACGCCCGGAGCCTATCCCATTTCCCATTCCCGGACAATTCGCTTGTGTTGCCCAGAATGGGTCCCGGCCTGCACCTCCGTCCATGGTCATACCGCTTCTTTCCGGCAGCCTCCGATTGACGCTCGCCGGCCTTCATGCTCCAATGCTCTCCCGCCGCTGCGGCCAAGGGGAACCAACCATGCTCCGTAGGCTTCGATTCGCCGTTGTCATATTGGTCCTGCTGGCGGTCGCCGTACCCGCTCTGGCGCAGCGCAAGCAGGGCAATCCTCTGGACCATCTTCCCGCCAACGTCGAATTGCTCACCCATTTTGGAGAGCGCGCTGATATTTCTCCTGACGGCCAGCGCATTGCCTTCATGGACAAAAGTTTCGGCGATGCCTTCGTGATCGACCTCAAGACGCGCGTCATCACGTGTCTTACCTGCAATGTGCCCGGAGCGGCATTTCTGCGCGTCATGCATCTGCCCTCCGGGGATTACATTCTCATCGGTCCCGAGCGCTTTCAGGACATCCATACCAGCCGCTATCAAGATAATGAACTCTGGTTTCTCAGCAAGCAGCCCGGTTCCGGACCACAGCGTCTCGGCCAGAAAATGAGCGAGGGCGCGGCGATCTCCAAGAAGAACATGAAGATCGCCTACTCCGTAACCCCGCCCCAGGATCCCTCGCTCGCTCCCGACGAAAGCCTGCTCTACACCGCCGATATCGAAGTCTCCGGTGATGCCGCGCGCCTGACGAACAGGAAGATGGTCTATAAGAGCGCTTCCAAAGATTGCCGCATGGAAGCGCAGGACTTTTTCGACAACGACCAGCAACTCACCTTCACTTGCTATCATGCAAATCATCTCGCGGACGTAATGATGATCGATTTGAATACGGGCAAGGTGCAAAACGCATCTCAAATGCCTGGCATTTACAACGAACCGGAAGGCATCTTCCCGGACGGCAAGTACACCCTCGTCGAATCCTCCAAGCAGGTGGAAACCCTCGGCGGCGCCAACGATTCCCACAACATCGACCTCTGGAAGCTAAAGCTGGACGGCACCGGTAAGGACTTCACCCGTATCACGCACTTCAACGACTACGAGGGATACAAGGCATCCAACCCGGTGGTTGCCCCCGACGGTAGCTTCATGGCCTTCCAGGTCGCCCACACTGGAGACGAAGCCGGCGTCGGCTACGGCATTCTCCTCTGGCACTTTGAGTAACAGGAGATTTAAGCTCGTGTCATCCTGAGCGGAACGCCGCCGGCGCGAAGTCGAAGAATCTTGCGTTCTCCCACGGCCAATCCGTGCATCGGAGGCTTCCCAAAGACGGGTATACTCAGCGGAAACATGGTCCGGGGGTTCGTGGCCCGCAAGGCTCGTGCTGAACCGTGTGCGCGCACTTCTTTATTCTTCCCACAGGCGGCGTCGTATGAAGTTGAAGCTTGCAATTGCCATTACTCTGCTATCTGCGCTCGCGGCGGTGCCGGCGCACGCTGACGAAGGCATGTGGACCTTTAACAACTTCCCTTCGAAAACTGTCGCAACCAAATACGGATTCGCGCCCTCCCAGGCATGGCTGAACCACGTGCGCGCCGCTTCGTTGCGCATCGCCGGCGGTTGTTCCGCATCGTTCATTTCCCCCCAAGGCCTGGTGATGACGAATTACCACTGCGTCATGGAGTGTGTGAAGGCGCTCTCCACTGCAAAGCAGAACCTGGTGGAAACCGGCTTCCGGGCCCAAACTTCCAGCGAGGAACGGAAGTGCCCCGCATACGAACTCGACCAGTTGACCGAAATTCGCGACGTCACCGCAGACGTGCACAGCGCGCTTGCCGGCAAAACGGGGGACGCGGCCAATCTGGCGTTGCGCGCCGAAACCGCCAAACTGCAACAAAGCTGCGGATCGGATCCCGCCGTTCGCTGCGACCTGGTGTCTCTCTATCATGGCGGCATCTATGACCTCTACCGCTACAAACGCTACAGCGACGTGCGCCTGGTGTTTGCGCCCGAATTTCAGGCAGGCTTCTTCGGCGGCGATCCGGACAACTTCAACTTTCCGCGTTTCGACTACGACCTAGGCTTGCTTCGAGCCTACGAAAACAATCAGCCGGTCGCGAACAACCAGTACCTGCGCTGGAGCCAAGATGGCTCGAAAGAAGGCCAACTGGTGTTTGTTTCCGGCAACCCGGGCGGCACCAGCCGGGAGCTTACGGTTTCCCAGCTCCAATTCGAGCGCGACAAAATCTATCCGGCTTTTCTGCCGGAGCTGGCCGAATACCGGGGGCTCCTGGAACAGTTCATCGCAATGGGCCCCCAACAGGCCCGCGAGGCGAATGAGGATCTGTTTGAGATCGCCAATTACTTCAAAGCCCTGCTGGGACGGCAGCAGGCGCTCATGGATCCGGAGTTTTTCAGCAGGAAAGTCAGCCAGGAGAAAAGTCTGCGCGATGCTATTGCTGCGCGCCCCGAGCTGGCAGCCAATGCCACGGCCTGGGACGATCTGGCGCACATCCAGACGGAACGCGCCAAGTTGTACACCCAGCACAGCGCCATGGACGGTAATTTTATGTTGCACTCGGGACTGCTCGGCCAGGCAATCTCCCTCGTGCGTGCGCCCGTCGAGCGCGCCAAGCCTAACGGGGAGCGCCTTCCTGAATACACCGACCAGTCGCTGGTGCAACTCCAGCAGGAGCTCTCGGCGCCAATCCCGGTCTACAAGGACCTGGAGGAGCTCACCCTCGGCTTCGCTTTCACCTCCATGCAGCGCGATCTGGGCGCGGATGATCCATTCGTGCGCAAGATGCTGGGCAAGGAGTCACCGGGCCAGCTCGCTCACCGGCTGGTGACCGGAACCCATCTCGACGACGCCAAGGTGCGGGAAGCCCTCTACAACGGCGGCCAGGCGGCAATCGAAAAATCTGAGGATCCCATGATTCGATTCGCTGCCCTGATCGATCCCGCTCTGCGTAGTATCCGGAAAGAATATGAGTCGGAGGTCACTGCGCCCACACGCGCGGCAGCCCAGAAAATTGCCAACATGCGATTCGCGATCTACGGCACCAGTCTCGATCCCGATGCCACCTTCACCGCCCGCCTGAGCTACGGCACGGTGAAGGGTTTCACCGATGCTCGTGGTCACTTGGTCGCGCCCTATACGACCGTCGGCGGCCTGTTCGATCGCGCCAATGGCGCTCCACCCTTCGTCCTGCCGCAAAGCTGGTCGGCGGCGAAGAAGGAATTGAATTTGGCGACGCCCATGAACTTTTCCACCACCAACGACATCATTGGCGGCAACTCCGGCAGCCCTGTCATCGATCAGAACGGCGATATCGTCGGCCTGATCTTCGATGGCAACATCTTTTCCCTTGGCGGCAACTACGGTTACGACCCAGTGTCTAACCGGGCGGTTGCGGTCGACAGCCGGGTGCTGCTGGAGGGACTCCGAACCGTATACCATCTCGACCGTGTGGTTCAGGAAATCGAAGCTGGGCGGCAGGCTGCGCGACCTCAATAAATCTGCCACGGCGGCGCCATCGAGCGCACCTCCGGCTTGCGGGCTGAGAGTAGCAGCGCCCCAATGCGCTTGAACTCGCGCAGCTCCTCGGCATTACGAAACCACTTGCCCGTGTACTCCTCGGGAGTGGGACTTTCATCCGGGATGCGCTGTGCCTCGACATCTTCGAACGCGTGCGCCTTCAGCAGTTGCACATATTCCGCTTCCGAGCGCACGTGCACCGGAACCTTGAGCTCGTCCACCCAGCGCAGGGAATGAGGATTGTCTTTGTAGAGATTAATCAGCAGGAACAGCCGGCTCCGCGGAGCCAGCACCCGGAACAGTTCCGCCAGCGTGCGGTCCTGATCGGGATAGTAGTAAAACGACTCCACCGAAAGCACCTTGTCAAAAAAGTTTTCTTCCCAGGGAATCTGCTGGGCCGAGCCCCACACGAAGAGCAGGTTGTCGAATTCCCGCGAGGCCGCCCGGCTGCGCCGGATCATCTCGTCGGAGATGTCGACTCCCACCACCTGCCCGAACCCCGCCGGGCCCTCGCCCACCAGCCGCGCCAGGAGTCGCGACGCCCATCCCGTCCCGCAGCCCAGGTCCAGGACGCGCTCTCCCGCTTTCAGCTCCATGCGGCGCACTGTCTGCTCGGTAATGCTGAGGTGATGCGCCTCCATCTCATCGCCGCGACCCTGCTCCGCCCAGCGATTGAACTCCTCGCGTAGAAGATCTTCGGCATTCATGGGAATTCATTCTAAGACTTCAGCAGCGCGGAAAAATCAAGAAATGCGGCCGCTTTCGCAGGGAAGCTGGCCTTGGTCCCTCAGAACGTCGGGGAGCGGACGCCCAGTCCGCCTTTCCGCGCCTCCGCGTGCTACAGTTGCCCCATGTCGCCGCAGTTCCCTGGCAATCAGGAACCCCGCAAAGCTCCAGACCTGTACTGTCCCCGTTGCCGGCGGCCGGTTTCCGATCCTCTCACCTGTGGAGACTGCTCGGCCGTCATCTGCCGCACCTGCGGAACTCCGCTCGAGTCGGCTGACGAACTCGCCATGGGCTGAAGAGATTTTGTTTCCTTCCCGTCCTTTGCGGCGTCTAAGCGGGGGGGAGAAAAGCGCCCGCCCCTGAGGGTCGCCGGCGGCGGCTTCTTGGGCCTCACATTTCCCTTGGCGACCACGGCTCCGGGCGTATCATCTAAAGCTTGAGTATGGCGGATTATGTCACCTTGGCGATCGTCTCGGGGATTGTCGTCCTGCTGGGCTTAATCTATTTTTCCATCCGTCGCGGGCTGCGCCACCGCGCTCTGCATTTCAGCTCCGAGGCGCAGCGCGTCATCGCTTTTGCCCGCGTGGAAGCTGAAGCTTCGCATTCCTCCAGCATTGAGCCTGTTCATATCCTGCTCGGCCTGTTGCACGTCCCCATTCCGTCGATCATCGCCGTTTTGCCCGTGGAAGAACACGAGCCTATTCGGCAGGAGGTGCGCGAGCGCGTGGCCGGCGGCGCCCTCGTCACCTATCGCGATGATCTCCCCTACAGCGACGACGCCCGCCACGTGCTGGTAGCTGCCGCCCGCGAAGCCCGTGCCATGGATTCTCCCAACATCGGCGCCGAGCATCTGCTCATCGGCCTGCTCTACGCGGAAACCTCCACGGCTGCTCTCATCCTGCGTGCGCGCGGGTTGCGGATCGAAACTCTCCGCCAGCTCCTCGCCCTGGTCCCGCAATACAGCTCGCAGTAGCCTGCAAGCCGCTGCCGCTCGCCTTTCTTCTTGAGATGTTCCGAGCCTGAGGTGTTCTGAGTTGGATACCGCCCCACTCCGGTCCCTTTTGTTTCTTTCGGGCTTTCGGGTAAGCTCTTCTCGCCCTTGAACTTCCGCAGCAGAAACAACGCCTGTGGAGCGGGCTTCTTCTATGACTCGTTGGATTCCGCAGTTACAACCTCTTGGCCTGCTGGTCATGCGCCTGGTTCTGGGAGTCATCATGGTGGCGCACGGCTGGCCCAAGCTCATGAACATTTCCAAATTCGCCTCCGGCCCGCTCGCCCACATCGGAGTGCCGGGATGGATGGCTTATCTGGTTGTCACAGCCGAAGTGGTGGGAGGCGCTCTTCTGGTCCTGGGACTGCTCACGCCGTTCGCAGCCCTCGCCGTCTCCATTGACATGACGGTTGCCATCCTCAAGGTGCACCTGCGCAATGGCTTGACCGGCCAGGGCGGATATGAGTTTCCCTTGGTACTGCTCAGCGTGGCCTTCGCATTGATCTTTTTCGGCGCGGGACCTCTCTCGCTGGACCGCCGCCTGTTCGGTTCCGCCGGTTCCAGGGGAGGCCCCCGCCGCACTTGACGCCCCGGCTGCTCTACGCAGCCTTGGCTTCCACGTTGATGTCGTCCGAAAGCTGCGTAAGTTTCTGGTCAGTGCTCTTTTCCTCGTCCAGAGTCTCCTGCAGCAGTTGTGCCCATTCCGGTTTTCCCAGCAGAGTAGCGTAGGTGCGCACCGTGCCGTAGGCGGCGATCTCGTAGTGCTCCACCCGCTGCGCTCCGGCAATCATTCCCGCGTCCCGCACATCGGGGTCCTTGGCATCCTTGATCAGCTTTTCCCCTTCCTCCAGGATTCCCTGGATCCCCTTGCAGGTCTTTCCCTTGCGGTCCAGGTCGCGCAGTTGGTCAAAAATCTGGTCCAGGCGCCGTACCTGCTGCTGGGTCTGGCGTTCATGTTGCTGAAAGGCGCTCTTCAGTTGCGGAGATTTCGCCTGCTCGGCCATCTTGGGCAGGGCCTTCAGAATACGGTTTTCCCCGTCGTAGAGGTCCTGCAGTTCGTCCACAAAGAGTTGTTGCAAGCTTTCGATTTTCATCGCTAAGTCTCCCTCCTGCTTAAAGCAGGTCAGATCATGGTTGGAATTTGTGAATAGCCGCCTGCCCAGCTTTCATTGGGAGGAAGGAAAGCCCGCGAAGGTTGTCAGCGGAAATCCACAGGCGGCAGCCGGCGCTCTCCAGCGGCTACAGAGTACAGAGCCAGCCGCTCCAGCCGCTTTAGTAGAGAGAACGCGTCCAAAGCACAGCAATCCAAAGCAGCGAGCCTGCTTTGGGGTGTTCGGTAGGGCACGAGCCTGGCGGCCGCTGCCTGGTTCAGAATCTTCCCAGCTGCACCAGCGCTTCGTAGATCTTCCCCGGCTGCGGCAGGATCACCTCTTCCAGCAGAGGCTGGTAGGCAACGAACGTATCCATGGCCGCTACTCGCCGTACCGGCGCATCCAGCTGTTCGAAAAGCTCGTCGGCAATGCGAGCGGCGATCTCGGCCCCATAGCCCCAGCTTAAGGTGTCCTCGTAAGCCACCAGCACGCGATGGGTCTTCTTCACCGAGGCCGCAATGGCTTCCCAGTCAAAGGGATTCAGGGTTCGCAGGTCGATCACTTCCACGCTCAGGCCATTTTCCCGCTCAGCCCGTTGCGCGGCCTGCAGCGCGCGCGGCACCACCGCCCCGTACGTGATCACGGAAACCTGGCTGCCCGGCTGCACTACCTTGGCCTTGCCGAATGGAACGGTGTAGTCCGGCCCCGGATACGGCGCCCGCCCATAGGTTTCACGGTACAGCCGCTTGTGCTCCAGGAACATGACCGGATCGTCGCAGCGGATGGCGGTGCGCAACAGCCCGCAGGCATCGAGCGCATTCGAGGGAAACACCACCCGCAGCCCCGGTATGTGCGTAAAAATGCTCTCCCCCGACTGCGAGTGGTAGATCCCCCCGCCGGTCAGGTATCCCCCGATCGCCACCCGAATCACCACAGGAGAGGAAAAGGTGTTGTTCGAACGCCAACGGATCAGCGGCAGCTCGTTGCGCAACTGGTGCATTGCCGGCCAGATGTAGTCGAAGAACTGGATCTCCACCACCGGCTTCAGGCCGCGCGTGGCCATGCCCGTCGCCCGGCCCACAATGTTGGCCTCCGCCAGGGGAGAATTAAACACCCGGTCGGAGCCAAACTCCGTCTGCAGCCCCGCCGTCAGCTTAAAGACTCCGCCCTTGCCCTTCACCAGCTTGTCCCGCAGGTATTGCTCGCGGCTGCAGTCCGCCACGTCCTCTCCAAAAACCACGATCCGCGGGTCTCTCCGCATCTCGTCCTGCAGGCACTCATGAATCAGGTCCGCCATCGTCCGTTCCGGCACCGGCTTGCCGGGCTGCGACTCCACCGCCTTGGGCTCCGCCTCAAAGCGCGCTCCGCTGGGATCGATGTTGGGCGAATAAATAAACTGCGGAATCGTTTCCGGTCCCGGCGGCGCCGCTGCCAGCGCCACCTCGGTCGCCTGCTGAATCTCCTCATTCACTTCCCGTTCCAGCTTTTGCAGCGACTCTTCCTTCAGGATGCTCTCGCGCATCAGGAACATCTGCAGCTTGCTCAGCGGGTCCCGCTTCGCCTCTTCCCGCCGCTCGGCCTCGGGACGGTAATTCCGCTCGTCGTCGGAAAGCGAGTGCGAATACGGCCGCACCACATGCGCATGCACAAAGGCCGGGCCGTGGCCCGCGCGAATGTAGGCAATCGACTCCTTCAGCGCCGCGTGGCAGGCCAGCACGTCGGTGCCGTCAATCTCGGCAAAGTGGAAGTTGGGGAAATTCGCCACCAGACGCGAAATGCTGCCCCCGGGGGTCTGTGCCTCCACCGGAACGGAGATGGCATACTCGTTGTCTTCCACCAGAATCAGCAGCGGCAGCTTGCCGTTGGACGCCGTGTTCATGGTCTCCCAGAACTCGCCTTCGCTGGTGCTGCCCTCACCCGTGGACACGTACACCACTTCGTCGCCCTGGAACTTCACATCTTTGAACTGCCGGTAGTCGCCTTCGGCCTTGGCGGCGGTCTCCGGATGCCGCGCGAAGTAGCGGCCGGCCTCCGAGCAGCCAACCGCCTGCAGCAGTTGCGAAGCCGTCGGCGAAGATCCGGTCACAATGTTCAGCTTGGGATCGCTCCAGTGCGAGGGCATCTGCCGTCCCCCGGACGCCGGATCGCTGGCCGCACCAACCCCTTGCAGCAGCATGTCTTCCGCGGTCACGCCCAGAGCCAGGCAAAGCGTGCGGTCGCGATAGTAGGGATAAAACCAGTCGTACCCGGGACGCAGCAGCAGGCCCGCCACCGCCAGGACGGCTTCGTGGCCTGCGCAGGAAATCTGGAAGAAGATCTTCTGCTGCCGCTTCAGCAGGATTTCGCGGTCATCCAGCCGCCGCGAAAGGTACATGAGACGATAGATTTCCAGGAGCTGTTCGCTGCTCAGCCCGTCGTAGCTCTTTTCCAGTTCCCCAGGGAACGGTTTCGTCTCAGCTTTGGTCGCCATTCTGGTCCTCGCGCCTAGCGTTTTCGCAGGACTCTCCGGGCCAATCGGTCAGGGCCGTGTCCACAACAATAGCCCGCATTGTAAAACGGCAGGGCTGAACTACCGACAGAAATCGAAGCCCGGACCCGAAAGCTGAAAGCCCCCGAGGCCATGCCCTGGCCCCTTTCCTTCTCTATAGATGCCATGCCAGGCGGGCTCGAATCGCGAGCCTGTCGCGTCTCCTCCATGCCCCTTTTCTGTGCTGCCCCATACTCCACCCGATGTTTCTGACCGTGGAGCTGGGAAGTGCACTCTGGAGCGCGGATGGCAAAGCAGCGAGCCCCAGAGCACCGGGCTGTATATCGAACCCTCGCAGACAACCCCAATGCACGCCTTGCCTCATCCCACTTCAGTAAGAGGCATACCAGCCATCCTCACGGGAAACCCGGCCTCCCAGCCGGCGCCAGGGACTGAACCCGCCCCCGGCGCCAGGCTTGTTGTCATCCCAGAGGGGGAAGAGAGGGCCGCCATACTGCCGTGCAATAGCTGGGGATGGCGGCCCTTGTGATTGCAGATGACTTTTCAGCGCCTTCAGCAGCGCTCCCAGCTCATGCTGGCATATGCTCTCCCCAGTTCCGGACTGGCGTGGCAGTGTTCCGTTTGCGGTAAGATGTTCGCCCTCACCGCCGATGAGGCCCTGCAGCGCCAACGTCTTACTCCGCCCCACCATCTGGTAAACGAGTTTGGGCAGCACCAATGCGGCGCTGTTATGAGCCGGAACTTTGAAATTCTGCAGGGTGAGCAGAAAGGAAGTGCGCCATATGGCAAACACTGACCTGTTAAACACCCGAGGCCGCGATCCAGTCGAACCCGACCATGGCGGACGAATGATGCCGAGCGATCCCAGCGATCCCGTCCACACCATGACGGAGGAGGAGATTCGCTGTCACGCATACTTCCTCTATGAACGGCGCGGCGGCTGCGATGGCCACGCCGAAGAGGACTGGTTCCGCGCCGAGGCGGAGATCGCAGGCAAGAAGGAGCAAGTAGTAAACCATGCGTTCTTCCAACCTGAATGATTCTTTCGGTCTCTCATCTTGAGCAAACCAGCTGACCCACTCCTCCTGCCGCTGGCAGCCGTGGAGCATTAGGCTCCTCACGCATTACTTCCCAACGGGAAGCTGCAATCCCGAAGCTTTAGAATGAAAGCAATGCTGAAATTCAACCGGGATGTTCCCGCCCACGGCCTTTGCCTGCTGGTCTTCGATCTCGACGGCACCCTCATCGACTCGCGCCGCGACCTGGCAAATTGCATCAATGCCATGCTTCGCCACCTGGACCGGCCGGAGTTGCCGGAAGATGTAATTGGCAGCTACGTGGGAGATGGCGCTCCCATGCTGGTGCGCCGCTCCCTTGGCGACCCCGACGACGATGCCCTCTTCCGCGCCGGGCTGGACTACTTCCTCGACTACTATCGCGAGCACAAACTCGACCACACTCACCTCTATCCCGGCATCTCCGATGCGCTCGCCGCCATTCGCGACCCCCGCAACGGGGGTTCCCCTGAGCGGCACAACCTTGCCATACTCACCAACAAACCCGTGGTTCCCGCTCGCGCCATCGTGCAGGCACTGGGCATCCAGCAGTTCTTTGCTCAGGTGTACGGAGGCAACAGCTTTCCCACCAAGAAACCCGATCCTCTGGGCATCCGCACCCTGATGCGCGAATTCCACGCCCAGCCTCATCAGACCCTGGTGATCGGCGACTCCGACATCGACACCCTTACCGGACGCAACGTCGGCGCCTGGACCTGCGGCGTGCGCTACGGCTTCGACCCTTCCCGCCTGGAAAAGGCTCCGCCCGATGTCCTCATCGACCACCCCGATGAACTACCGCTGATCTTCGATCCGGCTTCGCACACTGCCCACACGTCCGACTCCATTCGCGACATCGTTCCGTAAGCTGGAAGCGCCGACTTTCGCGTATTCAGGCGTGCGGGCTTGATCGGCTGGGGCGGTGGAAGCATGGGCCTGCAGGCCCGCAAATGAAGAAACGAAATGAACAGGAGCTTCCACCCCGGGCTGGAAACGCAAGTTCTGGTGCCCCAGATCTGCGCCTATGGCGGATGTGGGCTCTAACCGCGAACCCTCTCCTGCTACCATCATCGAGCATGCGCAATGGCGCCACAGCTTTCGACTTCACCCGCGCGGAGCAGCGCAAGCTCCGCTCGCTGAAAACTCCGCACGGAATCCAGCGGGCGCTCGATCAGATGGACTACCATCTCGCCACCACCTGCTGGTCTCCGCGCATGGTGCTGCGCGAGCAAACCGGACATTGCCTCGAAGGAGCCATCTTCGCCGCCGCCGCCCTGCGTGTCCTGGGCTATCCGCCACTAGTCATCGACTTCGAAGCCGAGCGTGACACCGACCACGTCCTTGCCGTCTTCCAGCAGAGCGGACACTGGGGTGCTCTCGCCAAGTCCAACTATTCCGGTTGCCGCTACCGCGAACCGGTGTATCGTTCCTTGCGCGAGCTCGCCATGAGCTACTTCGACGACTACTTTAATCTCCTGGGAGAACGCACCCTCCGTACCTTCTCCCGCCCTGTGAACCTCTCCCGCTTCGATCCCCTCGGCTGGATGACGGCAGAAAAGAGCGTCTGGTACATCCCCGAATACCTCTGCCACATTCGCCACACCCCGCTGCTCAACCCAGCGCAGGCACGCAAGCTCCATCGCCTGGACCGGCGCTCCTATCAGTCCGGCCTTCTGGGCCACAAGGTGAAGTGAATTCGTTTGGAAGATTTGCGTCCGTAACGGACGCATTTATGAGGGGAAAACATCACGGTAGCGTCATTCTGAATGGGCCTCGAGCCCCGAGAGGAATCTCGGTTTTGAGTCTCTGTCTGACCTTCGTTCTTATGCCCGCTGGGGGACAAGAGGAGCATTCTTCCTGTCTTTCTGAGCCGTCCTATCCGCCATGTTTTCAATACTTTGATGTAACCACCGCTCTCTCAATACTTTGCCGCCCCTTGCCCGCTAAGTCCATGATTTGCAAGATTCACGCAGGAGGGGCGGACTCTTTCCGCATCCTCAGCAGCCTCGCTCTCGTCTGATAGTCTGAGGAGAATCGCAAGACCCCAGAGATAATAGAGAAGATAGATATTAAGGATGGCGGACGCTCACGAGGAAGAGGTACTCGGCAAGGCATACGACAGCCGCCTGATGAAGCGGTTGCTGGGATACCTGCGCCCCTACAAGTGGCAGGTTCTTCTGGCTCTCAGCGCCATCGTTCTTATGGCCGGGACGGCCGTCCTCGGCCCCTACCTCACCAAGGTTGCAATCGACAAATACCTGGCCCACGTCCCCCGGGAGAGTTCCTTCCTCGACCGCTTTCTGAGCCCCCAGCCGCTGGTCGGCATCGCCCAGATCGCGGCCATCTACGTTGGCCTGCTCCTGGTGGGGTTCCTGCTGGAGTTCACCCAGACCTACATCATGCAGTGGACCGGGCAGAAGGTCATGTTCGACTTGCGCGGCCAGATCTTCCGCCACCTCCAGGGCATGCATCTGGCTTTTTTCGACCGCAATCCCGTGGGACGCCTGGTCACCCGCATCACCACCGATGTTGACGCGCTGAACGAAATGTTTACCGCCGGCGTGGTCTCCATCTTCGAGGACATTTTCGTCCTCGCCGGCATCATCGCCATCATGCTGGACATGGACTGGCGGCTCGCCCTGCTGACGTTTGCCGTGCTGCCGCTCATTGCCATCGCCACCATACTGTTCCGCCAGAGGGTGCGCGAGTCCTACCGCCGCATCCGCGTAGCCATCGCCCGCATCAACGCCTACCTGCAGGAACACGTCAGCGGCATGGTGGTGCTGCAGTTGTTCAACCGCGAAAAGCGCGCTTACGACCGCTTTGAAACCATCAACGCCGTCCACATGGACGCCTACAAGGACGCGATCCTCGCCCATGCCATCTACTACCCGGTGGTCGAGTTCCTGTCGGCCGTGGCTATCGCCATGGTTGTGTGGTTCGGTGGCGGAAGGGTACTGACCGGCGCTGCCACCATCGGCATCCTGGTGGCCTTCATCCAGTATGCCCAGCGCTTCTTCCGTCCCATCCAGGATCTGAGTGAGAAATACAACATTCTGCAGTCGGCCATGGCCTCCAGCGAGCGCATCTTCAAGCTGCTGGACACCGCGCCCGAGGTCACCAGCCCGGCGGTTCCCCGTGTTCCCGATGGCCCGGGACGCATCGAATTCGACCACGTCTGGTTCGCCTACCGCCACCTTCCCCAGGCGGAGGAGAACGGACACTCGAAGCCAGCCGCGGCCAACGGCGAAGACTTCGATTGGGTATTAAAGGACGTTAGCTTCACCATCGAACCCGGACAGACCATCGCCATCGTGGGCCATACCGGCGCCGGCAAGACGACGCTGATTTCGCTCCTGCTGCGCTTCTATGACGTGCAGAAAGGCGCCATTCGCATCGACGGCGTCGATCTCCGCCAGATGGACCTCACCCAACTTCGCCGCCGCTTCGGCGTGGTGCTGCAGGATCCGTTCCTCTTCTCCGGGACCGTCGAGGACAACATCCGCCTGGGCTCGGACTGGATCAGTGACGCGCAAATCGAGCGCTCGGCCGAGGAAGTCAACGTGGCCGACTTCATCCGCACCCTCCCCGGCGGCTTCAAGGAACCGGTGCGCGAACGCGGCAGCACCCTCTCCACCGGGCAAAAGCAGCTCATTTCTTTCGCCCGCGCACTGGCGCATGATCCCCGTATCCTCATCCTCGACGAAGCCACCTCCAGCGTGGATACGGAAACCGAACTGCGCGTGCGTGATGCCCTGGGCCGCATGGTCGAAGGCCGCACTTCCCTCGTCATCGCCCATCGCCTCTCCACCGTGCAGAGCGCGGATGCCATCCTCGTCTTCCACAAAGGACGCCTGCGCGAAATGGGATCGCACCAGCAACTGCTGTCCCAGCGCGGCATCTACTGGAAACTCTATCAACTGCAGTACAAAGATCAGGAGCTGCCGCTGGCCTCGGCCTCTGCTTCGCAGATCGCGCTGGCCAGCGCCGACGATTAGGCGTTTCCAGAAAGACAGGAAGGAAGCAGCGCAGCGAAGGATCCCGGCCAGCCCGCCCTGGCAGGGAAGCAGGCGGGCATTCTTTTCACGAACTCTGGCATGTCCTTTGTGTCCTTCCTGCCCTTGGTGATTAAGGCCTTTTGCCAGCAGCCGAGAGAGTCTTCCGTGTCCAGCGCTCGATGGTCTCTCGCATCTCGTCCAGGTGTCCTTCGAAGAAGTGCCCCGCTCCTTCCACCAGCACCAGTTCCTTCGGTTCCGCCAGGTCTGCAATCAGGTTTTTCAGCGCTGTCCGGTCCGCGAACTGATCGTGAGCCCCGCTGAGAAACAGCTTGGGCTTGGAGCACTCCCGCAGATACCGGAACTCGTAGCTGCGGCCCTCGGCGGGACCGCCCGAGTGCGCAGCCTGGTCGGCGGTGATGCGGATGGGAATGCCCAGGGCGATCAGCGCGTCCACCCGCGGATCTGGACAGGCTGCTTTGGTTCCCACGGCTGCTCCGAACGAGAACCCGGCAAACACCATCGGCAGATGGAATTCCTCATCCAGCCAGTCCAGGGCAACGCGCACGTCCTCGACTTCTCCGCGCCCGCCGGCGTGCTCTCCCTCGCTCAGGCCCGCTCCGCGGAAGTTAAACCGCAGCACCGGCAGGCCAAGATTGTTCAGCGCCTTCATGGCCTGGAATACCACCTTGTTGTGCAGAGTACCGCCGTAGAGTGGATGAGGATGGCAGACGAGCGCGGCATGGTCCGCGCTTGGGGCGCCCTCATTTAGCAGGGCTTCCAGTCGCCCCGCCGCACCGGCGAGAAAAAAACTGCGAATTTTGCCTTCTGTCATGAAACCTTCAGCCGCGTTCCAGTCGGACAACTCATGGCGTATTCGGGACAGATCTGCAGGGATCGCGCCGATCACCTCTCCGGAGGAGGAGGCCGGCGGGGGCGGCGCACCGCGGGCCGGTTGGCGCGCGCGTACACATAGAACAGCAGCAGCACCACGTACAGGGCGATGCACAATTTTCGGGCGCCCAGCAATTCCAGGTAGGGACAAATGAAGAAATACAGAAACAGTGCTGCCAGCAGCACAGCAACAAAGAGGAAGACGTTCTGCTTCTGCATCCCGAGCATCGATCATGAATTCTATCAACCGCACCAGCCGGGAGGTGGTCCTGCGGCCGGAATTGTGCAAGAGGCACTCCGAGATCGCGCAACCGACCCCTCCAGGAAAATGCGGCCAGAAGCGCGGCTCTTCCCCGGCCATCCCCGGGTCGTCTTCTTGGTCCGCCGCGCGATAGGGTATGCTCTCCCGGTGGACGTTCTTTCCCTGACCCGGCAATTGGTGGACATCGAGTCGATCACCGGCAACGAAGGCCGCGTGGGCGAGTTTCTCCTGGACTATATTTCCGCGCTGGGATATCACGCCCGCGCCGTGCCGGTGGAATTCGACCGCTTCAACGTGCTGGCCGTGCCTCCGGAACAGCAGCATCCGTCGCTGTTTTTCTCCACCCATATGGATACCGTGCCGCCATTCATCCCCTCCTCGGAAGATGAGACCCGGATCTACGGCCGGGGCGCGTGTGACGCCAAGGGGATCATCGCCTCCCAGTTGGCGGCGGCGGAGCGGCTGCGCCGCGAGGGACGGGCGGCCGGGTTGCTGTTCCTGGTAGGGGAAGAGCGCGACAGCATGGGAGCCAAGACCGCCAATCAACAGCCGCCCCCGGGCGTGCGTTTCCTGATTAACGGTGAACCGACGGAGAATCGCCTGGCCCTGGCATCCAAGGGCGCCCTGCGCGTGCAATTGACTGCCAAGGGCCGCATGGCCCATTCCGCTTATCCGGAACTGGGAGAATCGGCGATTGAGAAACTGCTGGATGCCCTCGAGCGCCTGCGCTCCATGCCGCTGCCCGCGACTCCGGACGTGGGCCCGACGACCCTGAACATTGGCCTGATCGAAGGAGGACGCGCGCCCAACGTGATTGCCGACCATGCCCGCGCGCAACTGCTTTACCGGCTGGTGGGCCCGGCAGAAGAGCTGCGGCAGCAAATTGTGAGCGCAGCCGGCAAGCTGGCGGATGTGGAGTTCGTGCTGGAGATTCCGTTCGTCCGGCTGCGCAGCCTGGGCGAATTACCCACCATGGTCGCGGCCTTCACCACCGATATCCCGGCGCTCAGCAACTGGGGCGAGCCCCTGCTGTTCGGTCCGGGATCCATTCACGTGGCCCACACAGAGCACGAATGCGTGGAGAAAGCGCAACTGCACGAGGCCGTAGACCGCTACGTGGAGATCGCCCGCCGGCTGGGCTGAGAAGAAGGCTTGCCCCAGATTTGCCACAGATTTACTTCGATAAAGCTCGTTTGCACGGATCAGCATGCTCCGCGTCAATCCGCGCTGAATTTTTCCTTCCCGGAACCTGCTCTCGATCCGAGTACACTAGAACGTTTATGACCACCGCGACCAATTCTCTGACCAATGCCTCATCGGCTTACCTCCGTTCCGCCATGCACCAGCCGGTGCGCTGGCACGAGTGGGGGGAAGAAGCCTTTGCTCTTGCCCAGCGGGAAAACAAGCCCATTCTGCTGGACGTGGGCGCGGTGTGGTGCCACTGGTGTCATGTGATGGACCGTGAGTCCTACGAGAGCGCCGAGGTCGCCGAAATCATCAATCAGAACTTCATCGCCGTGAAAGTAGATCGCGACGAACGGCCGGACGTGGATAGCCGCTATCAGGCCGCGGTTTCGGCCATGACGGGACAGGGCGGCTGGCCGCTCACGGTATTTCTCACGCCCGACGGCAAGCCCTTTTATGGCGGGACCTATTTTCCCCCGATGGAGAGCTACGGCCGCGCCAGTTTCAGCCGCGTCCTGTTGAGCATCGCCGATGCCTACCGTGAGAAGGCGGAGGAAGTCGCCAAGCAGGGGGAAATGGTGCTCAGTGCCATAAGTCGCGCGGAAGCCCTGGTGGGGAAGTCCTCTACCAGCGTGCCCGCCGGCATCGTGGAGAACATGGCGCAGACGGCCAAGCAGCTTTTCGATGCGGAAAACGGCGGCTTCGGGTCGGCCCCGAAGTTTCCCCATCCCTCTGCCCTGGATCTTCTGATCCATGCCTATGCCCGTTCCGGCGACCCCGAACTGCACAAGGTGATCACCACAACCCTGGAGCACATGGCTCGGGGCGGGGTTTATGACCAGCTTGCCGGCGGATTTCATCGTTACTCGGTCGACGAGCACTGGGTGGTTCCGCACTTCGAGAAGATGTCCTACGACAACTCGGAGCTGCTGAAGAACTACGTGCACGCTTACCAGGCCACCGGCAACGGGCTGTTTGCGGCGGTCGCCCGCGACATCATTCGCTGGATGGACGCCTGGCTCAGCGACCGCGAGCACGGCGGCTTTTATGGCTCGCAGGATGCCGACGCCTCGCTGGAAGACGATGGCGATTACTTTACCTGGACGCTGGAGGAAGCACGCGCAGTGCTGGCAGAAAACGAACTGAAAGTCGCGCAGGCTTATTACGACATTCAGGAAACGGGAGAGATGCATCACAATCCCGCCAAGAACGTGCTGTTCGTCCGAACCGGCGTGGAGGAGATTGCGCTGCGGCTGGGCATGGCGGCGGGCCAGGTAGCGGCGCTGCTGGATTCGGCCCGGGAAAAAATGTACAGCGCGCGCCAGAAGCGCCCCACGCCGTACGTGGACAAGACGGTCTACGTGAACTGGAACGCGCTCTGCATCTCCGCTTATCTGCACGCGGCGCGGGTATTCTCCGACGATGGAAACCCGGCACTTTGCGCTGCGCTCTCTCGACCGAATCCTGGCCGAGGCCTGGGACCCCGGCCGCGGCCTGCGGCACGTGATCGCGTACTCGGACCCGAAAGCTGGGGGCCGCAACGTCCCCGGGCTTCTGGATGATTATGCCTTCACCGTGGCGGCCTGCCTGGATGCCTACGAGCTCACCTCCGACATGAGTTACTTCCATTTCGGACGGAGTATCGCGGACGCCATGATCGAACGTTTCTACGACACGGCCGGTGGAGGCTTCTTCGATGCGGAACAGCCTTCGAGTCCCAGCACTGTGCCCTCGCTCGGCGCCTTGCGCACCCGCCGCAAGCCTTTCCAGGATTCTCCGATTCCCGCGGGGAACAGTTCAGCGGCAATTGCGCTGCTCCGCCTGCATAGCCTGACCAATGAAGCCTCGTATCACGATAAGGCCGAGCAGACGCTGGAAGCGTTTGCCGATTCTGTGGGCCAGTATGGAATCTATGCCGCCACCTACGGGCTGGCCGCGGTCTGGCTGCTGCATGGACACACTCAGGTCGTGGTGATTGGTAATGACGGGAAGGCGGACCAGCTTTACGCGGCCGCGGTAGCTCCCTTCGCCGTGAACAAGACGGTGCTCCGCCTGCACGATAACGAAGTCACGCCCCACGATCTGCCGCCCGCGCTGGCGGAGACGATTCCCTCCGTGCCGGGCGCGGCCGAGGGACGCAGCCTGGCCGTGATCTGCACGAATTTTGCCTGCCAGCCTCCCATTGCTGAACCCGACGCCCTCGCGCATGCTTTGGCAGGCCGCTGAGGAGCCGAACTCTGGGGTCCTGGTCCTGAGTGCCTTGAGGGTGGAAGTTTCGGGCCACCGCAGGGTCTTCGTTTGCCGGTGGTCGGGTCTTCCACCCCAGCCCGTGGAAGACGAAGCAGTTTCGCGCTGTTGACTTCATGCAAGCCTTCACTACCGCGTCCCGGCATTTTCGAAGCCAGCGAGATCCGCGCTATTGCCCTGAAAAGCGAACGGCTTAGGTGACCGGGGTAACTGGCCGGCGTTACGTCAGCCATCTGTTGCCCGCGCCCAAGCCGCGGTATCGTCGCTCCCACTAGGCCCATTCCCAATCGGCCCAAGGGCGCGGTACCACGGAAGCATTTGGTTACCGCGCCCGTCCAATACGCAGCATTCGCTGGGCCAACTGGAAACAAGGGGAAGGACACCATGCGATACGGATTTCGGCATAGCATCTATCTGGCACTCGGTTTCTGGCTGGCGCGCAGGCTCTTCCAGCGGCAAACGGTGGTGGTGGATCCGATGGCCCGGCTGCGAAGCGCGGGCTTCTAGGAACCTGCCCCGGTTGTTGCGCCCTCCACATAGCTCCTGGTCTGATCCGCCCGGATCTACTTGCCAGGGATGTGGGGGTTCGATGCTGTGTCCCATCGCCAGCGGGCAACTTTCCGGGCGAGCCGCATGCCCAGGCCAATGCACAGGCCCGATTGATAGCGGACATTTTTCCTGCGGCATCCACAGGCAACTTTCTCGTGCATAGCCGCATCCGACTGCGATTGCTTAGTGTGAGAGGGAATAGCCTCCTCCTCGCGGAGGGCTTCCCACTCCTGCTTCTCGATTCAGGCTCACCAGCGTTTGTCTCGAGTACAGGGGAAAGCTCAGGAGAAATCCCCAATATGCCACCATTACGGGAGCGCCCAGCCGTACCCGATTCGCACCGGTTTGGGGTCAGTGCCCTGGTGTTTTTTCTGGCGCTGTTCCCCTGCCTGCAACTATTTTGCGAGGCGCCGCAGCCTTCCGGTTCCACCCAGTTGAAGCAACTCACGCTGGAACAGCTCGGCGACCTGCACGTGGTCACCGCCTCCAAGGCGCCACAGCAGGTCCTGCGGACTCCGGCGGCGGTCTACGTAATTACCCAGGACGACATTCAGCGCTCCGGCGCCAAGAGTCTGCCGGACATCCTTCGCCTCGCGCCCGGGGTGGAGGTGGCGCAAATTGATTCCTCCACATTTTCCGTTGGCATTCGCGGTTTCGGGAGCCGGCTGGCCCGGTCGGTGCTGGTATTGATCGACGGCCGGTCGGTTTACACCCCGCTGTTTGCCGGCGTGTACTGGGAAATGCAGGATACGCTCCTGCAGGACATCGACCGGATCGAAGTGATTCGCGGGCCTGGGGCGACGCTATGGGGATCTAATGCCGTCAACGGGGTGATTAACATCATCACCAAGGACGCCCATGAGACTCAGGGCACCAGCGTTGAGGTCGGAGGCGGCAGCGTTGACCAGGGCTTTCTAAGCGCCCGTTATGGCGGGCAGTGGAACGGCGTGAGCTACCGGGTGTGGGGCAAGGGCTTCACCCGAGGGCCGCAATTCCATCCCAATGGCGACAATTTCGATGACTGGAGGCGGGGACAGTTCGGCTTCCGCTCCGATTGGAACCGGGGACGCGATCAATTCACTCTGCAGAGCGACTACTACACCAGCGCCGTGGGAGAAAGCCTGAACGTCAGCACCTATTCCCCTCCCGCAATCACGGCGGTCGAGCGGAATATCGCCCTCTCCGGCGGCAACGTGATGATGCGCTGGAAGCGGGACCTGAGCGGAAACTCCAATTTCACTTTGCAGGCATATTTTGACCGCACCAACCGCCGCGACATCAACTACGGGGAAGTGCGCAATACCTTCGACGTCGATTTTGTTCACCACATCAGCGGGCACGGCTATGACCTGAACTGGGGCGTGGGGGCACGCATCAGCCCGTCGGATTATACGCAGGTGGTCCCGACGGTGGACTTTATTCCCCACCAGCAAACCTACAACCTGTTTAGCGCATTTGTTGAGAACCAGTTCACCCTCGCCCCCGACCGGCTTTTCTTTACCGTCGGCACCAAGCTGGAACACAATAGTTTCAGCGGCTTTGAAGTTCAGCCCAGCGGCCGGCTGCTGTGGACTCCCAGCAAGCGGCAAAGCGTGTGGGCGGCGGTGACGCGGGCCGTGCGCACGCCCTCGCGGGTCGAACAGGGATTCCGCTATACCTCTCTGATCGTTCCGGCGCTACCGCTCTATGTCCGCCTGGTGGGCGATGGAGGCTTCACATCCGAACAGATGCTGGGCTATGAACTGGGATACCGCGCGCTGTTGGGAGCAGCCCTTTACATCGATGTGGCGGCTTTCTACAATCAATACACCGACCTGTTGAGCGTAGAGGCGAGTCCACTCCTTGTGGAAACTAATCCAGGTCCACCGCATCTGATTCTCCCCCTGCTGTTGCGCAACGGACTCAAGGGCGAAACCCGGGGCGTCGAGATTGCGCCAATCTGGAACGTCACCGATCGCCTGCGGCTGCGAGGCTCCTACTCCTTTCTGAATCTGAATACGCGGCTGCAGCCGGGCAGCATTGACGCTTCCACAGTCGGCCAAACAGAAGGGGCCAGTCCCGCGCACATGGCGACGATGCAGTCTTTTTTGCGGCTGCCGGCGAACTTCGAACTGGACCTCACCCTCCGCTATGTGAGCGCCCTTAAGAATCCCGTGGTGGATGCTTACACCACGGCGGACGCGCGCCTGGGTTGGGGTCTCAGCGAACACGTGGGTCTGAGCATTGCCGGCCGGAACCTGTTTCAATCTTCCCATGTCGAATTCACCGGCTTCCCCGGACCCCCGGTCGAAATTAAGAGAAGTGTGTACGCGCAGATTACCTACACCCACTGACGAAAGCTGCCCGGGATGAACCGGCCCTGAATGAAGCCGAAGCCGAAGAGCGAGCGACGCCGGACGCAGTCCCCCTCAGGCGGGATCTGGCGGAACGCCCATGCCCTGCGTTCGCGGGCAGCTCTGGTTCTGGCCGTGGTCTGCCTGCTGAGCGGATATGGACGAGCGCAGCACACGGAATATGAAGTGAAAGCTGTTTACCTTTACCAGTTCGGCAGATTTGTTCACTGGCCGGACACCAGCGGCAATAATTTTCCCATCTGTGTTCTAGGTTACGACCCGTTCGGCCCGGTTCTCGATTCGACGGTGGACGGCGAAAGCCTGGAAGGGAAGAAACTTTCTGTGCGGCGGGTTTCCAGCGCACAGCAGGCTGCCGATTGCCGGATTCTGTTTGTCAGTTCGTCCGAGCAGCACCGTCTGGAATCCATCTTCTCGGCGCTCTCGGACAAGCCCGTGCTGACGGTCAGCGATATCGGAGGGTTTTGCGACCGCGGCGGAATGATTCAGTTCGTTTTGGAAGGAGAACGAGTCCGGTTTGAAGTAAATCGTGCGGCGGCGGAGCGCGTGGGCCTGACCTTCAGCTCCGATCTGCTGCGAGTTGCCATGCTCGTCAAGAACAACCGTCCGGGACCGTGAGCCTATGCTGAGAAATCTGCCCATCTCCAGAAAGCTCACCTGGATGAACATGCTGGTGAGCGCTTCGGCGTTGCTGCTGGCCAGCACTGCATTCCTCGCCTACGACCAGACCAACGTGCGGACCGACCTGCTGCGGAGTCTTTCCACACAGGCCCAGGTGATCGGCTCGAACAGTATTTCGCCCCTGGTGTTCAACGATCCCGAAGCGGCCCGCAATACTCTTTCCTCGCTGCGGAATTCCCCTAACATTCTGGCCGCGGCGATCTTTGGACCTGACGGACACGCGTTTGCCGAGTATGCCCAGAGTGGCACGGCAACTAAGATCCCGTTGCCGGCTATCCCACAGCGCGAAAGCGAAGTGTACGCCTTCCACGATGGGGAAGTTGTGCTGGCACGACGCATCGAAATGGATGGAAGGCCGGTGGGAACCGTGGTGTTGCGCGCCGAAGCCACTCAGTTGGCCACTCACCTGAAGCAATACCTGAGAATTGTTGGGCTGGTTCTGGTCCTCTCCCTGGGCGCCGCCTTGCTGGTCTCCTCCAGCTTCCGGCGCGAGGTGGCGGCGCCGATCATTCAGCTTGCAGAGACAGCGCGGCATGTCTCCCGCGACAAGGACTATTCCGTGCGGGTTCCCGCTACGGCGAGCGGGGACGAAATTGCCGTGCTGATTGAGGCATTCAATGAAATGCTGGGGGAAATTCACGCCCGGGATGCTGCGCTGGAACATGAGCGTGCCCGGCTTTCGGCCGTGTTCGATAATGCTCCGGTAGGGATCATATTCGCCGAGGCTCCCTCCGGACGCGTGATTCTGGGAAACCGGCGGGCCGAAGCGATTCTGCGGCACCCCATCTACTTGTCGCCGGCTCAGGACCCGAGCCAGTCGGCGCCGGCTTCTCCGCAGCGGGGACGCTTCGAGCAGGATCAATTTCCCCTGGCCCGCGCCGTTGGCGGGGAGGTGGTCCGCGACGAAGAATTCCAGTATTTGTGTGGAGATAACCAGCTGCGGTGGATCCGCGCCAGCGCCGCCCCCATCCGTAACCGCAAGGGTAAGATTGTGGCGGGCGTCGTGGCCTTCAGCGATATCGAGAAGGCGAAACGGGCAGAAGAGGAACTGCGCCAGGCTTACAACCGGCTGGCCATTGCGCGGGAAACGGCGCAAATGGGGGATTGGGAATGGGACCTGAGCGAAGATCGCATCTATCTCTCGCAAGAGGCGCAGGCACAGCACGGCTTCCTTCCCGGGACCTTCGACGGCCGGTTTTCCACCTGGATGCAGGCCATCTATCCCGCCGACCGGCAGCGCGTGCAGCAGGAATTGCTGGCGGCCCGCCACCGCGGCGCCGATTATGAGCGCGATTACCGGGTCAGCGGGCGCGATGGCCGGCTTCGCTGGGTGTTCTCCAAGGCTAACCATCAGAACGCCGCGGAAGGAATCCCGGAGAAACTCATGGGAGTATGCATGGACGTGACCGCCGCCCGGCATGCCCAGGACGCTCTAATCCAGTCGGAAAAACTCGCGGCAGCGGGCAGGCTGGCTGCGTCCATCTCTCACGAGATCAATAATCCCCTGGAAAGCATCACGAACCTGCTCTACCTGATTTCCAGCGACCCGGCGCTCCCCGAAAAAACCCGCGTCTACGTCGAGCAGGCGGAGCAGGAATTAGCTCGCGTCTCTCAGATTGCCTCCCAGACCTTGCGCTTCTACCGTCAGTCCACCAAGCCAACTTCCGCCGACCTGGGAACCTTGCTGGACTCCGTGCTGGCCCTGTTGCGCGGGCGGCTTGCCAATATGCCCATTGAAGTGGTGCAGCAGTACCGGGCCGCCACACCCCTGTTTTGCTTCGAAGGAGAACTCCGGCAGGTGTTTGCCAACCTGCTCGGCAACGCTGTGGATGCCATGGGAACCCAGCAGGGACGCCTGGTTCTGCGCACGTCCGAGTCCCGGAACTGGAAAACCGGCGCTGCCGGGATTCGCGTTTCCATCGCGGACACGGGAACCGGCATGATGCCGGAAACCCTGAGGCGGGTCTTCGAACCTTTCTATTCCACTAAAGGAACCCGAGGAACCGGGCTGGGGCTCTGGGTCAGCAAGGAAATTGTCGTGAAGCACCGCGGAACCGTGCAGGTACGCAGCAAATCGGGACGAGGCACGGTGTTCTCTATCTTCTTTCCCTTCGCCGGAGTCGCCGAAAGCTCCAAGTCCGAAGGCGCCGGCGGCTAGACCGCTGGCCCGCTCGCCACAGCAACCGCCAGGCACACCGTCCCGGCAGGGGACCACTCGGGGAACTCTCCGGAGAGGGACGCTACAGCGAGCTCATGTTGGCAAGGAACTGGCCGTTGCTTTTGGTCTTGCTCAGCTTGTCAATGAGCAGTTCCATGGCCTCTACCGGGGAGAGCGGGTTCAGCACCTTGCGCAATACCCAGATGCGGGCCAGATCCTCCTTGGGAATCAGCATCTCTTCCTTGCGGGTGCCGGAGCGCTGGATGTCGATCGCCGGGAATACGCGCTTATCGACCAGCTTGCGGTCGAGAATGATTTCCATGTTGCCGGTGCCTTTGAACTCCTCGAAGATCACGTCATCCATGCGCGACCCGGTATCGATCAGGGCGGTGGCGCAGATGGTCAGCGAACCGCCTTCTTCAATATTGCGGGCGGCGCCGAAAAAGCGCTTGGGCCGCTGCAGAGCGTTGGAATCCACGCCGCCTGAGAGCACCTTGCCGGAGGGTGGAACAATCGTGTTGTAGGCGCGCGCCAGACGGGTAATGGAATCCAGCAGAATCACCACGTCGCGCTTGTGCTCCACGAGGCGCTTGGCCTTTTCGATCACCATCTCCGCCACCTGTACGTGACGCGCGGCAGGCTCATCGAAGGTCGAGCTGATCACCTCGCCCTTCACCGAACGCTGCATATCGGTCACTTCCTCGGGGCGCTCGTCGATGAGGAGCACAATGAGGACCACTTCGGGATGGTTGGTGGTAATGGAGTTGGCCAGGTTCTGCAGCAGCATGGTCTTGCCGGTGCGGGGCGGAGCCACAATCAGTCCGCGCTGCCCTTTGCCCACCGGCGTGAGCAGGTCCATCACCCGGGCGCTCACGTTCTCCGACGTCGTCTCCAGCTTGATGCGCTCCTGGGGATACAGCGGCGTGAGGTTGTCGAACAGGATCTTGTTGCGCGCCTCTTCCGGTGATTCGAAGTTGACGGCCTCGATCTTGACCAGCGCAAAGTACTTCTCGCCCTCATGCGGAGGACGCACCTGACCGCTGATGGTATCGCCGGTCTTCAGGTCGAACTTGCGGATCTGCGACGGCGAGACGTAAATGTCGTCCGGGCCGGGCAAGTAGTTGTAGTCGGGCGAGCGCAGGAAGCCGTAGCCATCGGGCAGGATTTCCAATACGCCTTCCGCAAAGATGTGTCCTTCTTTTTCGCTCTGTGCCTGCAGGATCTTGAAGATGAGGTCCTGCTTGCGGAGCCCGCTGGCTCCCGGCAGATCAAGCGTCCGAGCAATACGGGTAAGCTCGGTGATGTTCTTCTCTTTCAGTTCCGAGATGGTCATGTTCTACCTGGCTAAAGGGGATTTTTTCACGAGGAGGGTCAGAAAATGCACGGCGCGCCGGAAGGCAGGGGCGCGCGAAATAAAGCTATTCGCTACGCAGCCCGCCGCTGCGCCTCTCCTGCCGGCATCACCAATTCGCCGACTACGTCCTGCGGCTTGGATCGCGCAATCCGCCCGAGAACATCATTCATGGTCTCCTGGATGCGCGTGTTAGGCCGGTGAAACCTGCGCGTTGCCTTGGATGCAAGCTGGCAGAGCATATAACGATTCTGCATGGTGTGTAAAGTACCGAAAACCAGTCTGGAGCGCATAGCGCCTGTCTCCTTGGTCCGTGTCCCCGCGATTCCTGCATACAACTCCGCTGGCCCCCGCCAGCCTGGCGCTTCCCAGGAGGCCCGCACACTGCCTTGTAAAGGGGGTCTACGGCTGGCTCTTGCGGCGGCCTCCTAAGATTTCCCTGCGCAGAGGCCCGACAATCGTATAGATGCAAACCTGGGAATTAAGTTGCGGTAATTTTGAGGGACTTTCCCCGTGGATTAGCATCGATCCGCGATTCTACACTCCTGACAATTGTTCCTGCCGAAGCCGCGCCCGGATCAGGAACTCACCTCACTGCTCCCCGGCCTGCGGGTTCTGAAAGCCAGCCGGAAGCGCTTCTGTCCCGAACCTTGCAGCTGCCATTGTGCAGGCAGGCCAGCCTGGGCGGAATAACGATTCAGGTTCCGCCGGGCCCGCCCTGCTGCACAAGCTGGTTCCTCCGGGAATTTACCTGGCGCTAATACGCGACTGCTATACAGCACTCATGCAAGCACCGTGGCGGCGGCCAGCATGAAAATCATGATTGCTTTCTTTGACGCCGGCGGAGGTCACCGCAGCGCTGCCAATGCCCTCACCGAGATCGTAGCGCGCGAACAACGTCCCTGGGACGTGCAACTGCTCAACTTGCAGGAACATCTCGACGCGATCGATCCGTTCCTGCATCATACCGGGATTCGCCTGCAAGACATTTACAACCGGATGCTCACCTGTGGCTGGACCTTGGGCGCAACACAACTGCTACCGGCATTACAAGGTCTGATTCGGCTCTATCACGGCAAAATCATCTCCCGCCTCACGGAATACTGGAAAGCGGAAAAACCCGACATGGTAATTTCCGTCATTCCTCACTTCAACCTGGCGCTGGTCCGCAGCGTGCACGCAGCACGCGCCGAAACTCCGTTCGTCACCCTCCTGACCGACCTGGCGGATTACCCGCCGCATTTCTGGATGGAACCCGAGAGCCAGTATCTGATCTGCGGCAGCCATCGCGCCTTGCAGCAGGCGCTCTCCATGGGGCATCCGCAAGAGCGCGTGTTTCGCACCTCGGGCATGATCCTGCACCCCCGCTTTTACGACTTCGCTCCGCTGGACCGCCGGGCAGAGCGCCAGCGACTGGGACTGGATCCCGATCTTCCCACCGGACTGGTGCTGTTCGGCGGACTCGGCGCCCCCGTGATGCTCGACATTGCCCACAGCCTGGACCGCTGCCGGGCCGCTTGCCAGTTCCTGTTTCTCTGCGGACACAACCAAAACCTTGCCAACAAGATTTCCGCCAGGAAGTGGAAGAAAAAGATCGTGGTCGAGGGCTTCACCCTGCAGGTTCCTTACTATATGCAGCTTTCCGATTTCTTCGTTGGCAAGCCGGGACCGGGGAGCATAAGTGAAGCCGTACATTTTCATCTGCCCGTCATCGTCGAGAAGAATGCCTGGACCTTGCCGCAGGAGCGCTATAACGCCGAGTGGATCCTGGAACACGGAGCGGGACTCGTTACCCGCAGTTTTCGCAATATCGGCGACCTGGTAAGCGGCATGCTTGCGGATCAAACCCTGGAGCAGCTCAAAAGCAATGCCGCCCGCATCGAAAACCGCGCCATCTTTGAAGTGCCGGGAATTCTCGAGCGGATCGCGCGCCAAGGCAGCCAAGGGGCTGAACAGCCTCTGGTTTCCAGTTCGCAGCCCGTGAGTGAATAGAAGCTGCCCGGCCAGAACCTCTGTTCAACGTCCAGTAGCCAAGCAGTCACCAGCCATCCCCTACTTTCATCAAAACTTCACGCGACAGTCACCTGCGCTTAACACGCCTGCACTATAAACAGTGCAACATGGAAGTGTGCGACACGCTAATCCTTTCGGACCTGCACCTGGGGTCTGAGGTGAGCCGCGCCAAGGACGCCGTCCGGCTGCTGAAGCGAACCTGCTTCCAGCGGCTCATTCTCTTGGGAGACATCTTCTGCGACCTGAACTTCGGCCGCCTGAAGAAAGACCACTGGCAGTTTCTTTCTTACATCCGCAAACTTTCCAACCCCAAGCGGAACGTGGAAGTGGTGTGGGTGGAAGGCAACCATGACCATGGCCTGTCTACTGTGATGTCGCACCTGGTGGGAGTGCGCGTCTACCGGGAATATGCCTGGCAGTTCCAGGGCAAGCGCTACTTGGCCATCCATGGACACCAGTTCGATCGCTTTCTGGTCAACAGCGCTGTACTGAGCAGCGTGGGAGCTAGAATTTACCTGGAATTGCAGAAGCTGGACCCGGGACGCAAACACTTCTCTCACCTGCTGGACAAGTGGAACACGCGCTGGCTGCGGATGACGCCTAATGTGCTGGCAGGTGCGCTAGCCTACGCCCGGCAAAAGGGTGCCAACTTCGTCTTCTGCGGCCACACCCACCAGCCAATCTCCACAGAGCGAGACGGAATTTCGTATTTCAATTCCGGATCGTGGGTTCACGAGATCGCAACCTACATCACGGTGGATGGAGACGGGGCGGAAATCCGCGAGTACCAGCCAACCGGCGCCTCCGATTCGGATTCTACGGATCCGGATTCGCCGGGCGAAGAATCCGAAGTTGCCGACCCGGCAGAAGGCGACAACCCGGAAGAAGACGCCGCGGGAGTGGAACTGGCCTGGTGACCCCATCTTTCCCCCGCGCTTTTCCGCCGCTGCGGACGGAGATTCTCCACGCCCGGAAACCGGCAATCAGCTCGCTACGCCCGTCATGCGGCGAGCGGCCCTGATCTTCAATCCCTTTTCCGGCGGAAGGCTGCGCTATCGAAGCGCGGACATGCAGGCCGCGCGCAAGGTGTTCGAGAGCGCGGGGATCGCAACGGCCATTGTCCCCAGCCTGGGCGCGACCCGTGGAGCAAAGCAGGCAGCAAACCTGGCAGCTGATGGCTTCGACTCCTTAATCGCGTGCGGAGGCGACGGAACCGTCCACGAGGTGCTCCAGGGAATTGTCGCCGGCGGCGGCAAGGCAAGCCTGGGAGTGATCCCGCTGGGCTGCGGCAACCTGCTGGCGAAGGAATTGGGAATGCCGCTGCATCCGGAAGCCGCGTCGCGCGCCCTTCTCTCCGCGGTGCCGCGGCAAGTTCCGGTGGGAGTGCTCGAAAGCGCCGGCCCAGACTCCGCCTGCGGCCAGATCCGCCGTCTGCATTGGATCGTAGCCGCGGGGATTGGCGCGGATGCCCGCGTGATCTGCCGCCTGAATCCACGGCTGAAGGCATGGTTTGGAATCTGGGCTTACTATGCCGAATCCACGCGCCAGTTGCTCTTCGGCGATGCGCTCCAGCCCTTCGTTGCGGAGTTCAAGCAGAACGATGCCTGGCGGCGCGAGGTGGTCACCCAGGTCGTGGCCCAGCGGGTGACTTACTTCGGCAGGCGCTTAGGAGGTCTGGCGCAGCGCGCGGGACTGCGCAATCCGCAACTGGAACTCATTCTCTTCAAAACGCGGAAACGGTCCAGCTATCTGCGATTTGGGGCCGGCCTGCTGGGCGGCTCGGGAAACGGGACGAATTCCCAGCGGCCTCCTGAGCTGAGAATTCCCGGCGTCGAACTGGTTTCCTGCTCGGAGGTGATTTGTCGCGCCCTGGAAGGCCAGAGACAAGCCGACGTGCTGACCGAGGCGGATGGCGAACTGGCAGGATGGCTGCCCGCAAGACTGGGCATCACATCGCAAACCGTTCCCCTGCTGCATCCCCTTGCTGAGCTCGGACTCACGGGACTGACTGGACAATGACGCCACCGACGCAAGCAGTGGCGGAGCCACCGGTGGCGCAGCCATTCATGCCTGCGTTCCAAAAGCAGAAGTCTTGTGGGCTTTAGCCGCTGAAGTAGTTTTCTGAAAACCGCGGCTGCATACGCAAGCTCCGCCTGAAGTGCTGCCCGAGAACGTTGTTAGAACTCCAGCCCCACCGCCTCGGCAATCTCCGGCAGTGATCCGTTCACCAGCACGCCATCGACCACCACGCTGGGCGCGGAAGCCACCCCGTGGTTCTCGGCCAGTTCCTCCAGCCAGGCGGGATTGTCCAGGCTGCGTTCTTCAAATTCAATGTGATTGCGGGAGAGAAATTCCTTCACCGTCCGGCAGGCCGAGCAGGTGGACGAGGTGTAGACAATGACGTTCTTCATGGTCGCCAGCTTAGCAAGGGCGCAGCCTACGCCCAATACGTCCGGTCCAGGGTGCGGTACTGAATGGCTTCCGCGATGTGCTTGGGTTCGATTTGCGCCACGCCTTCGAGGTCGGCGACGGTGCGGGCGACCTTCAGGATGCGGTCATGGGCGCGGGCGCTCAGGCCCTGCTGGCTGATGGCGCGCTCCAGCAGGCGTTCGCAGTCGGCGGAAAGCTCGCAGTAGGTGCGGATCTGGCGGGAGCCCATCTGGGCATTGGAATAGACGCGTTCTCCGGCGGCCGCAAATCGCTGCAACTGGACCTCCCGGGCCCGCATCACGCGCGCGCGAATCTGCGCGGAGCCTTCCGGAACCGACCCTCCGCGCAGTTCCTTGTAGTTCACCGCGGGCACGTCGATGTGGATGTCGATGCGGTCGAGCAGCGGTCCGGAGATCTTCTGCAAGTAGCGCTGGATCATCAGCGGAGTGCAGTGGCACTCGCGAGTGCGGTCGTTGAAGTAGCCGCAGGGACACGGGTTCATGGCAGCGGCCAGCATGAAGCGCGCGGGAAAGGTCAGCGACATGGAAGCCCGGGCGATGGAGACGGTGCCGTCCTCCAGCGGCTGGCGCATCACCTCCAGCACGTTGCGGGGGAACTCGGGCAGCTCGTCGAGGAAGAGCACGCCATTGTGCGCCAGAGAAACTTCTCCCGGGCGAGGAACCGCGCCTCCGCCGATCAGGCCGGCGTCGGAGATGGTGTGGTGGGGAGCGCGAAAGGGACGCGCCCGCACCAGGCCGGAGCTGGAATCCAGCACCCCGGCCACGCTGTGAATCTTGGTGGTCTCCAGCGCTTCTTCAAAGGTGAAGGGCGGCAGGATGCTCGGCATGCGCTTGGCCAGCATGGTCTTGCCCGACCCCGGGGGACCGATCATCAGGATGTTATGCCCTCCGGCGGAGGCCACTTCCAGAGCCCGCTTGGTCGTCTGCTGTCCGCGAACGTCGCGAAAGTCCACGGTAAACGCCTGCGAGGTGTCCAGGGCCGCAGTAGGATCAATCTCCAGCGGGCAAGTGCCGTTGGGAGAATTGAGGAGCTGCACTACCTCCATCAGCGAACGAACGGGATAAACCTTCACCCCGCTGACCACGGCCGCTTCCCGAGCATTGGCCTCTGGAACGATGAGGTTTTGGATCTTCTTCGCCCGGGCGGCAATGGCAACCGGAAGAGCGCCACGGACGCTGCGCAGGCCGCCGTCGAGGGACAACTCCCCGAGCAGAACCCAGGCGGAAAGCTCTTTGGGAGCCAGTCCCCCATAGGCTCCCAGAATGCCCATGGCCATGGGAAGGTCGAAGCCCGAGCCCTCCTTGCGAATATCTGCGGGAGCCAGGTTAATGGTAATGTCCGTTGGGGGAATGTCGTAACCGCAGTTCTTCAGGGCCGCACGGATGCGCTCCCGGCTTTCGCGGACGGCTGCGTCCGGTAAACCCACGGTGGTGAAGTGGTCCTCGTTGCGGCGGATGCCGGATACATCGACTTCAACCTCGATAATGCTGGCGTCGATCCCGTATACAGCAGCGCTCAGCGTCTTATAGAGCATGGCGGAAGGCTGAAGCGCGGAGTATAGCAGAAATGAAGGACTCTCAGAGTCGCGGCTCTGCCGGCAGGATGCGCGGATACCTGGGAAATTGCCCGGGCTTGTTCCAAAGCGGGTCCCTGGTCCGATTTGAAGCCGATATCGTACCAAGGTACCCGTTGAGCACCGCCGGTTTGCTTCAACAACCCCGTAGGATCAGAAAACAGGTTCGCAACCCAACCTTCGTCGACTTCTCAATACGATGCTGAAAATGCCTGAAAACCTCGATACCGAGCAGGTTCGCCAACGCCTGATCACCCTGGAGCGCGAAGAAGACAAGCTGTGGCGGATCAGCCTTCTGCTTCTGACCTTGCTGGGCACCGCTCTGACGGCGGCCGTCTGGGACCAGTTCGCCGCCATTCCCCTGCACCTGCGGGCGATTCCCCTGGGCGCAATCGTGCTCGCCGTCTTATTCGCACTGTACGCCGCCGGCCGGCGCCGCGAGGCGGCGGAACTGCGCGGCGTGGTGCGCGGCATGCAGGACACCTCCGCCGCTCCGCCCACCCAGGAACAGCTGGGACAGTTGGTCCACGCCATCACCGAGTCGCAGCGGAACTACCGCGAGCTGATCGACAGCTTCGATGAGATCATCGTCACCTTTTCCGTCCACGGCGTCATCCAGGCGGCCAACCGGTCCTTCGTGCAACTGGTGGAAAAACAGTTCCCCGAGGTCGTGGGACATAGCCTGGAAGAATTCCTGGCCGAGCCCACCCGCAGCCAAGCGGACCGCAGTCTGAGGGAATTCCTCAGCCGCAAGCAGTGGACAGGAGTGATTCCGGTGCGCCTGCAACGGGAGGACCGCGTCCGCTATCTCGACTGCGTCCTGAACCCGATCTGTAATGCAGAGGGAGAAGTAACCGGGATCAGCGCGCTGGCCAGCGAGGTGACCCGCGAGCGGGAACGGGAAACCCGCTTCAGCGAGTTCTTTGAAATCCTCCCTCAGGGAGTCTATTTCAGCACCCCGGAGGGCAAGCTTCTCGATTGCAATCCGGGGCTGGCAGCCATGCTGGGCTACGATGACAAAACCGAGCTGTTGTCGGTTCCGGCGGAAAAGCTCTATCCCCATCCCGAGCGGCGGATTGCTCAACTGCAGGAGCTTCTGGTGACCTCCACGCCGAGCCGGGAGGTTGCCCTGCGGCACAAGAGCGGCCGCGTAGTGAAGTGCATTGAAAGTTCCCGGCCGGTATTCGATGGCAACGCTCAGGCGCTGCAATACCAGGGCTTGCTGATCGACGTGACCGTCCAGCGCGACGAGCAATACGAAATTCTGCTGCAGGACCGATTCCGCCAGCAAACTCTCGAGAACTTCCCGGATGTGATTGTCGTTCTGGACCGCAGCGGTACTTTTCGCTATGCCAACTCACGCCTGAAGGAGGTCCTTGACTGCAGCCCGCAAGCGATCGTGGGCAAGCCCCGCAACGCGCCCGGGTCACCGGTGGCCGGCGATGCCTTCGGGGCGGTGTTCGCGGACCTGACGAACGGAAGCGCGCAATCCGGAGCGGCAGAGTATATTGCCCAGCATCGTGATGGAGGCTGGCGCGCCTTGCGGGCCACGGCACAGGCAGTGCGAGGAGACAATGGCGAGATTTACGGGGTGATCGCGGGCATCCGCGACGTGACCCATTATCGCCAGGTGGAACGCCAGTTGATTCAGTCGGAGCGGCTGGCCGCCATCGGCCAGATGATCGATGGCTTCGCCCACGAACTGAACAACCCGCTCACCGCTATCGTAGGCGTGATTGACCTGCTGGAGAGCAGCAAGCTGGATGAAAACGCCACCCGCAAGCTGCAGATGCTGAAAACCCAGGCGCAGAGGGCCGTTTCCATCGTGCAGAACCTGCTCTTCTTTACCCGGCCGCCAACTTCCAGTGGTGTACGCCTGGACCTGAGCGAGCTCCTGCAGCGCACCATCGCCCTGCAGGAACACTCCCTGATGCTCAACAACATCAGTATCGACTTTATTCCCGAGACCGGGCTCCCAACCATCCTGGGGAACCCCAACCAGCTGATGCAGGTCTTTCTGAACCTGCTGATCAACGCCGAACAGGCGATTCGGGAGATTCGCAAGGCCGGCACCATTCGCGTCCGCCTGGGCAGCACCCAGGACCGGCTGTGGGTCAGCATCCAGGACGACGGCCCAGGCATTGCGGAAGATACGGTGAAGAAGATGTTTGATCCCTTCTATACCACCAAGCGCCCGGGACGCGGAACCGGGTTGGGACTCAGCGTCGCTATGGCAATTCTGAAGGAATACTCCGGCAATATCGACGCGCAGCCAGGACCCGGCGGAGGTGCCGTGTTCACGGTCTCTCTGCCGCTGAAGCGAGAATCCGAGCTAATCCCGGCGCCAGCGGCGCAGAACGCCTGATCTAGATGCGCTCCACGGCCATGGCAACGGCATTGCCGCCGCCCAGGCAAAGCGCGGCAATTCCTTTGCGCAGGTTGCGCCGTTCCAACTCGTAAAGCAGGGTCACCAGGATGCGGGCGCCACTGGCCCCGATGGGGTGTCCCAGCGCCACCGCGCCGCCATTCACATTGACCTTGCCGGGGTCCAGTCGAAGTTCCCGGATCACTGCGATGGCCTGCACCGAGAATGCCTCGTTGATCTCGTAAAGATCTACTTCATCCGGCTGCCAGCCGGTTTTCGCCCACAGCTTTCGCACTGCGCTGACCGGAGCCATCATCACCCAGGCGGGATCGATTCCGCTGGTCACATGGGCCACAATCCGGGCCATGGGCTTGCGGCCCAGTTCTGCCGCGCGGCTCGCGCTGGTGACTACCACGGCGGCGGCGCCGTCATTCACTCCCGGAGCATTTCCGGCGGTGACGGTGCCATCCTTCTTGAACGCCGGCTTCAGGGCCCGCAGGGCTTCGCGGCTGGTGTCCTCGCGCGGACCTTCGTCTTTTTCGAACAGTGTGGTCGGGGCCCCCTTCTTTTTGGCGGGAACCTCGACCGGCACGATCTGCGACTTGAATCGGCATTCGCGAATTGCCGCAAGCGCTTTGTGGTGGGATTCCGCGGCGAACTCGTCCTGCTCCTCGCGGGAGATCTTGTACTTTTCCGCCACGTTCTCGCCGGTATTGCCCATGTGATAGTTGTTGAAGACATCCCAGAGACCATCGTGAACCATGGAGTCCACAATCTCGGCGTTGCCCAGTCGATATCCCTTGCGGGCCTGCGGCAGCAGATAGGGGGCATTGCTCATGGACTCCATGCCTCCGGCCACCACCAGCCTGCTGTCGCCGCAGCGCACTGCCTGTGCTGCCAGGCCCACGGCCTTCAATCCCGAACCACACACTTTGTTCACGGTCATTGCGCCCACCTCGGCCGGCAAGCCTCCGTACAAAGCGGCCTGGCGCGCGGGATTCTGGCCCAGTCCAGCGGAAACCACCAGTCCCAGGATGCATTCCTCCACCTGCGCCGGGTCGACACCGGCGCGGTGCACGGCCTCACGCACAACTATGGCTCCCAGTTGCGGCGCGGTTAGATCCGAAAGCGATCCCTGGAACTTCCCGATCGGGGTGCGGACGGCGGAGAGGATCACAACATCGTCGCTCACGGACATGGCGGTTCTCCTGCAGTGGAATGCTGCCGGCGGCAATCCCCGGCTGGCGCTCGGGCTGGCGGCTTCCTGCGCTTCATGGCCTTCGCGGTTACGGCTCTCAGTTGCGTTTCGACCACTCGATGACGCCGCTCGATTATAAGATGAGGGCACAGGCGGCAATGACGCATTCCAAGCGCTGGGTTTCCCGGTTTTGGGTCCAGGGCTTTGTTGCCCGGGATTTGTTAAAGCCCTGGCGAGTTCGCTTCGGTCGCGCCGCCAGAATGGAAGGCCAATTATGATGAGGTTCCCGATTGAACTCCCCTGACAATCATTCGATCCCGCAGACCACCGCGCTTGCTACTCCTGCCCGCAACCTGATTGCTCCCCTCTGGCACACGGTCCTGCTCATCGCTGTGCTTCTGTTTTTCTCCCTGGCCTCCGCCGGCTCGCAGGCGGAGTTCGTGGACCAGCACGGCCGCATGGCGATCTACCTCATGACCGTGGTTTGGGAATGGGTGCTGACCTTGTACATCTTCTGGGGGCTGCGGCGGATGCGGGTACCGCTCAAAGATCTGATTGGCGAACGCTGGAAAGGCTCATTTGACGCGCTGCTGGACGTTGCCATTGCCTCCGGTTTCTGGCTGCTCTCCGCCTTCGTGCTGGCGGGCATGGCCTATGCCCTGGGCTTGGCAAAAGAGCAGAACATTCAGGCTGCGCGCAACCAGATCAGCTTTCTGTTTCCGCACTCCGGAATCGAGATCGTGATGTGGGCCTTGTTGAGCGCTACCGCGGGCTTCTGCGAGGAGATTATTTTCCGCGGCTACCTGCAGACTCAACTCGCGCGCCTCACCGGTGCCTCCTGGATCGGAATTCTGGGACAGGCCGTGGTCTTCGGCGGTTCCCATGCCTACGAAGGATGGCAGCGCGTCATCATCATCGGAGTTTGGGGAATCATGTTTGGCGTGCTGGCGCTGTTCCGGCGCAGTCTGCGTCCCGGCATGATGGCTCATGGCTTCCACGATTTCTTTACCGGGCTGGCAGGACGTGTACTGCTGGGTAGATAGAAGAGCGCTTCGAGTTCCGGACGCGCGTTCGACCACAGAAGTGCTTGATGACGTGAGCGTGCGTTACGTGGTTCCAGGGATTTTTTTCTTGACTTCAATTTTGATTGACTCTATACATCAGTCAATTGCAACGAATATCGTTGCCAAATTGAATAAAGGGAGAATAGATCCATGGCAGCAAAAAAGGGTGGCGCTAAGAAAAAGAGCGCAAAGAAGACCAGCAAAAAGCACTAAGTGCTGAGTCAAATCTGATGAAGAGGGGGACGCCAAACAGCGTCCCCTTAGTTTTTTGGTTCTCCGTTTTTTCTTCCTTCCTTCCCGCACGGCTCTGGTCACAGTTCGCAATCGCGCCCTGGCTGCGATCCCGCTCACCAGCGAGAGGCAGAACACCCGCTAGTTTTCTGGGGTTCGCGCTGGTGACGAAAGTGCTACGTCCTGCTCGGTGGCGGGACAAAGCCCGCGATAGAGACAGCGGCGGCAGTGATAGTCCGGCTTGGGATCGAACTCGCCACGGGCAATGCGTTCGGCCACGTCATGGATGCGCTCCCGCGCTGTCTCCAGTTGCGCCTCCGTGCGCTGGCTTTCCACCGTGCTGTTGTCCGCGACGTTGTAGAGGACAAGGCGCTCGGGCAGCAGACCCCAGAGAGACTTCGCGGCCATCATGTAGATGGAAAGTTGCAGGCTCTTGTCGGCGTCAATCTGGGTCTGTGCCGTTCCCGTCTTGTAATCCACGATGGCCACCCGGCTGCCGCCCAGGCGGTCCACGCGGTCAATGCGTCCCCGCACCGGCACTCCTCCCAGGTTCATCTCGAACCAGCGTTCGGTCTGCAACACCGTCGGCGGCTCTTCCTGTTCCCGTAACGCCACAAACTCGGTAAGCTGCCGCATCCCGTCACGAAGATACAAGTCACGCTGCACGGGGTCGTCGAAGTGCACACCTTCCAGCGCACTGCGGAAGAAGCCGACTACCTCAGGCAGGGAGCGCGGACGTTCCGCCTTCAGGGCGTCGTAGTAGTCCTTCAGCACCAGGTGCATCACCGCGCCAAACTGCAGCGAGCCGCTGACGCGGCCGGGGAGAGACCAGTCGCGGCGCAGCTTGAACTCCAGCGGGCAGCGCTCGTAAGTCTCGATACCACTGGCGCTCAGGCCGGGCGACTCCAGCCGCGCGCTGGGAGGCAAGAGAATCCAGGAAGCGATTCCCGAGGTGGGAGCGGCGCCCACGGCGGCCAGAGTCGCGGTGTAAGCGGCAGCATCGCGCATGCGCCAGCAGCCGCTAGCGGCCGGGCTGTCCATCAACTCCCGCGCCAGCCCCGTTGGCCGGGGATCTTTTCGGCTGCGGCCGGGATAGGCATACACCCGCAGCGAATCCCGCGCGCGCGTCATGCCGACATAGAACAGACGGCGCTCTTCCTCGGCGTGAACCACCTTCCCTTCTCCCTCCGCGGACAGGCTCTTGCGCAACTCCGGAGGAAATTCAAACAGCTTCTCGCGGTACGTGGTGGGAAAGGAAGACTGCCGCACCCGCAGCAGGAACACGTGGTCGAATTCCATGCCCTTGGCGGCGTGCACGGTCATGAGCCGCACCCGCCCGGGATCGGAGTCGTCGTCGTTTTCATCCTTTTCATTCTGGGCAGGGAGAAGTTCGACCGAGCCACCACACTGCGAAAAGAACTCCAGGTACTCCAGCAGCTCGTCAAGGGACTGCGTGCGGGTGATGGGCTTCTTCTCCCATGCTTCGACGAAACCAGTGAAAGCCCCCACCGCCGCGGAGGAGGCATCGAGCTGGAATTGGCGAAGAACAATCTGCAGCGCCACACTGGCCCTCATGGCGGACTGATGGGCCTCCGAGCGCGCCGATTCGACGGCCGCAAGCACCGCCTCCCCGCCTGCCACCCGGCGCAGAACGGATTCGAAAGAAGCATGCTGGCTCTCGCCGTTCCCGGTACGGCTGCCAGCGGCATAGGTCGCTTCGCGCACCGTCTCGGGATCAAGCGCGAAAATGGGGAAGGCCGCCACACGGAACAGGCTCTCCGCGTCCGCAGGCACGGTGAGGCAACGCAAGGCTGCCAGCAGATCGCGGCCAGCGGCTGTTTCCAGCACGTTGACCCCGCGCACGGTAAATGGAATACCGCGCTGGGTCAGTTCGCGCACCAGGGCCTGGCGATGGGAATGCAGTCGATATAGAACTCCGCAGCGCGGAGTGGCAGAGGCCCGTGTCCTGATTCGCCGATCGAGGAGCCGCTCGATCCCGGAAGCTACCTCCGCGGCTTCTTCCTGGTTGCTGCGGCAGACCACAATCTCAACTTCCGGCCAGAGCGCCAGAGTGGATTGTCCCTGGTCCGGACCGGCGCGCGCGGAGATGAGAGCGTGCCGCTGAAAGGGATTGCCCGCCCCGTCGAGTACACACTCGATGGCGGGATTCCTGTCGATGATTCCAAAGGCACAGTTCAGGACCGGCGGAAAGGATCGCCAGTTCTCCGCGAGCACAACCGTGGGGGCTGCCGGAAAACGGCGGGCGAATTCGGTGAAAGCCGCGCTGGACGCTCCGCGAAAACGATAGATGGCCTGGTCGGGATCGCCAACGGCGAAAATGTTCTGTTCCGGGCCGGCCAGAAGCTGCGCCAGTTCGATCTGCGCCAGATTGGCGTCCTGAAACTCGTCGATCAGCAGAAACCTGGCGCGCGCCCGGGCGCCGGCCAGCGCCTGGGCATCCGCCTTGAGCAACTGCACCGCTCGCAAAATCATGTGTCCGAAGGTGCCCAGGCCATCGTCGCGGAGCATCTCCTCCACCTTGCAATAGACCGCCGCAATCTCGCGGCAGCGCGCGATAAGCTCCGCCTGCGGAACTTCGCCGAGCTGCTTAGAGGGCACGACCCGCGGCGGGAGCCACTTCCCTGCCGCAACTCCCTCCACGAAGCGCGCAAAATCGGACGCCTCCACCAACTCGTCATGACAACGGTCGAAGAAGTCCGTGAGCGCATCCAGAAACTGGCCCGGACTGGCCGCCTTGGAATAGTGGTCGAGCGGCAGTTCGGAAATGCGCCGGCGCAGGTAGACGTAGAGATCGTTCTCGTCCACCACCCCAAACGATTGCCCGGAGTGCGTCAGCACGCCCATGCAGTAGGCGTGGAATGTGGTGGCCTGGAGGCCGCGGCAATTCTTGCGCACCAGCCTCTGCACCCTTTGCTGCAGGACCTTGGCGGCATTCTCGGTGTAGGTCACGGCCAGGATTTCCCCCGGCTGGGCCTCACCGCTCCGGATGAGCCGTGCGATACGCTCCACCAGCACCGTGGTCTTCCCCGTACCCGCGCCGGCCACCACCAGCATAGGACCGTGTACGTGCTCGATGGCGCGCTGTTGCTCGTCCTCAAGATGAACTGCCATTGCGTACCGAGATTATGCAGGACGGAGCTGTTGATTTGGCATTGGAAATTATTTTCAGGAGGAGAGACGCGGCAGCAACGGTTGGCGGCACGGGAACTCACTCACCGGGCATTCGATTTAGCGCCAGGCGCGACAGTTCGCCGGGGTCCGAGTGGAATGATTCGCCGGTCCCGTTAAGGACGACACGAGTTTCGCAACAGACTGCTCAGCGGCGGGTGGACCGGGAGAACACTTCATCCCACAGTAAGGTGAGTCTGCGAATTGCAACCGTGGCGGCGGACGCCCTCGCCCCTGATCAGGAAAACAACGCGCAAAACGCCAGCGCCGCAATTGCCGCCGTCTCCTCCCGCAGGATGTTCGCGCCCAGCGAGGCCGCCTGCCAGCCATGCTTTTCAAATGCGGCCAGCTCTTCCTCCGTCCAACCGCCTTCGGGACCCAGCGCCAGGGCAATCTCACCTCGGGAAGCCAGATTCTCCAGCGCCTGTTTCAATGTCACCCCGCGCTCTGTCTCCGCCAGCACGATGCGAACCGGAAAGTCTTCCCGCAGAGCTTCGGCAATCGGTTGTGGAGCCGCAATCTCCGGCGGCCGCGCCTGGCGCGACTGCTGCGCCGCCTGCAAGGCAATGCGACGCCAGCGTTCCACGCGCTTCTGCGCCGCCGCGACCAGCCGGGCGTCGCTGCGCCGGGCAGCAACCGGAAGCAGACGCGCCACTCCCAGTTCCGTGGCCTTTTCGATGGCCCACTCCATGCGATCGAACTTGAAGATGGAAAGCAGAAGGACGATGGGACGCGTGGCAGGCCGGGGGACTTCTTCCCCCAATTCGAATTCCACGCGGCCATCGGAAACCGAAGTGATTCGTCCCAGACGGACCCAGTCACCACCGGAAATCTCGAACTCCTGGCCGATGCGGGCGCGCAGCACACGCGCAAGGTGCGCGGCATGGCCGCCGGTCAGCGCGGCGCGATTGCCGGCTACTTCGTCGGCGATCCAGCGGCGGCGGGTCATGATCCGCTAGCTGGTGCCCAGCATCTCTTTGACTTTGTCCAGCAGTCCCTTGGCGTCGGTCTTGTTGTGGTCGCCGCTCACCGCTGCCAGCTCTTCCAGAAGCTCGCGCTGGCGCTTGCTCAGCTTGGTGGGAACTTGCACCCGCACTTCCACCATCAGGTCGCCCCGGCCCCGGCCGTTCAGCGAGGGAACGCCTTTGTGCCGGATGCGCATCACCGTGCCGCTCTGCGTGCCTTCCGGAACTTTGAGGCTGTAGGGCTCTTCCAAGGTAGGAATTTCAATCTCCGCACCCAACGCCGCCTGGGAAATCGAGACCGGCAGCACGCAGTGCAGATTCTTGCCATCGCGCTCGAAAAACGGATGCTCCGCCACGTGAAGCACAATGTACAGGTCCCCCGCCGGTCCACCGTGCGCGCCCGCCTGGCCCTCGCCGGAATAGCGGATGCGCGTTCCATCCTCCACCCCCGCCGGAACTTTGACCTCGATGTTGCGATCGTGCAGTTCGCGACCGCTGGCCTTGCAGTTGGGACAGGGATCGGTCACTACCGAGCCGCTGCCGTGACAGGTGGTGCAGGTACGGGCAATGGTGAAGAAACCTTGCTGCATCCGGATCTGGCCACGGCCCCCGCAGGTGCGGCAGGTGGTGGCGCTCTTGCCCGGAGCCACCCCGGACCCGTGGCACGTCTCGCAGGCTTCGTGCCGCCGGATGGCCACCTTCTTGGTTACCCCGAAGACCGCCTCTTCGAATTCCAGGGAAAGGTCCTGGCGCAGATCGGCGCCCCTTTGGGCGGCGCTGGCTCTCCGCCCGCCGCCGCCGAACAGGTCTTCGAAACCCACGCCGCCGCCGAAGCCGCTGAATATCTGCTGGAACAGATCGAAAGGATCGACCGCGACATTGCCCGCCCCCGCGGAGCCCACGCCGGCATGTCCATAGCGGTCGTAGGCGGCGCGCTTCTCCACGTCGCTCAACACGGCGTAGGCTTCCCCGATCTCCTTGAACCGCTCTTCGGCTTCAGCACGGTCGGAGTCGCCCTTGTGAGAGTTCTTGTCGGGGTGGTATTGAATCGCCAGCCTGCGGTAGGCCGTCTTGATCTCCTGTTCCGAGACCGTACGGGTTATACCCAGAACTTCGTAATAATCGCGTTTGCCGTTATTAACCAGGATGTTCCTCTGCTGTAACTTCGGAATTCAGGAACTTGCCGGGAGCTACTTGCCGGGATTGCGGGCGACACGCACCATGGCGGGCCGCAGCAGACGCTCTTTGATCTTGTAGCCGCGCTGCAGTTCCTCGATCACGTGATTGTCTTTGGCTGCCGTGGTCTCCACCATCTGCACCGCTTGGTGAAGGTTGGGATCGAAGTGCTGGCCCTCGGCTGGAATCGATGTAACACCCAGCTTGGCCAGCGTGTCCTGAAGTTGGCGGTGGATCAATTCGATCCCGGCGCGGAACTCTCCGCCTCCGCCGTCATGGGCCAGCGCCCGCTCGAAGCTGTCCAGAATAGGCAGCAGCGACTTCAGGGCATCCACCAGGGCGTAATCGCGATACTCCTGCTGCTCCCGCCACTGCCGCTTGCGGTAGTTATCGAACTCAGCCTGTAGGCGCGCCAGGCGGTCATAGAGCGTATCCCGCTCCGCCTTCAGCCGCTCCAGTTCCGGGCTGGCGTCGTCGCCGGCTGGAAGTTCATGCTCCACGTCCAGCGCCTGCGGTTCAAAATTGCTTTTGCCGTTGTCTTCCATGGGTATAAACCTGTTCCACAAACCTTCCGGATCGTTGCTCGCGGCTTAGGACTCGTTCAGCACCTTGTCGAAAAGCCGGGCGATGTAGGAAACCGCGGTGATGGTGTGCTCATAGTCAATCCGGGTCGGGCCGATCACCGCCAGCGATCCCATTACCTCGCTGCCCGCACGCGCCGGAGCGCCAATCAGAACAAAATTCCTCAAATACGGAGTCGCCTCTTCCAGGCCAATCACCACCCGTACGGCTTCCTGCTTCACATCGAGATAAGCCGAAAGCAGGTCGACCACCTTCTGCTTGGCCTCCAGCGTCTTGAGCAGCTGCTGCAGCCGCTCTCGGTCGTCCTCGCTGGCTACCAGATTGGCCGCGCCTTCCATGTAGACGTTCAGCAGCGCTCCATCATCGGCCAGCGCCCCTTCACGATAAAGCTGTTCCAGCGAACGCATCAGCTGGTCGCATTCGCTGCGCTCCTGTTGGATGCGCCGCTCCAGTTCCGCGTGCAGTGCCTCCAGGGCCCAACCGCGGAAATTTTCGTTGATATAACGCGCCGCTGTCTCCAGCTCCAGGTCACTCAGAGGAACCTTCATGCGCAGAACACGGTCGCGGACGATACCCGAGCGGGTCACTACCACCGCCAGAACCTTCTGGTCTCCCAGACGTGAAAAGTGCACATGCTCGAGTGCGCTCCGCTTCACGCCCCCTGCGACGGCAACTCCCACGTGATGAGAAACCACCGACAGCACGCGCGAAGTTCGCTCCATGAATTCCTGAACGTCGGTCACTCCCTGCAGAACCTCGTCGATGGCGCCCTGGGTTTCCGGTGTCAGGCTTGCTTTTCCGGTGAGCTGTTCGACGTAGTAGCGATAGGCTTCCACAGTTGGAATTCGCCCCGCCGAGGTATGCGGCTGCTCGAGATACCCGCCATCAGCCAGGTCAGACATCACATTGCGAATCGTGGCCGCACTCAGCCCCTCGCTGTTGGAGCGCACCAGCGTCCGCGACCCCACCGGATCTCCCGTAGCAATGTAGCTTTCCACGATGGCGGTCAGGATCTCGTGTTCGCGACGGCCAATAGGGTCTGGTTGCATACCCGCACCGGAGGCATCTGCCCAAGTCCTTCCATAAGCGTCTTCCATCTAAGTATCTTTAGATGCAAAAACTTAGAAATAGATTCTTGGACCAGCTCCCACCTTAATTCTAGAAACCCGCTGAGAGGCTGTCAAGGTTAGCACTGCAGGGCTGAGACTGCTAAGACAATCTGAGGGGCGGGGACCGGCGGAATCACCGTATCTGAATCACGGGCTCTGATTCCGCGCTGCGGATTTGCTGGACCCGTTCGATCACTCGCCGGGCAAAACCATAGAGGGAATGGGCGTGGGGGGAATCCTCTCCCTGCAGAACGACCGGGCTGCCGCTGTCTCCGCCTTTGCGGATGTCGGGATCGAGTTCCACCTGTCCCAGGAATGAAAGACCGAACTGCCGGGCCATTTTCGCGCCTCCACCCTTGGAAAACACGTCGATCTCCTGGTGGCAGTGCGGGCAGACGAAGTGGCTCATATTCTCGACCAGCCCGACGATCTCCACCTTGACCTGGCGGAACATCCCGATCGCCTTGCGGGCGTCCTGCAGGGAGACATCACTGGGAGTGGTGACTACCACGGCGCCGCTGATGGGAACCGTCTGGATCAGAGAGATGGCCACGTCTCCCGTTCCGGGAGGCAGATCCACGATCAGGTAGTCCAGTTCTCCCCACTCTACACGCTGCAGAAACTCGCGCATCATCTGGTGCAGCATGGGACCGCGCCAGATGAGCGGCTTGTCGCCTGGGTTGAGCAAGCCAACGGAAATTACCTTGATTCCGTGAACCTGAAGAGGCTCAATGCGGTTGTCCGGCAGCAGGCGCGGCGTGTCGGTGGCATTGAGCATCAAGGGGACGTTCGGACCATAGACGTCGGCATCCAGCAGCCCAACCTTGTGCCCCAGTCTGGCCAGCGACAGAGCCAGGTTGACCGCAATCGTGGTTTTGCCCACCCCACCTTTGCCGGAACCGATGGCAACAATGGAATCCACGCCCGGCAGGGGCTGCGGACCGGCGGACTGTTGAGGTTGACCGTGGGGGGAATGGGAATGGCTCACGAGAACGTCCTTCCAATCAAAGAAACTTTCAAAATCATTGGCTTACAAGGCGATTATACGCCCCGGCGTGAGCCTGGAAAGTCGTCGCCACAAGCGCCCGGTCCCAACCAAATATGTGAGGGAACCCTCACGGCTGATTTTGCCAATCGCTTGAATTTGGCGGCGGTGCTATTGGATTGGGCTGATTTCCTGAACCGGTTCGGGATGATCGCTCATGCGGAAGCGCGTACGAAAGTGCTCGGAAAGCAACTCGATGGCGGCACGGTTCGCATCCGGGCCCGTCTTGCTTAAGTATTGAATCGCCTGCACAATCAGGCGCTGGCCATCAAGATAGCGGACGTCGGAACTTCTCTCCCGCTTGCGGCGAGCAGGATTCGGCGGAACCGGAAGGGTAAAAACCTTAGCCATAATCAACTCGGGAAACGAATTGGCTGCGACGGCCTATTGGACGCTTGCCGGAACCGGAGTGTTGCCCGCGGACGAAGGGCGCTCGTCGCATCCGAACAACTGGGCCGCAGTATACGCGCCGCCAGTACGCAATTCCACAAAAACCGTCCCCCGGCAAAGCCCGATTCATGTCGGGAAACGACTACTCGCCTTCCCTGTCTCCCAAGGCAGGCCGGGGAAAAAAGACGCATCCTCAAAACATCCCTACGGCCGGACCACCTGCGTCTTGCCCGTGGTCTGCAGCTTGAACGTACTCTCCGGGATGTTGGTATTCATCTTGATATTTGAGTACTTGGACAGCCGGTAATCGCCGGAAGGCTCCAGAAACTGCTGCTGAACGGACACTCCGCGGCTGGTGTCAATCCAGAGATAAATCTTTTCAAACATGCCGCGAACGCGGTCCGATTTGGGAATCAGAAGCAACTTGGCCGTCGGCCGCCCTTCGACCTGCTCGGAACCTTCATAGCTCACCTCGAAGCTGTTGGCCAGATCGTGCCCGCGGCCGCCAAAGCCCAGCACCAGAAAACTCTCGAACTCCTGCCGGTTCTTGCTCGCGCTATATTCGGTCACGCGGTCGATCTTGGGCTGGTACAGTCGCACCTTGTCGTCGGTAAAGAGGACTTTCTTGCGGTCGGGCTCTCGAATGTCCGCCGCCATCTCCACATTCTTATTTCGACGGCGGAAATAGATCGTGCCCTTCTGGGTATCGGTCTCGTTGACCACCTTCTGGAACTGGTCCCAGACAAAATCTGCCTGCACGTTGTGAAAGCTGTCCGCCGCGCGATCCATGGTATCCAGCACGCGCTCCAGCTCCGGGCCGCCCGGGGCCAGCTGAGCCCCAGCGCTCAGCGGCAACAGCACGGCAACCACTAGCATCAGCAGCAGACGTTTCATCGCAGAGCGCGGATTCCTGTCCCGGAGGGTTGGGGTGAGCCAATGCATACTTACCGATAGACGTGAACCCGGTAGCCGGTCACGTCTCCATGCGGGTCGCGTATCAGGTTATAGCCGGCAATTTCCACCTCGCCGGCGATGGGTTCAATCACCCGCAGCAGATCCCTTCGGATCTCGGAATCGCCGGTGCCGTGCACCGCGGCTGCGTCGATCTCGTAATAGAAGCCGCTATCCCCGTCGGGGTGAACCACTACCCCGATTTGATGCGGAAGCTGCGGCAGAGGCGCATCTTTAAAGTTGATGAAGTAGGGTCCAACGAAAATAAAGACCAGAATCAGGGTCACCATCACGTCGTACTGGAGGCTGCCCCGCTCGTAGCTCCAGAAGATGTACCCGTGAATGGTCTTCCAAATTCGCTTCATAAGGCTGCCGGATACGCTGCGCGCCCGCCCGCTTCACAGAACGGGTGGCGACGCCCCCTTCGCGGGCACTAGTGTATTTTTTTTGGACGGAAGTTGGCAATTCCGCAATTACGGCTTGCGCGCGGTGATCTGGTCCACTCCCATGTAGGGCTGCAAGGCCTCCGGAACCCGAATGCTGCCATCGGGCTGCTGGTAGTTCTCCAGAATGGCCAGCCAGGTGCGTCCGACTGCCAGCCCGCTGCCGTTCAGGGTGTGCACATAGTCGGTTTTGCCCTTGCCTTCGGGACGGAAGCGAATGTTGGCGCGCCGCGCCTGAAACCCCTCAAAGTTCGAGCAGGAAGAAATTTCGCTGAACTACTGCTGCCCCGGCAGCCAGACTTCCAGATCGTAGGTCTTGGCCGAGGAAAATCCCATGTCGCCGGTGCACAGCGCCACCACCCGGTAATGCAGTCCCAGGCGCTGCAACATCGTTTCGGCGTCGTGGGTCAGCTGCTCCAGATCCTCGTAAGAATTCTCCGGAAGGGCGAACTTCACCAGCTCCACCTTCTGGAACTGGTGCTGCCGGATAAAGCCACGCGTGTCTTTGCCATACGACCCGGCTTCGCTGCGGAAGCAGGGGGTCCAGGCCGTGAGGAGATCGGGAGGCGGCTGCCGTCCAGGATCTCTTCGCGATAGAGATTGGTGACGGGAACTTCTGCCGTGGGAATCAGATAGAGATTCTTGTCTCCGTGCGGCACGCGGAACAGATCCGCCTCGAACTTGGGAAGTTGCCCGGTGCCGTAAAGCGCCTCGGCGTACCAGGAACGGAGGCAGCACCTCGGTATAGCCGTGTTCGCGGGTGTGGAGATCGAGCATGAAATTGGCCAGGGCCCGCTCCAGGCGCGCTCCCATTTCCATGTAGACGGCAAAGCGCGCACCGGAAATTTTGGCGGCGCGCTCGAAATCGAGAATCCCCAACTGCTCGCCCAGTTCCCAGTGCGGCCGGGGCGTGAAATCGAATTGCGGAGGCTGGCCCCAGCGGCGTACTTCCACGTTGTCCTCGGCGGTGGTCCCAACGGGAACGCTGTCATGAGGAAGGTTGGGAATGCTCTCCAGCAAGTGCCGCAGGTCGCTCTCGGCCTCAGCGGCGGCGGACTCCTGCTGCTGAATCTGTTCGCGGAGCTGCTTGCTTTCCGCAATCAGCGACTCGGCGTCCCGCCTCTCTTTTTTCAGCCGGGCAATTTCTTCGGAAGCCCGGTTGCGCTGCGCCTTCAGAGTTTCAGCGCGCGTGATGGCTTGGCGGCGGTGCGCATCCACCTGATGAAAATCCTGCATGACTTCCGCCGGGTCCATGCCGCGGCGGCGCAGTTTTTCCTCCACCACCGCGAGGTGGTCGCGAACATAGTTGAGGTCGAGCATAAGAAAGTTAATCTACAGGAAACAGCGGCTAGAGCGAAACTTCACCCCTGGCTGAAGCCCGCCTGGGCTGGTTAGCTTTTTGCTTCCTGCCGCTGCTTCTTGCTGGCACGATGTTTGGCGATGCCGTCGCAGGCTGTAAACTACCCTGCAATGAAATCCCGCACATCCAGGCTCCTTGGTGTCATTTTGCTTTGCATGGCGGCGGTGGTTCCCGCCCTGGGCAGCGCCTATGACGCACAGCCGAAACTGGTGGTCGTCATCGTGGTGGACCAGATGCGCGCCGACTACCTCGAGCGCTGGCACTCCGGGTTTGGGCCCAACGGTTTTCGACTGCTCACCGACCGGGGCGCCGACTTCCTGAACTGTTTCTACGATTACGCCAATACCGTCACTGCTCCCGGTCACGCTACCCTGCTCACAGGCAGCTACACCAGTGGACACGGCATTTTGAGCAATGAATGGTGGGATCCTGAAAAAAAGAAGATGGTGGCAGCGGTGGCCGACGATACGACTTCCGTTGTCGGCATCAGCGGTGGCGGCCCCAGCGCGTCTCCCCACAACCTGCTCACAGACACCCTGGGCGACGAACTGAAACTGGACACCCAGGGGCGCTCGCGCGTCTTTACCACGTCCCTCAAAGACCGCGCGGCGGTGTTCACCGCCGGCTTTGCCGCTGATGGCGCCTACTGGATCGACCCCGCCAGCGGCCAGTGGGTCACTTCCACCTTTTATGCCAAAAAGCTGCCGGACTGGGTCGAAAGCCTCAACGCCCGGAAGCCCGCGGAAAAGTATTGGAACCGGGAGTGGAAGGACGATTCCAGCGAGGTCCTGCGGACCACGACGCAAAATCCACAGAGCCATTGGTTTGATGTTGTCGGCGCAACACCCTTCGCCGTCGAATACCAGTTCCAGTTCGCGCGCGACCTTATCACCAACGAAAAGCTGGGAAGCGGTCCCACCACGGACTTGCTGGTGATCAGTATTTCCTCGACCGATATCCTGGGTCATCGCGTCGGACCGGATTCGCCGCAACAGCACCAGCTCTTCCTGGAGCTGGATCGCCAACTGAGCGACTTCTTCGGATTTCTCGGACGCCAGTTGGGACTGGCCAACGTCTGGATTGCGCTCTCCGCGGACCACGGGGTATTTCGGGCTCCCGCCGAAGCAGCGAAGATGCGCCTGCCGGCCATGAGCCGAAGCAATGACCGGGTGCGGGCGGAGTTGAACGCAGATTTGAGTACTCGCCTGGGCGTGAAGGCTGACTATGTGGCGCAGGTCGACTGGCCTCGTGTATTCCTGGCAAGCGATGCCTTCGCTCCTTTAAAAATGAAGGAAGCGGAGGCCGAGAGCGCCGCGGGCGAAGCCATGGTGCGCCTGGGCATGAAGAGCTACTTCACCAAGCACCAACTGGCGCATGGCGACGTGCCCCCGGGCGCTCTGGGCCAGGAGTACCTGAACAGCTATTCTCCGCACTCCGGCTGGTATGTGCTGGGAGTGCCTCTGCCTTTTCAGGTCGCCGGCAAGCAGGCGACGCACGGTTCCCCCTTCGCTTATGACCGTCACGTTCCCCTGCTGCTGTTTGGATTGCCGTTCCGGCCAGGACAATACCGCACCGCCGTGGAACCTGTGGATCTGGCCGTAACCCTGGCGTCGCTGCTGGGCATCAATCCTCCGGCGGCGGCCCAGGGCCGGGTGCTGACGGAAGCCCTGGCGTCCCGAGCCACCCCCCAGGGGCAGGCCTCAGGAGCCAGACCATGACGGATGGCAGGACCGGCAAACGTGCGGCCACCGCCCCCCCGGATTTGTCCATTCGCTTTGCCGGCATCGAGCTCAGAAATCCGGTAATTGCCGCCAGCGGAACCTTCGGCTACGGAGTGGAATTCGAAGACATCGTAAACCTGCGCAAGTTGGGCGGCTTCGTGGTCAAGGGCCTTTCCCGTGAGCCCATGGCGGGAAATCCGCCTCCGCGGCTGTTTGAAACTGCCGCCGGAATGCTGAACTCCATTGGGCTGCAAAATATCGGAGCACGAGCTTTTCTCGAGGAAAAACTCCCCCAGCTTCGCCGCGAAGGCCCCCTGGTCGTGTTCGCCAATGTGTTCGGCTATACCCGGGAGGATTATCTGGAAACCATCCGCATCCTGAATGATGGAGAAGGAATCGCGGCCTACGAACTGAATGTTTCCTGTCCCAACACCAAGGCAGGGGGCATCAGCTTTGGCAGCGATCCCCTGCTGCTGGAAGAGGTGGTGGCTCCCTGCAAGAAGCTGGCGCGGCGGCCGTTGCTGGTGAAGCTCTCTCCCAACGTAACCTCCATTCCGCGCATGGCGCGGCGGGCGGCCGATGCGGGCGCGGATGCGCTCTGCGTGGCCAACACCTTCGTTGGCATGGCGATTGATCCCGAAACCCGGCGGCCCCGCCTTTCCAACCTTTTCGGCGGCCTTTCCGGACCGGCGATCAAGCCCATCGCCTTGCGCATGGTATACGAAGCCGCGCACGCGGTGGAGATTCCTGTGATCGGCATCGGAGGCATTTCGGGAGCGTCCGATGTGGTGGAATTCCTGCTTGCCGGCGCCGCCGCCGTCCAGGTAGGCACGGCAAATTTCTGGGACCCGTGCGCCACGGAAAAAATCGTAGATGAGCTGGAAACCTGGTGCCTGCAACACCGCGTAGAGCACATTGCCAGCCTCGTCGGCGCCCTGGAAACCGGCTGACGCGTTCCCCACGCTTCCTTATCTTTTATCTTTTCCGGTTTCCTGGCTGGGGGACGTTATTGGTCAGGACTGGCCGGAAATTTTGACGCGAAGCTCTTCCGGAATGCGCTCGCGAATTTCCGGCGGCAGGCGGTCGTGCACGCGGCGAGCGCCCAGGCGGGCGGCGTCGGCGACGACCATGGGCGCGGGAGTCACCACGGCAACCACCAGCCAGAGCAGCGCCGAGAGGGCGAAGCCCGCTAAGGCGATGACCTCCAGCAGCAGAGCATGCCGGGGACGGAAGTAGTGGATGGCCCCGAAGGCAAAGAGGAACAACACGGCGGAACAGGCGGAGAGCGCCATCAAACCGATATCGATGGTGCGGTGCAGGCGGCGGCGGGAACGGCAGTGCTCACATTCCTCGAAGTGGCGTTCATAGTCGGCGCGCATCTCCGGCACGATGCCGGAAATGTCATATCTCCAACTGGCGAGAATGCCCCCAACAACCCGATCTACACACTGACTCATGATTGCCGAACGGTGCGCGCTCCGAAAGCGCCCACCTCCTACAGCCGGATGGCCTCCAGAGGCGCATCTTGCGAGGCCAGCAACAAACGGTTCCGCAACAGATCCTGCCGCTGGCCTAATGCCTGCTCCGCCTCCCGGCGCGCAATTTCCGGGTGGTTGTTGTGTTCGGAGAGATGCGCCAACACCAGAAACGCCGCACTCCCATCATAGTCGCTGCGGAAGAATTGCGCGAGTGAGTCATTGGAGAGATGCCCCACACGGCTCAGAACGCGCTGCTTCACCATCCACGGATAGGGACCGGAGCGCAGCATTTCCAGGTCGTGATTGGATTCCAGCACCAGCCCATCGCATCCACGAAGGTGCTGGACGATGCTGGCGGGCATGTATCCCAGATCGGTGGCAATGCCAATCTTGACGCCCTCACATTCGAAGGTGAAAGCCACTGGATCGGCAGCATCATGCGGCGTGGTGAAAGGAAGGACTTCAATATCGCCGACGGCAAAGCGCTTGCCCGCGGCAAAGTGCTCCACCCGGGCAAGCTCAATCTTGCCGCTGGAACGGTTCTGCCGCTCCCAGGCGACGTGGGTCGCTCCCGTCAGGTAGACCGTTGCTTTCAACTTGCGCGCCAGTTGGTACAGTCCGGCAACGTGGTCGGAATGCTCGTGACTGACGAGAATGGCATCGACCGGTGGCGCCTCGCCTCCGGCACTGGCGATGCGCCGCAAAGTCTCGCGGCAGGAAATTCCGGCATCCACCAGAATGCGCGTGCGAGAGGAGGAGAGCAGAGAGCAGTTTCCCTTGCTTCCACTCGCCAGCACCGTCAGGGTTACTGCCATGAAGGCAGAGTACGGGAAGTTGCCCACGTATGGGAGTGGCTAATGAGTTAACTTCAGTGGATGTTTTCTCCTGACGCGTGCTTAGAATGGGTGCAGCACAACATAGGACAGCGACGACAGCTCACAGCAGTGGCGGAGGCGTCATGGAGGAGCAGATTCGGCGGTGGTTGTTGGATCCGACGGTGGGCAAGTTGATCGCCGCTCTGATCGGACTACTGATTCTCTTCGCGCTCAGCCGTTTCGCGCAACGCTCCATTAGCCACTACTTCGGCGGAGTTGACACACGTTACCGGGTCCGGAAATTCATCACCTTTGTCACCTACTTTCTGGCTCTGCTCATGCTGGGAGCGATTTTCAGCGACCGGCTGGCCAGCTTCACGGTGGCATTTGGCATTGCCGGTGCAGGCATCGCCTTTGCCTTGCAGGAGGTCATTGCCAGCGTTGCCGGCTGGGTCGCGATCTCGGTGGGCAACTTTTTTTCGCCCGGCGACCGGGTGCAACTGGGCGGCATCAAGGGCGACGTCATCGACATTGGCATTCTTCGCACCACGTTGATGGAAGTGGGACAGTGGGTGGATGGAGATCTCTATAACGGCAGGATTGTCCGCATTGCTAACAGCTTCGTTTTCAAGGAGCCGGTGTTCAACTACTCTGCGGATTTCCCGTTCCTTTGGGACGAAATCAAGTTACCGGTACGCTACGGGTCAGACTGGGAGTACACAAGAAAGACCCTGGAGAAGGTCGTTCAGGAAGTCTGCGGAGATTATGCCGTGCAGTCGCTGGCAGCGTGGGAGAAAGCGGTGAACAAGTACCGCCTGGAAGCCGCCAGGATCGAGCCCATGGTCACTCTGGTTGCCAATGACAATTGGATTGAGTTCACCGCTCGCTACATTGTGGACTATCGCCGCCGGCGTTCGGTGAAGGACCAGCTGTTTACTCGCATGCTGAAAGAAGTAGACCGCTCGGAGAACCGCATCCGTCTGGCCTCCGCAACCTTCGAACTGGCGAACATGCCCCGTCTGGATATTCGTTTTGGCGAGCGGGGGGAAGCGTCTCGCCGGAGTATGTTCCCTAAAGGAAGTCCTGTTTCGAGCTTCGCTTTCGAGGCTCACCACAGAGGCGCAGAGGCAGAAAGCCTGGTTTTCTCTGCGCCCTCAGTGCCTCTGCGGTCAGTACTTGTAAAAGCCTTTCCCGCTTTTGCGGCCCAGCCAGCCGGCGTCGACCATCTTCACCAGAAGCGGGCAGGGGCGGTACTTGGGATCGCCTCCGCTCTCCAGCACGCGCAGGATATCGAGACAGATATCCAGACCGATGAAGTCGGCGAGGGTGAGCGGCCCCATGGGATGGTTCATGCCCAGGTTGAAGATTTCGTCCACGGCTTCGGGGGTGGCGACTCCCTCCATGACGGCAAACATGGCTTCATTGAGCAGAGGCATGAGCACGCGGTTGGAGACGAATCCGGGATAGTCGTTCACCTCCACTGGGGTTTTACCCAGTCGCGAAGCGAGCTCTTTGACGGTGGCCAGGGTTTCGCCGGAGGTAGTGAGCCCGCGAATGACTTCCACCAGCTTCATCACCGGCACGGGATTAAAGAAGTGCATGCCGATCACGCGGCCCGGGCGGGAGGTGGCAGCAGCCAGCTTGGTGATGGAGATGGAGGAAGTGTTGCTGGCGAAGATGACCTCCGGGCGAACCAGAGATTCAAGGTTGCGGAACACCTCGGCTTTGACGGCAAATTTTTCGGTGGTCGCTTCGATGGCAAAGTCGGCAAGTGACAGCTCGGCGCGGCCCTCCCCCGGTTCGATGAGTTGCAGCGCCTGGTCGCGCTGCTCGGGAGTGAGTTTCTGCTTGCTGACCTCACGCTCCAGGCTGGCGGAAATGTTGTGAATGGCGCGGTTCAGGAGGTCCTGCTCTACATCGCGGAGCAGCACTCGAATTCCATTACGGGCAAAAACCTGGGCAATGCCGCTGCCCATGGTTCCGGCTCCGATCACAGCTACGGTTTTGATTTCCATGGTGTTGGCTCGAGGGTTCCGCAGCAGGATAGCAGGTGGGTGTTCAGCAGACCGGATGAGGGCGTACCCCCCTCCCAGTCGCGAATCTTTGGAATCAGAGGGCTGCGGACAAAGGTCCGCAAAATAAGTTCAGGAGAGTTCAATCAGAATATTGAAAAGAATAGGGGCCGGCCGGGCGATTAACGATTTGCTGAATTCCGGCCGCACGCAGACTTACGATTACGATAAACTGAACCGGCTAACGACGGCGGCGAGTAGCGCGCCCTCTGGCCCCGATGCCTGGTCGCAGACGTTCTCCATTGATGCCTGGGGAAACACGAAGCAGTCTGGAACGATTGCGTTCTCGCAGAACTTCGACCAGAACAACCGCATTTCCGCCGCTGGCTACACTTACGATGCGGCAGGCAACCTGACGAACGACAGCTTTCGCCAGTATGCGTATGATGCTGAAAACCGTCTGCAAACTGTGAACACGAATGCCGCCATTTACACCTACGACGGCAACGGCAACCGTATCCGCAAAGACGTGGGCGGCGACTGGACTGAGTATATCTATTTTAACGGGAAGGTTATTGCTGAACAGACGGGCACGGCGGGCAGCCCTACCGGCAACTGGGCAGATTACATCTACCGAGGATCAGAGCGCATTGCCAAGGCCGGTGGCGAGCTGGACAACCCTGGTTTTGAATCTGGCATAGACAATTGGGTGTGGGGCGGTACAGTGATCACGGATGCCGCCAAGGCGCATAGTGGCAGCCAGTATCTGGAGCATTCCACTTCAGGCGCGCAGGTGGTTGCCCTCTACTTAAAGCTGATCGCGGTGCAACCGGGAGAAGTGCTGCACTTTGGCGGATGGGTGTATCGGGAATCGGGAGACGGCTATGCCGAGTGGAAATTAGCCGCTTACGATTCAAGCCAAACGCCGGTTGCGTATCCCGGCTCGTTCAATCCTTCTGCCGGGAGCTGGCAGTTGCAGGACGAGACGTATACGGTTCCCTCCGGTGTGGCGTATGTGCGGTTGTACTGCGAAGTCTATCTAGCGAGCGGCCCATCGGTAGCGCGATTCGATGACGGATTCCTTAGTGCTGGTACCGAGTACTACCACGGCGACCACTTGGGCTCGGCGCGCATGATCACCGACGCCAGCGGAGCGGTGACCTGGTCGGCCACGTACCTGCCGTTCGGCTACGAGATCAATCCGCAGTCCACCACCAACCACTACAAGTTCACCGCCAAAGAACGCGACTCCGAATCCGGCCTCGACTACTTCGGCGCACGCCACTATGCATCTACGATGGGCAGGTTCATGACCCCGGATCCGCTGGGTGGACACCTTGAAAATCCGCAGATCGCTGAACAAGTACGTTTACGCGTTAAATACTCCGACTACTCTCAATGATCCGACGGGCTTGGACTCGTATCTCCAGTGCCCGTACAAAAATGACTTCAGCATGAGTTGTAACAAGGAAACAGTAGGATATGACAACAAAGGCAATGCGCAAACAGCGTCGGTGCAAGGTATCTTGAGAAATGGAATTTTCATTGCCACGCGGATCGGAAACAACCCCAATGGCAGTGGCAAACTCGTAGACCTGACTACCGGCACCGGACCCTACACGGCCAGTGTGAACGGCAGCGGCGTGCAGTTCTCCAATAATGGGGGACAAATATCCTCAACGGGTGTGTTCGTGAACGGCACTCCGCAGAACACATTCCAGGATGCTGGCTGGGCCAATGGGGGAGCACTCTCCGGCTTTGAATTTACGCTCACGAATAGCAAACTAGAGGCGAACCAGACCGAAGCGGGAACATTCAAATTCGGAGGAAGCCTTAGCCAAGCAGAGGCCGCTCTGGAGAATGCTGGGTTTTGGAATATGCATGGTGTTGGCTTTAATGCCGGAATGGACGAATACCGGACCCTTGGTCACGGGTTCTTTGGAGCAAATTCCGCTCATTTCAACTTATATCAAATCAATCTGCAACCAAGGCTTTCCGTCCCGCAGGCACAAGGAGACATGCATTTTGGCGAACACTTTCCGATTGGACTCGGGATATCCGAGCACATTCAGGAGGCGGGAAAATGAGTGAATCGCTGCCTCATGGTGTCAGCCGCTGGTGTGGTTGGATCGGCTTTGCTTTGTTTACAGAGATCTGGGTACAGCTGGTCCTGATGCCCGTATTAGGTCCATCCCCGAAGGGAGTGTTTGGCCGGATATTTCCACAGCAGGTGTTTATTCAGCTTTTCGCTGCTTTGATACTGGCGACAATTGCCAGCATTTCTGGTCGCAAGCGATGGCTGATTGTGTCTGTTGCAGCCTTGTTATCGATAGCGTTGTTCATTATCGGACTTGCTCTCGATTAGTGCGTCTCTATTGAGGCGATAAAGTGCAACCCAAGTTCACCGGCAAAGAACGCGATTCCGAAACCGGCCTCGATTACTTCGGAGCTAGGTACAACGCCTCCAACATGGGGCGCTTCACTTCTCCGGATCCTGAAGGTGCCGGGGCGAGCGTACTTGATCCACAGAGTTGGAACGGCTACGCATACGCACGAAACAATCCATTGCTATATGTTGATCCGGATGGGTTGTCCTACCACGTGTGCGATGAGCATGGCCAGAATTGCAGCGATCCCAGTGATGCAGAATTTGCAGACAGGCAGAAAAGTGCTCAGGCTAGCGGCGAGGTCTGGAAAGACGGCAAGATTTACGTTGATGGCGAATTCAAAGGGACGTATAGACAAACCGATGTAGACCTGCCAGGTGATCCTGAAGCTAACCGCGCAGCAGCGGCAATGATCGTCGACACGTTCAATTCAGGGATGAAGGAGTTCGGCAAAAATGCCTTGTACGCGGCGACCGGCGGTGTGATTGGCTATGCAGCCGGGGAGTTCGTCGGTGGATTTATCGAAGGTGTAAATGGAGTTAGCTCTAGCACCGGAACGATACAGACGCTTGAACTTTCAGGTGCTGCGGAGGCAGCGAACTCACAACGGCAAATCGGCGGTGTACTCAAGCAGATTGAGCAAGGTGCCACAAAGGGCAAGATATTCAACAACCTTGACGGTCGATTGCCACCGGGGAATTACCGCGAATACACGGTTCCCGGCGCAGGGGGCGGGCGAGGAGCGGCTAGATTGGTTGTTGATCAGGCTACAGGTGCGGCCTACTACACGTGGAATCACTACGGGAGTTTCATTCGAATCCGATGAAAACCGGCGACAACTGGAGTACGCATCTCGGGACAAGTACTAGCTTTGTACACGGTGTTTCTACAGCCCGGTACGAGCAAGAGTGTGCGGAGTTGAATAGTGCCGCACAAGAGTTGGGTTTGACGGTGTTCAAAGTAGATTGCAGTCGCTTGAAAACTCCTGATGGAACATGGAACGAATTTGCTCGGGTATTTGATTTTCCCTCATGGTTCGGGCGTAATTGGGACGGTCTTTCAGACCTTCTTCGAGATCTGTCGTGGTTTGATACACGCGGATTCTTAGTGTTACTTCTGAATGAGGATTCGCTCGCGAAAGAAGATCCAGAACATCTTAGAAAGCTGGCGGTCGTTTTGAAAAGTGCGGTGTCGTATTGGCAGGCCGGAGAATCAGAAACGGGGCCGTTCCCAAATCCGATTGCATTTCACTTGGTGGGCGTCAGCGCAACCAACGCGCATCCGTTGCTGTCTCGAATCTGTGATTCGGCTTGCAATCACGAAGAGAGTTGAAGGTAATTTATAGCCATGAGTTCAGCACCGTTTCGGTGTTCTATTATCGGCCTGTTTGCGCTTGTAACTTTCAGCTTCGGGTTTGCATGGGGCATCGAGGTGTCGCAGGAAACGGCGGCTGAGCATCTCACGAAGCGGATAGAACCCGTTTACCCGCCCATTGCGAAAGCCGCGCGCCTTCAAGGGAAGGTTCTGGGCGGGTGGCCCACCCTTGTGTAGCAGACGAGAAAGTGGGTGCCCCACCCTTCGCGCCTTTCGAAGGGTGGGAAAAGACGATGTACACTGCTGAACCGTGCCGGCCAGATTGAAGCGATACCACGGAGTTCGCGATCTTCACTTCATAACATTCAGTTGCTTCCGGCGATTGCCTTTGATGGGCACTGGGCGAGACTCGAAATGAGTTCCTTCGGGTTGTGGAGCCGGGTGCCCCATCCTTCGCGGTTTTCGAAGGGTGGGAGCGAAGAGGCCTGTTCATCTTCACCAGCTCCGGCCTCGATAAGCATAGGATCGGAAACTGCTCCATCCGAAGTACCGCAGCGGCTGAAAGCCGAGTGCAATCTGGCTTACGTCTCGCAGGCATCCATGCCTGCGCTACCGGGCCTGCGCCACTGGTGTCAGACTCGAATGGGCCATCCGCCGAAATTCAATTTCAATCAGTCAAAGCGCCAACGAGTGGCTGTTTTGGGAAAGCTTTTTTCGATGAGACCGAACACCCGGCGCGGGGCCG
>CAVTBJ010000009.1:0-225654 GCA_963732925.1 Terriglobia bacterium
GCTATGGTAACCTACTGATTCATCGTATTGCTAGCATCCTGGCGACTTTAAGGCTCGGAGTCCATCTAATGAGGCAGGGCGGCTATATCAGCGAGCACGAGATGAAGCTCGGTAACAAAGTCGCCGAAGTGCTGTGCGGAGGTAACGTTTCCCCTGCGACTCCGGTGAGCGAACAATATCTGCTGGACCTTGAGCGTGAGGCGTTTCTATCGCTGTGCGGAGAGAAGAAGACGCAGGAACGGATCCAGTACACGTTGAAGACGGGGAAGACTCTGAGAAACTAGGAAGGATTTACCACAGAGGACACGAAGGGCACAAAGGAAGCCAATGTCTCTGCGCGTGCGACTAAGTCGGCTGCTGGATAGAAGGAGGTCGAAATGCGTGAAGTCGTAATTGCCTCTTCCGTTCGCACGCCGGTGGGAAAGGCCTTCAAGGGCACGCTGCGGACGACCCGGCCGGATGAACTGCGGCGCGGTGGCCATCCGGGCAGCCTTGGACCGGATTCCGCAACTGGACGTAGCGCGAGATTGAAGACGTAATCATGGGCTGCGCCATGCCCGAAGCCGAGCAGGGGATGAACGTGGCGCGGATCGCTTCCCTGCGCGCCGGGCTGCCGGTCGAAATCTCGGCCATGACCATCAACCGCTTCTGCTCCTCCGGCCTGCAGGCGATCGCCATGGCGGCGGAGCGCATCATGGCCGGCGGCGCGGAGGTGATCGTCGCCGGAGGGCTGGAGTCCATGACCATGATTCCCATGGGCGGGCACAAGCTCTCGGCGAATCCCTGGCTGGTGGATCACTATCCGGACGCTTATCTCTCCATGGGCCTGACCGCCGAAAATCTGGCAAAGCGATTCGGAATCACCCGCGAGCAGGCGGACGAATTCTCGCTACGCTCCCATCAGAAGGCGCTGGCGGCGATTGCAGCGGGCAAGTTCGACGACGAGATCGTGCCCGTGCCGGTCAGCTTTACCACTGCGAACGGCAGCAAGCCCAAGCGCGTGGACATTATTTTCAAGACCGACGAAGGTCCGCGCGCGGACACTTCGCTGGAAGCTCTGGCGCAACTGAAACCGGCATTTCACGTGCAAAGGCACGGTCACGGCGGGCAATGCCTCGCAGATGTCGGACGGAGCGGCGGCGGCGGTGGTGATGTCCACCGAAAAGGCCAAGCAGCTGGCATCCAGCCGCTGGCGCGCTACGTGGCGTTTGCCACGGCGGGATATAAGCCCGAAGAAATGGGCCTGGGGCCGGTGTTCGCCATTCCCAAGGCGCTGAAGATGGCCGGACTCGACGCTGGCGCAGATCGAAGTCATCGAACTGAACGAGGCCTTCGCCTGCCAGTCGCTGGCGGTGATTCAGGAAGCCGGGCTGGACCCGGAGAAGGTGAATCCCAACGGCGGGGCGGTGGCGCTGGGGCATCCGCTGGGCTGCACCGGAGCCAAGCTCACGGCAACGCTGTTGCGCGAGCTGAAGCGGAGAAACGGCGCGCTACGGGATGGTGACCATGTGCGTGGGCGGAGGCATGGGCGCGGCGGGAATATTTGAAAGGACTGGAGTTGAACGAGGCTAAGCGCCTACAGGATGGCAACGACAGCAGTCAGCGCGAAAAAAGTCCCGGGGGCAGTTTTCTCATCGAAGACCGCCGCCCGCAGGACGTCTTCACGCCCGAGGACTTCACGCGACGAGCACCGGCAGGTGGCGCAGACCGCCGAGGAATTTGCGCTCAACGAGATCGTGCCCGCCAGCGACCGCATCGAGCAGAAGGACTTTGCGCTGACGCGCGAACTGATCCGCAAGGCCAGCGAACTGGGGCTGCTCCTCGGTGGACGTGCCCGAGGCGTACGGCGGCATGGAGATGGACAAAGTCTCCTCGGCCATGTTGCCGACCGTCCTGGCCAAGCAGGGCAGCTTCTTCGGTGAGCTTTGGCGGGCACGTGGGCATCGGCACGCTGCCCATCGTGTACTTCGGCACCGAACAGCAGAAGCAGAAGTACCTGCCGAAGCTGGCGTCCGGCGAATGGGTCGGCGCCTACGCGCTCTCGGAGAGCACGCTCGGGTTCCGACGCGCTGAATTCGCGCACCAAGGCCGTGCTCTCGGCGGACGGCAAGCATTACGTCCTGAACGGCGAGAAGATGTGGATCACCAACGCCGGCTTTGCCGACGTGTTCATCATCTTCGCCAAGGTGGACGGACGAAAAGTTCACCGCGTTCATCGTGGATCGCAATTCGCCCGGGCTGTCCGTCGGGGCGGAAGAGCACAAGATGGGCATCCACGGGTCGTCCACCTGCCCCCTGATTCTGAACGACTGCCAGGTACCGGCGGAAAATGTTCTGGGCGAAATTGGCCGGGGACACGTGATCGCCTTCAACATTCTGAACGTGGGCCGCTTCAAGCTGGGCGCGGGGTGCGTGGGCGGCGGCGCGCAATTCCCTCTCCCACGCCATCGCATATGCCAGGCAGCGCAAAGCATTCGGCAAGACCATTGCGGACTTCGGGCTGGTGCAGGCCAAGCTGGCGGACATTGCCGTGGGAGTGTTCGCCGGGGAAAGCGTGGTCTACCGCACGGTGGGCATGATGGATGCGCGCTGGCGGACATCGACAAGAACAGCCGACGAGGCCGCCCGGCAGATTCGCCACAGGATTGAGGAGTACGCAGTGGAGTGCTCCATCGCCAAGGTGCTGGGGATCGGAGATGCTGGACCGCGTTGTCGACCACACGGTCCAGATCTTCGGCGGCTACGGATTCGTGAGAGGAGTATCCGGCGGAGCGCGCCTACCGCGATTCGCGCGTCAACCGCATCTTCGAGGGCACGAACGAAATCAACCGGCTGATCATCACAGGATGGCTGCTCAAGCGCGCGATGTCCGGCCAATTGCCGCTGATGCCCGCCATTCAGAGGGTGATGGATGACGTACTTGCCGGGCCGGGCTCTGGGAGAAACTGCGGAGGGCCCACTGGCGGCCGAGCGGCCATCCTGAGCAATGCCAAAAAAGTAGCGCTGTTCACGGCAGGCGCGGCCTCGCAGAAATATGTGCAGGCTCTGGTCGACCAGCAGGAGATCATGGGCGCGCTGGCGGACATGATCATCGAGGTGTTCGTGATGGAGTCTTCCATCCTGCGGGCACGAAAAATTGCCGCGCCTTTCCGGAGAAACCGTCGCAGCCATGGCCATTGCCATGGCGCAGGCTCTACGTGGCGGAGGCCATGCCGCGAGTAGACGTTTCCGCCAGAAAGGTGATCGCCGCGGTAGCGGAAGGCGACATGCTGCGCATGCAAATGGCAATTCTGCGCCGCCTGCTGAAGCACGACCCCTTCCATACCATCGCGCTCAAGCAGCAGATCGCCGCACGGGTGATGGAGGCGGGGAAATACGTCATCTAGCAGGGCTGTGGGGAACTGGGCTAAGCGGGTTACGCAGCTGCCTGCCCGCAATACACGCACGGGCTCGAAGAGTGGCCCGCGGGGTCGGTGCACAGACAGGACTCGGAAACTTCATAGTGAGATCCCGTAGCGTCGCTTAACACGATAAGCAAACCCGCGATCATCGTAGGGATAATGGACTGCACGATAAGAGGATGCTTCAGGCATCCTTCCAGCTTGCGGCAGAGGTCGCAATGCTGCTGGGCGACATGAACTTCCTGGCCAACCTGGAATTTGCATGATGGCATAAGAACCTCGCGAATGAACTGTCCCTGTAGAGATACCTTCGGCTTCCCCGGACCTCTGCCAGGCATTCGCCGCCCGGTTCACGCGTTCCTGTTGTTGTCGAGTTCCTGCATAACGCCACGCATCAGTTCTTTGGCGTCTTCGAGCTGTTTCATGATGAGCTGGATGTCCATGACGGGCTTGCCGGGCCAGCGCTGGCTCTGGCAATAGACGCCGTGCTGTCCCACCAGGGCCATGGCGTCCGTCACCAGGTCCATGGTGACGGCGATGCGCCCGCGGGCCGTGCCCATCATGAATTCGTACTTCTCCAACTCTTCCTTTTTTTCTTCATAAACCGACATACGTCGATTGTAAGCCTTGGGGCTGATCATAATAGAGCTTCCAATCAACGTTGATTGGAGGAATCATGAGAATGAGCCGTACCGTAGCGTTGCTTGCACTTACCTGTCTTTGCTCACGTGGGCGCAACCCCGCGCCCGGGCCCAGGGAGGCCGGATCAGCCCTCACGAACGAGTGAACTTCGCGTTCGCCAATGGTAAGAAGATTACGATTGACTATGGCCGGCCCAAGCGGGAAGACCCGAGACTCGGGGCAGATCCGAAGATCTACGGCGGACTGGTTCCGTGGGACCAGCCCTGGCGTACCGGCGCGGATGAAGCCACGACGCTCATGACCGAATCCGACCTTACAATCGGCGGAACCAGCGTCCCCGCGGGCACCTATACCCTCTACACCATCCCGCGGGAAGCGGCGACTGGACGCTGATCATCAGCAGCGCCACCGGACAATGGGGCATTCCCTATCCGGGAGCAAGCAAGGATTTCGCCCGCATTAACAAGCTCGCCACCACCAGCTCAGCAGCCCGGTTGATCAATTGACCATCGCCCTGGACAAGACCGGACCCAAGTCGGCAACGCTGAAAATTTCCTGGGAAAACACCGAGGCTTCGATTCCGATGCAGCAGAAGTAGCGGCCCTACAATGACCGCTTTCGGCGGAACCGGGGCGGACGAGGGAGTCCGCCCCCGCAATTCCAATCGTGCTTATTCCGCCGCTGAAACGGCCGCTGGCTTCCAGCGAAGCACCGGCTTGCGCGCGGCCATAACTTCGTCCAGGCGCGAAATTCGCGTGGTGTGGGGCGCGTTCAGGATCAGGTCGGGATTCTGTTCCGCTTCTTCGGCAATCGAGCGCATGGCGTCCACGAACTGATCGAGTTCTTCCAGGGACTCGCTCTCCGTAGGCTCAATCATCAACGCTCCCGGCACAATCAGCGGAAAGGAAACCGTGTAGGGATGGAAGCCATAGTCAATCAGCCGCTTGGCGATGTCACCGGTCCTGATGCCATGACGCGTCTGGCGGCGATCGCTGAAGACCACCTCGTGCATGGTTGGCGTGCCATAGGGCAGATCGTAGGCGCTTTCCAGCTTTTTGCGCAGGTAGTTGGCGTTGAGGACGGCGTCTTCCGTGGTGGCCACCAGTCCATCGCTGCCGTTGGCCATAATGTAAGCCAGGGCGCGTACGTGCATTCCGAAGTTGCCATAGAAGGCGCGCACTCGGCCGATGGCCTGCGGCCGGTCGTAATCGAATCCCAGCGTGCCGTCTGGTTTTGTGCTGATGACCGGGATAGGCAGGTACGGTTCCAGAGTGTTTCTTGCACAGCACCGGCCCTGAGCCCGGTCCTCCACCACCGTGGGGAGTGGAAAAAGTTTTGTGCAAGTTCAGGTGCATCACGTCCACGCCAAAGTCCCCGGGACGAACCTTCCCGACCAGGGCATTCATGTTGGCGCCGTCCATGTAGAGCTGGCCGCCCTTGGCGTGCAGGATGTCGGCGATTTTGTGGATCTCCTGCTCGAACACGCCAAGGGTATTGGGATTGGTGAGCATCAGCGCCGCCACGTCCTCGTTCATCTGCGCTTGCAGAGCAGCCACGTCCACCATACCGGCGGAGTTTGATTTCAGGTTCTCGACTGCATAGCCGCAGATAGCGGCGGTAGCCGGGTTGGTGCCGTGGGCGGAGTCGGGAATCAAAACCTTCTTGCGCGGATTTCCCTGCGACTTCCAGATAGCGCGCGCACCATCAGGATGCCGGTCATCTCTCCATGGGCGCCGGCGGCGGGCTGAAGGGTGACGGCGTGCATGCCGCAAATTTCCGTCAGGTATTCGCTCAGCAACTGCTGAATCCGCAAAGCGCCTTGCGCAATACGCTCCGGCTGGTAAGGATGGGCTCCCGCCAGCCCTTCCAGCCGCGCTACCGCCTCGTTGATGCGCGGGTTGTACTTCATGGTGCAAGAGCCCAGAGGATAGAGGCCGGTATCTACGCCGTAATTCCAAGTAGAGATGCGGGTGAAGTGGCGGATGATTTCAATCTCGCTCACTTCCGGCATGTTACCCAGGTCGCGGCGCTGCAGATCGCCGAGTAGGCCGGAGCTGTCCGCCACGGGAACATCCAGGTCCGGCAGCTTGTACGCTTTCTTGCCGGGCGAGGACTTCTCGAAGATCAAACCTTCGTTCTGATTGACGTGCGGAGTGGCCTTGCGGATTTTCGAGTTCATCGCGTCACCGCCTTGGCCTGGGCCACCGCGTGCGCGGCGGTTTCGATGTCCTGGCGGCGAACCATTTCCGTGCAGCACCACAGCGAAGCATTGCCCAGCTCGGGATAGAACTTGTTGAGCGGCAGGCCACCGACGATTTTCTGTTCCAGCAGGCGGGCGTTGGTCTCGCGCGGATCGGACTCACTCTGCACCACGAATTCGTTGAAGCGCGGAGCACCGGAAAAGAGAATTTTGGAATCGCGCCCGAACTCCTTGACCGCATGCGCGGTTTTGGCGAGATTTTGCTCCGCCAGCTCGCGCAGGCCTTCGCGTCCGTAGACTGACATGAAAATGGTGACCATCAGCGCGATCAGCGCCTGGTTGGTGCAGATATTGGAGGTCGCTTTTTCACGCCGGATGTGCTGCTCGCGGGTGGAAAGCGTCAGCACAAAGCCACGGCGTCCCTGCTTGTCCACGGTCTGTCCTACCAGCCGCCCGGGCATCTGGCGGACGATTCTTTTCGCGGGTGGCGATCACGCCGGCATAGGGCCCGCCAAAACCCAGAGGCACACCGAAGGACTGCGCTTCCATGGCAATGATGTCCGCCTCCACGGGAGGACGCACGATACCCAGGGACAGCGCCTCGGAAACGGCGACCACCAGCAGCGCGCCCTTGCGGTGGGCGAGATCGGCGACAGCGGCCACATCTTCGAGCGTCCCGAAGAAATTGGGAGATTGCATGAGCACGCAGGCCGTTTCGTCGTCCACGGCCTTTTCCAATTCGTCAAAGTTGACCCGTCCGTCATCGCCGAAACCTACCAGCGTCTGCGGCATATCCTGATGCTGCACGTAGGTGTGCAGAACTTCGCGATATTCCGGGTGGACGCTGCGCGCGACCACGATTCCGTGGCGGCCGGTGAGGCGGCCGGCCATCATCACGGCCTCGGTGGCGGCGGTGGAGCCGTCGTACATGGAAGCATTGGCCACCTCCATGCCGGTCAGCTCGCAGATCATGCTCTGGAATTCAAAAATCGACTGCAGCGTGCCCTGCGCGATCTCCGCCTGATAAGGGGTATACGCGGTGAAGAAACTCACCGCGCGAGATGAGCGAATCGATCACCACCGGCCGGTAGTGATAATAGGCCCCGGCGCCCAGGAACATGGCATATTCGCCGGCGGCTGCATCTTCCACGGCCCGCTGGCGGAACCAGCTGAGAATGTCAGCCTCCGCCCGCGAGGAGGGAATCTCCAGATGGCGGTTCAGGCGGTATTCGGCCGGGATCGGATCAAATAACTGGTCGACCGAGCGCAGACCGATTTCGCGCAGCATACGCTGGCGGTCCGAGGGAGACTTGGGAAGATAACGCATCTTGAAATTGGGTACTTGGGTGATTGTGTCATTGATCCATTGAGCGATTTGAGTACGGAGCAGGCTTTCCTGAATGACTCAACCACCGAATGACCCAATGACTCACTGATCTTAGCTTTCCTCGGCAACGTACTTCTGGTAATCCTCCGCCGAGAGCAGGTTGTTCAACTCTTTCGGATCGCTGAGCTGGACTTTTACCATCCAGGCGTCGTGCGGACTCTTATTGACTTGCTCGGGCTGGCTGGCGAGCGAATCATTCACTTCCGAGATCGTACCGGAAGCGGGCGCGAACAGATCGGAGACGGCCTTGACCGACTCTACGGTGCCGAAGCTCTTTCCCGTGGTGACTGTGGTTCCCGGCTTGGGCAATTCCACGAACACGATATCACCCAGGGAATTCTGGGCGTGATCGGTAATCCCGACCGTGGCGGCATTGCCATCCGCCTTAATCCATTCATGTTCTTTTGTATACCTGCGATCAGCGGGATAAGGCATGTTCTCGTTCTCCAGTTTACGCCGCTCGTTTCGGGCGCTTGTAAAACGGCGTGGGGACCACCTGCGCTTGCACGCGGTTGCTGCGAACCTCGACGGCCACTACGGTGCCCAGCGCAGCGTAGGACAGCGGCACAAACGCGGTGGCAATATTCTTCTTCAGGAAGGGCGCGGGCGAGCCGCTGGCGACCTGTCCTATCTCTTCCTCGGACGCCGGATCCAGGATGCGATAGCCGTCACGGGCAATGCCGCGCCCGATCATCTCCAGTCCAACCAGAGTGCGGCGGATTCCCTGCTCCTGCTGGTGAAGGAGCGCATCCCGTCCGACAAATTCGCCTTTATCTAACTTGCAAAAGCGGTCGAGTCCCGCTTCCCAGACGGTGATGCAGTCGGAAATTTCGTGTCCGTAGAGCGGCAGGCGTCCTTCCAGGCGGAGCGTGTTGCGCGCGCCCAGGCCGCAGGGCAGGATACCGAATTCCCTTCCCGCTTCGAGAACCTCGTTCCAAACACGGGTGCTGGTTGCTTCCTCGGCAGGAACATAGATTTCGAAGCCGTCTTCAGCAGTGTAGCCGGTGCGGGCGACGAGAGTATTCGGCAGTCCGCAGACGGCCGCGCGGGTGAACCAATAGAACTTCACCTGGGAAAGATCAGCGCCGGTCAGCTTCTGCAAGGTGGCCGCGGCCCTGGGACCCTGGATTGCGATCTGGGTAAAATCATCACTCAGGTTTTCCGCCCTGCAGTCGAAGGCCCCGGTATTGTCGTGCACCCAGCTGAAATCCTTTTCCCGTGTGCCTGCATTAATCACCAACAGGAACTCGCTTTCCGCAAAACGGTGCACGATCACGTCGTCCACAAAGGTCCCCTGGGGATACAGCATGGCCGAGTACTGGCACTGTCCGATGGCCAGCCGGGAGACATCGTTCATGGTGATGTGCTGAACGGCAGCGAGCGCCTGCGGACCGGAGATGCGGATGTCTCCCATATGGCTGACGTCGAACATGCCCACGCCGGTGCGTACGGCCATGTGCTCGGCGATGAGCCCGGCGGGATATTCGACGGGCATGTCCCAGCCGTTGAAGTCCACCATGCGCGCGCCCATCCTACGATGGACGGCGTTCAGCGGGGTCTTGCGGAATCGTGGCCTCCGTGGCGGGCGGCAATGCTTCCTCAACGAACTCTGTGGGAATGGAAACAGGTGGTCAACCCGCTACGGTACCATGCGCCTTTTCGCTGGTCAATTTAGCGCAAAACAGGCCGCCAACCTGCTGCTTGCGCTCCAGCAGAGCAGGCTGCCGGGCGCGGCATGCGGCCCCAGGCGGCATGAGGCGGTGCACCAGAGATACTTCTCCTGCCGCTGGATTCGGGGTACATTGCGGACAAGTTTGGGCAGGCTTGCCAGTCCGCAGGCCACGGCTTTTTGGGGAGAACGGCAATGGCGGAGAGATACCGATGCGGCGTTTGCGAGCAGGAAGAAGAGCAATGCTCCTGCGAGCGCTACTGCGCAATGTGCCACGGGTTTTATGACGTGCGATTGTGTTCCGACGGCCAATATTACTGCCAGGACTGCCGGGAGGCCTGCGACCTGCAAGCCCAGTTTTGAAGTCCGCGTTGCGCATCTTAGTAGCCGCAGGCCAGCGCAATGCGGGCCCGATCCTAGACTCCGGTTGCCGCCCTCAGCGGCTGAAGCCGAATCGCCCCAGGCACCTAGTGCGCGGTCGCAGCCACGCCGCTGCCAAGGCCACAGCGTTCCCTCCGGATTGCCCCTCTAAGCGGAATCACTGCTGTTGTGCGGGTTGATGCGCGCGCTCGTCCGGCAGCGGGGCATCGGCCGGCCCTGCTGTTTCAACGAGCTGCTCGTTTCCATAATCATCCAGCGCGGGACGGGCCAGAACATCTACCGAGAGGCGCTGGCCCGCGTGACCGTTGTAGACACCTCGCACGGGCGCCACGTCGCCGTAGTCCCGACCGTAGGCAACCCGCACGTGCCGCATGCCCACGGAGTTCCCAGCGTGGGATCCAGCGGCATCCAGCCCGCGCCGGGAATGTAGACCTCCGCCCAGGCATGCGTAGCCTGACCTCCAATCACCTGCTCCTGGCTGGTGCGAGCCCCGTTCCCGTTGGGGACCAGGTAGCCCGAAACATAGCGCGCGGGCAGCCCGCGGGCGCGCACAACCCCCAGCAAGAGATGAGCAAAATCCTGGCAGACGCCTGCGCCCATCGGCGAGCGAATCGGCAATGGAGGAATGCACGTGCGTCGCGCCCTTCACATAGCGAAAGCGCTCGTGAATCAGGTCGGAAGCGGCGCGCGCGAAGCCTTGCACCGTGGCGTCGCCGCAGTCTTCGGCGGCCTCGGAAAGGTCCGCGAGCTGCGAAAGATGAGGAACGTAGGTAGTGGGGGCGACGAAATCGTAATAATCCTCGTAAATCTCTTCGCGCTGCGCGTCCAGTTCCGCCAGCGTCATGGAACTCTCGATGGGCGGGACATCGTGGGCCAGGACCACGGATTCCGCCTGGATCCTCAACTGGCTGTGATTGGGCAGGATGTTGAACTGGTGCACCCAATTGCCAAAGGCGTCGTGATAGGCCGTGCTGCGCGACGATCGGCGATGTCGTGAGGCGGAAGGAGAGGCAGCTCTGCGTCTCGTCATGCATGGGACGCAGGCGGACCTCGTTGTAGCTCTCCGACACCGGCCCGTCATAGTGAAACTCCGTGACATGCACTACCTGGTACCGATTCATACCGCGACCCCGTAGTAGAAGTAGCTGTCCGGCAATGCTCTTCGCCGATCGCGCGGCACATCCGCTCGCAGGTCGGTTCAGGTAGCCATGCAGTCCCTGGGAAGAAATCTCTGCCGATGTTGTCGTAGCGCAGGCTTTCCAGCATTTTGCCGGTCAGCCGCTCGGCTTCGTTGGCGTAGGAACCGGGAGGCGTGCCGCTGATGGCGCGCAGCCCGGCCTGCACCTCGGTGGCGCTGAAACGAATCGAGCGGGGGTGCTGGGGATGCAGAATCAGCAGTCTCCGCCACTTTCTCCGGATCGATCGGGCGAGTGGTACTGGCGGTGATAGGCCTCGTACACGCCCACCGATTGCAGCACCGCCATCCACTGGTGATTGTCCGGAGCCGCGGCCGGTCGCGAGCGATTCGATCAGCGTTTGGATACTGCACATCCACCAGCCGCGACGTCATCTCCGCCCGTTCCAGCGACCAGCCGATGTGCAGGAACTGCCAGCCCTCATCGTGCGGAAGCGTGGCGTCGGTCACGCCATGAAAACGGTGGCTGCCGAACTTGATGGCGTCGCAGAAGCGGTGCGGGCCGGCGGAGATCTCCTGGGCCGGATCGAAACGGCTCACCGAGGTGGTACAGGCCGTTGATGTCTTCCCACATCTCGCGCGAGATGCGGTCGCGAATGGTGCGGGCGTTTTCCCGCGCCGTGGCGATGCACTGCACGATCGAGTTGGGATTGTCCGGGCGAGAAGGCCAGGAACTCGAAAACCGTCTGGCGTTGGCCTCGCCATAGCCCTGGCGGAACCGCTCCTGCATTGCCGGCCATGACGATCAGCGGGTCCCAGCGCAGGCGGAACGGCTGCTGGCGACTGCTCCAGCAGCATGTGATAGTTCACGTCCAGAATGCGGGCCGTGTCCTCGGCGCGCTCAATGTAGCGCGCCCAGCCAGAACAGCGAATCTCCAATGCGCGAGAGCATCTTCATTCCTCTTCCCGCAGGACCCAGGTATCCTTGCTGCCGCCTCCCTGAGAGGAATTCACCACCAGCGATCCCGGCTTGCAGCGCCACGCGGGTTAACCCGCCCGGAACAATGGTGACCTCCTGTCCGTCGTACAGGCAGTACGGGACGCAGATCCACATGCCGTCCGGCAATGCGCTTTGCTCGGCGAGATCGTACGAAGGCACGCGCGAAAGCGGCACCACCGGCTGCGCGATGTAGTTGCGCGGGTCGGCAAGGATCTGTCGGCGGAACATCCTCGATGGTCTTGCGGTCGGCGCTGGGCCCGATCAGCATGCCGTACCCGCCCGACTCGCCCACCGCCTTGACCACCAGCTCCGGCAGGTTTCCAGAACGTAAGCCAGATCATCCGGCCGGGAACAGAGATACGTGTCGAACATTGCTCAGGATCGGCTCTTCGCCGAGGTAGTAGCGGATGAAGGTCGGGCACGTAGGCGTAGATGGCCTTGTCGTCGGCCACGCCGTTGCCGATGGCATTGGCCAGCGCGACGTTGCCGGCGCGATAGGCGCTCATCAGCCCCGGAACCCCCAGCAGAGAATCGGCGCGGAAGACCAGCGGAGTCGAGAAAATCGTCGTCCACGCGGCGGTAAATCACATCCACGCGCTGCAGCCCGCGAATGGTCTTCATGTAGACCACGTCACTATCCACGATAAGGTCGCGGCCTTCCACCAGCGCGACGCCCATCTGCTGCGCCAGGAAGCTGTGCTCGAAATAGGCGCTGTTGTGGATGCCCGGCGTCAGCAGGACCATCTGGGTGTCCTGGCAGCCCGCGCGGGGATAGGCTGCGCAGAATGCGGCACAACTCCGCCGGGTAATGGCTTACGGGAAGCACTTCGTAGGCACTGGAAGGCCTCGGGAAAAGTGCGCGTCATAACCAGCCGGTTTCCAGCACGTAGGAAATCGCCGCTGGGCGTGCGCACGTTGTCTTCCAGCACCAGGAACTCGCCGGTCTTGGAGTCCCGCACCAGGTCGATGCCGCAGATATGCGTGTGGATGCCGCGCGGGACCTCGATGCCAATCATCTCGCGGCGGAAATGCTTGCAGGAATACACCAGAGAGCGCGGAAGCTGGCGGTCTTTGAGGATGCGCTGCTGCCCGTAAACGTCCTGCAGAAACAGGTTGAGCGCCACCACGCGCTGCGAGAGGCCGCGCTCGATACGTGACCCACTCCGATCGCGGCAGAATGCGCGGGATCAGATCAAAGGGAAACAGGCGCTCGGTTCCCCGCCCGTCGCTATAAACGGTGAAGGTGATGCCTTGCAGGAGGAACGAGAGGTCGGCCACGCTGCCGGCGTTCCTCAAACTGGGCGGGTTCCATCGCCGCCAGGGTTTCAAACATTTTGCGATAATGCGGTCGCGGCACTCCGGGGCGAGAGAACATTTCGTCATAGAAGTCTGCCGGGTCGTAACCCTCGAACAGGCTCCTATGCATCGCCTCTGACGGGATACTCGCCATAGGCGAGATATTAAGGGCAGCCCGAGCTCAACCCCAATAGAAAGATTCAATCACGGGTATAACGGTCCGCAGCCCCACCAAGTCCACTGCGGTGGACCTGGAAAGGCACGCTTACAGCAGGTACATCAAGCCGCAACTGTATTTTCCGTTCGGCATCGCCTTCACCCAGCGGACCTGTAACAGTGTCGGTACCCCAGCCGGCAGGCCCGTCGCCCCAAAACGACAGCGAATCACGGAAGAGGGCAGCAACGACTTGCTCAATACCACACAGAGCCCGCCTTCGGCGGCGTTTACCATCTGGGCCTTGACCGTGCGCTGGCGCGAGGACGCCTTCATACCCAACAGGTCGAGCGTGATCTCCGCCGTATGCGCCGTTCTTCCGGAGTCGCGGCGATTGTCGTGGCCGGACCGCTGCCGCGAACAGCGGGTGCGGGTGGCTCCCGGAGTTGCGCGTGGATGAGCCTGCCCGGCAGCCGCATTCGATTGCGGATGCGAGGAACTCTGGAGTGTCGATTCAGAATACAAGGGATAACCGATCCACGTTGAAATCATGGTGTAGTCCTTAATGGATGCGCTGGTTGATGGGTTCGGGCAAGGCGGGTAACCCGGCGGACTGCTGTAAACTTCGACAAGAACGGGGTCCATGAAGGAGAATGGACCCCGTAATCTCAATTTCAAGTTTTGCCGGGCTTCGATCCCCATCGTTGCCCATTGCTTTCCCCACACTGAGAACGGGCATTGCCACAAAACTTGCAGGGAAAATTTGCTACCATCCTCGCAGTCCATGGAAATCCCCCGCAAGACGCCGCCGGAGAATCCGGGCAACGCTCCTAACTCCCGTAGTTTCAACGTGGAAGATTTGGCTCGCGAGCTTTACGAGCGGGGCCGGGCGGAGGATTTCGGAATTGCGGCGCAGGATTTTTGGCAGATTCTGCAGGAAATTCTGGAGAAGAATCTGGCGGCATCCGATGAGGAAACAGCCGCCCGCGACTTGCTGGCCAGCCTGCGAGTGGAAGATTTGTGCCTGGCCCGCGGCTGTGCCGCGGGAAACGAGAAGGCTTGGGAAGGGTTCCTGCTGCGCTATCGCGAATCGCTCTATGATATGGCGCACTCCATCGCAAGAGAAGACACCATAGCCCGGGAGTTGGCAGACAATATTTTCGCCGACCTCTACGGCATTAGTACGTCCGGGGGAGAACGAGTCTCCAAGCTGCGCTCCTATACCGGGGTGGGCTCGCTGGCGGGCTGGCTGCGCGCGGTGATGGCGAGGTCTTACATCGATATCTACCGCAAAGGCCGCCGCACGGTCAGTCTGGAAGAAGAGCAGGAGTTCACAGAAGTATCCGCCGCATCCCCAGACCCGGAAATCCAGGTAGATCCGCGGCTGGAAGAGGCCACAGCGGAGGTTTTGGGCGCGCTCCCGGCCGAAGATCGATTCCTGCTCGCGTCTTATTTTCTGGATGGAAACACCCTGGCGGAAGTAGCCCGCATGCTTGGGGTGCACGAGTCTACCGCCAGCCGGCGAGTGGAAAAACTGACCGCCAACGTGCGCAAAAAGATTCGCGAAATCCTGCAGCGGCGGGGCATGACTCGTGCCCAGGCCGAGGAGGCCCTGGAAGCCGATGTACGGGATTTGCAGATTGATGTGGGCAAGCGCCTGAAAGAAAATCTGCAAGAAAGTCCGCGCCCTCCGTTCCCTACCCGTAAGGCCAGCAGCCGAGCAGCCCGGAAGGGCCCATAAAGCGAATAAGAGAGAGGAAATGCAGAATGGCGCAACTGCCTGAAATCGCACGGTTAACGCTCAAGCGCACGGCTTCTCCGGCGGTTCATCCGGACCCCGGCCAACTGGCAGCTTTTGGGGAACAGGCCCTCCCCCGGCACCAACGGGCCTACGTGCTGGACCATCTGGCAAACTGCGTCGATTGCCGTGAGCTGCTGCGGCTGAGTCTTCCCGAACCGGTTGCAGTGGAACAACAAGTTCCCGCCCCCGGCCGCTCCTGGAGCTTCTGGGAGTCGCTGCGGCGCGCTCCTGTTCGCTGGGCCGGAGTTGCGGCTACGGCCGCGGTGGTTGCCACTGCGGTGTGGGTTGGCCAACTGCAGAATCCAACCACCCCGTTGCCCACCCAGGCCCAGATTTTCCGTGCGGAACCACAGACGGCCCAGAGCACTGGGGAGCCTTCCAAGGCAACAGCTGCATCGCCGCAATCGAATGTGGCGGCGGCTCCGAACGCAGAACATCGGTTCCTGCTGGACCCGCAGACAATCACGGCACCCACGGGCGGATCGCCTGCTTCCTCCACTCCTGCGCAGAACAGCCCTGACATCGCGGCACGGGCCTTCAGTCTGGCGGCGGCCGCACAGCAGTCCAGCAAGCTGGGCCTGAACATCGGGTCGGCGCCGTTGAGCGCCGAAAGCCATGTGCCGGCGAGCTCCACAGGTCCCTCAGCTTCCGCTCCCTCTTCCGACTCCCTATGGGCTACAGGAATGCTGACGTCCCCTCCGCAGGCGGCGGCCACAAGTAGAGTCCCTCCGCAGTGGGCGATTTCTGCGAATGGAATTTTGCGCAGGTCGCTGGATAACGGAGCGACCTGGCAAGACTACGGAATGCAGGTCGGGGCGCGACTCCGGGCAGTGGTCGCGGTTGCAGACCAAGTCTGGGTTGGGGGCTCGAACGGCATGCTGTACCATTCCGCGAACTCGGGCGAACAATGGCAGCGGGTCATTCCGGCTTCGCCTGACGGGCGATCCTTGACTGGCGACGTGGTTTCCGTCGAGTTTTCTAATGTCCAAAATGGGGCAATCCTCACTAGCACTGGCGAGCGCTGGACGACGAACGATGGCGGCCAGAGCTGGCGGCGCAACTAACCCCCGATTCCACGTTGGTGGCAACAGCGACCCACCCCCCGTCTAAAAACCCCACTTTAACCTCAGTTTTCGCGGTGTTAATGGTTACGGTTGTTACATTTGTGCCCGCGCGGTTGATAATCCGGCGGCGCGGGTGGGGTGGCGATGTGTCCCTGCTCGCTCGACTGCCGGGGGCAATTCTGACCTCCAGCTTTTCGTTGCAACAGGTTCTCCTTGACCCGGTTTTCCGAATATTTGCCGTCGGGCCAACGGTACAGCGGTCCAGGGCACTCGAACAATCCAGAACAGCCGGGAGCCCACTTTGCGCCTGGCATTTATTGAGAAAAGCTCTGCGCTGAGGAAAGGATCTTGCTATTCCGATGAGAGTCCACCTGATTAATCCCAGTGACAAGTCTTTTGGCACTGCCGTTGTCACACCGCGGTGGCTCTATGTTTTGGCTGCGGCCACGCCTCGCTGCTATGGGGATCCAAAGCTCGTCGATGAATCCCTTGAGCCCCTGGACATCACCACGATCGCCCCCGGGGACGTGGTCGGCATCGGCATCCACACCACCAATGCTTATCGCGGCTATGAGATCGGGAGAACGGTTCGCAGCCGCGGGGCTCACGTCGTCTACGGGGGAATTCACGCAACTCTTTATCCTGAGGAGGCCATGGAAATCGGCGGAGCCCACGCCGTTGTACAAGGCGATGGCGATGTGGTGTGGTCGAAAGTCCTGGAAGATTGCAGAAACGGCGGTGTCGCTCCCTTGTACAACGGGGGCCGGTTGGAGGCCGAGAGTTTCGCCCCCGCACGCTGGGAACTGATTCCCAGAAAGCGATATATGTGGGCCTCAGTGCAAACCGTCCGCGGCTGCCCCAAACACTGCTCTTTTTGTTCGGTGTGGCGCACCGACGGGCAAAAGCCCCGGCAACGCGCCTCCGACGCCGTAATCGAAGAACTGGTTGAGCTGCGACGCCTGGGGTTCCGTTTCATCGTTCTGGCGGATGACAATTTCTATCCGGTGACCCTGGAAGACCTGCGACTCGCCGCCCGGCAAGGGAATCCTGCCCGGATGGAACAGTTGCAAGCCCTCCGCCAGGAGCGTTTCGCGCTAATGGACCGCATGTCCAGGCTGCCCTCCGACATGGTGTTCTTCACCCAGATCACGATGGAAGCGGCCGAGGATCCGGAGTTCCTGAAAGCTATGAAAGCGGCCCGCATTCGAGGCGTTCTGGTGGGAGTGGAGGCGGTGACGCCGGAAGGACTAAAGGACGTCTACAAGGATTTCAACGCGGTCGGAGAAGGCCTGGTTGAGCAACTGCAGAAATTCCGTCGCCACGGTGTGTACGTGCTGGGGTCCTTTATTTTCGGGCTCCCCAGCGACCGGCCGGAAACCTTCCGGGCCACCGCGGACCTCGCGAGCCGTGCCGAACTTGCCTTCGCGCAGTTCGTGACCCTGACTCCCTTTCCGGGAACCGTGGACTTTAACCATTGGGAAAAAAGCGTAGGCGAGAGCCTGGAAAAAATCGCGGGGATCCCCATCACACGAAGATGGCTGATTCCGCCGCCCCTGCGGCCCAAAATCTACTGGCCACATCCCGTCATGTCGGCGGAGGAGATCCGCGGCCGCACCCAGGAAGTGTGGGACGATTTTTACAGTTGGAGCTCGATCTGGAAGCGTTCCAGCTTCATCCGCTCCAAAGGTGGCCGGTTGGCCTTCCTGTTAATCTCCAGGATCTATCGCCACATGTACGCGGACACGGGAATTGCCACCGACAGCGCGCGCGTGGCGTGGTCCACGCGCTGGACGCGCCTGTTAGCCAAGCCCTGCCAGATTCTGTTTGCTGGGAATCCGATGCCGGACCTGGCGGTTCCGGAAGGCGACGCGATGGGTTTTGGGTCTCGCCAACCGCACATAGCGGAGAACGCTATCTCGGGCTGATCCGCGCCGGCAACAAAGATCAACGCTCGACGGAGCGGCGCCACTTCGTGTGTAGCCAGACGAGGATGCTGATGCCGCAGAGTTCCAGCGGTCCGGGCGTTGCCGTCAGGTTCGCCACCCGCGAGATGGGAGAGGTGGCAACCTGAGCGCTCCAAAGCACTCCCCCCACGGCTAACGCACCGGTTAGCTTATCTTCCACCCACAGCGGAATTTTTGGCTTGGGACTGGGAACCACCGGCAGGGGAGCGTATGCCACGGGAACGGAAGTATCGTATCCCGAGCGTTCTTCCGGCCAAATATCGGACTTGCCAAGCTGGACTGGTTCTGACATCACAACTCATTGTGCACCTTGGCTGGCGGGCCGGATAAGGTTACGGGCGGCCCTGTCCCGCCGAAACTCCTTTTCGACACAGGAGTTTCAAGGCGGGACCTAAGGCCTTCCTGGGCAGCGCGAGAGCGCCGTACGGGCTAAAACCCCGGGATCAGGCTGAACTGCCACATCCAGCTTTTCGTGGGCCGGTCGTTCGGGTGCACCAGGCTGACCTGCGCCACCGCATAGCCCATTACATTGACCCGAAGCGAGGTGCCGTAGCTGGAAACTGCGCTCCTTCCAGTGGTCGCGGATCCCCCGAAAAACGAGGGTCGGGTGCCACGGTCCCAGGCCACCCCTACGTCATAGAAGGGTGCGATGCCAATGGGAAGAAAGTTCTTGTAGATCACGCCCAGAGGCCCGAACAGGGGAAGGCGTAATTCCGCATTGCCAACCGCGATACGCGAACCCAGCAAGCGGTCGAACGCCGGACAGGCGCCAGTGGTCTGTACCTGGGAGCCGCACTCAGCGATACCGAAACTATTGGGATCGTAACCGCGGATGAGGGAGGGGTACCCGAGAAAGAGATCCTGAAGCCGCGGGTCTTGCGCGCCGCCGCCATAGCGGCCGTAATGGAAGCCGCGGCCGGCGAGGGTGAACGGCCCAAGACGCACATACTTCCGATAATCCAGCAGCAGGGTGCCAAAATTCAGGCTGCCGCCATTCGCCCCAACCTGGAACCGATACCTCTGGCCCGCTACCGGGCTGGTGCCTCCGAAGATGGAAGTGTCGTAAACCAGCGCGCTACTGAAGGTGCCCATATTCAAGCCACTGGGCGCGTTGAGGTCCTGCTTGCTTTGCCCGAGTAGTTGTCCGGTGACCGGATCGTACACATCCACCTGAGCTTGCCCTGCGAAGGAGAGGTTCTGGTAACCGGCGGTGAATTCGAGCCGTTGCGCGCGGTTGAACGGATAGGACAGAATCCCGGAGACTTGGCGCTCAATTTCCCAGTAGGTAATCTGCTGTTGCGCAAGCCCCGCCTGACCTCCTCCGAGATCTACCAGTGCCTGGCCGAAGCCGCCGGTTAAATACGGTATTTGTCCGCCGGTGACGCCCCAGGTCCAGCGGTGCTTGTCATTTTCATAGGTGGCGGTGCCGCCAAAATTTCTCAGAAAATTACTGAAACCACCGAGGGTATTGGTCTGCAGATTTACCACAAGGTTGTGGAACCCCAGCATGTCGCTGAAGTACAAAGCTGTCCCGCCAGCAACCTCCCCGCCATAACTGCTGAAGCCTACCCCAAGCTCCGGCGGAGCAACGTAATCCAGCCCCAGGGAGGGGTGATAGTCATTCGACTGGAAACTCTGGCCGCCAACCAGTCCTTGTTGCGGCGCGTTCAGGTAGGACGCAATCTCGCCGCTGGCGTGAGTACGAGGCGGAAGTATCCCTGCATTTAGGTTCTGCATGTCCTTGGGAGCGAAGCCGGCCATATCCCCCGGATCCAGACTGTAAATCGTGTAGTTGCCCTGGTCGTACATGCTATAGACGAGGCGGTTCGCATTCTCCGCCACGGAAAATGCAGGGCTCAGCTTGGTGATGCCAGTTACGCCGGTTTGCAGATTCGTCACCTGATTAATATTTTTATCGGCGAGGTCGATGCGATAAATGTCCGACTTCCCGGTGTGATCGGAAATGAAGAACAGGCTTTTCCCATCGGATGACCATTGGGGGTTAATATTCTTGCCTTCCGGAAAGGTCGTCACCTGCTGCATATCGCCAGATTTGGGATCCAGCAACGCAAGCTGATACTGTCCAAAAGAAAGGCTCTGCAGATCCGAGGAAAATTTGTCGGTGACCAGGGCGATGCGGCTTCCATCCGGCGACCACGCCGGTTCAATGTCGGTAAATTGATCGTTTGTAAGCCGGCGCAACTGCCGGGTCTTCACGTTCACCACATACAGGTCGGTGAACCCACCGACGTTGGCGGAAAAGGCGACCGACTGACCGTCTGGGGACCAGGTGGGGTTGTAGATTTCGCCCAGGTTGTCAAAGCGGATATTGTGGCTGTCGCCGCTATCGACGTTGTCGATCACCAGTTCGGCGTGGCCGCCACCGATTCTGCCATAGGCAAGCTGCTTACCGTCCTTGCTCCAGGCGCCCGACGAGGTAATAAACTGCAGTGATTCCACGTGTGGGCTGGTGGCCGTATTGGTCAACCTGCGCTTGATTTCGCCAGTCTGCGCGTCGGCCAGAAACAGATCGATAGAAAACAGGTCTTTCGAGCTGAAAAATGCCATCAGCTTCCCGTCTGGGCTCAAAGACGGGCTGACGTTCATTTCGCCTCCGTGCCTCCCCTTTGAAACCAGCACCCTACCCTGGTCGCCAGCGGCAACCGACGCATGCAACACCGGTTCGTACTGCTGCTTGAGAGCATCGTGCCATTGATTGGAGATCACGCTCATGTCTGTCTTCAGCACGCTTTGGATTACGTTTTTCACGCTAGAGGCGTGAGATGAGGCCTGCAGCATCTTGCCTACGACCTGGTCACCATAGCGGCCTCCCAAATAGGCCCACAGAGCCTGGCCCCAGCGATAGGGAAAATACTTAGGATTGTCGAGGTCCTTAATGGCAGGAATTTTATTCTGCAGAACAGCATCGCGCATCCACATGGCCGTATTGGGGTCTACCGGTCCCAGCGAGAGGTACTCCGCCATGCCTTCGACGAACCACAGCGGCATGTTGTTTATTCCCGGGCCGTTCGGGCCGGAAGTGATGTCGTACTGGTAAGCGTGGACCAGCTCGTGGCCTACCACGTGGTTGGTCTCGGCCAAGGGCCCGGCCATCGGCATCACAATGCGCCTGCGCAACGGTTCGGTTACACCGCCCGTACCCTGGCCGATCTGTCCGGGAAGGACTGTGGTGCTGCGAAACGCCTCACTGTTGGCATACACGATCAGGGGCTGGCGTCCAGAGAGCTGCCACTGCAAAATTTTCGTATATCGCGCGTACCAGCGTTCAGCCATGCGGCCCAATTCGTGGGCGGCATCTGCTTCTTGCTTGTAATAGTAGATATCGAAGTGCTGGGTGTGCAGGACCTGAAAGTCAAACGTCTGGTATCGCACTTTGTTCTGCCCGAAGTATTGCGCATTCAGAGACACGGAAAAAAGCAGGACCAGGATCGTCCCCAGAGCTTTCGATTTCGCTGACCAGAAGGTCTTTCGCATAGCATCATCGCCTAACCTGAGATGTGCGACCCTTGAAACACCCGGCGAAATGGGGTGAGACTCAGGGCGCCTACTGTCGTAGATGTAGGCGGGCAACCACAACGTTGTCAGGCGGCTTTGTCGCCTTCTGCCTTGGCTTCGGGATGTCCGTGCTCGGCGGCCGCATGCTCGATTTCCGCATTGATTTCCGCGCCTAGCAAAAACGTGAGGCCGGTCACGTAAAGCCATGTAAGCAGGACGATAGCGGCGCCCAGAGAACCATAAGTTGCGTTGAAGTTTCCGAAATGCTGCAGGTAAAAGCTGAAGCCGAACGATGCCATCACCCAGAGCAGCACCCCAATCAGAGACCCGGGCGTAATCCAATACCAGTGTTGTTCCTGGACGTCAGGGCCGAAGTAATAAATCAGTGCGAAGGCCACACTGACGAAGAAAACGGCCGCCGGCCATTGCGCGATTTTCCAGAGAACCAGCAGCGGCCCGCTCACTCCGGCAAGCCCTCCGACCCACTCGGCGATGCGACCTCCAAGAACAAAAATCGTGAGCGCCGACAGGACCAGTGCGCTCAGTGCCAGGGTAAGCAGTATGGCAATCCCGCGAACCTTGAGAAGCGAGCGGGAATCGCGCACGCCGTAGGCGACGTCGCACATATAAATCATGACCGACGTGCCCGAGGAAGCGGTCCACAAGGACAGCAAGAGGCCAAAGGTGAATTTGCCTCCTCCACTGCCGCTGGAGATTTCCGTCAGGATGCGTGAAACCAGCTGCGAGGCCTGTCCGGGAAACACCCGGTTCAGCGAGGTCATGAGTACCTGGCGCATGTTCGAGCCGTGAGCGGCCAGCATTCCCAGCAATACGGTCAGCATCAACAGCAGGGGAAACAGAGCGAAAACCGAGGAAAAGGCCAGTTCGGAGGCCCGGCCCAGAACGTCATCCTCATTCACCTCGTGCCACACGTGCCTCGCCAGTTCTCGGGGCGTGAGTCCGCCCAGCTTCCAAAGGGTGCGGAATTGCTGCTGCTTTGTTAGTTTGGATTCGACCATGCTGCCGAACTTGGATGGAGCCGGACGGGTTGGTGCTGCTTACTCCCGGAGGAATTAGCCGATGGGCCATGTCGGGGCAGGAGCGAATGGAAGCCGGAGGACGCGACCGGCTTGCTTTCTGCGGCCTTCACATTGAAAATCCCCCTAATGAATCACCCGACTGAGCGACGTTTCTTCGATCGCGGAGCGATCATTCTGGTCACCCTGAATCATCCCCGGGAGAAGTTCTGGGGGGCCGTTCTGGACCTCACTGCGGCGGGGTTGAGCGTGCGCGGAATCGACCTGAACTCGTTCGAAGATTTTGCCCAAACTGTGCGCACCGACGACGCCATAATGCCGGGCGCGGTCTTCTTTCCCATGCATCGCGTGGAACGGGTGGAGCTGGATGTCCGCAGTGGCCCCATTCCCTCGCTTTGTGACCGCTTTGCCGCCAAAACCGGCCAGGATGCCGCCGGCGTGCTGCAGGCCCTGCCCGACCCCATGCCTGCGGGATGCACTCTGGCGGAAGCCGAACGACGTTTTGTGGAAGCAACCCTGGCGACCATGAATTATGACCTGCCGCGGGCGGCTGCGGCCCTGGGAATCAACGAAGAGCAAGTGCGCCGGGTGCTGGCAAGCGCGGACGGAAGCGAGCCGCGGTGATCCGGCAACTGCTCACAGCTCCCAACCAGCTCACGCTGTTGCGGCTGGTTTTTGTTCCCTTCATCCTGATGAAGATTCTGGACGGCGGTTATGCCTGGGCGCTGGCACTGCTGGTGGCCGCCGGCATCAGTGACATGCTGGACGGAACCCTGGCCCGCAGCCTGCATCAGCAAACCACGCTGGGCCAATACCTCGATCCCATCGCCGACAAGCTTCTGCTTAGTTCCCTGTTTCTGGTGCTCTCCTTCGTGAAGCAGATTCCCTGGCGCTACACCGTCCTGGTATTCAGCCGCGACGTGTGCATTCTGGTCACGGCGGCGGTGCTGTACACGGTAGTAGGTTTGCGCGATTTCCAGCCCAGCGTTTTCGGCAAGGCCAATACCGTAGCTCAGATCGGCACCGTGTTCTTCGTCCTGCTGCACGCCGTCAACGGCGCTCTCTGGATCGCCGTGGCCCGCCGCATTGGGCTGTACTCCACCTTCGCCCTTACCCTGATTTCCGGCATCCATTATGTTTTTCTGTTGGGACCACGGCTGCGGCGCCTCGATATAAAGGGGGCGAAGCTGGGAGAGAGGAGCCTCGGGTAGCAACCCTTCTCTAAGGTCATCGCACCGGCAAACGGACGTAATCTCTTGTCCATTGACCTTCTTTTCCCGTGCCACCTAGAATCGGGATTTCCCGCTGGAGTTGAGGATGTCCTTGTCCGATGGAGTCCCGGAGCCGCGCGGCCAAGGGTGCGTGGACGTTGCAAGCAAGACGGCAGACCCGTCCCGTGAAGCGCTGCGCTTTTTCAATACCCTCGCCGGTAAAGTCGAGCCATTCCAGCCTCTGGACGACAATCTGGTCCGCATGTATGCCTGCGGTCCCACCGTCTACGACTACGGCCACATCGGCAACTTCCGCACCTTCGTCGTGGTGGACACGCTGCGCCGCTTCCTGCGCCAGAGCGGCTACCGGGTGGAGCACGTCACCAACATCACGGATGTGGACGACAAGATCATCCGCAATGCCACCGCGGCCGGAGTCGACATCCACGAATACACTCGCAAGTATGAGCAGGCATTTCTCGAGGATGCGGCGTTCCTGAACATCGAGCCGCCGGAAAAGGTCGTGCGCGCCACCGCGCACATCGAAGACATGGCTAGGTTTATCGCCGCGCTGGTGGAAAAGGGCCATGCTTACCGCGCGGAGGACGGCTCCTATTACTTCCGGGTCGCCAGTTTCCCGGGATATGGGAAACTTTCGAAAAGAGATTTTGCCGGCATGGAGCTCGGGGGGCGCGTGGAGGTGGACGAGTACGACAAGGAAACCGCGCGCGACTTCGCGCTGTGGAAGGCTCCCAAGCCGGGCGAAGCCTTCTGGGAGACTTGCCTGGGGCCCGGGCGTCCGGGCTGGCATATCGAGTGCTCCACCATGGCAATGAAATATCTGGGTGAGACCTTTGATATCCACCTGGGCGGTGAAGACCTGATTTTCCCTCATCACGAAAACGAGATTGCCCAGTCCGAGTCGCTCACCGGCAAGCCTTTTGCACGCTTCTGGATTCACGCCAGCTTTCTGCTCGTGGAGGGCGAAAAGATGTCCAAAAGCGCGGGAAACTTTTATACCCTGCGCGACCTGATGCTGAAGGGACACAAGCCGTCCTCGCTGCGCTATCTGCTGGCGCAGGTGCCCTACCGCAGGCAGTTGAACTTTACCTTCGACGGCCTGAAGGCGGCGGCGCAATCCGTCGACCGGCTGCGCAACTTCAAGCTGCGCCTGCAGACCGGCAGTTTTCCCGCAGGCGAGAGCAAGTTCGCCGGCGATCTGGCGCGCAGCACGGTACAGCGGATGCACGCGGCCCTGGCTGACGACCTGAATACCTCTGAGGCGCTAGCCGCGATATTCGACCTAGTACGCGAGATCAACACGGCCGCCGATAAGGCAGAGATCCGGGTAGGCGACGTGCCGCTGCTGCTGGAAACGCTCGCGGACTTCGACGAACTGTTCCCGGTGATGAAGGACGACGACGCGGAAAAAATTCAGCGCGTGGTGGAGTGGGCGAAGGCGGAACACCGGTCCGCGGAATTGAGCTCCGATACGCTGGAAATGGCACGGGCGGCCGCCATTCCCGATGAGCAGGTGGAAGCGCTGCTGGCGGAGCGAAAGCAGGCACGCCAGGTGAAGAATTTCGCCCGCTCAGATGAGATTCGCGATCAGCTTGCGGCGGCGGGAATCCTGGTGGAAGACTCCAAAGATGGGGTCAGGTGGAAACGGAAGTAGGACCGGGACCGACGCGAATTCTTCACCCTCAATCTCATTTTTTTATTCCCGGTCTCATTGCAGAGCCTGGTCTCGCGGCTGGCGCATGGCGCTCGCTCGGGCTCAGCGAGGGCAAACCGCACCGGCACCAATCGGGCGCATAAAAACCGGTCGAGGGCGACCGGTGTCCATTCTTCCTGCTCTCCCTGCTGAAGGTTTCCGCTATTTGCTCAGGTCGAGATCCGTGACGAACACGTCCGTGTTGTGCGTGAAACGCAAGCCCACGATGCCGTCGAGGGAGTCCAGCTTATCGGGACCGACCAGGTCGGATTTGTCGAATCCCACGACTACCTTACCGTTGATCAGGCACTCGGCGCGGCCTCCCTTCACGTTCCATCCCACTTCCTGCGTCACTTCGGAGTCGGTGCTCTCCGCCTTGTGGACCGCGTCGTTGGGCTGCCGTTTGGCGTAGTTGACCACATTGCCGCCGCTGAAGCCGCGGACCAGGAAGGTTCCGTCGCGATAAGCGACACAATAGACCAGGCTGGGCTGGCCGGTATCGAGTTTGCTGCCGGCGATGAAGATGCCGTAGGGATGAGCATGGCTGAAGGTCTGCTTGGGCTCACGGAAGGTAGCCTTGACCGAGTAGTCACCCTTCGCCATGTTGGCGGAATTCCAGTACACCGTGGCCGGACCGGTGACGACATGGAAGCCGTTGCCCTGCTTTTCAAACTTGGAGTCGGCAACACTGGCTCCCTGACTGGCTGCGCGGGAGTCGACCTTGCCTTGCCAGCCGGGAACGGAAATGCCGCCACCGGCAACTTTGCGGTCCGCGTCCTGAGCGTGCTGGAGCGCCGGCATGAGGAGCGCCAGGACCAATGCTGAGGCCGAGACTAGGACTGAAGCGCGGGGGAATCGCATGGGTGTCCTCCTGTGGACATGTGAGCGTCCGCAATTCTACTACTGCCCTGGGCCGGCGCGGTATCCGGCAGAGACGGAGGCAACAGGCTCTGCATGAGGGTCAACCGGCTGGCAGGCGTTGGAGTTCCTAGCCTGTGCTCTCCACGGGGGGCAATTCGAGCGGTTGCTCGACCTGGCCGGCCTTGGTCCTGGCCTTGACCTTGGCTGTCGTGGTCAAGGCCACCGAACTGGCCACGATTGCGGTTCCGACCAGCACATAGACATCGACGGTTTCGCTCAGGATCAGCCATCCAAGAAACACGGCAACCACAGGGTTCACGTAGGCGTAGGTCGCCACCTTGGCGGTGCTGACGTGGTGCAGCAGCCAAATATAGGCGCTGAAGCCTACCAGCGAGCCGAACAGCATGAGATATCCAATGGCAGCGATTCCCTGCGGAGCCCAATGAGCCCGAAAATAACTTCCGCGGAGGACCGCGACGCTGGCGTTCCCCAGCCCGCCAAACAGCATTTCCCAGGCTGCCGCGGAAAAAGGGTCGAGCTTGAGCTTCCAGCCCTTGGACAAAACCGAACCGGTGGCAAAGCTGAGCGACCCCAGCAGCAGGGACAGGCTTACGAGCAGCTCCCGCGAGCCCACACCAGAGGCGGCGGAGAGCTTGGGCCAGAGGAGAATGACAATTCCAACCAGACCCAGCGGCAAGCCGATTCCACCGCGCAGGGTCAGGAGGGTTCTGCGAAAGACATACGTCTCCAGGATCAGGAACCACAGGGGCGTAACCGACATAATCAAGGCCGCTAAACCGGTGGGGATTACGCGCTCTGCATAGGCCAGGATCAGATTGGCCACCGTGAGCAAAAGGACGCCGATCACGGCCAGACGGATCAACTCATCCCTGCTGACCCGGAGCCGCCGGCCGGTCCAGCGGCACCAGCCCATCATGATGAGGGCAGCCGTACAAAAGCGAATGCTTGCCATGACTTCCGGGGGAAAGTAGCGCACGCCGATGCCGATGGCCAGGTAGGTCGAACCCCAGAAAAAATAGACCAGGAGGAACGCGAAAACGATCTTGGCTCGGGCAGTCTGCGGCATCTTCAATTCCCAGATTAGCAAAAGCCCCGGCAAAGCCTCTCTTCCGGTTCCTGCCGGCATCCTAACTACCAGGGTGCTTGTACCGCAGAAATCTTTTGCAGCCCGGTTGGCCGGTCCATAATCGGCTTAAGAGGGATTCACCATGGGCCGCCGCGGTGCGATGGGCAAGGAATGTTGCCGGAGGGTTCTGACTTCCGTGCGTGCCATTCTTCAGCGTATTCCCTCCCATGTGCGCCCGAACCTGTTTGGCGCGGACTAAGTTTGCCAGAGTGCCTTCCCCGATCGCATCCCGGTGACTGGCCGGCAGCCATTGCCCGGCCGGTTCGCCCGGAACAGCACAAGCGTTTATTGGCCGCAACGCAAAAGGAAAAGCTCCGATGCCAGTCTCAATGATGATTCCCAAGTCGCTCGCCAACATCCGTACCAAGCTGCCCGGCCCCGAAGCCCGTCGCATCCTGGAGAGAGATCAGAAGTACATTTCGCCTTCCTACACACGTTCCTACCCGCTGGTGGCCAGGCGTGGCCGCGGCATGGTGGTGGAGGACGTGGACGGCAACGAGTTTCTCGACTTCTCGGCCGGAATCGCCGTGGTCTCCACCGGACACTGCCATCCGCACGTGGTGGAAGCCATTCAGCGGCAGGCGGCGGAACTGGTTCACATGTCGGGCACCGATTTCTATTACCCGCAGCTGGTGGAGTTGGCGGAGCGGCTGTCGCGGATCATGCCCATGCCCGGCCCGCACAAGTTTTACTACGGCAACTCGGGAACGGAGGCGATTGAAGCGGCGCTGAAGCTGGCGCGTTATCACACCGGCCGGCAGCACATCATCGCGTTCTACGGAGCTTTCCACGGACGCACGATGGGAGCGCTGTCGCTCACGGCATCCAAGCCGCAGCAGCGGCGGCGGTTCTCTCCTCTGCTGCCCGGCGTGACCCACGTTCCCTTTCCGGACATGTTTCGCCGTCCGCAAGGGACCGACGCCCATCAGTATGCGCTGGGCTGTGCGCGCTACATCGAGAACACGCTGTTCCGCACCACCGTACCTCCTGAGGAAGTGGCGGCAGTCTTCGTGGAACCGATCCAGGGCGAGGGCGGATACCGGGTGGCGCCTCCGGAGTTCCTGCAGGAGCTGCGAAATATTTGCGACCACCACGGCATCCTGCTGGTGGTGGATGAAGTACAGAGCGGGGTGGCGCGCACCGGCAAGTGGTGGGCCATCGAACATTCCGGCGTAGAGCCTGACATTGTCTGCATGGCCAAGGGCATTGCCAGCGGCATGCCGCTGGGCGTGACCGCCGCCCGGGCGGGCATCATGGACTGGGCGCCGGGATCGCACGCTTCGACCTTCGGCGGTAATCCGGTGTGCATTGCGGCGGCGCTGGCGACGCTGGATGTCCTTGAGGACGAGGGTCTGCACAACGCCGAGGAAGTGGGACGGCACATCCTGGACCGCATCCGCGTCTGGCCGGAAAAGCTTCGCCTGGTGGGCTGCGCCCGGGGAAACGGACTGATGCTGGGACTGGACCTGGTCACCGACAAGAAGTCAAAAGCTCCGGCGGGCGAGGCGCGCAACCGCGTGGTGGAGATGGCTTTCCATCGCGGATGCCTGTTCCTGGGGGCGGGACCGAGCGCGATTCGCATCTGCCCTCCGCTGATCGTCACCCGCGAGCAGGCCGACTTCGGACTCGATGTGCTGGAAGAATGCCTGGAAGAGGCGGCGCGGGAACTGTGATTCACGGAAGACTGGCTGTCCTCAAGCCTAGCTGGGTCGCCTTCGCTGTGACAATATGTTGGGCCGCGGCGTCAACTTAAGCCAGGTTAGCCCGCGCGAACCGGGCTTGAATCGATCTACTGTTTTGTTTGAAGGCTACTCAGAAAGCCCCAAAATTCCTTGTTGTTGCGGTAAGGCAGGAAGGAGTCGTCCTGCAATGGGTCTGGCATCTGTTCGCCTGGAATCACATTAGCTTTCCGGGCAAAGGCTTCCTGCAGATGGTTGCGAGCGCCTGCTAGATCTTTCTCCTCCGCGTCGGCGCAGGCGAGATTGTAGTAGTACAGCGGGTAGTCCGGATCTTTGGCAATCGCTCCCTCGAAGATAGCGCGTGCTTTCGCAATGTTTCCCGAAATTCCATAGGCCATTCCCGCCTGATCGGTTAACAGACGACGCTGTGTACTGCTGCTGCTTTGGGTTTCCGGCAGTCGCGATAATGCAAGCTCGAACATGGCAGCCGCAGGGAGGTACATATGAGCATTGTAGAGAATCTGGGCGTAGATGAATGCGTCTTGTGATGTCGGCACGTATTCCGGATCTAAACGATACGTCGCCAGTATCTGGTGAATACCGGGATCGGAAGCACGGATCGGGGTGTCGCTGTAGAACTCCAGGTCACCACATAGATCGCCGCTGGCGACGAAGCCTCGCACCAGGTACCAGGTTTTGCCCTGCTTATCGAGCGTGGTATAGCTCACCACAGCAGCAGGAAGCGGACCGGAGTTGATCGTTTCCATCACGTCGATTTTGAGAGTAGGATTGCTTCTCTTCTCCGGCTCAAGTGCGTCAGCACGGCACTTTTCGCTGGTCAAAGGCGCCTGCCCGGGAACCAAAAACAAAAAACCTAGAAAGGTGATGCGGCCGGAGGCATCTTTCGCCCGAATCCCTATCTCATTGCCATTCGGCTTGGCCGAGGATTCAACAACCTCGAACCCCTTGGCAGACCATCGCAGTTGCCCTCGATGCTCGGGGAAGGCAAGGACAAAATCGCCGTCTTTATCGGGCGCTCCGCTCTGCGCCGATGAAGCAATGCACACCAGCGTGAGACAAAGGAGAATCAGTATTTTCCGCATCGGCAGAGTCTATCGCGAAGAGTAAGTGTCGATAGCTATCTTTCCTATAGTTAGCCATTGCAGACAAGAGCACCTGCGCCAGCAATTGAACTACTCAGCGGGCCGAGGTGAATGGGGGCAGCGGCATGTACAAAACTCTAGATTCCTCGTCGCGCCTCGGGTCGTCCTTCGCTCCTTCGGCCCTCCTCGGAATGACAAGGGTAAAGTACGTCTTGGATCGCAGGCCTGAAGAGCCTGCGCCACCGGACAAGAGGCATAGAGCGCGGCAAGATCGCACTCCTAAAGTCCTGCGCTGCCGGATAGAGGCAGAGGAGGGCGTCCGTGCCCACATCCCTTGGAGTCCTGCGCCAATTCAGCGGGACAGTCCGTGGACGCCGGCGGGTTGAGGGAACAGAGTGGGATGGAGCGCCCAGGCAAGAGCGCGAAGACCTCCCAGAAGGGTGGGTGCGGGCGTGTTAAGAAGCTCGTCGGCGATGCAGAAGACGCGGCCGGCGCGCACGGCAGAAGTCTGATCCCAGGTGCGATCGCGGACAATTTTCGCAAGGGGAACGCGATCGCCGGCGCCACACCAGGCGGCGCAGAAGACTTCCGGGTCGGCGGCGCGTACCTCGTCAGCCGTGGTCTGTTTGCCGGGCTCTCCCAGGAAACATCCCCCGGCAGCCTCCACTAATTCCTTGACCCAGGGTTGCGAGCGGATGATGGGCTTGCCCCATTCCTCGCAAAAGATGAGCGGACGAGCTGGAGCGCTTGCCGCCTGAAGGCGAACGGCTGCAATGGCAGCCTGCATTTCCGCAATGAGGTGGCGGCCGCGCTCGGAAGCTCCGACGGCGCCGGCGATGGCCATGATGTCCGCGTAGATGTCGGCGAGGGTGCGGGGGGCGAGGCCGAGGAAGCGGGCTCCGGACTTGAGGATTTCGACGACGGCTTTCTCCTGGTAGGGGACGGAGGCGATGACCAGATCGGGACGGGCATCGAGGAGTTGTTGCGACTGGGCGGTCCAGGAGTCGGCAACCAGGAGGCGGCTGCCGTCGCGCACGGCGGGGCAGACCTCCGCGCAGTAGCGGGTGCAGGCGAGGACGCGATGGAGTTCGCCGAGTCCATCCAGGATGACGGTGATGCTGGGCTGAAGGGAGACGATGCGCTGCGGAAGGAAGTCGGACATGAGGTTCAGCAGTCAGAATGATATCCCGGAAGAATGGCATCTCGGAAAAAAGACCCGCGTCTGCCAAAAGCGGCACTCTTCGTGACGCACGAAGCCACCGCCTCGGAAAGGGCCAAGCCGTTAGGCCAATATCCGGCGCAGGAGGCGCCAGACGGACACGCCCAGGCTAGCCCGAAGGGATGAGGGCAGGGCATAATACGCCGCAGGGGACCGCGTCGCTAGCAGACGGGCCGAAGCGTGACTGGGAGGAAGGGCGGAATCCTATGGCTCGGGTTTATCGAAGAGGAGATCGGGTGTTTGCGCTCAGCGATCGTCCGGAGCTGGTACTGTCGCTGATTTGCGCCGGAGAGCAATGGGCGGTGATGGTGTTTGACTTCCAGCAGAAGAAGGCAACCCTGAAGGACCACACCGAAGCCACGCTGGAAGCGGCGAAACGCTTTGCGGGACAGTTTGCGGCGGAACACCACGGCGCGGACGCGAGCCAGTTGGTGTGGCGAGAGTCTCTGGGAATCCGTCCCTCGGGGCCTTCGGGATGACAATCCCCAGGATTGCTCGTCGCGCCTGGGGACCATATTCGTGGTTTCACTGGCGCAGGGTACGGGCGAGAAGCTGGGTGTCGTCGGAGAGAACGCCATCGACTCCGAGGGCGGCCAGAGCGCGCATGCCGCGGGATTGATTCACGGTCCAGGCAAAGACTTGTTTCCCGGCAGCCTGAAGGTCCCGCAGCAACGCCAGGGTCAGCAGGCGGGAACGGAGAAACAGGGCCGTCACCGGCAATGTGGGCCAGGGTGCAAGCTGGCCGGGCCGCTCGCAGATGAGGCCCAGGGGAACGCCGGAGTCGAGTTGATGCACCTGGAGCAGCACCTGGGGAAGAAATGACGACACCCAGTATTGCCGCCGAGACCGGTGGCGGCGCAAGGCTGCCACGATGAGCAATTCCAGTCCTTCTACTTTCAATTCAATATCAAGAACAGCGGAAGCGGCATAGCGGGCGAGAACCGCGTCGAGGGCTGGCGGTGTGGGGAGAGCCGCTTCGGCTGCGAGTTTCTGCAATCGCGAGTACGTGCTGGTAGCGATGACGGCGCCGGCGAAGCGGGGATCGTGGCAGACGATGGGGATGGAGTCGGAGGTAAGGCGAACGTCGAACTCGAAGCCATCACAGCCGTGGGCGAGGGCGAGGTCGAAGGCGGATAAGGTATTTTCAGGGGCGTAGAGGCGGGCGCCGCGATGTCCGAGCAGGAGAGGAACAGCCAGGCGCGCGGTTTGGGAGGCGGAAGGCAAGAGTCAACCTTAGCAGGAAGGGCGATTCATCCCTTACCCGGCGCCGGCCTGGTTTTCCACAGATCTACGAAGAAAAATTGTGTCCTTCATCTGGGGGCAACATCTTCGACAGATTATGGGTGTTACTCCCGGCCTCCTGATTCGCCGGGCCATGCCGGGCTCGCGAGAGGCGTCCGGCATGCGCGCTCTTCGGGCTAGAAGAACTATCTGGAAGGGCGGCATTGCCGCCCGATCTACTCGTGGCCGCCCCCGTCCGCCGGTCCCGGCTTCAATTCCCGCTCTCAACCTGTGAAGGAGACAAGATAATGTCTACGATCACCACACAAGACGGCACACAGATCTACTACAAGGACTGGGGCACGGGGCAGCCCGTGGTCTTCAGCCATGGCTGGCCGCTGAGTTCAGACGCATTTGAAGACCAGATGCTGTTTCTGGCGGACCGGGGCTATCGCTGCATCGCGCACGACCGTCGTGGGCATGGCCGTTCCAGCCAACCCTGGAACGGCAACGAAATGGACACCTACGCCGACGATCTGGCGGCGCTGGTTCAGGCGCTGGATTTGAAGAATGCCATCCATGTGGGACATTCCACGGGCGGGGGCGAGGTGGCGCGCTATATCGGGCGTCATGGCACCAAGCGCGTGGCCCAAGCCGTCCTGATCAGCGCCGTTCCACCGCTCATGCTGAAGACGCCGGCCAATCCCGGAGGCCTGCCCAGGGAAGCCTTCGACCAGATCCGAGGTTCGGTGCTGGCGGACCGCTCGCAATATTTGCGGGAGTTGAGCGAGCCGTTCTATGGGGCGAACCGGCCGGGCGCCAAAGTTTCCCAGGGATTGCGGGAGTCCTTCTGGCTGCAGGGCATGATGGCGGGACACAAGGCGGTCTTTGACTGCATCAATGCATTTTCGGAGACCGACTTTACGGAGGACTTGAAGAAATTTGACGTGCCCACCCTGATCCTGCATGGAGACGACGACCAGATTGTGCCCATCGGAGCGGCGGCGATGCTTTCGTCCAAGCTGGTGAAGGGAGCCACCCTGAAGGTATATGTGGGGGCGCCTCACGGGATGTGCTCCACATTGAAAGACAAAGTGAATGCGGAACTGCTGGCGTTTTTCCGGCAGAGCAGCCAGGCGGCGGCATAGGAGAAATCCTGCTGAAATCGAAGGAAAGCAGAAACAAATTGGTTGAAGAAAGTGGAAAGGAAAAGGTGAACGCATGAGTCGAGAACCGAAGACAATCGTGCTGATCCACGGACTCTGGATGACGCCTCTCAGTTGGGAGAAGTGGATAGGTTATTACACCGACCGAGGCTACCAGGTGCTGGCGCCGAGCTGGCCCGGCATGGAGGAGGGGGTTCAGGAGTTGCGCCGTGACCCCTCGCCGATCGCCAAACTGGGCATCACGGAAATTGTCGATCACTATGAGAACATCATTCGCGGGCTGGATGCTCCACCGATTATCATGGGGCACTCGTTCGGAGGATTGATCGCGCAGATCCTGCTGGACCGAGACCTTGGCGCCGCCGGGGTTGCCATTTCCACGGCGCCGGTCAAGGGCATCCTGCTGCTGCCGTTTTCCACGCTGAAGTCGTCGTTCCCGGCATTGAAAAACCCGGCGAACCTTCACCGGGCGGAGCCTCTGACGCCGGAGCAGTTCCATTACGCATTTACCAATACTCTCAGCGAGGAAGAGTCCTTGGCGGCCTATCAGCGGTATGCGGTTCCGGGACCGGACCATGTCCTTTTCCAGGCGGCGTTCGCGAACTTCAATCCGCACGCCGCGACGGCGGTGAATTTCCGCAATGACCAGCGGGCTCCGCTGCTCCTGATCGCCGGCGAACACGACCACATCGCGCCGCCCTCGGTGGTGAAGGCGAACTTCCATCTCTACCGCAAGTCGAAGGCGATGACCGACTACAAGGAGTTTGCCGGACGGACGCACTTTATCCTTGGGCAAGACGGCTGGCAGGAGGTGGCCAAGTACGCGCTCGACTGGGCTGCGAGCCGGGCGCAGGGTGCGACCGGGGAGGCGATGAGCGCGTAGCAGGTCGTTCCGCCCCAGGTCGCGTGGCTTCCTGGGCTCGACTCGGAACGACAAATGAGAAGAGGAGCTGGTTCCCATCCTTTTGCCCAAGGCGCGAAAGGATGGGAATCCGGCATGTTTCGGCGGTTTTGACGAACGCGCGAGTTGCCCGGAAGTGCGCGTCTTTCCAAGTTCCTGTCAGGAGTGCTCATGGAAGCTGCTTGCAGTCTGTTTCGGTTTTGCGCGTTGGTTGCGCTGCCGTTCCTGGTTGTGTGCGGGGTAGTGAACAGCGCGAGTGCGCAAGCGGAGATCCATTCGCGCACGAGCACGGTGGAAGGATTGAAGCTGCATTATTTGACTGCCGGGCAAGGCCCGGCGGTGATTCTGCTGCACGGCTACACGCAAACTTCCCGCATGTGGAGACCGATCATCCCGCTGCTTGCCGAAAAATTTACGGTGATCGCTCCCGATCTTCCGGGGATTGGAGAGTCCGGCATCCCGGCGGATGGCCTGGACATGAAAAGCGCCGCCATTCGCATCCACGCTCTGGCCAGAGCGCTGGGCGTCGAGAAGGCGCGTGTGGTAGGACACGATATTGGGCTGATGGTGGCCTACGCCTATGCAGCGCAGTTTCCGTCGGAGGTGGAGAAGCTGGTGGTGATGGATGCATTTCTCCCCGGTGTGGCGGGGTGGAAGGATGTTTACGACAACCCGGGCATCTGGCACTTCCGGTTTAACGGCCCCACGCCGGAAGCGCTGGTACGCGGGCGCGAGCGAACTTACTTCGAGCACTACTGGAACGATTTTGCCGCCGATAAAAGCCGGTCCATACCTGAAGCCGACCGCGCGGTGTATGTGGCAGCGTATGCGCGTCCCGGACGGATGCGGGCGGGGTGGGCGTATTTTGTCTCCTTTCCGCAGGCGGCCGAGGATTTTGAACAGCTCTCCAAGACCAAGCTGACCATGCCCGTGCTTGCCATTGGCGGCGAAAAGGCCAATGGAGCGCTGCTGGGGGAGCAGATGAAAATCGTGGCCTCGCAGGTGACGATGGTCGTGCTCAAAAACACCGGGCACTGGGTGCTGGAGGAGAATCCGAAGGAAACGACGGATGCGCTGATGGGGTTTCTGTGAGGATTCGCCCGAAGCGGTGAATCTGCCGGGGAAAGAGCGGGGATTCCTGGTGGCGCCTCAGAAATCCCGGAACTGCGCCGTGGGGGGCTGCAGGGCGGCACCGATCCGGCAGGAATTATTTCTCTTTGATGGCAACCAGCTCGGCGACTCCCTTTTCCTGGATGGTCTCGCGGTAATAGAGGGTGCGAAGCGCGGGAAAGCCGCGGAGCAGCTCATTCTTTTCGAGGAAATAGGTATCGTGCGCGGGACCACGTTGATACTGCTTGTGCTCCTCGGTGTAGGTCTTATAGATGAGCAAGCCTCCGGGCTTGAGGGCGGCCTCGAGCGAGGGAAACAGATCGCGCTGCAGATAAAAGAAGACGAGGATGAGATCGAAGGCCTTGCGGTTGGGACTCCAGGTATTCAGATCGCGGACGAGGAACTCGATATTGACGCCGCGTTCTTCGGCCTTGCGCTGGGATTTGCCGAAGGCGACTTCCGAGATGTCGACGACGGTGAGCTTCCAGCGCAGCTCGGCCAGCCAGATGGCGTGACGCCCTAGGCCTCCGGCGACGTCGAGGGCGGAGCCCGCCTTGGGGAACAGGGGAAGGATGTAGTCCTCGTAGGCGGTAAGCAGGAAAGGATCGGGCTCGAAAGCCATGTGCTCGCCTTCGGCATAGCGCCGGTTCCAGTCTTCGCGCTCTTGACGGTCCAGGGTTTTATCCATCGTCCTGCTCCTTTGCGGGTTCGTGAACAACGGAATACCAGCAGGCCGGCCCGGTTCCGCAGCTCATCGGAACATGCTACGCGTTGGGGGGAGGCAATTCCAGAGGACGGCACGGAAGGGGCACACCGGCCAGCATGGTTGCAACCCCGCCTGCCTGCAACGGCTGGTTTGGAACTTGGAATAACGGCAGGTGGTTTGGAACAGAGATGCTGGAGTAAGCTGACATCGAGTCCACCTCCCGCTTACCACCGGACAGAAATGGTTGCACGGCGCAACGGCTGTTGGTATAGTGCGCGCACTGCCGGGGTGAGAAAGTCCTCAAGCGTAGCTGAGAGACTGGGCAAGCGGGCGTACGACCCGGTTCGGGCTCCTATCCTGAACGTTACGGAGGCTGGTTCATGGGCCTGGGTCTCCTTCTGGTTATCTGGACTATTACCTTTGTCAGCTCGTACTTCTTTATTGCTAAAACCTGGTGGTTTCCCCCGTTGGCCTCGGTGGCTGGAGGGGCGATTGATCACCAGTTTGCTGTGACCCTGGTGGCGATGGGTGTGGTGTTCATCGTCGCCCAGATGGGGCTGGGGTTGTTCGTCTGGAAGTACCGCGATCGCGGGACACCAGGACGGGCGCACTACTCTCACGGCAGCACGCGCCTGGAAGTGGTGTGGACCACGCTGACGGCGATCCTGTTTCTAGGCCTGGCGCTGGTGAGCTCGCGAATCTGGGCGGAGGAACGCTGGTCGCCGGCGCAGACGGACGCGATCCAGGTGGAGGTCACGGGTCTGCAATTTGCCTGGTACTTCCGCTATCCCGGGCCGGATGGCCAATACGGCCGGATCAATCCCAAGCTGATCGACGCTTCCCTGGGCGGCAGCTACGCGGTAGGTGTGGATACGGCGGATCCTGCCGCCAAGGACGACGTGGTGACAGGCACACTGGTGCTCCCGGTGAACCACCAGGTGGAGGTCACGCTGCGCTCGCAGGACGTGATCCACAGCTTCTTTGTTCCCGACATGCGCTTCAAGCAGGATGCGGTTCCCGGCCTCAAAATCATGTTGCACTTCACTCCCGACAAGATTGGCGATTACGAAATCGTCTGTGCGCAGCTTTGCGGCTTGGGACACTACAAAATGCACGCCATGCTGCGGGTGGTAAGCGACCAGGATTACAACACCTGGCTGAACCAGCGTGAAGCGGAGAAGCAATAATGGACAAGCAAGCGGGCAAGGACCTCCTGAACACGGGGACGGTGATCGCCAGCGGACACGAACACGCGCACGCGGCCCCCACCGGCTTTATTCGCAGGTACATCTTCAGCCTGGACCACAAGGTGATTGGGCTGCAGTACTACTTTCTGGCGCTGATAGCAGTTTTTGTAGGCATGTTTCTGTCGCTGCTGATGCGCATTCACCTGGTATGGCCGAATGCACATCTTCCTCTGTTCGGCACGATCCAGCCGGAGACCTACCTGACGCTGCTGACCATGCACGGGACCATTATGGTGTTTTTTGTCCTGACGCTGGCGCCACAGGGCGGGTTCGGCAATTACTTTCTGCCCATTCAGATCGGAGCGCCGGACATGGCGTTCCCCATCCTGAACATGCTGTCGTTCTGGACGACGTTCGTGGCCTTCGTGGTTCTGATTTCAGCGTTCTTCGTGGTGGGAGGAGCGCCACTGTCGGGCTGGACGAATTATCCGCCACTCAGCGCCATTCCTTCGGCGGGACCGGGAGAGGGGATGGGAGAAAATCTGTGGCTGATCAGCATCGCCCTGTTCTGCGTGGCGTCGCTGATGGGCGCCCTGAACTTTATCACCACCACGCTCGACCTGCGGGCGCGGGGAATGAAGTTCATGCGCATGCCGCTGACAGTGTGGGCGTGGTTTGTGACCGCCATCCTGGGGCTGCTGGCGTTCGGCGTTCTGCTGGCCGCGGGACTGCTGTTGCTGCTGGACCGGAATGCGGGGACAAGTTTCTTCGTTCCCGGAGGCTTGATCGTTTCCGGCGTGCCGGTCAAGCATGAGGGTGGCTCTCCCCTGCTCTGGCAACACCTGTTCTGGTTCTTTGGGCACCCGGAGGTCTATATCGCCATCTTGCCGGGCATGGGCGTGGCCTCACAGTTGTTGTCCACGTTCTCGCGCAAGCCGATCTTCGGCTACAAGGCGATGGTGTACGCGATCATGTCCATTGGGGTTCTGGGATTCGTGGTGTGGGGACACCACATGTTCGTAAGCGGCATGAGCCCGTACTCGGCGTTCGCCTTCAGTTTTCTGACCATGGCGATTGGCGTGCCCTCGGCGATCAAGACCTTTAACTGGCTGGGGACGCTGTGGCGAGGCCGCATTCGCTTCCGCGTGCCCATGCTGTTCGCCATCGGATTTGTTTCCCTGTTCATCTCCGGCGGGCTGAGCGGCCCCTTCCTGGCGCAGCCTGCCATCGACATTCAATTGCACAGCACGTACTTTGTGGTGGCGCATTTCCACCTGATCATGGGAGTGGCGGCCATCTTCGGCATCTTCGCCGGAACCTATTACTGGTTCCCCAAAATGTTCGGACGCATGATGAACGAGAGGCTGGGACAGATTCACTTCTGGCTGACGTTCGTGGGCGCTTATGCCATTTTCATGCCCATGCACTATCTGGGAATCGCCGGGCATCCGCGGCGCTACTCGCAGTTGACTGAAGTGCAATACCTGCATCCCCTGATGGGGCTGCAACACTTCATCACCATTGCCGCAATGATCACGATCGCCGCCCAGTTCCTTTTCGTAATCAACCTGTTCTGGAGCATGAAGAAAGGCCCCAAGGCGAGCGACAATCCGTGGGAGGCAACGACGCTGGAGTGGACGACGGCGACTCCTCCGCCGCACGATAACTTTGGCGGCAAGACCCCGGTGGTCTATCACGGGGCGTATGAATACAGCGTGCCGGGTGCGGAGAAGGATTACATCATGCAAACCGATCCGCCGGAGGCGGTGCCGGCGGCCGCGCACTAATATTGGGCTAGGTGGGGCAGGAAGTACCAAAGCGGCTAAAGCCGCCAGTTTTGCGGGATGGGCGGAACGCAGGCCTGGAAGGCTGCACCAGCCACCTGGTCGGCCAGCGTCGAAAGGGAGCGCGCTAAGATAGATCGGAAGGCAAAAAAAGGCCAAGCACAAAGGTTTTCGGGTCCAGGTTATGGCGACGTTGAATCCCACGGTTGATGTCAAGAAGCCCAAGGTCAGGTCCGGAGGCGGAGGAGGAGGTCCTGTATTCCGTTTCCCCGGCGACGGAGGGAAAGGCGGCGGCGGGGGCGATCCATTCCCCAACTTCGGCGAGCAGCTACGGCGCTACCGCTTGGGACTGGCCGTGGGGCTGACCGCGGTGGTGATGCTGTTTGTGGCCTTCACCAGCGCTTATATTGTGCGCCAGGGACTCGGACAGTGGGATCCGGCGACCAACCAATATGTGAGCGACTGGATTCCCCTGCGGCTGCCGACGGGGCTGCTGCTGGTGAACACCGCTTTGCTGCTGGCCAGCAGTTTCACCATTGAAAAGGCGCGGCGGGCGGCGCTGCGGCGGGTGGTGCTGGAGCCGGTGACCTCCATGCCGGGGATTGCGCGGGGAGACGAGCGAAATATTCCCTGGGTGCTGATCACGGTTGTGCTGGGACTGGGATTTCTGGGCGGGCAGCTTCTGGCCTGGCGGGAGATGGAACAGCGCGGCTTTTTCCTGGCGAACACTCCCAGCGGGTCCTTCTTCTATGTGCTGACGGGGATGCATGCACTGCACCTGGCGGGGGGAATGATCGCGCTGTTCTGGGCGCTGGCGGCGACCAGTCCGATGTTCGGGTTGGCGAGGAGCGAAAAGGCGGCCCTGCCGAGACGGATCGAGCGGCGGCGCATCGTGGTGGACGTGACCGCGTGGTACTGGCATTTTATGGCCTTGCTGTGGCTGTATGTATTCGCGCTGTTGAAGTTCGCGGCGTAGGTTTCCCGGGTACGAATGGGCTCCCAGAGACTCTGATTCAGGCTTAGGCGCGGAAGCGAAACACAAGATCTTTCGACTTGGCGCCTACGGCGTTTCGCTCAGGATGACACCCGGGTGGGAGCAGGGGCAAAAGCGAACGGGCAGCTCGAAATCAGAGTTTTTCCAACATCCTCGGGACGGAGAAAAACAGATGGCGGATGTCGCGGTCCAACATCAAGTCCAAGCGGCCTATGAGCCGTCGCTGTTCGGGACGTATTCGAACAAGATCGGGATGTGGCTGTTCATCCTGTCGGATTCCCTGACCTTTGGCGCCCTGCTGTACGCCTACAGCTATGGACGGATTTCGAATCCCGCGTGGCCGACTCCGTTTCACTCGGCAAGCATTATCAACGCCACCATCATGACGACGGTCCTGCTGACCAGTTCCCTGACCATGGTGCTGGCGGTGGCGGCGGCGGGCAAGCGGGATCGCACCTGGACAGTGCGCTGGCTGGCTGCGACCATGTTCTGCGGCGTGGTGTTCGTGGTGCTGCACCTGCGGGAGTGGTTCGCGCTGATCGCGGAAGGCATGACTCCGTCGGGGAATCCGTGGTCGAACGTGCCGCAGTTTGGAGGGACGTTTTTCACGATTACCGGCCTGCACATGCTGCACGTGACCATCGGAGTGGTCGTCCTGGGAGTGATGCTGGTGCGCAGCATGGGAGCGAAGTTCAAGGCCAATGACATCGAGACCAGCGGCCTGTACTGGCACTTTGTGGACCTGGTGTGGATGTTCGTTTTCCCGCTGGTGTATTTGATGTCGGCCAGGATTCAGTAGGGCTCCCTCAGCGGCTAAAGCCGCCTGAACCCCGCTCACGCCTGGCTGACGGCCTAGAGGCCGTCACTTTCACCGCAGTTAGTAAGAGAGGATTTTTCAGGAGACAACCATGGCAAGCGTTCCCGCGGCAATTACGAGTCATACGGGTGTGAGCCACAGCAAGACGCAGTTCTACGTGGTCTGGGGACTGCTTCTGCTTTCGACCGGAATCGAGGTCACGCTTGCCTATGAGCATTTGCAGCCACTGCGCATGCTGAGCATCCTGATGGGGCTCTCGGTATTCAAAGCGGCGCTGATCATTTACTATTTCATGCATCTGAAGTATGAGATTAGCCCCATGCGACGCATGCTGATAGGCTCGCTGGTGGGAGTCCTGATGCTGATGTGCATTTTCATTCCGGACGCGTTCCGCATTCTCCAGCTCGGAGTAGGACGATGAAGCGACTGCTTTGCAGCCTGACGCTTCTCCTGGCGATGAGCGCGGCGCCGGCCTTCGGCCAGGGCTGCGCGATGTGTTGGGCCTCGGCTAACGCCGCCAGCCTGCGCGGCAAGCGCGCCCTGAATAACGGGATCACTCTGATGCTGGTGCCCACGCTGGGGCTGATGGCGGGATTCGTGGGACTGACGGTTCTTTATAACCGGCAGGACAGCAGGGACCACGACGGCGAGAGCGAGGATTCCGACGAGTAGTCCGGAGGGATTGTGAAGAGCGCGGCCGCGGCCGCGCTCTTTTGTTTTTGAGCTACCACCTGGGGCGTCAGGAAAAGCCCCCACATCCGCCCACACCCGCCAATCGGACGCAAACGCTCTCCATCGCTTCCGCTGGATCTTATCTGCTGGGAGCGCAAGGTTGAGAGTGGCGACTGGGGAGCCGTATAATCATAAGATTCCGATAGTGTCTCTGACCCAGCTAGAGGAGCCGCGGTCTTTTCTGATGCGGCAGCGGCGCGGGCGGAGGGCGGAAAACGGCTCCAGTGATGTCCAGCGATTCCATTCTGGTTCGGGGCGCGCGCGTCCACAACCTGAAAAATGTCGATTGCGAAATTCCTCACAACACCATGACGGTGGTGACGGGGGTCTCCGGCTCAGGCAAGTCTTCCCTTGCCTTTGACACCATTTACGCCGAGGGACAACGGCGCTATGTGGAGTCGCTTTCCGCCTACGCGCGGCAGTTTCTGGAACGCATCGAAAAGCCGGATGCCGACCTGATCGAGGGGATCGCGCCTGCAGTAGCCATCCGGCAGAAAAACAGCACGCGCAATCCGCGCTCCACGGTAGCCACGGCCACGGAAATTTACGACTACCTGCGCCTGCTGTTTGCACGTGTGGGCCGAACCTATTGCCAGCAGTGCGGGGCGGAGGTGCGCAAAGACACGGTGGACCAGGTGGCGGACGCCATCATGGCGCTGCCGGAGGGCACACGGCTGAATGTCCTGTTTCCTCTGCAGCCGCCGGCAGCCCAGCCGATCGCTGCGCGGCCGAAGCGCGGGCGGGGATCAAGAAAGGCGCCACGGGGAGGGGCGGACAAGCTGGACTTGCTCGACCTGCTGAAGGCTTCCCTGTTCGAGTTCCGGCGCAAGGGCTTCAACCGGCTGTTCCAGCGCGGGCAAGTGTTTGAGTTCTCCACCCCGGAGTCGCTGCTGGATGTGGATTTCAGCCAGCCGGTGTGGTTTCTGGTGGACCGCCTGGTGGTGGGCCCGGAGATGCGGTCGCGGCTGGTGGATGCGGTTGAGATTGCCTACCGGGAAGCCGGCGAAGTGGTGTTTGCCACTCCCTCCTGCACGGAGCCGGTGGGCGGCGGGGCCGCATCCGATAATTCCAGCGCTGAATCACCCGGCTGGTGGCGCTTCGCGGCGCGCTTCGAGTGCAAGCGCTGCAGCCTGAAGTACGAGGAGCCGGAGCCGCGGCTGTTTTCCTTCAATAATCCCTATGGCGCGTGTCCGCGCTGCCAGGGATTCGGCAACACCATCGATTTCGACGTCAACCTGGTGGTGCCGGACAAGACCAAGACTCTGGGGGAAGGGGCAATCGAGCCCTGGACCAAGCCCAAGTACCGTCCCCTACTTACGGAACTGAAGCGCTACGCGCGACAGGCAGGGATTCCGCTGGATGTGCCGTGGCACCAGCTTGCACGGGAGCAGCAGCAGGCAATCCTGGAGGGAAATGATGCCTTCTGGGGAGTGCGCGGGTTCTTCGCGCATCTGGAGCGCAAGAAATACAAGCTGCACGTGCGGGTGTTCCTGAGCCGCTATCGCGGGTATTCCACCTGCTCGGTATGCGGAGGATCGCGGCTGCGTCCGGAAGCGCGGCAGGTGAAGGTGGACGGCAAAGATATTTGCGCAGTCTGCGGCATGACCGTGGAAGCGGCGGTGAATGCCTTTGCGCAGCTCACGTTGAGCACCCGAGAAGAGGAAATTGCGGGCAAGCTGCTGCAGGAGATTCGCGACCGGCTGCGCTTTCTGAAAGAAGTGGGGCTGGAGTACCTGACGCTGGACCGGCTGGCCTCCACTCTTTCCGGAGGAGAGGCGCAGCGAATCCAACTGGCAACGTCGTTGGGGTCGCGGTTGGTGGGTACACTTTACGTCCTGGATGAGCCTTCGATTGGACTGCACAGCCGGGACACGGCAAAGCTGGTGAAGATTCTGCACGACCTGCGCGATATCGGGAACACGATTGTGGTAGTGGAGCACGACCCGGAGATTATGAAGGCTGCCGACCGGATTCTGGACCTGGGGCCGGGAGCGGGCGAGCACGGCGGGCGGGTGGTGGCGGAAGGAACCTATGAGGAATTGCGGCGGGGTCCGCAGTCGCTCACGGGCAAGTATCTTGCGGGCGATCTGAAGATCCAGGAGCCGCACACGCGGCGCAAGGCGGGAGTGCACAAACTGGAAATCCGGGGAGCGCGGGCGCACAACCTGAAGAACATTGACGTAACCATTCCGCTGGGAATGCTGGTGGCAATTACGGGAGTGTCGGGATCGGGCAAGTCCACGCTGGTGCATGAGGTGCTGTACGCGGGACTGGCAGCCAGCAGGAGTGGAGGCGGCGTCCAGGACGCGGAGCGGGCGCAGGTGAACGCGGCGTCCTCGGGGCTGTACGACCGGATCGAGGGGCTGGAGAACGTGGACGAGGTCGTGCTGGTGGACCAGTCTCCGATTGGCCGGACTCCCCGGTCGAATCCCGTGACCTACATTAAGGCGTTCGATGCCATACGGGAGCTGTTCGCGTCTTTGCCCGAATCGCAGCGCCGGGGATACGCAGCCGGGCAGTTTTCCTTCAATATTCCCGGCGGCCGCTGCGAGACCTGCCAGGGCGACGGAACGGTCACGGTGGAAATGCAGTTCCTGGCGGATGTGGAATTGGTGTGCGAGGAATGCAAGGGAACGCGATACAAGCCGGAAGTGCTGGAGGTGCGGTACCGGGGAAAGAACATCTTTGAGGTTTTGAACTTGACGGTGCGGGAGGCGCTGCAGTTCTTTGCCCAGGCGCCGAAGATTAGCGACAAGCTGCGGGTTCTGGACGAGGTGGGGCTGGGATATCTGCGGCTGGGGCAGTCGGCGACGACGCTAAGCGGCGGAGAAGCGCAACGCATCAAGCTGGCGGCCCATCTGCAGGGAAAAGTGCGGGAGACGCCCAAAGACGCAGAGGAGGTCCGCAAGCGGCGGCGCACCCTGTACATCTTCGACGAACCAACCACGGGCCTGCACTTTGACGATGTCAGCAAGCTGCTGGCGGCCTTCCGGCGGCTGATCGAGGCCCGGGGCTCGGTGCTGGTGATCGAGCACAACCTGGAAGTGATAAAAACTGCCGATTGGGTGATTGACTTGGGGCCGGAAGGGGGTCAAAAAGGAGGGAACGTAGTGGTTGCGGGCCCTCCCGAGAAGGTGGCTCGGACGGCGAGTTCCCATACCGGGCTATGGCTGAGCCGGGTGCTGGGCAATAACGGATTCGGCGGCCATGGCGGCCATGGAGACGCGGCAGCGGAAGCCAACGGGCAACGCGGCGAGGCGGCAGAGCCGGCAGCAAACGCGGGAAAGCGGCTGCGAGCGGGCAACGGGCGAGTGCGAGGTAAAAGAAAGTCCGGTGAGCGAGTTTAGTCCCAGGGCGCGGAACGACCGCCGCAGGGCGCGGCAAGGGCTGATGGTGTGTCTGCTGCTGGCGATGGTGGCGGGCGGGTCTTCGCAGGCGCAAAATGTAGGAGAAACCATTCGCCATCATCGGGTGGCGGAAGACGAGAATTACGGACCGGCGCTGGAAAAGGCGGAAGCGGATATGCAGTCCAAGAACTACGCCTCGGCGGAGCAGGGGCTGCAGAAGCTGGCGGAGAGCCAGCCGGACAATTACCGGGTCTGGTTCGACCTGGGCCTGATCTACGACGAAACCAAGCGCGATCCGCAGGCCATCGAGGCCTACCGGAAAGCGGTAGCGGCGGACCCCAAGATCTTTGAATCGCAATTGAACCTGGGACTGTTGCTGGCGCGGGCGGGAAGCCCCGAGGCGGAGAAATACCTGCGAGCAGCCACGGAACTGAAACCTGCTTCCGACCCCAAGGAGGCGCTGGCCACGACGTGGCTGGCACTGGCACAGGTGGCGGAGAAAAGCAATCCCCAGGAAGCGCTGGAAGCCTATCAGAGGGCCTCGGCGCTACATCCCGCAGATCCCGGGCTGCACCTGGCGGCGGGATCGCTGGCGGAACAACTGAATCAGTGGAGGGTGGCGGAGGACGAGTACCTGGCGGCGCGCGCGGAAGATGCCGGCAATCAAGGAGCGCTCTCGGGGCTAGTGAATGTCTATCTGGCGACCCGGCAGTATGCGAAAGCAGAACCCATGCTGCGCGGACTGCTTAAGGAGAAACCAGGAGACCATTCGCTGCGATTGCTGCTGGGGCGCCTGCTCGCGGCGGAGGGCCGGCTGGAAGAAGCACGACCGGAGCTAGAAGCGGGACTGGAGGGCTCGCGGGATACGAAGACTCGCCGGGGTCTGGCGCAACTGGATCTCGATGCGAAGCAATATGACAAGGCGGCGGAGCAACTGAAGATCCTGCTGGAACAGAGTCCGAACGACGGGGAGGCGCGAGCCATGCTGGGCTCGGCGCTGCTTCACCTGAAGCATTTTCCGGAGGCGCAAAACGAGCTGCTGGCGGCACTGAAGCTGAAGCCGGACATGGCGGATGCCTACAGCGACCTTGCCCTGGCGGCATCGGAAAACAAGGATTACCTGCTGACGATCCGGGCCTTGGACGCGCGCGCCCATTTGAAGCCGGACCAGCCGGGCACTTATTTCCTGCGCGCCACCGCATATGACCACTTGCAGGACTATGAGCACGCCGCGGAAAACTATCGCCGGTTCCTGGAGGTTGCCAATAACAGATTTCCCGACCAGGAGTGGCAGGCCAGGCACCGGTTGAAGGCCATTGAGCCCAGGAAGTCGCGATGAAAAGGCTAACGGTTCTGTTGTTGATGCTCGTCACGGCGCTGGCCACGGTGTCCGTGGCGGCCAATAATGAAGAGGTGGAGTCGCTGAAGGCACGAGCGGCCACGGAAGACGCGAATGACCAGGTCAAGCTATTTACCAAGGTTGCCCAATTGCAGTTGAAACGGCTCTCGAAGGACTACGATCAGGGCAACACCCAGCAGGCGCAGTCCGCGCTGCATGACGTTCTGGAATACGGGGTGAAAGCCGCGGAGCGGGCGCAGCAATCGCGCAAGCGAATGAAGCAGACAGAAATCGCCATCCGCAAGATTTCCGACCGGCTGGACGACATTGGCAAGTCGCTGTCGTTCGAGGAACGGCAACCAGTCAAGAGCGCATACAACAAGCTGGAAGCGGCAAGAACGAACCTGCTTCACGCCATGTTTCGAAAGAGGTGAGTGTGCAGAGCAGCGCAAGGCTGGGCAAGGCAGCGAACTGGCTGCTGGTGGCGCTGACGGTGACCGGTCCGGCGTGGCGCACAGTCGCAGGCAACAGCGCAGAGTGGAGCATGGCGCGGCTGTGGCCGGGAGGTGTGCTGACGCTGTCGGCGGCGCCCCTGCCCGCCCAAATCTGGAACCGGGACCCGCTCACTGACGCCGAGGCGGACCAACTTCGGGAAGCGGCCGAGGAACCGGACAAGCGAATGACGCTCCTGATGGACTTCGCTACGGCGCGCATGGCCAAGGTGGATGAAGCCGGTACGTCGAAGCCGGCGGCGACGCGCGGGCGCAGGCTGCACGACGCGCTGGATGAGTTTGGCCGGGTGATGGATGAGGTTGACGACAACATCGACGACTATCAAACGCGCAGAATGGACATGCGGAAGGGGCTGGCGCATGTGATCGAAACCGATACCCAGTTCCAGTCCAAATTGACGGAACTGCACTCGAAAGCCGAGAGCAGCAGCGCCGGAGCGGATGGGGATGAGGACTACCAATTCGTGCTGGAGGATGATCTGGATCTTGTGAACAGCCAGATCCAGCACGCGAAAGAAGCTCTCGAAGAGCAGGAACGAATGATCCAACAAGAAAAAGCGCGGCAGAAACAGGCATCGCAGTAGGACGTTCCCTTCGACAACGCAGTTGATTTTTCCGCGGAATCTGTTTACGACGTTTTCCTCCCGAGTTGCCATCAGCGCGGTTCTCCGCCATTGTGCGCATGCCGAACGATGGCCGGCAGGACTCTCCTGTTTGATCGCATCCTTGTGATTTCCAGTCCTTGGGGAGTGCCACGGGGGATTCGTGCCTGCCAAATGGATTCCGTGGCATTGCATAATGATTGCGAGCAGCAGCAGAGGGACTGGCACAATGAGTTCTGAATATCTGTTCGACATGGGAGATCAACCTGCGCGAAGAAGCGTGGCGGCTTCCTCGCGCAGGATGGCTTCCCTGCTGGAAAGCGCCTATCGCGAGGTGCGTCCACGGGCGCCGGCGCCGGAGATGCATGCGGAGTTCTTCGCCTTCTCCAGTGTGAACAACACCATCCGGCTGCGGCAGGGAAAACTGCTGGTGCGGTTCTCCGACTTGCTGGAGGGGGCACCCGAGCCGGTGCTGCATGCTATTGCGCACATACTGCTGGCCAAGATTTACCGCCAGCCCATCGACCCGGCGCACGCGCTGCGCTACCGGCAATACCTGGGACGGCAGGAGGTGACGCAGAAGGCGCACCTGCTGCGGCAGATGCGCGGGCGCAAGCGCATTGCGGGCCCGGAAGGCGCAATCTACCATCTGGAGCAGATCTTCGATGATTTGAACGCGCGCTTTTTTCATGGGCTGCTGGGGCGACCGCAGATGACGTGGAGCCGGCAGCGCGCGCGCAACTCCCTGGGGCACTACGATCCGGCGCACAACGCCATCGTGGTAAGCCGGGTTTTCGACCATCCGCGGGTACCGCGTTATGCCCTGGAGTACCTGGTGTACCACGAGATGCTGCACTTAAAGCATCCGGTGAAGGTTCGAGGCGGAAGGCGCTGTGTGCACTCGACGCAATTCCAGGCGGAGGAGAAGCTTTTTCCGCAACTGAAGGAAGCGCGGGAGTTTCTGAGGATGCTGTAGTCTCCGCACGGTCGGGGGGCTTTGACGCCGGCGCGGAAGTTCCGGAAGAGCACTCCGACTGCAAAACTCGCGAGCGGAAGCAAATGGTTGCGGGTGGAACCCGAAACTGCGCCAGCGATGCATGCGAGATACGCCGCACAAAGCGTGCAGGGAAAGCGGGAGAGCGAGACGCGCCAACTGGCTCCAGGCATGGAGCAGCACCTTTTTGTCGCCCCCAGCGAGAACGTCGCGATAGTCAAAGAGTTCATTTCCCAGAAAGCAGAGCCGGTCATCCTGAAGGACAGCTGGGACGAGAGCGGCGCTTGCTTCGGACTCGGCGTAGGCGACACAAAGCCGGGTTGCGGGAAGAGCGCGCGGGCCGCGAGAGCCTTCCAGGAAAACGATTTAAAGAAGATATGACCGCCGGCGCGATGGAGCGCATCCCAAGCAGGCCGGAGCGATTCGAGTACCTCCAGCGTGGTTGCCAACCGGCTGCTTAACAAGCCAACTCCCCGGACATCACCTGCGGTTGGACGCGGCGAGCGGGGGGGGGCGTGACGCTTTGCGGAGTCTTGAAGACACACACCGGAAGACCCAACGAGAGTGTGAATGGCAAGTCAATGCCGGCCGGGAAAGAGCCGGAGAGGTGTGCAAGAAGTGCGCTTGCAGCCTCTGGTGAATGCACAAACCGCTGGACCGCAATGCGAGCGAGTTGCATGCCGGGATTTCAGCTGTTGATTCTTTGGAGACAGGCTTTCAGGAGGAGCGGAACACAGAGCCGGGTGAGAGCTTGTCCGGAAATGCATGAAAAAAGGTCGGATATAGGATTCCGTCCAGGATCGATTCCGTCTTACCGAGAATCGATTTTCGATTTGCGCTTGACTCACCGGTCTGCCTTTGTATATCGTGCGCTGCACTGCCACCTAGGCAGCATCGGGACCCCGTCAATAGTGATGTAGTAACGCGCAGTACGCAATCGGCGTGCGATCTCTCTTGGCTTCAGAAGCGGCACGAAGCTTATTGCGCGGCGCGGACCCATGCGTTGGAACAGGCGATTTTTCTCATGGAAGATTCCGCGGGCTGAACAGGGCCCAAGGGAGCCGGCAGAGTGCTTGCGAACAACCTAGATAAGAACTGGCAAAGTCTCGCAATCGAAGGAGGGTGTATGCGTTCCATCAACCGGCTGGCAGTGTCCCTGCTGGCCATAGTACTGAGTTGTGCAGCAGCCGCTTACGGACAGTCGGCTACGGGCCAGGTCAACGGAACCGTGCTGGACTCGTCCGGCGCCGCCGTAGCGGGGGCGACGGTAAGGCTGATCAATCAGGGCACAAATATCACCAACACGGCCACAACAAACGCCAGCGGAAATTACATATTCCTGTCGGTGCTGCCGGGAAACTATGTGATCTCGGTGGATCAGACCGGTTTTAAGACTTCGAAAACGTCGCCGTTCGACGTTGCTGTGAATCAGACCGTGACGCGGCCGGTTACGCTGCAGGTGGGCTCGACGTCGGAAACTGTGGAGGTAGTCGCCAGCCAGGGCGAACTGCTGCAGACGTCGACTTCAGAGCTGGGCACAGTGATTCCGGAGAAATCCATTCACGAGCTTCCGTTGAACGGCCGCAACTTCACCCAGTTGCTGACCTTAACGCCCGGCGCGACTCCGGTCTCGACGGCGCAGGGCACGGGGGTTTCCACGCAGGACGCGGCGATCTCCGGAGTGCCGGGATCGGCGTTCAGCAAGCCCTCCATCAATGGCGCGCAAAACCGCGCCACGATCTACTACATGGACGGGTTTCTCAATACCGACTTTCGCGTAACAGTGTATGGAGCGCTGCCGATTATCGATCTGGTAAGCGAATTCAAAGTGCAGTCGCACAATGACACGGCAGAATACGGCGGGGCCACGGGAGGCATTGTGAACATCGCCTCCAAGTCAGGCACCAACCAGTTCCACGGCGGCGCGTGGGAATTCCTGCGCAACAACTTCTTCGACGCCCGCGATCCCTTCGCGGACCAGAAGAACAGCGGTCCCGCGCCATTCCGGCAGAACATGTTTGGCGGCGCGGTGGGCGGCCCGATCATCAAGGACCGGACCTTCTTCTACGCCGGATACGAAGGCTGGCGCTACAGCAAGCCGTCGCAGCAGTTTGCCTACATCCCGACGCCAGCGGAGCTGGGCGGTGACTTTTCTGCTACGCCGATCAAGAATCTCCAGCTGTACAACCCGTTTAGCGGTGATCTTCAGCCTTTCACCTGCGACGGCGGAGGAAACCCGATCGCTCCCAATTCGGACGGAACCCAAACTGGGGGAACGCCCTGCAACAAGATTCCTTCCCAGCTGATTTCCACTCCGGTGCAGACCTTCTGGAAAGGGCATCTGCAGACTCCGAACCTGACCGGGGTGGCCGGAGAGAACTATATTGACAATCAGCCTTCCACAGACAATGCCAACACCTGGCAAATTCGTCTGGATCACCGGCTGACGGACAATGACAACCTCTTCTTCCGCCTGACGCAGATGTGGGTGAATGATTTACAAGCTGTGGTGGGAGTACAGGCGAGCAACTTCTCGCGGTACCACGCATACAACTACGGTGGCGGATGGAATCACATTTTCAATCCCAACCTGATGCTGGAGGTACGCGCCGGAGTCCTGACCAAGCCGTACGTGTTCGGGAAGAACGCGTTTCCGGGGTTGAAACCAGCGCAGGATGCCGGATTTACCGGGATTGACCAGTACGATGGTCTAAACATGAGTCTCACCGGTTCCGGCGATCCCTGGAATCCCGCCGTGGGAACTTCGGGGAATTCCATTCGCAACAACCCAACCTACAACATTTCCGGCGGCCTGAGCTGGATCCATGGCAACCACAGCTTCAAGTTCGGAGGTTCCTGGATCCGGGTAGGACGGTTGCAGATCAATACCAGCCAGACCTTCGTCTTTGATTCCGCCAACACCACGGGACTTGGTTCGGTCCAGAATCCCAGCAGTCCGACGCTGGGCGCGGCGTTTGCATCCGCACTGCTGGGATTGCCGCGCACCTTCAATGGCACCCTGCCCGACAACGGCGAAGTCAACCTTCGGGCAGGCTCGTGGGCTGCCTACTTTCAAGACCAGTGGAGGATGACTCCGAAGCTGACCCTGACGTATGGACTGCGCTACGACCTGCTGACGCAACCGGTGTCGCTCAACCATCGGCTTTCCAATGCGCTGGACCTGGAGAACCGGCAATGGCTGATCGGAGCCAGTTCGATTCCCGCGTGCGGCGCGGTTCCCGTGAACCCCTGCATTCCGGGTGGAATTGGAGCCGTTCCTCACAACGACGCGATCGTATTCACCGGCCATCACTATTTCATGCCCTCTCCGGTATACGACAACGTCGGCCCTCGCATTGGCGTGGCCTACCAGTTAACGCCGAAGACGGTGCTGCGCGGCGGCTGGGGCGTTTTCTATGACACGCTTTCGGCGCGCACGCAGTACACGCAAAACGACACGGAAGGCGCAAGCTGGCCGTGGAGTACGGGTTTCAAGGGTTCGGCGAACACTCCGGGAACCGCAGCCTCGGGCCTGGTGCCGATCACGGCGATCGTTGGCCAGCCACCTTACAACCAACTGGCGCCCGCGGCTGATCCCTGGAGAGCGACTGGCGGTTATCTGGATGATCCGAGGATTAAGGACTCCTACTCCCAGCAATGGAACTTCGAGGTGCAACGTGAGCTTTCGCCCAGCACGTCGCTTTCGACGGCCTATGTGGGGAGCCACTCAGGCAGACTCCCTTATACGGGTCACGCCTTTGCGGCAGTGCACGCATGGCCCATCGGCACGCCCCTCGCCACAATCGATGGGGATAAGCCGATCCCATACCTTGATCCCAACATTCACTATTCAACCAGCACGGGTTATGCCAACTACAACTCGCTGCAGATGAAGCTGAACAAGCGATTCTCGGAGGGTCTGCAAACCCTGATTTCGTATACCTGGTCGAAGTCTCTGGACAATAGCAGCGGCTATTTTGGAGTCGAGGATGGCAAGGGTTCGGGCGGGGCAGTGCAGGACTTCTACAATCCCCGTTCCAACTACTCGGTGTCCGGCTACGACGTCCCCCAGTACCTGACGATGTATGCGGTGTATGAGCTTCCGTTCGGTCGTGGGAAAAAATGGCTGAGCAGCGGTCCGGCATCCTGGGTCCTGGGCAACTGGCAAGGCAACTACCTGTTCTCGATCCGGTCAGGCCAGCCGTACCAGGTCACCTACAAGAGCGACTGCGCGAACGTTGGCGGTACCTTTGCCGACGTCGCCGGCCAGGCCTACTGCCGTCCGAACCTGGTGGGCGATCCTACCCCGTCAGGCAGGAACAAGATCGGCAAGTACTTCGACCCTGCGGCGTTCGCCCAACCTTCCGGCGCGTACGGAAACTTTGGGAGAAATACGCTGCGAGCTGACCACGTTACCAACATGGATTTCTCCATGTTCAAGAACATCCCCTTCACCGAGCGTTTCAGCCTGCAGTTCCGGGCTGAGGCGTTCAACGTGTTCAACATTCAGGCGCTGGGAGTTCCGAACGCGAACCTGAGCGCCTCCAACGCAGGAACTGTGACCAGCTCGGGGAATACGCCACGGCAACTGCAGTTTGGCTTGAAGCTCCTGTTCTAAGGGGAGGCCGACAAGACGAACTGTAGTTCCGTTCACAGCAGCCTTACACTGCTCCGGGCGCCCGCCTAACCCCGGAACGCGCGACCACAGCGCGTTCCGGGAGCCCAGAAGACAACAGGCGGGCGCCTGAAGCGTTTTTGGAAGCGAATTTGGAAAGTGGGGGAATGAGGGAATGAGGGAGAGTTTCCGGAACAAGCTGGTGCCAGCGGTGCTCACAATTGTTCTTGCCGCCGTGGGAATCGCGCAGGCGCAGAACCGCGCGGAGTGGATGGCCAAGGCCCAGTGGGGCGTGATGACGCACTACCTGGCGGACTGGAAGACGAAAGACTACAACCTTGAGATGAGCGTGGACAAATGGAACTCGCTCATCGACAACTTCGACGTGGAGACACTCGCCAAGCAGTTGCAGTCGGTGGGCGCCAAGTATTACATGATTAGCATTGGCCAGAACTCCGGCTATTATCTTTCTCCGAATGCAACCTATGACAAGCTGGTGGGCATACATCCGAGCAAACTTTCGCATCGTGACCTGATTGCCGACCTGTACACGGCGTTGCACAAGCGGGGCATCCGCCTGATGGTGTATTTGCCGTCGGGCGCGCCGGCACAGGACAAGGAAGCCGACGCGGCGCTGCAGTGGCAAAACGGGCCGCATCCCAATCGCGAGTTTCAGGTGAAGTGGCAGCAGATCATCGCGGAATGGTCCAAGCGCTGGGGGAACAAGGTTTCCGGCTGGTGGTTTGACGGATGTTATTTCCCGGACACGATGTATCGTTCGACGGAGGCTCCAAACTTCGCCAGCTTCGCAGCGGCGGCGCGGGCCGGAAATCCGAACTCGGCGGTGGGCTTCAATCCTGGAGTGGTCTATCGCATTATCTCGATGTCGCCCTACCAGGACTACACAGCCGGCGAAATTGACAAGCCGGAACTGGTGAGCGTGCGCCGGGCGGTGAATGGAAAAGTGGACGGCACGCAAGTTCACATGCTGAGCTATCTGGGCCGCACCTGGGGCCGGGGCGATCCGCGCTTCACGCCCGAGCAGGTGGTGGAATACACCAAAAAGATCACGGACTTCGGCGGCGCGGTGACCTGGGACGTTCCCATTCAACTGAACGGGACGATTTCGCAGCCGTTTCTGGACCAGTTGGCTGCGCTGAACAAGGCATTCCCCAAGCGGTGATTGCCTGACCACGATGGGGGCGGCAAACCACAGACAAGAGAAGAAGAAGGCAGCCCGGCCGCAGTGCCGGGCAGAGCGGACGCGCGCAGCGCTGCGGCCGAAATTTTGCTGACGGGAGAATCGAGGCAATGAGGGACAGATTGCGAAATCGACTTGTGCTGATCGCAGTGACGCTGGCTCTGGGCATAAGCGCCCTGGCGCAACCCCAGGAGCGGCACCGGGCAGACTGGATGGCCAAGGCCAAGTGGGGAGTGATGACGCACTACCTGGCGGACTGGAAGAGCCAGGATTACAACCTGCAGATGAGCGTGGAGAAATGGAACTCGCTCATCGACAACTTTGACGTGGAGGCTCTGGCTAACCAACTGCAGTCGGTGGGTGCCAGCTACTACATGATCAGTATCGGCCAGAACTCGGGCTACTACCTCTCTCCCAATGCCACCTATGACAAGCTGACGGGGATTCGTCCGAGCAAGCTTTCGCACCGCGACCTGATTGCCGACCTCTATACCGCGCTGCACAAGCGCGGCATCCGATTGATGGTGTACCTGCCTTCGGGGGCACCGAATGCGGACAAGCAGGCGGACGCGGCCTTGCAGTGGCGGAACGGGCCGTATCCAAACAAGGAGTTCCAGAAAAAGTGGGAGCAGATCATCCGGGAGTGGTCGGAGCGCTGGGGCGACAAAGTGTCCGGCTGGTGGTTTGACGGATGCTTTTTTCCCAATTCGATGTATCGCTCTCCCCAGGCCCCGAATTTCGCGAGTTTCGCGGCAGCGGCGCGGGCGGGAAACCCGAACTCGGCGCTGGCTTTCAATCCCAGCGTGATTTACCGCCTGATTTCGATGACGCCGTATGAGGACTACATCCCCGGGGAGATCGATAATCCCGAACTGGCGAGCGCACGCCATGAGGTGGACGGCAGGGTGGACGACACCCAAATCCACATGCTGAGCTTCCTAGGCGAGAAGTGGGGCAGAGGCAATCCTCGCTTCACCACCGAGCAGGCGGTAGCTTATACCAAGAAGCTTACCGACATTGGGGGCGCTGTTACCTGGGATGTTCCCATTCAGCTGAACGGGACGATTTCCCAGCCCTTCCTCGATCAACTCTCGGCCATAGGGAAAGCACTCAACACAGAGTAGCTCTCCATTGGGCAGCACCGCGGGTGCAAGTTCGGATGTCCTCGGGAACGACTTGCACCCTTTGCATTTGTGGCGCGGCGGTGCAGCTTGGCGTGTCGTATACATCAAGGACGCAGCCGGTCCTGCGGTTGAACGCAAGAGCAGCAACGGGCGCGCATTGACCGTGTGGGTTGGCAAGGGTATGCTGAGAAGTTGACCACGATTCTGGGGGGAAGCGCTTTGCCATTGAGTTGCAACAGGGTTGCAACTGAATGCGGCCGGGGAGCGGGCAAGGCCAGGAAACTCAATGCTAGATGCATTCATTGTCACATTGCGAGAGGGTGTGGAAGCGGCCCTGATCGTGGGGATCACGCTGGTCTACATCCGCAAGATCGGGAGGCCCGAGCTACGGCAGTGGGTGTTTTCTGCCCTGCTGGCGGCGGTGGGCGCCAGCGTGGTACTGGCGGTTTTCATTGCGCGGCTGGGCCTGAACGAGGATGCGTTCGAAGGCTGGGTGATGCTGGCAGCGTCGGTGTTCGTGATCACCATGATCTGGTTCATGGCGCGGACGTCGAAGCGGCTGAAGGGAGAAATCGAAGGGCGGGTGGATGAGCTGGCTTCGCGGGGATCGCGCCTGGGGCTGTTCGCCTTCGTCTTTCTGATGGTTTTGCGCGAAGGCGTGGAAACGGTCCTGATTCTCTCGGCGGTGGACCTGAATACGGCGCAATTGTTGAGCTTTCTGGGCACACTGGCGGGGGTGGGCGCGGCGGTGCTGTTCGGGGTGACGTTCGTGAAGGGCACGCTGCGAATCAACCTGGGAAAATTTTTCCGTTTTACCACGGTGATCCTGATCTTCGTCGCCTTCCAGCTTCTGATTTCCGGAGTGCACGAACTGGCGGAGCGAGGAGTACTGCCTGCAACCCGCGAGTCGATGGCGCTGATCGGTCCGATCGTCCGCAATGACGCTTTTTTCTTTGTGACCATTGTGGCCCTGGCCGCGCTGATGGTGCTGTTCGAATACCGGGGACGGCAGCCGCTTGCAGCGACCGCCCAGACGGGAGCGCAGCGCCGCAAAGCGGAGTGGAGCGCGCGCCGCGAACGCATGTGGACCTCAGCAGTCTACGCCAGCGCCTTGGTCTTTATCATGCTGGTTACGGCGCAGTTCATCTACGCCAAGAACCTGGCACAGCTTTCTCCCGCGACCGAGTTGATTGCGCAAAACAACGAGGTGCGCGTTCCCCTGTCGCAGGTTTCCGATGGCGACCTGCACCGCTACGTCACCAATGTTGACGGAACGTTTGTGCGCTTCTTTCTGATCCGCAAGCCGGATGGAACCATCGCGGCGCTGTTCGATGCGTGTGAGATTTGCGGCTCGGTGGGCTACTACCAGAACGGCCAGCAAGTGATCTGCAAAAACTGTTCGGCGCCGATTAATACCCAGTCGCTCGGGGCCTCGGGTGGCTGCAACCCGGTTCCGCTGCGCATGACGGAGAACGGTGGGACGGGGATTATCCAGGTAGCCGACCTGGAGCAGGGAGCGCATCTGTTCCGGCCCGGGCAGAAGTAAGTTTCAGCGGCTTGTGTTCAGCGCATGTTTACGCGAATCATCTTCGAGTCGTTTCGGCGGCAACGGCGGCGCAAGTTTCTGGCCGGGGTGGCGATTGCGCTGGGCGTGGCGGTGGCCACGGCCATGATCGCGGTGGCCACCGACATCGGAGACAAGATCAGCCATGAATTGCGCAGCTACGGCGCCAATTTGGTGGTGTATCCCGACAGCGACACGCTGGACGTGGAGATTGGCGGCGTGAGCCTGAAGCCGGCGTCCGACGGCGCCTTCCTGAAGGAATCGGACCTGGCGGCGATTCGGGGAATTTTCTGGCACAACAACATCGTGGGCTTCGCTCCCATGCTGCCGGTGACGGCGAAGGTGGAGGGGCGTTCCCTTCCCCTGGTCGGCACATACTTTTCCAAGGCAATCGTGTATGGAAAGGAAACCTGGGTGACGGGCGTTCGCAAGACCGATCCCTGGTGGCAGGTGGAGGGCAACTGGCCGGCCGATGGTTCGCAGGACGTGCTGCTGGGAAGGCGGCTGGCGGCCGAACTGAAGCGCACGACGGGCGACACGATCTCGATTGAGGGTGAACCCCACCGGGTTTCGGGAGTCCTGACCACGGGGGGCGCGGAAGACAGCGAAGTGGTAACCCCTCTGACGGTGGCACAGGAGCTGATCCACCGGCCGGGAGCGGTGCGGCGAATTTATGTTAGCGCGGTGACCAAGCCTCCCGACGCGCTGGCGGCGAGCGATCCTTCAAAAATGGATCCGGCGACGTATGACCGGTGGTTCTGCTCGCCCTATGCGAACTCCATCGCTTTTCAACTGAGTCAAGCCATTCCGCACTCGCGGGCGGAACAGATCCGGCAGGTGGCGCAGAATGAAGGCACGGTGCTTTCTCGGATTCAGGGGCTGATGCTGCTGCTGACGCTGACGGCGCTGCTGGCTTCGGCGCTGGCGGTTTCGGCGGCCATGGCCACGGCGATTTTTGAGCGCCGCACCGAAGTCGGACTAATGAAGGCCCTGGGGGCGAGCAATGGGCTGGTAGCGTCGTTCTTCTTTGCCGAGGCGGCGCTGCTGGCGGTGCTGGGAGGACTGGCCGGATATGCGACGGGACAGTTGCTGGCGCGGCAGATTGGACGCTGGATTTTTGGCGCCACCATTCCCGTGCAACCGGTGCTGCTGCCGCTGGTCTTGGGCCTGGCGCTGATGGTGACCTTTGCGGGGAGCGTGGGAGCGATTCGCAAGGCGATGCGCTTCGATCCGGTGCTGGCGCTGCGGGGAGACGCATGAGGCGGGAGGGCATGTTCCTGCGAATGTTGCTGCGATCCGCCCTGGTGCGTCCCGGCCGGGTGGCGGGCGCGCTGGCTACGGTAGTGATCGCCGCCACGGCGGCCACGGCGGTGCTGAACCTGTATACGGATGTGCAGTCCAAGCTGGAGCACGAGTTCCGCGCCTATGGAGCCAACGTTGTGGTGGCGCCGCGGCAGGGAGAGAGCCTTCCGGCGAACACGCTGGAACAGGTGAACCGAACGGTGGGCCAGCGCGCGGTGGCCGTCCCGTTTGCGTACGCGATAGCGCGCACCTCCGCCGACCAGCCGATTGTGGTGGCGGGCACGGATTTCGCGCTGGCACGCAGGCTGAATTCCTGGTGGCAGGTGACGCCGGCGTGGCCGGAAAAGCCGGGGGAGGCTTTGGTGGGCACGCGGGCGGAGAAGGTACTGGGCGGCAAGAAGTTCGAACTGCGCTTTGAAGACAAGCCTGTGAAGCTGACCGCCAGCGGCAGCCTGAGCACCGGGGCGGAAGAGGAGAGCCGGGTGTATATGGACCTGAACGAATTTCGCGCCTGGACGGGGATTGCGCCCACGACGATTGAAGTCTCGGTGACAGGCTCGGCAGCGGAAGTGGAGCAGGCGATGGCGGATCTGCGGCAGGCGCTGCCCGGGGTCGAGGTGCGTCCTGTGCGGCAAATCGTGCAGGCCGAAGGGCAGGTTCTGGGCAAGACGCGGGGCACGCTGCTGGCGGCCTCGGCGCTCATCCTGATCACGGCGGGGCTGTGCATGCTGACTACGCTGACGGCATGGGTGCTGGACCGGCGCAAGGATTTCGCGGTGATGAAGGCGCTGGGAGCGTCGGAACGGCTGATTGCGGGATTTTTTTCCACCGAGGCGGCGGCCCTCGGCGTAATTGGGGCGCTGGTTGGGTACGTTGCGGGGGTCGGGATTGCCATGTGGATCGGGCGGGCAAACTTCCATGCCGCAGTCGAGCCCAGGCTGGACGTGCTGCCCTGGGTGCTGGCGGGAAGCCTTACCCTGGCGCTGGCTTCGGCCATATTGCCAGTTTCGCTGCTCAGGCGCATCCAACCGGCCGCCATGTTGAGGGGTGAATAGGGATGATCCGGCTGAATCGAGTCAGCAAACTGTTTCCGGCGCGCGCCGACGGCAGCAGTAACATCAAGGCGCTGGACGAGGTGAGCGTGGCGGTGGCGGCGGGCGAATGGATCGCCGTCATGGGCCCGTCGGGATCGGGGAAGTCCACCCTGGTGAACCTGATCGGATGCCTGGACCGGCCGACCTCGGGGGAAATCTGGCTGGAGGACCGCAACGTAGCCGCGCTCCGCGGCGAGGAATTGAATCGCGTGCGGGCGGAAAAGATCGGGTTTGTGTTCCAGCAGTTTCACCTGATTCCCTACCTGACGGCGCTGGAAAACGTGATGCTCTCGCAATACTTCCACAGCATGACCGATGAGAAGGAAGCCCTGGCGGCGCTGGAACGGGTAGGGCTGAAGGAGCGCGCGCATCATCTGCCGGCGCACCTTTCCGGAGGCGAACAGCAGAGGGTATGCATTGCGCGGGCGCTGATTAATGATCCCAGGATTATTCTGGCCGACGAGCCCACCGGAAACCTGGATGCGCAGAACCAGGAAATTGTCCTCAGGCTGCTGCGCGAGCTGCACCGCCAGGGACGGACGATTGTGATGGTGACCCACGATCCGGTCCTGGGGCGGCTTGCCGACCGCAAGATCGAACTGCGACACGGGCGCATTGTTTCCTCCGATGTGGCGGGGATGGGTGAAGAAGAGCAGTTCGACGAGATCCTGGAAGAAATGTGGGTACTGGACGAGCACGGGGAAATCGCCGAGGTGGGACGCATGCAGGTGGATGAGGCGATTCCGCTGGCGCTGGCAGTGGAGAAGATGACGCAGATCGGGCTGGTGATCGCGCAACCGCATCCGCCGATGGCGCATGTTCACCAAGAAATCGTGAACCCGTGTCATGACCGGCTGAAGCCGCAAGTGGAGCTGCCGGCGGACGGAGCCTACGTGGTGGAGTTCACGGAGCTCGGACGGCGGCGGGCCGCGGACATCATCCGCCGGCACCGGCTGGCGGAGCGCCTGTTCACCGAGAGCCTGGGAATGCAGGATGAGGCGGAGATCGAACAGCAGGCGTGTAAGTTCGAGCACGTGCTGTCGCCGGACGCGACGGAGAAAATCTGCACCTTTCTGGCACATCCGAAGACGTGCCCGCACGGGGCGCCGATTCCTCCGGGAGAATGCTGCCGGCGAGGGGAACCGCAGTTGCAGGAGCTGGTGGGGAACTTTCCCGGTCGAGTGAAACAGGCTTGAGATCCCGCAGACGAGGAAGCTCGTCTGCGGAACCCCGGCAAGCTGGTTTGCCATCCCTTCCCCATCTTCGTCAGAGTATGGGGTTGACCGCTGCCCGACGAGAGTGGCTATCCTCGACGGAACCGCTTGCGGAATCCTGCACCGAGGAGTCCGATGCCAAGCAAGGTCATCGTTGCGGGTTCCGGCACCGGGGCGTACCCGATGTACTCTTGCGGCAGGCCTCTCACGGATTGTGTTCCGGCAATCGGTGTGTACAGCACGAATTGATCGAAGTAGTCGGAAGGTAGTCCGGGCAGTGCCAGCTCGGCGGCTGTGACCCAGGCGGCGGCTCCGGTTGAGCTATAGGCTGTTGAACTCAACGCGTCCGGTGAGAACAGTCCCCAAATCGCAAAATTGATAGAGGCTGCTTTGCTCGCAGATGGCACTCCGGAGAGCTGGTCAAACAGCCAAGCAGCCTCCATATAGGCCTGCTGGGTACTCAGCGGAGCGGTAGGAGCCAAGGCTCCGGCGCTAAGGCTCGTGCGATTTGCCGTCCAAGTCTCTCCAAGATAAACGTCGTGATCGTAGTCATCGCAGATGAGTGCAACCAGGTCGGGTGCTCCGTCGACAGAGAAATAATACGGATAGACATACACGCCTCCTGCGACATTTGGACCACCTGCATCTCCCGGACCAACGGTAACCAGTTTCATCGTTACGGTATCGGCCGATGCCGGGACCAGAAATGCAACAGAAAGCAAGAATAGAATGACTACGAGCTTACGCATTGGTGCTCCTCATCTGTGGTGAAGCTGTGAAGAGCTTAGAGTCAACAGGTAAGGCTGTACAGTTACGGCCGTGTGTTACGGACGGAACTCAAATTTCAGCCGAGTTATGGCAAGAATTCCTGCTGTCCAATCGTCTGGGAAGACTCGCTCTCATACAAGATTCTCGACTGGCGCTTCCTCCCTTCCCTCGGTCGCGCCCGCTCGGGATGGCACTGTCGGATGATCGCCTTCGTTCTCTTGCTAAAATCAAACCTTCCCGCACGCCATGGAGGTCCCTTGCGCAAGCTTGCCGTAGCTGCTGTCTTCCTGCTCGCGTCGTTGCTTACCTCCACCCCTTCCCTGCTGGCGATGGAGCGGCAGCCGAACTCTGACTACCGGGCGCGGCGGGAGGCGCTGGCCAAAGAAGCGGAGTCGGACATTGTGCTGGTGTTTGCCTCGCTGGAAGACCCCGAAGGGCTCATACCGTTTCATCAGGACGAGAATTACTACTACCTGACAGGGCTCGACGATCCCGGCGGCGCGGTACTGGTGACGGGTTCCGGCGAGGGACATGGATACACGGAGATCCTGTTTCTCCCGGCGCGCGATCGCGCCGAGGAGCGATGGACCGGTCCCAAGATCGGTCCGGACAGCCCGGACGTGAAGCAGAAGACAGGCTTCGACCGGGTTTTGCCGCTCGACCAGTTGCCCAAGGTGTTGATGGGAATGACTGCGCGGGGGGGAGCGCGAGCCAGTGGTGCGGCTGACCGGCCCACCGTTTATGTAAACCAGAACGCCGACACCATGGGACCACTGGCCTGGTTGCAGCGCACCGGAGCACTGGTTGCGGCGGAAACGCAGAGCGCCGACTCTCTGCTGACGCACCTGCGCATGGTAAAAGATGCGGGCGAGGTTGCGCTGATTCGCAAAGCGGTCCAGGCCTCCATGGCAGCCCACGTGGCGGCGATGAAGGCGATGCATCCCGGAGTCACGGAGCGGGAAATTGGGGCGCTGATGCAGTACGAATTTGTGAAACGCGGCTGCGAAGGACCGGGGTATCCGCTGATCGTGGGCGCGGGGGCAAACTCCACGGTACTGCACTACTCGGAAGACTCCGGCACGGTGCAGGATGGGGATGTGGTAGTGATCGACGTGGGATGCACGTACTCCCACTACATCGCTGACATAACGCGGACTCTGCCGGCCAACGGCAAGTTCACTCCCCGGCAGCGGGAGATCTACAACATCGTGCTGGGAGCGCAGAACGCCGCCATCGACCGCTTCCGGGCGGGCAAGTCGACGCTGGGACGGGAGGGCGCTTATTCCCTCTTTGACGCCGCCTACGACTACATCAATACCCATGGCAAGGACCGCGAGGGCAGGCCGTTGGGGCAGTACTTTATCCACGGGCTAGGTCACCATGTGGGACTGAACGTCCACGACCCGGCCGAAGCCGGCCACACCCTGGACCCGGGGATGATATTTACCATCGAACCAGGGATTTACATTCCGGAGGAGAAGATTGGGGTGCGCATTGAGGACATGTTCTACGTCGCCCCGGACGGCAGCCTGGTGGAACTGACCAAGGACCTGCCCCGCACGCCTGACGAAATCGAACAGACCATGTCTGGCAAGTAGAGGCCGCTGGACATTCGTTACCGCCCGAAAACCACTTTCGTGGGGACCGGCGAGAGCCTGTTTTGGTATTCTGTAGGCGATGTTCCTCCTATACGGCATTCTGCTGATTTCTACCTTGGCCCTGTTATGCTCCGCCGGGGCGTGTTACTTTTGCGTCAGGCGGCATCTGCGCAGGGCAGAAGTCGCTCTTCGCGGGCAACTGACGGAAATGGAACGCGAAAGCGAAGCGGTCACCGCCTGAAAGTTCGGGTGCAAGTCCAACTTCACAGCGTTGCAGAAGAGTCAGGATGAGTACCTCAGCGGTGGCGTAGGCCTTCAGGCCTACGTTGAAGTGCCCGGTTCTAAAGTGCGACTTTAGCCGGTTTCTGTCCAATTTAGCCCGAGACTCGAAAGACCCATGGCCAAAACAACAGCCCGAAGTGCCGTTCTCCCCTTTCTGTATGGTTCCGTGGCTCGGAATTTTTCGCTGGTGGTTGCGGCCAGCCTTTTCATGGCCGTCTGCGCGCGGATTTCCGTGCCGCTGCCCTTTACTCCGATTCCGCTGACGCTGGGAAATTTTGCCGTTCTGCTGATCGGACTGGTCCTGGGAGGCCAGAGGGGAATGGCCGCCATGCTGCTTTACCTGGCGGAGGGCGCCGCCGGCCTGCCGGTGTTCAGTCCCGCCGGGCCGGGAGGGCTGGCGCAACTGCTAGGTCCGACTGGAGGCTACCTGATGGCATATCCCGCGGCGGCGTTTGCGGCCGGGTGGATTGCCGGGCGCTGGCGGCGGGCTTTTTCGAAGCTGGCGCTGGCCGCCCTGGCGGGGGAGATTGTGCTGTTCACCGGGGGCGTGGCCTGGCTGATGGCGCTGACGCATGCTCCGCTGGCGCAAGCGGCGTGGTTCGGGCTGTATCCATTCCTGTTTGCGGAGGTGATCAAGGTGCTGTCTGCCGCCGAGCTCGCCACCCGGCTTCCCCGATTCTCGCGCGACGGTTCCGCAAGTTAGCCGTTACAATTGCCGGTGGCGAATGCCCCGGAGGGTCCGCAAGACCCGCCAGGTTGCAAACGAGAAGAGGAGAAGCCTGCCCCGCGCAGCCAACCCATGTCCAGCACTGCCGCAGCTCAGACTCGCACCATTACCGTGGCCCACAGCCCGGATTCCGACGACGCATTCATGTTCTATGGATTGGCGACCAACAAGGTCCGCGTGCCGGGCCTGAAATTCGATCACACGCTGTGCGACATTGAAACCCTGAACCAGAAGGCGCAGCACGGGGTCTACGACCTGACGGCGATCTCCTTCCACGCCTATCCCTACATTCAGGACAAGTATGTTCTGCTCTCCAGTGGAGGCAGCGTAGGGGATGGTTACGGCCCCATGATCGTCTCGCAACGGGCGCTCAGCCTGGCCGACCTGAAGCAGGTACGGATCGCGGTTCCGGGGACGCTGACGACGGCGTACCTGGCTCTGAAGCTGTTTGCTCCAGAGGCGCACTTCGAAGTGGTGCCATTCGACCAGATCATTCCCCGGCTGCTGGAGGGCAAGTACGAAGCCGGACTGATTATCCACGAAGGCCAGCTCACGTATTCCCGCTCCGGCCTATACCGGGTGCTGGACCTGGGCAAGTGGTGGCGCGACCAGCATGGGCTGCCGTTGCCGCTGGGCGGAAATGCCATTCGCCGCGATCTCGGGCAGGAGCTGATCGTGCGGGTGGCGGCGGCGCTGCGGGAAAGCATCCAGTACGCACTGGACAATCGGGCGGAAGCGCTGGAGTATGCCATGCAGTTTGCCCGCGATCTGGATACCTCGTCAGCGGACAAGTTTGTGGGCATGTACGTGAACGAGCGCACCCTGGACTACGGAGATGATGGCCGCGAAGCCGTGCGCCTGCTGCTGAACCTGGGACATCGCCAGGGCATTATTCCCCACCAGCCGCGGGTGGAGTTTGCGGCCTGAGGGTTCACGGCGCGAGGTTCCAGCTGGCGGATTGCCGGCGAGAAACAGGACACCCAATTCGACATGCTCGAGAGCCTGCTTCCCGCCACTTCAGGCAACACTCTTTGGGATCCTTCGTTACGCTCAGGATGACCCGGGTGGATGAACGACGCTGAAGAGCGTTCTTGTCATCTTGAGCAAGGTGAAAGATCCCCATGCATTCCGATCAAGCAGCGCGGAGTGCAGGCTTTTTGCACCGGAATAGCTTGTCGAGAAAAAGGGATGTACGCGGCTGGACGCACAATTTGCCCATTCGCGGCTTGACGGCTGAGCGCTGACTGCGGAATGCTGAAGGAAACATGGCCGAATCCACCGCTCCCACCGACCCCTCCGTCCTGCAAACCAAGGTAGACGCCACTTCGGTTCGCTTTGAGAAAAACATGCGCGCCATGGCGGACCTGGTTGCGGAGTTCCACAACGAAGAGGAACAGAATCCTGCAGGGTGGGGGGAGCAAGGCGGTCGGAATCACAACACGCCAAGGGCAGACTGACGGCCCGGGAACGCATCGCCTTGCTGCTCGATCCGGAGACGCAGTTTTTCGAGCTCGGAGTCTACGCCGCTCACGGCATGTACGAGGAATGGGGCGGCGCTCCATCGGCGGGAGTGATTACCGGGCTGGGACGGATCCACAGCCGGCTGGTCGATGCTGATCGTGAACGACGCCACGGTGAAGGCCGGCGCTTCTTTCCCATGACCAGCCAAGAAGGTAATCCGGGCGCAGACTGTCGCCATGGAGAACCGCATCCCGACGATCTATCTGGTCGATTCCGCCGGGGTGTTTCTGCCGCTGCAGGAAGATGTCTTCCCTGATACCGACGACTTCGGCCGCGTGTTCCGCAACAACGCCCGCATGAGCGCCATGGGCATTCCGCAGATCGCGGCCATCATGGGCATGTGCGTGGCCGGAGGCGGCTATCTGCCGGTGATGTGCGACCACATTCTGATGACCGACGGCAGCGGCCTGTTTCTGGCGGGCCCGGCGCTGGTGCAGGCCGCCATCGGACAGAAGATCTCCGCGGAAGAGCTGGGCGGGGCGAAGATGCACTCGCGAGATTTCCGGCACCGTGGATTTCCGCGAGCCCAATGACGAGGCCTGCATCGCGCGCATTCGCTCGCTGGTCGAAAAGATCGGGCTACCGGCGGCAGTCACCGTACTGCGTGGAAAGTCGTCCCGAGGCGCCGCTGTATCCCGCGGAGGAAATCTACGGCATCTTACGAAGCCGATCCGGCGCGACCCTACGACATGAAGGAAATCCTGGCGCGCATCGTGGACGGCAGCCGCTTCGACGAGTACAAGCCGGAGTACGGCAAGACCGTGCTTTGCGGCTACGCTCGCATTGGCGGCTTTGCGGTTGGCATTGTGGCCAACCAGAAACAGCACGTGCAGCAGATCGACCAGGCGGGCAACAAGCGCATGGAATTCGGCGGCGTGATTTATACCGAGTCGGCGGAAAAGGCCGCGCGCTTCATCATGGACTGCAACCAGAACCTGATCCCGCTGGTGTTTCTGCACGACGTGAACGGCTTCATGGTGGGGCGCGATGCCGAGTGGAGCGGCATCATCAAGCGCGGGCGCGAAGATGGTGAACGCCGTCGCCAACTCCGTAGTGCCGAAGATCAGCATCATTATCGGCGGCTCGTTCGGCGCCGGACACTACGCCATGTGCGGCAGGGCCTACGATCCGCGCTTTATGTTTGCCTGGCCCACGGCCGCGCTACGCCGTGATGGGCGGCGACCAGGCTGCGGGACGTCCTGGTGGAGATCAAGATTACGGCAACTGGAGCGCAACGGCAAGCAACTGAGCGAAGAAGAAAAGCACGAACTGTTCGAGTCGACCAAAGAAGACCTATGACGAGCAGACCGATCCCCGCTACGGCGCGGCCCGGCTGTGGATCGACAAGATCATCGACCCGCTGGAGACCCGCGACGTGATCATCCGGGCGCTGGAGGCGGCATCGCTCAATCCCGAGGTGCCAGGATTCAACGTGGGGGTTCTGCAGACATGAGCTACCGCGGTCTGGTGTTGTGATCCGAAGAGCACTCTCCGGTGCACAAGTTCTCAGCCTCTGCGTCTCCGCGGTGAACAATGGCCACTCGCATCAAACTTATCGAATGTCCCCGGGATGCCTGGCAGGCGCTGCCCGGTATTGTCCCGACTGAAACCAAGGTCGCCTATCTACGGACGCTGATCAGCGCCGGGTTCAAGCACCTTGACGCGGTGAGTTTTGTCTCGCCCAAGGCGGTGCCGCAGATGGTTGATTCAGAAGAGGTGCTGAAGCTGCTGGATCCGCCCGATGATGTCGAGATGATCGGTATTGTGGTGAACGAGAAGGGCGCGGACCGCGCCATCGCGACCGAGGCCGTGCGCACCCTGGGGTTCCCTTACTCGATCTCGCCCACGTTTCTCGAAAAGAACCAGCACCAGACGCCGGAGCAGGCGCTCGACATCCTGGAGGCAATTGCCGGAAAAGCTGACAAGGCCGGACTTGAGGTCGTGGTGTACATCTCCATGGCCTTTGGTAATCCTTACGGAGACTTCTGGGATGCGGGCGAGGTGGTGGAGGCGGTGGGCATCATTGAGCAGATGAATATCACATCGATCTCGCTGGCGGATACCGTGGGACTGGCGAAATCAGAGCTGATCGGCGAAGTTGCGGGCGTAGTGAGCCAGAAATACGATTACCTGGATATCGGAGTCCATCTGCACAGCCGCCCCGAGCAGGCAGAAGAGAAGATCGTGTCCGCCTACAATGCAGGCGTGCGCCGCTTCGACTCGGCGATTGGCGGTCTGGGCGGCTGTCCGTTTGCTCAGGATGCGCTGGTGGGGAATATCCCGACGGAGAAGGTGCTGGAAAGTCTGAGTGCGGCTGGGCGCGGAAGCTCCGATTCGCAAGCCGCTGGATTCGGCGATCCGCATCAACGCCGGCATTGCGGCGCAGTACGGAAAGCCGGCCGAGTAACATGGTTGCAGAAGAAGAGGAAAATCTGCGACCACCGATTCCGAAAGGCGCCCGCTATCGTTCAGTTTTTGATCCCTGAGTATCCGTATAAATCACTGGCAGGCGACCCTGTGATTTTCATGGCGGCGACAACCATGGCTTACGAAACGATTCTGCTGGAATACAACGATTCGGTTGCAACCCTGACGCTGAATCGTCCGGAGAAGCGCAACGCGCTCAGCTTTCAATTGATCGGGGAGCTGATGCGGGCGCTGGACGAGGTTGAGCAGTCACAGGCGCGGGCGTTGATCCTTACCGGCGCGGGCAAGGCGTTCTGCTCCGGAATGGACCTGGCAGAGCTCAGGAGCCTGCTGGGCAAGAGTCCCGAGCAGCACCTGGAAGACTCGTCGCACGCAGCGCGGCTTTTTCGCCGCATCTTCGATTTTCCCAAGCCGACGATTGCGGCGGTGAACGGAGCGGCCATTGCCGGGGGCACCGGGGTTGCCACCATGTGCGACTTCACGCTGGCGGCGCCGGAGGCAAAGTTCGGGTACACGGAGGTGCGAATCGGATTTGTGCCGGCGGTGGTTGCATCCATTCTGGTGTGGCAAGTGGGACATAAAATTGCCCGCGACCTGCTGCTGACAGGGCGGCTGTTCGGCGCGGAAGAAGCCTTGCGCCTCGGGCTGGTGAATGAAGTAGTGGCGGCCGACAACCTGATGGGACGGGCCCGCGAGCTGGCAGGCGTCCTGCTGGAAAGCAGTCCTTCGTCGCTGCGCGCGACCAAGAAGCTGCTCGCCGGATTCCTCAATGAGACTCTGGACGAGCAACTGGCGGAGGCCATGCGGCAGAACGCGGCGATTCGCACGACGCACGATTTCCGCGAGGGCATTACCGCCTTCCTGGAAAAGCGCAAACCGCGGTGGACGGGAAACTAAGCAGATGACCAGCGAGACCCGACTGCGCGTGCGCTACGCCGAGACCGACCAGATGGGCGTGGTGTACCACGCCAACTATCTCATCTGGTTTGAGGTGGGGAGGGTGGAGTTCCTGCGCCAGTTGGGGTTCGTCTACAAAGACCTTGAATTGCAGGAGGACTGCCACATTGCCGTTGTAGATGTGCGCTGCAAGTACAAAGCCCCCGCCCGCTATGACGACTGTATTCTCGTCCGCACACGCCTGCGCAGTGTGCGCGAATCGGTGATCCATTTCGATTACGAGAGTCTTGCGGGAGCCTGACGGGACCGTGCTGGCGGTCGGAGAGACAACGCACGTGGTAGTGACGGCGGAGATGAACAAGCGCGCGCTGCCGGAGAAGTACCTGCAGGCATTTCGCGGAGCGGCGGAGTAAATATGTTTTCTAGTTTTCCCGCTTCTCGGAGGCAATGATATGATGACTTTTGCGCACGACCCCTCCTCGGCCTTGGCGGGCATGTGGAGTAAAGATGGGGGGGCAGTCCCATGCTTTGGTCTGCCCCACTCACTTCCCCACGGTTGAGGGCAGTTGCCGAATCGCTCTAACATCCCACACATCTTTGGCCACCCGCGAACGTTCAGCTCCTGAACTCACATCGCGTAGAGCACCATTCCGGACCGGATACCCAAAAGCGAACTCGCCACTCCCGCAAAGCGGAGAAGATTGTTTACACCCCTCGCGCATTTCTGCTGGCATGGAAAGACAGCGCGCCAGCATGTACTCGGGGCGCGTACAGAGAAGGAACAGTCGTCATGGCGAACCTGTACCAATGGCGAGTTGGTACGACTTTTGGCTGGTCGGACTTTCCGTCGTGATAGCAATGTTTGCGTCTTACACCGCCCTGAGCCTGGAAGGACGGGTTACAGCGAGCCGGGGGCGCTCCCGTCTGGCGTGGCTGATGGGAGGAGCCAGCGCCATGGGGGTTGGCATCTGGTCCATGCATTATGTCGGCATGCTGGCCTACCATCTGCCGGTAACGGTGAGCTATCACGTGCCAACGGTCGCGATTTCGCTGGTCGCCGCGATTGCGGCTTCCGGTGTGGCGCTGTTCGTGGCCAGCCGCAAACAAATGAGCTGGCGAGCCACCGCCGGGGGCAGTTTGTTAATGGGTGCAGGCATCGCCGGCATGCACTACATCGGCATGGACGCCATGCGACTGCGGGCAATGATGCATTACAACGCGGGCCTGGTAACGCTTTCCATTGTTCTGGCAGTGGTGATTTCCCTTGTCGCGCTGCGGCTCACATTCCGTCTTCGGGAAGAGTCAGAAACCCGCCTTCGAGAAAGAATCGGCGCCGCGGTGCTGATGGGAAGCGCCATTCCTGTCATGCACTACACGGGCATGGCGGCGGCGATGTTCACCTATATCGACCTCTCACCAACCTGGGACATCGTCACAATCACTTCGCAGAGTGCCGTTGCTACCGCGATCGCTATCGTCACGGCATACGGTCTTACTCGCGGTCGTCATTTCGATAACGACCGTGCGTTGTCGACTCAGGAACTGGCGCTGAAGTGAGCGATGAATACAGAAATAATTCGTGGAATCGGCGCTCGACGCCATCGTCTCAGCGGACCCGGAAGGAACATCATTGTCGGATTCAACGCCGGCGGCGGAACGCATTTATGGGTACCGGCGGTCGGAGGTGCCTGGGCAAAGACTTTGCGGAGAACATGATCCCGCCGGTCTGCGGGAACAGCAACGCGCCGACCTGATTCAGTTCCTGGAAACCGGGCAAAACTGAAATCGTTGGGAGAGACGATTGAAGTGGTCGCAGGCCTGCGCAGCGATGGAAGCGAGTTTCCCGCCGAAATGTCCATCATCTCCAACCGGGTTGGAGGAAAGCATATCTTTTCACGCGTTTCCTGCGCGACATTACCGAACGCAAGCAGGTCAGGAAGAGTTGCAACAGGCTAAGGAAGCCGCGGAAGAAGCCAGCCGCGCCAAGAGCGAATTTCTGGCCAACATGAGCCACGAGATCCGCACCCCCATGAACGGCATTCTGGGAATGACCGAACTGGTGCTGGACACGGATCTCACGCCGGAGCAACTGGAATGCCTGAATACCGTGAAGGCATCGGCGGAGTCGCTGCTTTCCATCCTCAACGACATTCTGGACTTCTCCAAAATCGAAGCCGGCAAAGCTGGAATTCGAGGCCATCGACTTCAACCTGCGCGACAGTCTGGAGGAGACGCTCAAGACGCTGTCGCTGCGCGCCGACCAGAAAGGCCTGGAGCTGGTTTGCGAAATTCCCCCGGATGTCCCCAGCGACCTGATCGGCGATCCGACGCGACTGCGGCAGATCATCATCAACCTGATCGCCAATGCCATCAAATTTACCGAGCGGGGAGAAGTGTTCCTGCGCTGCGAAGTGGAGTCCCGCCAGGAAGAGCGCCTTGGCCTGCACTTTTCGGTACGCGATACCGGCATTGGAATTCCCAAGGAGCGTCAGGAAGAAATCTTCGCCGCCTTCCACCAGGCGGACAACTCCATGACCCGCCGTTACGGAGGCACGGGGCTGGGACTCACGATCTCCTCGCGCCTGGTGAGGCTGCTGGGCGGACGCATCTGGGTGGATAGCGAGCCGGGCCAGGGTAGTACCTTCCACTTCACGGCCGATCTGCGGGTCAACCCCGCGCCCACAAACATGCACACGGTACGCAAGGCGGTGAGCCTGCTGGACGTTCCGGTGCTGGTTGTGGACGACAATGCCACCAACCGGCGCATTCTGCACCAGGTGCTGTCGCAGTGGCACATGAGGCCCACTACCCTGGAAAGCGGAATGGCGGCGCTGGCCACCATGGCGCACGCGTATCACATCGGTAATCCGTTTCCGCTGATTCTGGTGGATGCCCAGATGCCGGAGATGGACGGCTTTGAACTTATCCAGCGCATCAAGGCCAGTCCCGACTTCAGCAGTAGCACCATCATGATGCTCTCCTCGGCGGGCCAGAGAGGCGATGCCCAACGCTGCCGGGAAATGGGCGTGGCCTCCTACCTGACCAAACCGGTGCGGCAGAGAGAATTGCTGGAAGCAATGCTGATTGCCATGGGCTCGGCGGAGGAAGCGCGAGCTCCGGCACTGACCACGCGCCATTCCCTGCGGGAGCGCCGCCAGAAGTTGTGCATCCTGGTGGCGGAGGACAATCCGGTGAACCAACGAGTTGCAGTGCGAGTGCTGGAACGGCATGGGCAGACGGTGGTTGTCGCCAATCATGGGCTGGAGGCATTGCAGAAACTCGAAGAGCAGGAATTCGATGTGGTGCTGATGGATGTCCAAATGCCGACCATGGATGGGATTGAAGCCACGGCCGCCATTCGCCGCAAGGAGCGTGTAACCGGACGCCACATTCCCATTGTGGCGTTAACGGCACACGCTATGAAGGGAGACCGGGAACGCTGCCTGGCAGCGGGTATGGACAGCTACGTTTCCAAGCCGGTGCAGGCCAAGGAGCTTTTTGCCGTGATCGAAGAGGTGGTGCCTGGATTTAACAGCAGCAAAAAACAGGAAGCGGAGGCACAGAAGCCGATTCAAGCCGAAGAACCGGTGGAGCCGGTGCTCGATGAAAGCGCGCTGGAAATCCTGATCAATGGCGATCAGGAGTTCCTGGCCGAGCTGGTCACCATCTTCTTTTCCGATTATCCCGGATTGCTGGCGTCGGTGCGGCAGGCAATCCTCGACCAGGACGCTCCGGCGCTCAGCAGAGCCGCGCATGCCCTGAAGGGCTCGGTGGCCAATTTCTCTGCCCGGGGGGCCATGCATGCGGCGCTGCGCCTGGAGGTGATGGGCCAGAATAACGACATAAAAGACGCCGGAGCGGCCTGCGATGCGCTGGAAGCCGAACTCAAACGGCTGCAGAAGACGCTGGAAGGCATGATCGAGAAGAGCAAAGCTTGAGGCCGGGAGCCGCCGGGATTCGCGCGCTGCATGGTTCAGGCGGAGTACACGCGCCCCTGGGTGAGCTTGTGATTCAGCGCCGCCGCAAGAACGTCCACGTCAGGGGCGGCGATGTTGCAGATCACCTGGTCCGCCAGGAAACGGCTGCGATTGCTGCCCACGGCGTCGCGACGCACCTGAATCAGCAACGCCTGGACCACCGCGGGATCGAATTTCTGCGGAGTGATGCGCACGATCTCGCTCAAAGCTTCTCCCGCCGCCATGGGCCGGCGATACGGGCGCTCGGTGGTCATGGCATCGAAAGTATCGGCTACCGCGGCAATGCGAACCGGAAGCGGCATTTCTTCCGTTCCCAATGCATCCGGATATCCGGAATGGTCGGCGCGCTCGTGATGAGAGCGCACCACCTCGGCCACTTTCGGCCAGGGGAAATGGACGTCGCGCACGATCTGGAATCCGACCGTGGTGTGGTCGGCCATCTCGCGAAACTCTTCCGCATCCAGGGCCCCGGCCTTGCCAAACAGACGCTTGTCAACGGCCACCTTGCCAATGTCGTGAAGATAGCCGGCGGCGCGAATGCCGGCGACCTCGGCGGCGTCCATGCCCATGGCCTCCGCCATTCCGGCGGAATAGCGGCCTACATGCACGGAATGGCCACGGATATTCACGTGCTTAATGTCGATGGCGTGGGCAAAGGTCTCCAGCGCGTTGTCGTAGAAATTCTGCACCGAGCCCAGGAGGCGCAGGTGTTCGGAAACGCGGGTGGACAGCGACTCTGAGAGAGTGTGATTGTGGACGGCCAGCGCGACATAGTGGCCCAGCAGGCGAAGGGCTTCCAAGTCATCGTCAGCGTAGACCGCATCTTCAGAACGATGTCCCAGAGCCAGCACGCCCACCAGCTTGCCACCCACACGAAGAGGTACGACGCACTTGAACAGTTCCGGAGCGATGTTGCCGTTGGCGCTGAGGAACGATTCCCAGGACTTGGAGGAAAGGAGTTGCGGGTCGCGGGCCGCGGTCAGAGCATGGACATGCCGTGGCAGCAATGGAATAGCGCCGCGTTCCGGAAACGAAGAGAATCCGGACGACGCAGCCGCCGCCAGCAGTGCGGGACGGTCGCGAAATACGAAGAGCGCGCCTTCGCGGGCGTCCACCGCGTCCATCACCATGCGCAAAATAGAGCGCGCCCTCTGCGGAAAATCGGCTTCGGAGGTAAGCTCCGTGCCGAGTTCCGCCAGGGTTTGAAAGGTCGCCAGAAGACGCCGGAAATTTTGGTTCTTGACCGCCATTCGGGCGCAACAAGAATCGTTTGAGCGAATTAACAGTACCATGCGCCATCAGGATTAAGAGAAGTTCGCTTATTACTGATCTTGGTGCTGGGAGTCTCTCAAAAGTAATCGGCGGGGCGGTTAGTCCAACCACGGTGTCTAGAAGTGCTGGCTCAATTCCGCGAATGAGCGCAACTCCAGCAGCCTGCAAACGCCGGAAGGAGACGACAGCACTTCCTGCTCGAAGATGGAGATCTGGCGGTGGGGGACAAAGACGGCATTCATTCCCGCTGCCAGCGCGGGATTGATGTCCGAGCGCGGGCTGTTTCCCACCATCCAGCTTGAGGGACAGCGCAAGCCGTGCTTTGCGGCGATGCTGCTGTAGGCGAGGTTGTCCTTGAGGCGGACGATCTCCACAGCGGAGAAATAATGCTTCAGCCCGGAGCGCTCGACCTTTCCGGTCTGCTCGTCGCGATCGCCTTTGGTCATCAGAATCAGGCGATGACGACCCGCCAAATAGTCAAGCGTTTCCGCCACGCCGGGGAGCAGTTCCAGGGGATGTCGCAGGATTTCGCCGGCGAGATGGCGAATCGATTCCCGCATTTGCGGAGTTGGCGGCCCTCCGGAAAGCCGCTCGCATGTGCCCAGCAGGGCGCGGGCAAAACTGTGCGTGCCATAGCCGTGCGACTCGATGTATCGCAACCCGACTTCATGAAGCACGGCACGGACCTGGGCCGGGGAATATTGGGCATGGTCCGGCAAAGCGATGAAATGGGAGATAACGCGCTCAAAATAGATGTTGTTTTCCCAGAGCGTATCGTCGGCATCGATCAGCAGGCACTGCGGGGCCGGGTTCGCGAAGGAAGACATAAGCGCTGCTCCAGAGTCGCACTTTTCCGTAAGGCGGGCAAGGCCGTCATGGGCAATCGCCTGGGAATCTGCGCTACGATCGGGCGGGGCAAGGGCGGGCCATGCGTTGCTGTTTTTCACAAAAGGATGACTCGTTCCAGTCCCCGACGTTCTACTCGTCCTCTTTCACGCCCAGCAGGAGATCATTTTCTGCCTGGAGAAATCTTGGGTCACAAGCAGCCGCCAGGTGGAATAGTTCTTCCTTAGCACGATTGCGCAGAGTGGATTCGAATTTTCCGAACAGCGGCTGCTGCGATGCGTGAGCGCGGAATGCCTGCAGTTTCCGGTCGTAGTACGGTTCAGTGTGGATCACCGCGGTGGCGGGAGCGGGAGAAATGGGCTGCCGGTCCGGAAGTGTGAAAGCCGCAGTCGAGTAGTACAGCTTTTGTACGCGATGGGGCTGGAAACCGGCGGCCAACTGTTCGGGATAGCGGTCACCGCGGCCCGCCCACTGGAACGCGGCGGTGGTGAACAGCGAAGCCATGGTGTGATCAGGATGTCCGGTCACGCTGCCGTCGGGCCCCATGGTTAACAGGACGTGCGGCCGCAGGCGGCGAATGTACTCTACCAGCCGTCCAACCACTTCGTAGAAGTTCGTCAGCGGGAGTCCCCGGTCGGGATAGTCCAGCACTTCCGCTTGCGCCACCCCCAGAATCTTGCAGGAGGCGGCGAATTCGCCCCGCCTGAGCTCCGCCAGTTCAGCATCCGTGCTGGCGGACCCGCGATGGGTGGCGGCCTGGCCGGGCGTGAGGCACAGAACACGAGTCTCGACGCCGCGCTCGCCGTACAGGATCAGCGATCCGCCGAAGGGTCCTACTTCGTCGTCCGGATGGGCCGTGACACACAACATTCGAAACATTCCTGACATCTCCCCGCGTATGATCTTTTCTGCAACCGCATCTGACATTTAGGTGGATGCAGGATCTGAGTTGCAGAATGGCCCGCATGCCCACAAACCCCGGTTGCGCGCTTCAGGCCCGATATCCATCGTGCCGCCAAGCAGCCGCCTGGGCAGCCCTGGCGGTTTTATTGCCGGTTGGCGTGCTTCGCCTCCGCGCACAGACATCGAGGAATGCAAACGAAACCTACCTGTCGCATATTACTCTGGGTGCGCAGGCCCTGCGCCTGGGCGAGAACGGCCCTGTGCTCTACCTGCTGGCCATGGCGGAGGCCGAACAGTTCGAGGGATGGCGGCACGGGCGTGGTGCAGGACAATCGACCCTGACCGATATGCGGGAGCGAATGTCACATCCTATCCAGAAGCCATCCGCTTTCGAGTCACAGCCAGTACTCGCAATAAGCTGCTCGACATTCCTCTCGACGTGGCCCCTTCCGGCTCAACGAAAGAGCCGCCTGACCTCAACCAATTCCTGCTGGGCCTGCAATTCCAGATCAAGATGTTCCACGGACTCACGCAAACGGTCTTCAAGCCTGAGAAGGTGCAACTGATTGGAGTACCCGAGGAAGTGCCCTCTGACGAACGGGTCTACGAGGTCACCTTTTCGTTGCGGCACGTCCCCATCACCGACCGTTGCCTACTGGAAGTCGCTTCCCCGGCGGGTGAGCGCCTGGCGCGCTTTCACCTGGACTTGCTTTAACCGAGTCACGGTGCGATTTCTTCCTCCGGGAGCGCCGCTTGCTCGGCGAGGGGGCTCTCGTCGTCCTCCGGCGCGCCCTGAAGGCGCATGAATTCCATCACTTCCTGCGGAGACGCCGCCATCCACACCGGGGCGAAGGACTGCCGGTGCAGAGGGGAAGGACCGTACTGTTGCAGGCTGGCGATATGGCGAGGACTGCGATAGCCCTTGTTCGAAGCCAGATCGTAGGCGGGAAAGACCGGGTCCCATTGCCGAATCATATGGTCCCGCTCCACCTTGGCAACGATGGAGGCGGCGGCAATGGAGGCAGAGAGCGCGTCGCCGTGGATAATCTTGGTTTGGGGGCAGTCATACTGGAGGCGGACGGCGTCTAGTAGCAGGTGATCAGGACGGGGATCGAGCTGCGCTATGGCCTGCATCATGGCTTCCAGCGAAGCCCAGTAGATATTCAACTGGTCGATGCGGGCTGAATCCACCGCCGCTACAGCCCAGGCCACGCAGTGGCGCTTGATGCGTTCCGCCAGGATCTCGCGCCGGGGCGCCGGCAGAAGCTTGGAGTCGCGCAGGCCACGAATGCGATATGCCGGATCGAGAATGACGGCGCCGGCCACCACCGGACCGAACAACGCGCCCCGGCCGACTTCGTCTACTCCGGCAACCAGATGCGCCCCTGCCGCCCAGGCTTTCTTTTCGAACTGCTGGGTGCATTTGAGGCGTTTGAGCAGGCGCAGTTTTGCGGCGGCGCGAGAAACCTCGCAGTCGGGTTTCCGTTGCCGGGGTTGGGACTGCCGAGGTTGGGATTGGCGAGGCACGGAAGTATCCAGTTTCGTGCGGATCGAGCCTGCGTGCAAGGGGGGTTGCACGAGTCTCGGGGCGCTAAATCCCGCAACCTTGTTTCAAGCCCGGCAGAGATAGCCGGGGCCCAGTCCCTCCGAGGCGGGGATTCTTCCGACCGTTGAAGACAACTGAAGATCCCCCGCGCTCGGGATGAGGCCAGCCGAAGGCGAGACCCACATCGGCGCAAGCCAGGCAGATGTGGGAGCAGCGGCAAACCGGATGGGGGGTCACCTGGTCTTCTTTTCGGCTTCCTTCAAGCGTGCCGCCTTACCGCGCAGGGCGCGCAAGTAGTAGAGCTTGGCGCGGCGGATTTTTGCGGAGCGGACCACTTCCAATTTGTCGATCACCTTGGAATTCACCGGGAAAATACGCTCCACGCCCTGGCCGAAGCTCATCTTTCGCACGGTAAAGCTGGGGTGCATGCCGGCGCTCTTTGCGATGACGAGTCCTTCGAATACCTGGGTGCGCTCTTTATCGCCTTCTTTGATTCGCACGTGCACGCGCACGGTATCGCCGGAGGCGAACTGGGGAATATCGGTTCGGCGGGTTTTCTCCATCAACTTCTGTATCACTGGACTCGACATAATATTTCCTCTTCGTTTTCGGCTGCCCTTCAGGCTGGCCGCTGAGAACTAAACTCTTTCCCGTCCACTGGGATCGCCGGTAATTTCCGCGATCCATTGCCTGTCTTCTTCGCTCAACACCGCCTGTTGCAGCAGGTCAGGGCGGTTGCGCAAGGTTTTCTCCAGCGCCTTACGGCGACGCCAGCGGCGAATCTGCTCGTGATTGCCCTCGAGCAGCACCTCCGGCACCGCAATGCCCTGAAAGTCCGCAGGCCGGGTGTAATGCGGATAATCGAGCAGCCCGCCGGAAGTCATGGTGGAGACCGGCAGCGGACGTCCGCGCTCGTCGGCCGGCACCGGCCCGGGCTCGGGCGTGCTGAACGATTCCTGGCGCGCCGAATCCTGGTTTCCCAGAGCCCGGGTAACAACCGGGTGGCGGCATCCATGATCAGCGCCGCTGCCAGCTCGCCGCCGCTGAGAACGAAGTTTCCGATGGAAACCTCGCGGTCGGCCAACTGCTCGGCCACGCGTTCGTCCACACCTTCGTAACGGCCGCAAACCATCACCACACGCTCCAGGCGGGAAAGTTCATCCGCCATGGACTGGCTGAAGAGGCGTCCTCCCGCGGAAAGCAGGATGACCGACTCGCGCGAGGCGTGAGCCCGCTCAGAAAGCGGAGGCACTCCCAGCGACTGCGTACATGCAAAGATCGGTTCCGGCTTGAGCACCATGCCCTCGCCGCCGCCGAAAGGGCGGTCATCCACGGTACGGTGCCGGTCCCGGGTAAAAGCCCGTAGATCGTGGATGTGAACTTCGATCAACCCGGCTTCACGCGCTCTACGGATAATGCCGTAGTCCAGCGGCCCGTGAAAAAAATCCGGGAAGATCGTCAGGATTTCAAACTTCATTGTCCACGCGCCTGCCGCTCCTTCTCTTCGCGGCTCAGAGGCGCGTCGAGTTCCAGCATGCCCTCAGGCAGCGTCATCACGATGCGCCGCGCGGCCAGCTCCACGCTGCGCAGGTAAGACCCGGCGAAGGGGATCAGATACTCCCGGCTGGGCGATCCTTCGTCTCGCACCACCAGCAAGGGCGCTTCCCCAGCCCCAAACTGCACGTCGGCCACCCGGCCGATTTCCTGCAGGAGCAGCTCCTGGCCCGGCTCATGGTTCGCAACCAGCACCACACAGCCCACCAGGTCCGCGACGTAAAGCGCATCGGCGTCCAGGCTGACACGCTCGGCGGCGGGAATCTGAATCTCCGCGCCTGCCAGCTCTTCCGCCTGGCTGATGGTATCCACGCCGGCAAACTTCAGAATGATACGGTCCTTGTGCAGCCAGCAGTCTTCCAATTGCAACTGGCGGCGCCGACCGTCACTGCCGAGGGCAAATACCCGCCGCCGTTCCGCAAACTTCTCCGGAAAGTCCGTGTGAATCTCCGCCGCGACCTCGCCCCGATTTCCCTGTGGCCTGGCCACGCGGGCGATCGTAATGAAGCTCTCGGCGCTTATTCCAGGATCTCCAGGGTAAAACGGCGATGCAGCTTCATTCCCGACGCACCCAGAATGGTGCGCATGGCGCGGGCGGTACGCCCTTGCTTTCCAATCACCTTACCCACATCAGAGGGCGCTACGCGCAATTCCAGAACCGTGGACTCGTCACCGTCGACCGCGCTGACCTGAACACTCTCCGGCTCATCCACGAGAGCCTTGGCGATCAACTCAATCAGCGTGCGAATATCGCCGCTTACCTGGCCGGATTTGACGACAGATGGTTCACTGGACATATTGCCGCATCCTGTCTCTAAACTGCTGGCCAATTCGGTTCCGCAAGCCGCCCATTTTGGGGCAGGGCTACGGCGCTCGAACTCCAGGAACACTACGGTTTATGCCGCGGATTCGTTGCTGCCAGGCGAGGCGCGATTGACCAGCCGATGGACCGTCTCGGAAAGCTGGGCTCCCTTGGAAACCCAGTAGTCAATACGGTCGCGCTTGAGCTCTACACTGGCGGGATCGGTGCGGGGATTGTAGGTTCCCACCACCTCGACCGAACGGCCATTGCGCGCCCGAGCCTTCTCGATCACCACCACGCGGTAATACGGCTGCTTGCGCGCACCCATGCGCGCTAGACGAATCATTAACACAGAGTTGGATCCTTTCCCTACGGGTTCCGAAAGTGGTTGGACAAACCCTTATTATTGCGAAAGATGGCCCACTTGGCAAGGGAGAGCCCTGCCTGAGCACCTTTCCCCCTCGGCGCCGTCTCGCATTGTAAGGCCGCACGCGCCGTCAGACAAGAACCCAGAAAAAGCAGAGGCGCTCCCGCTTTGTTTCGCAGAATCAAAGTCTTCTGCAGGTCCGGCCACAAAGGCTAGACTGGAGCGGAATGAACGACTCGGCAACCTGGCCCTATGTACCAACCATGGCCCGCCTGATGCTGGCGCTTGCCCTGGGACTGTTTGTCGGCATCGAACGCGAACGCCAAAAAAAGGAAGCGGGCCTGCGTACCTTCGCTTTCGTGGGCCTGATGGGGGCCGTGGGCAGCCTGATGGGCGACAGCTTTGCCCTGCTGTCCCTCGCCCTGGTAGGGGTTCTGGTCGTCCTGCTCAACCTGGACACCATTCGCAGCGGTGAAGGAGCGGAGATCACCACCTCGGCAGCGCTGGTGGCGGTGGCCTTCTCGGGAATGCTGGCGGGCGAGGGCCACATGCTGATTTCAGCATCGCTGGGCGTAATGACCGCCGCACTGCTGGCCTGGAAGAAGCCGCTTGCCGGATTCACTCAAGCGATCACCGAGCGAGAGATTCGCTCGGCCGTGATGCTGGCCATTCTGGCCATTGTGATCTATCCCGTCCTGCCCAAAGGAAACGTAGGACCGGGGAACCTGGTGAATCCGCGAACCATATGGCTGGCCGTCCTGCTGGTAGCGGGGCTGGGGTTCATCAATTATGTCCTGCTGAAGCTTTACGGACCGCATGCCATCGAGCTGACCGGATTTCTCGGAGGGCTGGTTAACAGCACGGTTACCGTCACGGAACTGGCCAGCCGCGCCAGCGGCTCCAATCAATCCCTGGGGCCGCTGGCACTTCGCGGAGTTGTCATCGCGACGGGAGCGATGCTGCTGCGCAACGGCGTCATCCTCGGCGTCCTGGCTCCCCGGGCCCTGCTGGAAGCCATTGTGCCTTTGGGCCTGATGTTGGCGGGCGTGGTGGTGATTGTCCTGCTGCATTCGCGGCGCGACCGCCATCCCCAGGCTGCCAAGGCCTCGCTCGCCAGCCTGCAATCACCCTTCTCGCTGCGCGAAGCGCTAAAGTTCGGGTTGATTTATCTGGTGCTGACGGTTGCCGGAACGCTGGCGCAACGGTGGCTGGGAACCGGCGGGTTTTACGGAGTCAGCATTCTCGGCGGTCTGGTGTCCAGCGCAACTGCGGTGGCCTCGGCGGGAACTCTGGCGGCCTCCAAAGAACTCTCAACACAGGTGGCGGGATGGGGAGCGGTGTTCGCTTCTCTGGCCAGCACTGCCATCCACTTTCCCCTGGCGGCGCGGGAAATTCACGACCGGCCGCTGATTCGCAAGATCGGCTACGCCCTGGGAACCATCTTCACTCCTGGGATTGGGTGGAGTGCTGTTCACGGCGCTTTGGTCCTGAGCCGCCTCGGCGCACGTTCGCGCCAGTGGAGGCAACGGCCGTGTTTGTTATAATCTCACTGCCTCCGAGTTTGTGCCGCGGTTCGTTCCGGCCGCGTGCGGAAGTGGTGGAACTGGCAGACACACCATCTTGAGGGGGTGGCGCCGAAAGGCGTGGGGGTTCAAATCCCCCCTTCCGCACCAATCTGAAAATCCCCTGCGAGGGCTGAAAGCCCGCGCGAAGTGAAAGGAAGCCGCGCCGCAGGCGCCTGCATTCAGCATGATTTATCTGGTCACGATCCTGCACATTATCGTGTGTTTCTTTCTGATTTTTGTGGTGCTGATCCAGAGCGGCAAAAGCTCGGACATCGCTGCCGCCTTTGGCGGCATGGGCAGCCAGACGGCTTTCGGGCCGCGCGGGTCGGCCACCGTGCTGACCAAGGCGACCACGGTCGCAGCCGTTATCTTTATGCTGACGTCCATTACGCTTTCCATCTATGCCTCGCGCCAGCGGGCGGGCGGGACTTCCGTGCTGGAAGGTGCTCCCGCGCAGACGCAGCAACAGCAGCAGGCTCCGGCGCAGAACCCCGCGTCCAATCCGGTGAACCCGGTTCCGCAGCAGAAGCAGTAGATTCTTCTTTCCGGATGCTCCAAAGCAAAGGCTCCCTCCAGGGAGCCTTTACAATTGCTGGTTGCTGAAAAGCTTTAAGACTGCGTGCTTGCCTATGATTCACGATGTCATTTCCGTCGGGCCGTTGCAGTGCAACTGCTCCATAATTGGCGACGAGCAGACACATGAAGCCATGGTGATTGATCCGGGCGCGGAAATAGGACGCATTCTTGAAATCGTTCGGCAGCACGGCCTGACGGTAAAGCAGATCGTGATCACCCATGCTCACATCGACCACATCGGAGGAGCCATGAAGCTGCGGGCGGCGACCGGAGCTCCGATCCTGATGAATCAGGCCGACACCGAGCAGTTCAAGATTCTCGACCTGCAGGCGCAGTGGCTCGGCATGCCCGCGACAGAACAGCCTGTGCTCGACCAAGCGATTGGCGAGGGAGACAAGCTGCATATTGGGAGGATGGACGCAACCGTGCTGCACACGCCGGGACATACGGAAGGAAGCGTCTGCCTCTACTTCCCTGCCCAGAAAAAGCTCATTGCGGGAGATACGCTGTTTGCCGGCAGCATCGGACGCACGGACCTGCCCGGCGGAAATTACGAGAAGATCCTGCGCTCGCTGCATGGGCCGGTGATGGCGCTGCCGGACGAAACTGAAGTGATTCCCGGGCATGGGCCGGTGACGACGATTGGGGAAGAGCGGGAGGGCAATCCATTTTTGAAGTGACTGATTTGTTCGCCGGGCTTGCAACGTACAATGGTGCAAAGGGCTGTTACCGACAATTATCAGGGATATAGATCAGCGTGATTGTCCACATCGACTCTGCCGCGAAGGGCGCGTATCCGCTACGAGAGCAGCAGACACGAGAACTTCTTCGATTCTGCCGAAGTGTGGGCGCAAAGCTGTTTACTGTGAATTTTCTGTTCGTCAAGGGAGAAGAAAGCGAACGGCTCTCGGATGAGTTTTACTTCCGTTTGGCCCCTTTCTCAGCAGGGCGCAAGCTACTCGAATGCGTATTCGGCAACGGCTTCAAAGAGCAGGACTGTTGGTCGCTCACGGAGGAAAGTATTGAGCTAATCGTTAATGAGACCGCTGGCGATCTGCTTGCTTACGACTTCCTGAAACTGCCGGAAGACTGGCTCGTCTATGTCGAAGATTCGATACTGCTTCAAGTCGTCACGAATGAACAGGAAATCACGTTGCGAGTCACTGACGCCGAGTTGCGTGCCTTTTCGGATATCGGTATTCCGTATACAGTCGGACAGCCCAAGTATAGCGGCTTGAGGGAAACTCCGTTGAGAACTCCGCCTGTTGAACGTGCGTAAGCAGAATTGGTGTGAAATCGCTCGCACCAGCAAACAATCGCGACAAACTCGATCAACCCAGTGCCCCGATAACTCTCCGTACTCCCTCCCGAAACTCCACCTCCGGCGCTATCAAACTTACTACCAGATATCCCTCGGAAGGAAAATCGTAGAAGTGTCCCGGATGCACTAGAACGCTCTCCTGCTCTAGCAATCTGATTGCAAGCTCTTCATCGGATCCTGTCGCCGGCACGCGCAGCACGGCGTACCAGCCGGCTTCGATCTCCAGGCGCGAGCACATCGTCTGACCCGCGAGTTGGCGGTCAAGTTCACCCAGGTTAGCCGCGATGCGCTGCTTCAACTGCTGCTGAAAGACATGGCGCGAGTCGAAAAACGCGGGCGCGGCAAGCTGGATGGGCGCATTCATCGATAGATACGTATCGGCAATGACTTCCAGCCGCGAAAGGGCTTCGCCGGCGAGGTCTCCCGGCCCGGTGGTCGCGATCCAGGAAAACTTCATTTGCGGCAGGCCCGCAATTTTCGAGAGGCCGCTGAAAGTGAATGTCAGCGCCGCACTATTGGACACAAACGAACGCGCCAGTTCGGCGGAAGCCGGCGGGACATGTCGGAAAAAGGCTGGGCAAAGTCGAGAAATACTTCGTCCACAATGAGAGCCAGTTGCCGTCCGGTACAGAGCCCGTTCAACTCCTGCGCCTCCGATGGCCTCACGAACGATCCCGTGGGATTGTTGGGGTGGACCAGGATGATGGCTCGGGTGCGCTCGCCAGTTCGCTGCCGCAGCGTCGGCAAGTCGATATGCCAGCCGTGGTCGTAGAACAACGGATACGGGACGAGCCGGACGTCCTGTAAATCGGCAAGAAACTCAAACAGCGGATAGCTGGGGCTGGGGACCAGCACCTCATCTCCGGGATTGCAGAGCAGACGCAAGACAAACGAGTAGGCTTCGCTGGTGCTGGTTGTGAGGATCAGTTGTTCCGGCGCGACGGTTTCGCCGCGCTCGCCGTAGTAGCGGCAGACGGCCTCGCGCGCTTCTATCAGCCCCTGCGGCTGCGGATGGTATTGGAGCGCGGCGGGATTGCCCAAAGCCGCCAAGAGTTCCGCATCCTTAAAACAGTCGAGTCCAACCTGCGTGGGATTGGAAGCAGTCAGGTCGAGCAACGGACATCCGCTGGCCCGGTAACGCTCCACAGCCTGCGAGTAGCGGTTCTGCGCGAGATTCCATTCTGTCCGTCGCGAAAACATGCAGTGACTGTAATGGGCGGATGCGGAACCCTGCAAGTTTGCAAGTTCAGCCCTCGAATTGCCTCCCCTGTGCATCCGACTTACATTGAGCGCGTCTTCACCTGGGAGCTTGCAGCGACCTGCGACCGCATCCGCTATGGACTTTCTGCTCGCATTTGCCCTGACCCTGATTGCGGCCGTGCTGATTTCCAAACGCGCCGAGCGCACCGTGCTCTCCACTTCGGTGATGTTTTTGGCGGCGGGATTTCTGCTGCACCTTCTCGGAGGATTCACCGTAAGCCCAGAGAACCCGATCGTGATCCGGGGGATCGAAGTCGCAATTTTCGCCATGCTTTTCACCGACGGCTTGCGGCTCCAGCCACGCAATTTTGGCGAGTGGAAATTGCCCGGACGGGCGTTGCTGATCGGAATGCCGCTGACGATCGCGATCATTGCCCTCCTGGCCCATTACCTGGTAGACCTGCCATGGACGCAGGCGTTCCTGGTGGGTGCGGCCCTGAGCCCTACCGATCCGGTACTGGCACAGGCGATCATCGGGAGGCAGGAAGTCCCGGAACGCCTGCGCCGCATGCTGAACGTGGAAAGCGGGCTGAATGACGGACTGGCAGCGCCATTCGTCCTCCTCTTGCTGGCTGCCGTCTCCCATCGCGCCGGCGATCCCTCAGAGATAGTGATCCAGATGCTGTATGGAATCGGAATCGGTTTCGCGGTTCCCTGGGCGGCGGTGCGGCTGCAAAGGTTCTCGGCCTTTGGCGCCAGCTCGCGATACCAGCCTCTGGGTCCGTTCGCCATCGGCCTGCTGCTGCTGGCACTGGCACTGATTACGCAAGCCAATATTTTCCTTACTGCGTTCGCCGGCGGCATGAGCCTGGCCTTCTTCGGTTCCCCGGAGCACTACGAGGAATTCCACCGCTTTGGAGAACTGATTTCGGAGTTGCTCAAACTGGCGGCACTGATGCTCTTCGGCGCGCTTCTCACGGTACGAACCTTCGAAGACGTGCCCTGGCAAGCTTATGTGCTGGTTGCGCTGGTCTTGTTGCTGGCGCGACCGGCTGCGCTGGCGGTAGCCCTGTTTCGGGCCGGGCTTAGCAAGGAAGAATGGATCACGGCGGCCTGGTTCGGACCGAAAGGATTCGCCTCGGTCATCTATGGCCTGTTCATTCTGCAAGCCGCCTCCCAGGATGCATTGTTTGAAGCGCGGATCATCGGTCTGACGGCGGTGTTCTCGATTGTGCTGCACTCCTCCACCGACGTTCCTATCGCACAGTGGTTTGCAAGACAGGCGGAAAGGCAAAATGAAAACACGCCTGAGCCTTCGCAGCGGACGGCTTCGTAAAGACTGCTAACGTTTCATCAGTCGTTGACCGGGTCGATAACAAAGCGCTCGGAGGCGTGAACGCAGATCATGTCGAGCCGTTCGTCCCCGAGGGCGGTAAAACGGTGCGGCGTCGCCGCCCCGATTATGACTACGTCGCCAGCGTCGGCAACGACCTCCTGCCCATCGACGACCATTGCCGCTTGACCGGAGAGGACGATACAAGTTTCAGGGTAGGGATGTTTATGCAGTCCCGGACCTTTCCCTGGCGGAAGATTGCCCAGAAAGAAGGAAACGCCGGCACCATATTGCTCGCCCTCGAACTCGACTGCGGCGATAGGGCCTTTTCGCTGATCGCAACGATGCACGATGTGAAACATTTGACCTCCTCTCCATGCTGGATTTGGGTTGTACGCTACTCGCGCTACGCCTGAGGCGGAGGTGGGGCCGGTGTGAGACCGTGGCGGCGCATAATTTCCGCCAACTTTACCCGATCAGGGGGGCCGCCGGCCGCCGCGTTGATCACCTCGGCAGACTCACGGAAAAACTGCGGACCAATGGCGGCCGGTGTGATCACGCAGAGTACCCTCGCATCCTGCGTGCCGTTGTTGTCGAACCGGTGAACCGCGCCACGTGGAATACATAATGCCTGCCCTGGCCCAACATCGATTTCTTGACCGTCGACGGTCCAGGTCAGGACTCCTTCGATGCCGTAAATTGTCTCCTCGTAATGGTCGTGGCTGTGTCCGGGAGCCGCCAGGCGCTGCGCGCCGGGGACAAGAGCTTCAAACGCCGCGATGCTGCCACTGGAGTTTTCTCCGGTGATCAGAAAGCGCACCGCGAGCGGCCCGAGACGAATCGTCTCGTCGGCAGGATTGACCTTGACGTCAGCGGTCTGCTGTACCATATTACGTTCCTCCATATAGTAAACGTAATTTACTGTTCTAGAATGTAAATTGCATTTACCGAGGATGTCAAGCACAAAATGTCGGGTTCGCCAGTCCAGACCAAGAATATGCTCATCGGGGCGCTGCTGCGCGTTCCGGCTCAGGCGATCCACCGCCGTATTATCAATGGGCTGAACGCAGCCGGCTTTGAGGAACTCCGTGTGCCGCATATGGCGGTGCTGCAATTTCCGGGGCCGGACGGGGTCCGCCCCAGCGGACTCGCCGAGCGCGCGGGCATGAGCAAACAGGCCATGAACCAGCTGCTTCGGAGCCTGGAAGCTCTCGGGTATATCGTCCGGTCCGACGCACCCGACGAAGGCCGCGCGCGAATTGTCCGCCTGACGAAACGCGGCCGGGCCGCATACGCGAAGATCCACGAGATTCTCCGGGACATCGAGCGCGAATGGAGCGCAGAGCTCGGGCCCAAGCGTTTCACTGAGCTCAAAGAACTGCTGCTTCAGGTCTGGGAGAGTCCGTTGATCCGCTAGCCGGCCAGAACGGCGCATAAGAGAACACCAGCGTGCACCCGTCGCGTGACAGAGCAGACCGGGTCTGGGTTCAACCGCGTGGTTACTTCTTTAGTGCGATGGAGCGGGAGTGTGTTGGAGCGGGCAGAGGCAGAGAGCTACTCCAGCGGCTCCGGTTCCAGAGAGATGTTCTTTTCGCCGGCAGCTTTCTTCTCCCAGAATTTGCGCACCCAACTGTCCCAGCTTCTTCCCGCAGCCATATCGCGGCCGGTGAAGGCCAGGGCGGCAATCTCCGCGTAAGGAATGGAAATCTTCGGAGAACCGTCCTTGGGCAGAACGCGCACGGAAGAGTTCGCCAGCGTGGGGCCGGTGCGGCGGTCGAAGACATAGCCTTCGAGGCGAGTACCGTCCTTGCGAGTGATCATGACGTCCCCGCGGTAGTCGAATGCCTGCTCCAGGGCAGCGCGCAACTCCTCGTCGCTCGCCAACTCCGGAATCCAGCCTTCCAACTCGGCGTGGGCCGCCCCTTCTACGACTTCCAAGGCATCGGGATCGACGGGAGCGTGCTCTTCCCGGTGTCCGGACTCACGACCGCTCACGCCCGCGACTCCTGCACCGGACCGGTGTCAATCTGCACCAGCGGATTGAGGCTGTGGACCGGCTGCACGTGCTGCCGCAGCAGGTCTTCCGCGCCGCGATCCTTGTAGCGGCTGAAGGTCGCCAATGCCGTCGCCCACAGGCCGCGCAGCGAACCAAAGGTATCGTTGACGGAGGAAGCCTCGTATCCGCTGTGCACCATGCAATTGGCGCACTTCGGATTGCCCGACTCGGTCCCGTAATGCGACCACTCGGTGGTTTCGAGCAGTTCGGAGAAGGTTTCCGCGTAGCCGTCCTGCAAAAGATAGCAGGGCTTCTGCCAGCCGAAGATGTTGTAGGTGGGCATGCCCCAGGGAGTGCAGGGATAGTCGCGCTTGCCCATCAGGAACTCCAGGAACAGGGGCGACATATTGAAGCGCCACGAACTTTTGCGATTGGAGAGAATGGCGCGGAACAGCCGCCGGGTTCGCGCCCGGCCGAGAAAATGCTGCTGGTCGGGAGCCTTGTCGTAGGAATAGCCCGGCGAGAGCATCATGCCCTCCACTCCCAGCTCCATCATTTCATCGAAGAAGGCACGGACACTGCGCGGATCGGCGCCGTCGAACAGCGTGGTGTTGGTGGTCACGCGGAAACCGCGCCGCCAGCGCCTCGCGCACGCCCTCCACCGCCCTCTCATATCCGCCCTCGAGGCAGACGGAGAAGTCGTGAGGCTCGCGCTCGCCGTCCAGGTGGACCGAGAACGTCAGATACTTGCTGGGCTGGAACAGGTGGAGCTTTTCCTTCAGCAGCAGTGCATTGGTGCAGAGATAGATGTACTTCTTCCTGGCCACCAGTCCGGCAACGATCTCCTGGATCTGGGGATGGAGCAGCGGCTCGCCTCCGGGGATGGCGACTGTGGGAGCTCCACATTCATCGACCGCGCGGAAACACTCGTCGGGGGTGAGCTGCATCTTCAACACGTGCGCCGGGTACTGGATTTTGCCGCAGCCGGCACAGGCCAGGTTGCAGCGGAACAGAGGCTCCAGCATCAGCACCAGGGGATACTGCTTGCGTCCCCGGAGCTTCTGGCCCAGTACGTAGGTGGCCACGGTCCACATTTGCGAAACGGGTACAGCCATCGTTTCTCCTCTTTCCCCTTACGGCCTTGCGCACGACGCTTCCACCGCGAGCCTCAAGCGACTTCGTCCACCGGTGCCGGAAGCGGCCCGGAGCTGTCCGCCGAATACGTCTTCGAGTATGCCGCCAGCGCCATCAGCGGGAAATACTGGGAATACAGGTGGTACTTCAAGTAGAACACGCGCGGAAATCCCGTGCCGGTGTATTCGGGATAGTGCCACGATCCTTCGGCTCCCTGAGTGCGCAACAGATATTCGATGCCCCGGGCCACCGAACCGCTGCGCGTGTCTCCCGCCGCCAACAGGCCCAGCACGGCCCACGCGGTCTGCGAGGCGGTGCTGGGACCGACGCCGCGAGTGCGGGGATCATCATAGGACCCGCAGGTCTCGCCCCAGCCGCCATCGGGGTTCTGCACCATGCGCAGCCATTCGGCAGCCTGCTGGATGTAGGGTTCGTTCTGGTGGGTGCCCATAGCCTCCAGGCCGCGCAGAGCGCACATTGTGCCGTAGATGTAATTCACTCCCCAGCGCCCGAACCAGGCGCCGTCCGCCTCCTGTTCGCTCAGAAGGTAGCGAAGCGCCCGCCGAACGGCGGGATGCTCGCGGGTGAAACCTCGCGCCGCCAGCATCTCCAGCACCCGGCCGGTGATATCCGCCGTAGGAGGATCGAGCATGGCGTTATGGTCGGCGAAGGGAATGTACTGGAACATCATTTTGTCGTTGTCGCGATCGAACGACGCCCAGCCGCCGCCACGGCACTGCATGGCCAGTTCCCAGGCAACGGCGCGGTCCATGGTCTCCTGCAGGTAGCGGCCGTCGGGATACTCCACGTGGCCGAGTGAGAGCAGCACCTGCGCGGTATCGTCCACGTCGGGATAGAACTCGTTATTGAATTCGAAGTACCAGCCCGCAGGCTGCACATTGCGCACCTTCACGGCCCAGTCGCCCGTGTGGGTAACCTGCTTCCGCAGCAGGAAGTCGGCGGCCTTGAGCATTCGAGGATGGTTGCGCGGCACGCCGGACTCTCCCAGCGCGAACAGGGCATAGGCGGTGTCCCACACCGGGGGCTTACAGGGCTGCATGCGGAAGGTTTCTTCCTCTTCAATGCCAAGAGCTTCGAACTCATCCATGGCGCGGATGAACTGGGGATCGTCTCCCGAATGGCCCAAACAGGCCAGCGCGATAATGGCGTTCATCATGGCTGGATAAATCGCTCCCAGCCCGTCGCTGCGCTCAAAACGCTCCAGCATCCACTGCTCGGCCCTCTTCAGGGCCAGGGAGCGCAGGGGGCGGATATGCACCCGCTCGAACCAGTGCGTCATGCGGTCGAAGAACAGAAAGAAATTGCGCCAGCTCAGCAGCCTGCGGGACCACTTGAGGTGCAGCCGGGCGTTCTGCATGTTTCCGCCGGGGAACAACTCCTGAATTCCCTGCTCTGGCCGGATCTTTTTGTAGGGCTTTTTCGCATACACAATGGCCAGCGGAATGAAGATGGCCCGCGACCAGGAAGAAATCTCGTAGATGTTGAACCAGAACCAGTTGGGAAAGAGCACAATTTCCGGCGGAATGGCGGGCACGGCGTCCCAGTCATACTGGCCAAAGAAGCAGAGATAGATTTTGGTGTAGGTGTTAGCGCTGATGACGCCTCCGAGGGCGTCAATGCAGGCGCGGGCGCGCAGAAGAACCGGATCGCCCGCGCTGTACCCCATCAGCTTCAGGGCGAAGTAGCCCTTCACCGTGGCGCTGATGTCGGAGGGTCCGCCGTTATAGATCGGCCAGCCTCCATCCTGGTTTTGATGATTCAGGATCCAGCGCACTGCCTTGCGCATCTTGCCGGGATCGCCCGTCCCGAGAAGGGTGTGCATGGTGATGTAGTCAGATTCCAGGGTGCTGTCGGCTTCCAGTTCGCCGCACCAGTAGCCGTCTTCGTCCTGAATGGAGAACAAATAATCCTGAGCGGCCTGCTTCGCTGCCCGCACGCGAGGACGCATTTCCTCAGAACTGACCCCACCCAGAGCAGCTGGGACGGCGGTGCCCGGAACGTTCTGCATGCTTACTCCCGGGCGCCCACACCCATCCCGGTTCCCGCCTTCGGGGGGGCACTGGCGATGGCTTCTACGATCTCCGGGGGCAATCCGAAGCGTACGTGCTCCGGCATGACCTCGACTTCACGCACGTTGGTGAAGCCCTGGGTCGCAAGATGCCGCACGGTTTCTTCCACCAGAACCTCGGGGGCGGAAGCCCCTGCCGTAAGGGCCAGGATCTTCACTCCTTGCAGCCACTCGGGACGGATCGCCTTGTAGTTTTCGATCAGGTAGGCCTTGGTCCGAAGGTTCTGCGCAACCTCCACCAGACGGTTGGAATTGGAACTGTTATCCGACCCCACCACCAGCAACAGGTCGGCGTCTGCGGTGACATGCCTGACCGCGGTCTGGCGGTTTTCCGTGGCATAGCAGATGTCCTGCGCCGCCGGACCCTGAATTTCCGGAAACTTCTTTTTCAAGGCGACGACAATCTCGCGCGTCTCTTCCAGGCTGAGCGTGGTCTGGGTCAGATAAGCCACGCGGGTGGTGTCGGGCACCTGCAGGCGCTCCACCTCTTCCACGGAGCCTACTACCTGGGTCGCTTCTGGAACTTCGCCCATGGTGCCAATCACTTCATCGTGGTCGCGGTGACCGATCAGGATGAGGGAATGGCCCTCATGCGCGAAGCGTACGGCTTCCACGTGGACCTTGGTCACCAGCGGGCAGGTGGCGTCAATCACCCGCAACTTGCGCCGGGCGCTATCCTCGCGCACCTCCGGCGCAACCCCGTGAGCACTGTAGATCACGCGCTGTCCCTCCGGGACTTCGCTGACATTGTCGACAAAAATCGCTCCCTTGGCGGCGAGCTCATCGACCACGTAGCGGTTATGCACAATTTCCTTGCGCACGTAAATCGGAGGTCCGAATGTATCCAGCGCGATGCGCACAATATCAATCGCCCGTACCACTCCGGCGCAGAAGCCCCGCGGCTTCAGCAACAGCACAGTTTTTGGTTCAGCGGCGGCCATTCGGCTCCTGTTCTTTCATCGGCTTGGCCCAGTTTAGGCCCACTCCTACACATGAAAAACTAGCGTATGGGGTGGGCATGCGTCAATGTAAAGGGCAGAAACCCTTGGAATTAGCAGGGATTGGCGAAAAAACTGCACTGGGCGGAGATGGCTTCCCTGGACGTGGCCCTCCGGGGTCAGATGTTAGCCTTCAGCATCTGCTCGGCGTGCCGGAGAGACGTTTCGGTCAATTGCGCCCCACTGAGCATGCGGGCGACTTCCCGGGTGCGTTCGTCCGCGCCCAGGCGCCGGATGCTGGTTACGGTTCGCCCTCCGATTTCCTTCTTTTCAATCACATAATGATGGTCTGCAAAGGCGGCAATCTGGGGCAGATGCGTGACGCAGAGTACCTGTGCAGACTCCGCCAAGGTCTTCAGCTTGCGACCCACGGCTTCGGCGGCGCGGCCCCCGATTCCGCTATCGATCTCATCGAAAACCAGCGTGCGCTGTTCGGCTTTGCCGGATTTGCCGGACCTCGGGTGCGCCAATGCAACCTTCAGCGCCAGCATCACCCGGGACAACTCGCCTCCCGAGGCAATCTTCTCCACCGGTCCCAAAGGTTCTCCCGGGTTGGCGGAGATGAGGTAGCTCACAGCGTCGAAGCCCTTTTCGGTCCAGTCGGACTGGTCTTCCGCGCAGCTGACCTCGATGTGAAAGCGCGCCTTCATGGCCAGATCGTTGATCTGCTGTTCAACCTGCTTCTGCAACTTCCTGGCGGCAGCCTGGCGCTGGCGGGAGAGTTCGCGGGCGGATTCCAGATAGCCGGCGGCAGCGGCCTCCAGTTGCCGCCGCAGGTCTTTCAGGATTTCGTCTTTATTCTCGATATCGCGCAGCTTGCCGGTGACCTCTTCGCCGTAGGCGATCACTTCCCCCAGAGTCTTGCCGTACTTACGCTTGAGCCGGTCGAGCAGGGCTAGCCGGTCTTCAATTTCGGCCAGCCGCCCGGGAGAAGCATTGATTCCCCCGGCATAGTCGCGCAGCGCCATGGCCACGTCCTCGGCAGCAATGCGCGCCGACTCCAGCGCAACAGCCTGCTCTTTCCACCGCGGCTCGTAGCGGGCTAGATCCTGCAATTGCCGGGCCGCGGCACGCAGCGAGGCCGCCGCGGAAACCTCGCCTTCATATAACAGCTCATAGCTGGCATTGGCTAGGGTATGGATCTTCTCCGCATTGGCGAGCAGCCGCTTTTCCCCCTCCAGGCGCTCGTCTTCTTCTTCCGCCTGGAGCCGGGCCATATCGATTTCCTTCTTCTGGAAGCTCCACAAGTCCACCATGCGCAGACGGTCCCGCTCGTCGCGTTCGAGTTCGGCAATGCGGTCGCGCAGCGACCTCCAGTTCTGGAATCGATCTGCGAGGGTCCGCAGATCGCAGCCGGCGGCCGAGTCCAGCAGCTCGAGGCGCGCGCCGGCATCGAAAGCAAACAGCGATTCGTTCTGCGCGTGGATGGTGCTGAGCGCCGGGGCTAGCTGCTTCAGCACCGCCACGGTGGCGGGCTGGTTGTTGACGAAGACGCGGCCCCGGCCGTTGGCCCCGATTTCTCTCCGCAGAATTAACTCGTCCACGGCCACGCCGACCGCGCCGTCCACAGGAGCGTCCGTATCGAGGCCATTGGTTTCGAGAATGGCACGGATGGCGGTACCCGGGGGACGGAATACGGCGGCCACCACCGCCTTCTCCGCGCCGTGCCTCACCACCTCGGGGCTGGCTTTTTCGCCCAACATCAGCGCCAGAGCATCAATCAGGATGGACTTTCCGGCTCCGGTCTCGCCTGTGAGCAGGTTCAGACCGGGCGCGAACTCCACCACCAGGTGGTCAACGATGGCGTAATTCTCAAGGCGCAGTTCCAGCAACACGGGGAGACTTTAATTTGAAATTGGCGATTTGTAATTCGTAATTTTGGCAGTGTTGCTTTTGGACGTAAAGGCTGTGGAAATCCGGCAACTGAATCTCTGCTTCTGCTCAAGGTGGCCTCGGCATACAACATCGCTGTTGCAGGCTTTCGCCCTGCCATCGCAGATCTTACGAAAACCACAATTCCCAATGGCAAATTCGAAACTCCTATTGACATCAGGTGTTCGCCTGCTCGGAAGGGGCGGGAAAGCTGTTCTATAATCGGTAAAAGTAGCCGTAAGGGGAAATAACCGTTACCCGATGCCAAATCTGTTTCTATTTGCCTATGCCATCGGCGATGAGATCGTAAGCCTGCTGGGACAGAGCGGTCCTGTCGTATGGGCGATTCTGGTGATTCTGGGTTTTTTCAGCATCTTCTCCTGGGCCATCATGATTTCGCGCGCGCGCACGTTCCGCCGGGCCAGGGCGCAGAGCAGCAAGTTCCTGCGGGCCTTTCGCCGGGTGCAGCGCTTCCAAGATATTGCCGCCGTTTCCGAGCAGTTCAAGCCCAGCCCGCTGGTTGCGGTATTTGAAGCGGGCTACGAAGAGATGCGCCGCCAGGGCGCAGGGCGCAATACTCTTGCTGTGCAGCGGGCGATGCAGATCGCCTCCACCGAGGAACTCACGCGTCTGGAATACCGGCTTCCCTGGCTTGCGACGTGCGGCTCGGTGACCCCGTTCATCGGCCTGTTCGGAACGGTTTGGGGCATCATCGGAGCGTTCCACGGGCTGGGCACGGAAGGCGCCGCCACCATCCGCGCGGTCGCGCCCGGCATCTCCGAAGCCTTGATTGCTACGGCCGCCGGCCTGTTCGTGGCCATTCCGGCGGTGATTGCCTACAACCAGTTTGGCAACAGCATTCGCGAGTTCGGCACGGCCATGGACAATTTCAGCCTGGAGATGATGAACACGGTGGAGCGCATCGCGAGTCCGGCTCCAGCTCCCCGTGCTGTAATGGCCGAGGCCCCGGAGTTGCGCTGATGGCGTTTACGGACACAAGCGGGCGCACGCGCTCGTCGCTGAGCGAAATCAACATAACCCCTTTCGTGGACGTGGTGCTGGTGCTGCTGATCATTTTTATGCTCACGGCGCCCATCATCCAGTCGGGAATCGAGGTCGACGTTCCCAAGACGCGCACGGTGAAGCAGATCACCGAGGAGCGGGTGGTGATCAGCATCGACCGCCAGCAGAAGGTGTACATGGGCGACGCTCCGGTGAACGTCAACGAGATCCCGGACCGGTTGCGCGCCCGTGTGAAAGATCCGCAACACCAGGCAATTTACCTTCGCGCGGACGAGAATGTTCCCTTCGGCGCGTTTGCCACGGTCATGGATGCCGTGAAGCAGGCCGGCATCACGAACATCAGCATCGTAACGCAGCCGCTGACGGGATCGCCCACGCGGGCCGCGCAATAACCGGACGCAGCCAAACCTGAATGCATGCAACGGCGGACATCTTTACCCATCGCGAGAGCTGGCGGAACCCGCTGGCCTGGTCGATTGCGCTGCATCTGGCGCTATTCGGCAGTCTGGTGCTATGGGGAGCGGTGCTAGGACGAAGCGGCGAGGGATGGGGAGGGGCCACCAGCGCCGGCGGCGCGATCAGCGCGACGCTGGTAAACAATATTCCGCTTCCCGCTACGCCGGTGCCGACGGAAAACATTCTGGCCAACCAGTCGAAGGGACTTTCGCAAAGCCTGCCGCCGGCAACAGGCTGCCAAGCCTGAGCCGGAGGCGATTCCCATTCCCGACAGCAAAGTCAAAGTCCGGCCCGCGCCGGTGGAGCGCCCGGTGGAGCAGCCGCAGGCGAAGCAACCGGCTCCGGCGCAGACGGCCAAGGCTCAGCCAAAGCGGCCGGTTCCGCCACCGCCGCCCACGTCCAACGTAGTTCCCTTTGGAGAAGGCGGGCCGGTCAGCGGACCTTACGGTTCGTTCTCCGCGGAAAATACCAAGGGAGGTTTCGGTTTCACCGGTACAAGCGGGGGCGACTTCGGCTCGCGTTTCGCGTGGTACGTTGACGGGGTGCGCCGCAAGGTTTCCGAAAACTGGCTCAAGTATGAAGTGGATCCGAATCTTCACGATGCCAACCGGGTCTTCATCACGTTTGAGATTACCCGCTCCGGCCAACCCACTAACGTACAGTTGAGCCAGTCCAGCGGAATCCCCTCCCTGGACACGTCCGCGGTGCGGGCCATCCAGCGCATTGATACTTTTGGTCCCCTGCCCAAGGATTACCCCGGAAGCAGGGTTTCTGTGGAATTCTGGTTTGACTACCGGCGCTGAGAGTGCCAGGAGCTGAATTTTGCGCATTGGCAGTGGGCTGATTCGAAGTAATATGTCGTTCCAAGAGATGTTTCCGAATCGAACGACAAAAAAAGGGTTGTGGACGCTGGTTCTGTGTGTTCTGCTGGCGGCGCCTCTGCTCAGCCTGCCGGCGGCTGCCCAGGAAGACTGGATTCGCACCGGCACCGGCCTGGGCGTGGAGCGGGTGCGCCTGGCGGTCCCCGAGTTCCAGCCTTTGGCCGCGACCCCGCAACTCGGCAAGCTGCGCGACGTCTTCGATCAGACCTTGTGGAACGACCTGGAGTACGCCGGTATCTTCGATATGGTTTCCCGCAGCTTCTACCCCCTGGATGTTCCGGGACGTCCGGACCAGGTGAAGCTTGAAGCCTGGGGCAATCCTCCGCCCAATGCCGGCATGCTGACCTTCGGCAATATCAATATGGCGGGAGACGACCTGGTGGTACAAGGTTGGCTATATGACGTGAAGAACACGAACTCGCCACAGGTTCTGGGCAAGCAGTACCGCGAAGCAGGCACCGAGGACAACGCCCGGCTGATCGCCCATCGCTTTGCCGATGAGATCATTTTCCGCCTGGGCGGCGGCGTTCCCGGCATCGCCGAGAGCAAGCTGTTCTTCGTCAGCAACCGCAGCGGACACAAGGAAATCTGGTCCATGGACTATGACGGCGCGAACCAGAAGCAACTGACGCATCTGGGCACGATTGCGCTTTCTCCGCGGATCTCGCCTGACGGCAGCCGGGTGGCATTCAGCGCCGATCGTGGCGGCTTCCAACTGATGATGTATTCCCTCGACCTGGGACGGCTGGTCACCTTCCCCAAGTTCGGCGGCACCAACATTTCTCCAGCATGGTCGCCCGATGGCAGCAAGCTCATCTTCTCTTCTTCGCGCACTGGAGACCCGGAGCTTTACTCGGTGAGTGCCAGCGGGACCGACCTGCGACGCATCACCGCCTACCGCGGTCCTGATGTTTCTCCGGTATTCAATGCGAAAACGGGAGCGCAGATCGCCTGGGTCACGGGGCGCAGCGGACTGCCACAGATCTACACCATGGACGCGGACGGCGCCAATCCCCAGCAACTCACGGACGAGGGCTACGCGGTTTCCCCGTCATGGTCGCCGAACGGGCAACTGCTGGCGTTTGCCTGGATTCGCCACTATGGCCCGGGCGCTCCCGGCGGACAGGATATTTACATCATGGACGTCGCCAGCCGGAAATTCGTGCAATTGACCCATGACGCGGGGATGAACGATTCCCCATCCTGGTCGCCCGACGGAAGACACATCGTATTCCAGTCGACCCGGACGGGCACGGATCAGATTTGGAGCATGCTGGCGGATGGGACACAGCAGCGCCAGTTGACCAAATCAGGGCGGAATTCGCAGCCCAACTGGAGTTGGAAGTAGGACAGCCCGCAGTTCCGGCCGTGTTGTGCAGTGCCGCGGCCGGCTTACGGAGCAGGAACCGGCATAGCGATCGGACCGCTCCTTACCATTTTGCCGTCGAGGCATTTGCGAGCACGAGTTCGCATTGGAGGATGAGGTGAAGCAAAGTAGAAAGTGGATTGTGTTGTTCATCACCCTGGCGGCGGTCCTGTTGTTGGGCGCCTGCCACCATAAACAGGCTGCGGCCCCGCCGCCACCACCGCCCCCCCCGCCGCCGCCGCGTCCAACGGCTACGATTAGCGTCAACCCGGATTCCGTCCAGGCTGGCCAGTCCGCCACGCTTACCTGGCAAACGCAGAACGCGACCGATGTCTCCATTGACAATGGAGTGGGCAGCGTGCAGCCCAGCGGCACCCAGCAGGTCACACCGTCGCAATCAACCACTTACACGCTGACCGCCCGCGGTGCTGGCGGAAGCGCCGACGCCACGGCACGCGTCACGGTAACGCAGCCTCCGCCGCCGCCGGCTCCCCAGCCAACGGTGAGCGAGCAGGAGATGTTTAACCAGAATATTCAGGACATCTTCTTTGATTACGACAAGTACGACGTTCGGTCGGATCAGCAGTCACGGTTGCAGGCAGACGCCACCTGGCTGAACCAGCATCCGAATGTCGATTTCACCATTGAGGGCCACTGTGATGAACGAGGTTCCACCGAGTACAATCTGGCCCTGGGCGACAACCGCGCCAATGCCGTAAAGAACGCCCTGGTGCAGGACGGCATCGATGCCAGCCGCATTCGCACTATCAGCTACGGCAAGGAAAAACCGTTCTGCACCGAGTCGAATGAGGAGTGCTGGCAGCAGAACCGGCGCGGGCATTTCGTCTACGGTAAGTGAACAGCCAAAACGCGCACAAGCGGCGCGTCGCGGTTAATCAGCTTGGGTCAGTCCGCCACTAAGCCATTGAGTCATTGCTCCCTGGGTTCCCATCTCGTGGGAAAATGACTCAATGGCCAGGTGGTTACCTGACCGAGAAAACTGTTTCCTGCTGCCATTTCGGCCGTCTAAGTAACTAGGGCCTTCAGGTTGAAGGCCCCGCGGCCGCTCACATCCGGCCCGGCATCCAATAAGGTCGTGCTATGAAAACGCAACGAATTTCGCTTTTTTCCGGGGCCGCGATCGTGCTGGCCCTGCTGGTGGCGGGGTCGGCTTCGCCAGTCTACGGGGTGGACAAGGAAGTGATCCAGCTCCAGACCATGGTGCAGAGCCTGCAGCAGCAGATGGCGCGTATGCAGCAGTCCTTTGACGAACGCATGGGAGTGATGCAGCACCTGGTTGAGCAGAGCACGGACAACATTAACAAGGTCACGGCCGCGATCGACAAGGTCAACGGCACTGTGCAGCAGCAGCAGGAGGCGGCCGGCGGGCGTACCGAACAGCTCTCCACGCAGATTCAGACCCTGCACGACTCGGTGGACGAACTCAAGGCTCGCCTGGACAAGATGAGTTCGCAGCTCGATGCCATCAAATCGGCGCAGACGGACTTGCCCTCGGCGCAAGCTGCCGCCACAGGTGAGAATGGACAGCCGGGTGCAGCGGGTGCAGCGGGTGCTCCACCGGCTCCGGCGGCGCCACCGCCCGACATCCTCTATAACAATGCCCTGCGCGACTACACCTCAGGCAAATATGATTTGGCCCAGCAGGAGTTCAGCGACTACCTGAAGTACTATCCCAACACCGAACTGGCGGGAAACTCACAGTTCTATCTCGCCGACATTCTCTATAAGCAGGGGGACTACAAGGGAGCAATCGCGGCCTACAACGTAGTGCTGGAACGCTATCCTGACGGCAATAAGAGTCCTGCCGCGCAGCTCAAGAAGGCGTATGCATTTCTGGAACTCGGACAGCGCACAGAAGGCGTGCGCGAGCTGAACAGCCTGGTCACCCGCTATCCCCGTTCCCTGGAGGCCCAGCAGGCCAAGGAACGGCTGAAACGGCTGGGACCGGCGTCTCCACGCGGTTGAACCATAGCCCCAGACAGGGCAATCGAAAAGCGCGGCCTCAGGGCTGCGCTTTTTTATTGTTCATTCGCGAGAATGGTTCGAACCGCACACAAAGAGCATTCAGATTTCCGGGAAGAGCGCTCTCCAGCGTTCGCGTCAGCCTCCGGACTTGCCATTCACACCAGTGCCCTTGAGGTCGCGCAAGGAATTGCGGATCTCCTGCGCCATTTCCACCAGCCGCATTCCGTCCTGCACCATGAGCTTGCAGGAGATGGCGGTGCGCTGTGGCGTGCCTTCTCCCAAGTCAAAGCTCACCCGGCAATCCTGGCACTCCTCATTCCAGCAGAAGCGGCCGTAGGCAATGCCTTCGGGGGCCAGATACTGCAGGCAGCGCAGCAGCATATTATTGTCGGGGACGGAGAATTCCTGCCCCAGGATTCTGATGTGGACCAGCCGCTGATGTGGCCGGAACAAGGGTCCGGGCGCGCTCATGTCAGGATTGTAACCGGCACTCCCACAATCGAAGCCGCACGGGAGGACTACGCCTGCTACCCGCCTGCTGGGCCGCGCACGTGCGCCAAAGGTCCATAGAACCGCCGGAGCAAGGCGGGCAGCAAACAATGACGGCGCTTGAGGGATGAAGCAGCGCATCCCGCTGATTCCACACTGGTGACCACGCCAGTGGCGAGTATGCTGCGGGACAGCAGCTACTCTGTTAACCGGATCGCAAGAAGTCCTCTATCAACTTTTCATCCGCGCTTTGCGTCTAACCAATACATTGCAATCTTACGACTTGGAACCAACCGAGCAGCGTAGGTTGAGACCACCTTTGTGAGCTCACTTGGTTTCGGGGTCGACGGGGCGATGTTGCCCCCCAATAGGCGCACTGGCTATTGCGCCCCTTTCAGAAAGGAGTTGCAAATTGCAGCCCCAAGTCAAGGAGTATGAAGAATGAACAAGATTCGTACAGCTTCCATTTCTGCAGGCATGGCGGCACTGCTGGTTGCCGTGCTTGTGTCCGCACTTTCGCCGTTCGCCATGGCGGACGTGGCGAACAAGCAAACCAAGGTAACCTTTAGCGGTCCGGTAGAGATCCCGGGAAAGGTGCTTCCTGCCGGAACCTACACGTTCAGGATTTTGGATAACGTCAGGGCACGCAATGTTGTGGAGATCTTGAACAAGGGCGGGCAGCACCTTGAAGCCATGCTGCTGACGATACCGTCGTACCTACAGCACCCGGCCAGCGGTACGATCATTCGCTTCCAGGAAAGACCGAGCAATACGCCACAGGCGGTCAAGGCCTGGTGGTATCCCGGGGACAATTATGGAAGGCAGTTTGTCTACCCGCGAGAAGAGGCACTGCAGCTCGCGAAAGCCAACCGTGAGCCCGTGCTCTCCATGAGGAGTAACAAGAGCAAGAACGCGACTCCAGAGAGTTTACAGAATGAGAAGGTAACTGCCGTAGGTCCCAACGGCAACGAGGTGGCAACCGAGCAGGCGCTGGGAAAGAAGAAATCCCAGAAAAGCTCACAAATGAACGCCTCCAATCAGTAGATTGCGGGGAAACCGGAGCGCGTTGAAAAACAGGGCCGAAGCTGGCGCGGGTGAGTTCGGAACGATTCTCGAAAGCCCCTGCGCCGGTCCGGCCCGGCAAAAGCTTTGACTAAGTGATGCTCGCTTCTTCGTAGGTTCCGAACACCTCTTTGAGCGCCTGGCAGACTTCGCCCACCGTGGCATAGGCGCGTACCGCGTCGATGATGTAAGGCATGGTGTTGGCGGAAGAAATCTTGCCGCTGCATTCCTGCTGCGGCTGTCGCGCGGCCACCCGCTTCAACTCATCCAATCGGCGCCGGACATCGTCATTGGAACGACTTTCCCGGAGGCGTCGCAGCTTGCGGGCCTGCTGTTGCGCCACACTGTCGTCGATATAGAGAACCTGCGGCGATTTCTCTTCGATGGTGAAATCGTTCACTCCAACAACGACCTTTTCCTTGCGTTCCACCGCGCGCTGATACTGATAGCTGGCTTCGGCAATTTCCCTCTGGGGATAGCCGCGCTCGATAGCCTGCACCATGCCTCCGAAGGCGTCCAGCTTATCGAAATACTCCAAAGCTCCCTTTTCCAGGTCGAGCGTGAGCCGCTCCAGAAAATACGAACCGCCCAGCGGATCCACGGTCTCAGTAACGCCCGTCTCGAAGGCGATGATCTGCTGGGTGCGCAGCGCAATGCGAGCGGCGTCCTCGGTGGGCAGGGCCCAGGCTTCATCGTACGCATCGGTGTGCAGAGACTGGGTTCCGCCCAGCACGGCGGCCATGGCCTGAAGGGCCGCCCGGGCAATGTTGTTTTTGGGTTGCTGCGCCGTCAGGGACACACCGGCGGTCTGAGTGTGAAAGCGCATCAGCCAGGTCCGTGGATTGCGCGCGCCAAAGCGGCCCTTCATCACCCCATACCAAAGCTTGCGGGCGGCGCGATACTTGGCAATTTCCTCGAAGAAGTCGCTGTGCGCGTTAAAGAAGAAGCTGAGACGCGGACCGAATTCATCGACATCCAGGCCGCGGCGGCGCGCCCACTCCACGTACTCGATGCCGTCGTAGAGGGTGAACGCCAGTTCCTGCAACGCCGTGGATCCGGCTTCACGAATGTGGTAGCCGCTGATGGAAATTGTGTTCCAGCGGGGCACAAACCTCGATCCAAACTCAAAGGTATCGACCACCAGACGCATGGAGGGCGAGGGCGGATAGATGAATTCCTTCTGCGCGATGTATTCCTTCAGAATGTCGTTCTGTATGGTGCCGGAGATGCGCTTCCAATCGGCGCCGTGCTTTTCCGCCGCCACCAGATACATGGCCCACAACACGGAGGCGGGCGAGTTGATGGTCATGGACGTGGTGACGTTCTCGACGTCGATACCCCCAAAAAGGGCTTCCATATCTTCCAGGGAATCGATGGCCACGCCACACTTCCCCACCTCGCCTTCGCTGAAGGGGTGATCGGAGTCGTAGCCCATGAGCGTAGGCAGGTCGAAGGCGACGGAAAGTCCTCCTCCGCCATGCTGCAGCAGGTATTTGTATCTCTGGTTGGTTTGTTCCGGGGAAGCGAACCCGGAGAACTGGCGCATGGTGAACATGCGTCCGCGATAGCCACGGGGATGAATCCCCCGGGTGAACGGAGGCTGGCCAGGATGGCTCAGGTTGCGACCGTAATTCCACTCAGGGGGCAGGTCGGCAGGAGTGTAGAGCCGTCTTATTGGATAGCCGGAGATGGTGGTGAAGCGCGCGCTGCCGTCGGCTTCGAGATTTCCGCCGGCAGGGGCGCCGATGGGCTTTTCCGGTGCTTTCTCCAGCCCGGGCCGCAGTGTCTTCTCTTCCCACTCCGCCTCGAATGGGGAGGGCCGGCGCGGTTGTTCCGCCTCGTTGCCGTTAATACCCGGCACTAGATTCGGCTTTTCCGGCTTCAGGGGTACGCGCGGCGGCATTGGGGGGTCGCTCCTCGGTCCTCGCCAACAGCATAGAGGATGCATGGTCGGGCAACAAGGAAGCTACTTTGCATCTACACCCGATAGAAGGAGCCTCGCCGGGAAAACCCGACAGGAGCCGGCGGGAATCGAACTAAATGTCCTGAAAGCAAACGGTGTAGCAAATTGGGAACAAGACGTTAGGGCAAAAAGCGCAAGTTTTTGCACACCACGAAAATGAAGCCCTTTGCTTTCAGTCACTTTTGAAGGTCATTCTGGTACTTGACCTGCATTGAATCGTACCCCCAGGGAGAGCACGTGCAAACATTCTGGAATCGCGAGTGGCAACAACTACGAAAACGCGGCATGGTCTTGCTGCTGCTTATATCGTGCCTGGCACTGGTGCTGGTGATGGCCGATCAAGCGCGCACGGTTGAGCAGCAGCGACTGTTGATCCAGGTATTGCAAGGGGACAGCCAGCAGTTGTTTGCCGGCCGGGTGCGGGACCTGTTAAAGGGGCATAGCCCGCAGAAGGATCAGGCTGCACCTTCGCCACAGACCACACCGGCGCCGCCAAAGAGTGCGGCTCCGCCGGCAACTCGGCCACATTCCTTCCGCCCTGTGGTGGAGCCGACGCGCATGTTACATTCCATCTGAGGCGAGGAAGCGCAGTCTCAGAGCTTTCTTCGAAGCGCAGGCAGTGTTGATATCTGTTCTCTTTGCGCCAAGGCCAGGACTTCCTCGCGCATTTGCGCTGCCGCCTGCTTACGGTCTGAAAATTTCCCCGGCATTCCGAAACGCAGCTGGGGACGAATTCCGTGCTTCCCAAGCATCTTGAGCAGGTGCGGCGTTAGCGTCATGTCACCCCAGTAGGCGATATCGGTCTTCGGGTCTCCATCCTGCAGCGTGTAGGACAGATGCACGGGAACCACGGGCAACTGCAAGCGGACGGCAGGATCGAGGAGCGAGGAATGAAATGGCAGGACGGTGCTGCCGTCGCTGCTCGCCGCTTCCGGAAAGAGCACCACCGGCGTGCCCGAGCGCGCAGCCTCCGACATCTGCGCCGCCACCGAGTGCACGTCACTCCGGCGGCGGCGGTCGACAAAGATCGTTCCCGAGAGGCGGGCCATGCGGCCGAAGACAGGCCAGTTCGCAACCTCCTGCTTCGCGACGAACACGCAGGGCACGATTGCCGCAAGAACCAGAACATCGAGGTAGCTGACATGATTAGAAACCAGCAGACCATTCTGCGGCGGCAGCCCCTGATAGGTGTAGTCGATACCCAGGCGGCGAAGACAAATCCCGCACCAGCGATGCAGCCAGCGGGCACGCTCGGGCAGCGGCATCTCCGCCCGGGCGGAGATGCGGGCGTGCTCGGCGACGGCCTGCAGAATCGTGGTGGCCAGACAGACACCGCGCGACGGGGCCCGTAACATGGGCTTTTCAACCTCCTGGCTACAAAAGCATACTTTGTGCTGATTGCTGGAGTGAATCGCCTTCCGGGAAATCAGTTTATCCGACGAGGCAGGCGCGGGCGCGCAACGCAGCCAGCATGTTCCGCAGGGACAGGGATTTTGTCGATGCGGCCAGCAATGGAGGATATTGATGAAAACCAACTACCTCGTGGCGCTCCTCATCCCGGCACTGGCAGCCTCGGTCGGGGCTCAGAGCTCTGCCATCGACGTGCAACATTCATCGGTCACGGTGCGCGTCTATAAAGCAGGGCTGCTTTCCGCTTTTGCTCACGATCATTGGATTCGCGCCCCCATTTCCTCCGGCACGATCACGCTTTCCCCGCTCCGAGCGTGGAGTTCAGAGTAGCGACGGCCAGGATGGTTGTGCTGGATCCTGAACTCGATGGCGAAAAACGGGCCGAAGTGCAAAGCACCATGCTGGGGCCGAAGGTTCTCGAAGCGGAACGCTATCCCGAGATTCGCTTCCGCTCCACGCGGGCCGAAACCCATGGCGCAGGCAAGTGGGTGGTTGCGGGCGAATTGAGCATTCGCGATCGAACCCGTCCCGTGCGGGTGACGGCCGAAGAAGGCAGCGATCAACACTATCGCGGGACGGTCACGATCCGCCAGAAGGACTTTGGAATTCAGCCGATCAGCCTGGCGGGGGGCACGATCAAGGTAAAAGACGAGATTCGAATTGAATTCGATTTGGTTCCGCAAGGTGGGCCCGCGAAGGCCGCTGCGGGCGGGAAAGCTCCGGCAGCAGGTCAGGCAGAACGAAGGGAGCCACTCTCCACGTTCGAGGACGGTTCCCGGCCAGGGACCATGACGGAAGACTTCTTGCCCGTCTGCTCCTCATATGCGGCCATTACTTCAAGCAATGCTTGAATGGATTGCTGGGTCTCCTGACGGTACATTTGCAGCAGTTTCCGATCGTGGAAGTAACGCAGAATGGAACCCGCACTGGCTCCGAGAAGAAAAATGGCCAGACCCGACAGTACGTTCATGGCGCAACCCCTCCGTCTTCCGGGGAACCACAACCATAACCCTTCGCCGAACCAGGGTCAAGGTTGCGGAGGTAACTGCAGTCCCGGATGGCGAAGCATAAGTCGTTCAGGGGAAAGGCGAGATCCGGTCAGGAGCGTTTTCGTTGCAGGTGAAGAAGCAGTTCCTGGCGATTCAGAATAGACTTCTTTTCCAGTAGTTCGACCAAGGCCTCAATCTGGGGATCGAGTTTCACCTTCTCTGCGGCGTCAGGCTCGCGATGGTCCCCCTCCTGAGTTCCTGGGTCCGGATTGGCCTGCCCAGTGCGCGGGGAAGGCGCTCCCAAGCTGACGAGAAACTTTTGCAGTAGCTGGAGGGCCTCCACATCGATTTTAGTGAAGGCAACGCCGTTTCCCATGGCAGGATGCGCGGTCCGCACGACGGCAGTGACTGGGATTTTGACCGTGCCGGTCTCTAGGGCCAACTTGACGACGGTACCGATCGGAAACGGAGACATGGTTTCCAGATAGCCACCCGTCAGACTGAGATCGATCATCCGTGCTGAAATGGTGAAAGAATCCCCCTCCCTTTGAATGTTTACCAGGATGTTGCAGCTGTAGCGCGGCGCCCGCCGCCGTTCCTGCGACGGCCAACCCTCTTCGGCGAAGTTGTTCTCCATAGTCCCGCGCTCCTGCGCCGTACTCTCGTTCTCCGCCAGCAGGTGAGACCAGGGGACATGGCTCTCGTCCAAGCAGCGGATTCCAATCTGCCCTCGTTCCTCGGGCGTTTTTCCCAGCCACACCACGCGGCATCGAACCTTCCCGGTTCCGAACTGGACATCGAGGAGGGAGTTCAGCGAGATTGACCGCTGGAAAGGGGCAAGGCGGGCCCCAATGCGGCTAATATCAATCGTAGTTACCGCCTGGCAGAAATGCCCCTCCGTGGCGTCCTCACCCTCGATCTGCATTTGGAGCTGAACCGCTATGCGCCGCTCAGCCCGCGATGGAGAGACCGATTGAAGTTGGGACATGGGTCCTCAAGGAGGTCAAGCAACCCGGGCCAAGTGCCGTGCCGGCGGACAGCCCGGCATCGGCGCAGCAGCGGCGAAGACCTGGTCGCTCGTATGTTTAATTTTTCGAACGAATTTTTAGTTTCTCGAAAAATTCTCGGCGTTGGCACTCCCAGGTCGAACGTTAGCATTTCAGACGCGGAGTTGCGTTTGGATGGAACAGTGCGATTGGGGTACGTCCATGCAAGAACGGGAGAATCCCGATCTGGAACGCTGCGGGGGAGCTTGCCGGGGTGGTCGGGCCGTGGGGAAAGCTGCTATCCCACGCTGAAACGCATGCGGAGCGCTCGCCCGCAATCACCGCAGCCCGTAACTTTTCCCAGACACTGACGACGCGCCTAAGGCCGAGCCCTGCTGCCCCGCTTCCCGCAAGGTTCCGGCGCGGAATCAGTGCTGGTTCTGACCGGCCTTAGTTTCCGCGAGGCGGCGGAAGTATTCCGCCACCGCATCGGCATAGCCCTCCGGAGTCGGCTCCGATCCCGTGGCGCGAACGCCCTCGCCCTCGCTGTCGTTCAGCTTGCGACGGAGCTGCAATTCCATCTGCTCGAGCGCGGGAATGAACTGGGCACGGATGCGCTCGATGAGCTCCGGATTGCCGCGGAAGCGCGAGGGATCGACTTGCTGCAGTTGGCGGATCAGGTCTTGCATATCGCGGCCAAGCGCGGGATCGTCCCGGCCTACAGACTGGCGAAGCCGGGAGAGGTCGATCAGCCCGTCACGATAGGACTGCTCGGCAATTCGCGGATCGTAGGCTCCGCCGTAGCCGCCAATTCCAGGAGCGAGACGTCCTCCGGTGTTCCAGGCATCTACTCCTCCCTGGCTGGCGGGTCCGCCCCAGGCGCCGCCAGCCCGTTGTCCTTGCTGGCCGCCCTGGCCCTGTTGCCCGCCCTGGCCTTGCTGGCCCTGCTGTCCTTTTGGCCCTGCTGGCCGCCCTGGCCTTGCTGGCCGCTTTGGCCTTGCTGGCCCTGCTGGCCTTGTTGACCGCTTTGGCCTTGCTGGCCCTGCTGGCCGGGCTGACCGTTGCCGCGCTGTAACTGACCTGTTTGCCAGTTCTGCTGGTCTTGGGCGTTGCCTGGTTGGCCATTCCCCTGCTGGCCGTTACGGCCATTCTGAGTGAGGTTCTCCATCTGTCGGCGAAGCTGTTCCACTTGCGCCAGCGTGCGTTGCAAGTCGTTGGACTGCGGATCTCCCTGGTGCAAAGCCTGCTGCGCCTCGCGCACCTGCCCGCGCAGCCGCTCCAGGTCGTTGGTAACAACTTCCTCGCGCTGTCCGGCAAAAGCTCCATATCCACTACGAACCCACTGAGCTCCATCGCGGATGCGAAGTCCGACCGAATCTTTCTGCAGGTCACCAAGGGCGTCCCGCAGTTTGGCGGCGGCGGAACGCTGGGTGCCGGCCAGATTCCGCGCCGCGTCCTGCATGTCGCGCTCCAGTTCCTGATAGCGCTGCGCAATCTGGTCCTTCTCCGAAACCAAATCGTCGATGCGGCCGCGGGTCATTCCCATGCGGTCTCCAGACTTGGGGCCGAACGTGTCGTTCAATTTTCCAACGTAGTCGCGCTGGCGACTGGCGAGGTCGTCGGCGGAGCTGACAATGTTGTCCAGAGTCTGGGTGGCCTGCTGGTTGCGCAAACCCCGCAGCGCATTGGTGGCGTCGGCCAGACGCTCCGCGGCGCGGGAGGCATCGCCCTCGTTAGACCGGGGATTGCCCGCGGCATCGGAAGAGCTGGCGCGCCGCATGTCCCGGGTCGCCTGCTCGAGATTGCGGATCGCCTGCTGCAGACGGGCATCGGCGGCCTGGGAACCGGTACTCTGCGATCCGGACTGCGCCTGCCCGCTTTGCTGGCCGGACTGGCTTTGCTGGCCAGACTGGCCGGATTGTCCACTTTGCGCCAACTGCTCCATCTGGCGCTGTAACTGTTCGGCTTCGCGGCGCAGGCTCTCCTGCTCCCAGCGCTGCTGAAAGCTCTGCCGGTTACGTTGCTGCTGCTGCGCAAGTTGCTGCTGCCGGCGCGCCAGTTCCTGGAGTTTCTGCAGCGCCTCGTCCACGTCCTTGCCGCGCTGCTCGGCGGAGGAGGCCTGTTGTCCGGTTTCGTACTGGTTCTTCTCGGTGTCCAGTTCCAGGTCGAACAGGTTCTCCAGATCGCGGCCAGCTCCGGCGCCGCCGCCTCCTCCGCCGCGGCTGCCGAAGGCAACCTGAATCTGACGGAAGGTGGCTTCCGCGCGCAGCAGGTGCTGCAAAGCTTTCTGCTCAGGGGGGAGCGCATCCTTCCATGCCTGCGTCCCCAGTTTTCCGGAAGCCTCGCCCATGGCCTGAGCGGCGGCCTGCATGTCCTGGGAGAAATTGTTGAACTCGTCGTTCTGTCCGGAAAGCTCTCGCCGGCCCATGCGAGTCGCCAGGGACGTCGCCTGCTGTCCCAGCTTGGACTGCATGTCCGAGAGAAACTTTGCGGTTTCGCCGGCAGTCTTCCCGTCGGCGGTGCGGTCCCGCATCTGGTTCCAGGTGGCGGCGATAATCTCTTTCTGCCGCTCGGAGATACGGTTCTGCTCCTCGCCTCCGCCACCCATGCCGCCGCCGGCCGCCTGGGCCTGCGAATAATCCCGCTCGAAGGGCTCGGCTTGCACGAACATCATGTCCGTTTTGGAGGTAATGCGGGCATCGCTGGCACTGGCATACATGCTGACGATATCGCCCGGGGAGAGCTTGAAGTCCTCCAGATAAAGCATGGTGCTGCCGTCGGCCTGCTTGACGCCTTTCTGCTGCAGCAGGTTTACAGTCTTTTCCGGACCAGCGTTGACGGAGTAGTGCAATTGCATTTCGCGCAGCCCGAAATCATCGTCGGCCTCGACCTCGACCGGGACTTCCTCGATAGGATTGACGCGGGCATCGCGCATGGGCCGGTCGATGCGGACGTTGGGCGCGTTTTCCGGCTGAGCCTCAATGAAGTAATCCTCGCTGATGCGAACCTTCTCGCCCGAGTCCGCCGAGGCTACGTGATAGGTGCCGTCCTTCTGGATGGGAACGCGCCCCACCATCCAGCCGTCACGCTGCTGGAGGGGAATCTGGTTGTTGTCGTCCAGAATCAGCACGCCGTTGGGCATGGGCCGGTCGGTCTGGATGGCGACCTCGGCCTGGTTCCCTTGACCGCGCGCAGGTCTCCGCCGGGGTCCTGCGTCGCTCCTTCATTCCAGTCCACGAAGGATAATGATAGGTAACCCGCAAGTGTTTCACTGAAGGCAGATCGACGACCGTGAGCTTATGCGGGCTGGACTGGATGCCGCCGGCTTCGACGTAGTACTCGGCGCTTTCCGGAATTCCCGCGATCATGAACTGGAACCCGTTGCCATTCGGCTCGGGCTGCATCCCGGCCTCTTCCCACTTGGACGCGCTGCCGTAGCGGGCGAAACAGACGCACGCTGGGACTCTGGAAGCCTACGAGCTGCGCGCTGATGAGCTGATCCGAGCCTCGCCGCACGGTGCTGTCCCCGGGCTGCACCAGGATGTTGTAGAAGGGCTGCTCCGAGGCTGGCCGGAACAAATTGCCCCAGACCAGATTCACCCCGTGTCCCAGGAATCCCGGACCGGAAATTGCCAGCCAGCCCAGCGTGATCAGCGCCAACAGGGCGGCAGCACCCAGTCCCAGCAACCGGGGATTGCTGATAAGTTCGTTGGGCGGGGCCTGGCTGGTCGTGTTCCAGGCATCGGCGGCCAGCAGCTCAAGAAACGGATCCGGCTTTTCCGGGGAAAACCGCTCGGCAAAGGTGAGCAGCCGCTCCTGGTACTGGGGGAACTTCTGCTCGGCGGTTCTTGCCGCATTGCGGCGATTAATGCGCCGGAGAGGAATCAGCAGGGCTAACGCGAGGGTAGCCGCGATAGCCAGAAACAGCAGCACCCGCGCCCCGGTGACGCTCGAACCGGAGAAGGCAAAGTGATTGGCGAGCAGGACCACCAGAACCGTGGCAACCAGCGCCACCACTGCCAAGGCCGCCGCCCCCTGGGTGATGGCAGCAAGCCGCAGGCGGGATTCGAGCGACCGTAGATACTCATTCAGCCGGTCTGTATTCATTTGCTTGCCCTCTCGGTACCCTTCCGGCACGCACCGTTCCGCCATGCTGTTGGGCATGGCCCAAGCTCACCCGGTCTATCCCGCGCCGGCCAATATACCCTTCGATTCCTTTCCCGTTCCCGGGGTTCCACGATCTTCTCCCGGCTCGGTCGGGCCTACGTGGCGGCTGGCGACAAATGACTCCGCAATTCCCAGCACCACCACCCCCAATAGCACGTACCACCACAGCGGCCAGGGCTTCTGCTGTTCCTGGCCCGGGGCCCCTCCCTGAACTTCCCCAGCCTGTCCCGTCCGTTGCCAAAGGTCAAGGGTTTCCTTGGGAATCATCTCCAGATTCGACTCCAGCCGGTCGGGGTTCACCGCCACCAGTTCATGCCGGCCGTTGGCGCGCCGAAGCTCGTAGAACCCGGCCCGAGAAACCATTACGGACTGGGAAGATGCCGCTTCCTGCAGCGAGAGCGCACGCTTCCCGTCCGGTCCCAGCACCTCCACTGCGGTCTTCAAATCCTTGCCATTGCGCAGATCCACATGACTGTCCACCGGCACAGTGGAGCGGCGGTCTTCTTCTCCGCTCAGGTAGTACGCCATCTGCTCGATGAAGGGAACAAAGGAGGGGTGCAGCGGAAAGTCGTTGGAGATATTGTCCAGGGTGGAGGCAAAGACCATGACCCGGCCCTCGCCCAGCTTTTTTTCCAGCAGCAGCGGCGTGCCGTCGGCCAAACGGGCGGAAACCGTCGGCGAACCCGGCTCGACCCGAACAACCTGATAGAACTTTACTCCCTCCCAGCGGTTGGCCCGTCCGATGGCCGGATGCGAAGGATCGGTTTCGGTAGCCATCTGAAAGCGTTCGCCGGCGCGCGACATGTACTCCGACTGCAGAATTCGCTCGTCGAACAGCGGGAACCTGCGTCCGCGTGCCCGCCACCGGCCCTAGAGCGAACAGCACCGCGCCTCCCTGATTGACGTAGGCGTCCAGCGCTTTCAGAAAGGCCTGCGGCAGGGAGGAGACGTCGGAAACGATCACGGCCGCATAGCGGGAAGGATCCACGTTGCCCGCCTGCTCGGTCGTCACCGGCTCCAGATTGAAAGCCGCGTCCGGGGAGGCCTCCATGGCATTGCGGACGTACAAAACCGCCCGGTCCTGCCTGGCCTCATGCACGAACAACACCTTCTTGGGATCGGAACGTTCCACTCCGAAAAAGAAGTGATCGTCTTCCGACAGCGGGATCGGCGGAGTCGATGCGAACTTCACCGCGATTCAGTCCGTAGATGGCATCCAGCCCGATAAATTCCACGCTGGCCCGTGCCATTCTCCGGAACATCCACCGTCTTGCTGGAGGCCACCTTTCCGTTCAGAACCAGGGACACAGTGCGGCGTGCCGCGGGTGTGCCGAAACCCGCGACCGTGGCCTGCACGCGCGCCTTGGATGCGTCGGAAACTCTGCGGGGCGCGCTCACCTGCTCCACCACGAAGTTCGGGGTGGGGCCGGCGGCCACCGGATGCAGAACCAACTCGATGCCCGGCGCCAAACGCAGGTCCGAGAAGGCGGGCGGCATGGACGACTTCTGCATATCGCTGAACAGATGCACCACCAGCGGAGCGACGCGAGGATTCCGCGATCGACCTCACCGCCCGTGCCAGTTCGGCATACGAACTGCGCGCGTCGCCAGGCTGAATCGACTGCACGGCAGCGCGCAACTCGGTCTGCTCCTGGATCGCCTGGGTAAGTACATGCACCTGATGGTCCAGTTCCAGCACCTCGGCGCGATCCGAGCCCGAGCGAGCCCAGAACCCGCAATGCCTGCTGCTTTGCCTGCTCCAGACGGCTGGAGCCTCCGGCGTTCGCCCGCATGCTGAACGAGTGATCGATGGCCAGCACCTGGATTCGCCGGCCGGTGCTGCCCGGCGGCACGGCGCGCATGACGAAAGGATTGGCAAAGGCCAGCACCAGCAGCAGCAGCAGCGCCATGCGCAGCGCGAACAGCAGCAGATAGCGCAGGCGGCGATGCTTGACCGAACTTTGGGTGCGCCGCTCAAACATCATCAGCGAACTGAACTTCAGCGGCACGGTGCGGTGCTTCTGCAGCAGGTGCAGATATACAGGGATGCCGAGCGCCGCCAGTCCCGCCAGAAACCAGGGAGCCAGGAAACCCATTTACATCCTCCCCTGGCGGATATGCAGGTATTCCCGCAGGGCTTCGTCCAGCGGGCGGTCGGTGCGGACCAGAAAGTAATCCAGGCCGGCGCTTTTGGCCTTGGAACGCCAGAGCTTCGATATGCGCGTCCATCTTCTGCCGGTACTCGTTGCGGACGTACTCCGGAGAGACCTCCATGGTGTCCTGGGTTTCCATGTCGATGAGCAGCAGCGGCTCGTTGAGCTTAGGCCGGATTTCCTCGGGTCGAGCACATGAAACAGGACCACGTCATTGCCGCGGAACCCAGCGGCTCGACGGTCGGATGATGGTTTCCGGCTGCTCGTAGAAATCAGAGATCACCATGACGATGCCGCGGCCGCTTGACCAGACTTTGGAAATGGATGAAAGGCTTGGCGAACTCAGTGCGTGCCCGGGCTCGGCGTGCTCCAGGGCATGCAGCAGGCGCGCGAGCTGGCCCTGCCGGGTGGAAGGAGGAACGTAATCTGCGCACCTCATCGTCGAAAACGATGAGCCCGGCGGCGTCGCGCTGCTGGTTGGCCATGTAGCAGACGGAAGCCGCCAGGAAACGCGCATAGTCGATCTTGCTGACCGACTGCGAGCTGTAGCCCATGGAGGCGCTGGCGTCGAGCAGCAACGTGGCCTGGGTGTTGGTTTCGCCGCGGTAGCGCTTTAGGTAGGCACGCTCAGTGCGGGCGAAGACGTTCCAGTCCACATGCCGCAGATCGTCGCCCGGGGTGTAGACGCGGTACTCGGCGAACTCCTGGCTGAAGCCGAAGTCGGGCGAGCGGTGCAGCCCGGCCACAAAGCCGTCCACCACGGTCCTGGCGACCAGGTCGAGCCCCGAGATCGAGGCCAGCACCGACGGGTTTAGAAAGCGTTCGAGCATTGGAGTCTCGTTTTCAAAAGCAGATTCCTCGCTCTGCTCGAAATGACACGCGTTTGCATTAGTCCTTCCGGCCGGCCTGGCCTCCAGCAGCATGCGCAGGATGTCGTCTGACTTCAGCCGCTCCGATTCGGCGTGGAAGTTCAGCAGAATCCTGTGGCGCAGAATCGGGCGTGGCCAGCGCTGTGATGTCTTCGTAAGCGACGTGATAACGGCGCTTCATCAACGCCCGCGCCTTGGAGCCCAGCACCAGGAACTGCGCCGCGCGCACGCTGGCGCCATAATTGATGTACTTTCTTCACGAAATCCGGAGCGTCGGGATTGGAGCTGCGGGTGGCGCGCACCAGGTCCACGGCGTAGCGGCGCCACCGAGTCGGCGATGGGGACCATGCGCACGAGTTGCTGGAAGTCCAGAATCTCCTGCGCGTTGGTGACCGTGTCCGCCCTGGCCACGTGGGTGGTGGTGGTCAGGCCCAGAACCTGCATCTCTTCCTCCGCGGTCAGGTAGTCGAGCACGGTATTGAACAGGAAGCGATCGAGCTGCGCTTCCGGCAGGGGGTAGGTGCCTTCCAGCTCGATGGGATTCTGCGTGGCCAGCACGAAAAATGGCGCCGGCAGCTTGTAGTTGTTGCCGCGCACCGTGCAGGCAAGCTCCTGCATGGCCTCCAGCAGCGCCGACTGCGTTTTGGGCGGGGTGCGGTTGATCTCGTCGGCCAGCAGGATGTTGCCGAAGATGGGACCGGGGACGAACGTCCAGGTGCGATGTCCGGTAGCGGGATCTTCCTCGATGATGTCGGTGCCGGTAATGTCGGACGGCATCAGGTCAGGAGTGAACTGGATGCGCTTGAACATCAGCCCCAGCGTCTGCGCGATGGTGCGCACCAGCAGGGTCTTGGCCGTTCCCGGCAAGCCGGTGATGAGGCAGTGTCCGCCCACAAACAAGGCGATCAGCACCTCTTCAAGCACCTGCTCCTGGCCGACGATGACCCGCCGCACCTGGGTGACGATATCTGCGTGGACCTGCTGAAAGCGCTCGATCTTGGCTTTGAGTTCGGCTGAATCCACAGTGGCTACGCTGGATGACATTTGGGTGTTCGTCCTTTTCTTTATTGAGTCCAATTTCCTTATTGCGTCAAATCGAGCAACATCTTCTGCGCCGGCCGGAAGTCGGGAGCCGCCTCCAGCGACAACAGAACCTGCTCTTTGGCTTCCGGAACCCGCCTGGCGGCCTGAAAGGCTCGCGCAAGATTGTAATGCGCCTGCGCCTGGTCAGCGGGCTTGAGCGCCAGCACCGACTGATATTCCAGGATGGCCTTGCCGGTTGTTTCCAGGTCCATCCACAAATCTCCCAGCCGCTGGTGCAGGTCTTCATCCTCCACCGGATAGATGTACAGCAGGCGGGAAAGGCTTTCAGCCGCTTCCCGTTTCTTGCCTGCCTCGACCTGCAACGAGGCCAGCTTCTTGATGAGGTAGGGACTGCGTCCGCCGATGGTGGAATAGCGCTGCAGTTGCGCCATGGCGGCCGCCTTGTTTCCTTTGGCGAGGTAAGCGTCGGCGAGGAATTCGTAGACGTTGCCGTCTTCCACGTATTCGGGATACATATCGCGAATCTCATTTCCCTCGCGAATCACTTCATCCCAATTCTTGGCCTTGACGTTGTTGGCCACGTTCTGAATCCGCTTGCGCCATTCCTCGAAGTGATCCAAGGTCGGCTGGTACTGCGCGTAGAGCCAAGCGAAGAAATCCTTGTCGAACGCCTGGGGCGGCATTGCGAGCGTCTGCTGCACAACTTCCGGGGTGGATTTGCCGTCGCCGAAGGCATGCATCATCTCCAGCAATTTGTCATAACCCCACCTGGAGACGATATACCCGCAGATTTTTCCCGCCTGGAAGTAGGAAACCACCACCTGGGAGGGGTAGCTGCGGGCGCACGAAGCCGCGGTCCAGTTCGGCGATGGGCAGCAGCTTCTTGTCCTTCATGGCCATGATGGCCTGGGGATCAAGCCGGTCGCCCCAATCCGGCGAAGCCGCCGTCTCCTCGTAGACGGCCATGCCTTCGCCAAACCAGCGGGGCGCCGATGGTGAGTGGCCGCCAGCACGAAAACATGACTCATTTCGTGCCGCAGGGTGCTGGCCCAGTGGAAGCTGCCCGGCTTGCGCCCGGAAGGGCTGTCCATGGCAACCACGTAGCCGAAGGTCACGCCCAGAGCCCCCAGTCCCGGCATGCCCATGGTGCGCACGGCGAAGTCCTCGTGATCGGGATACATCTCCACCTGCACTGGGCGGTCGAGCGTCATTTTGTACTTCTTCTCGTAGTCAGCGATGGCCCGCTTCAGTTCCGCTTCCAAGTAAGGATGAAGCAGGTCGGCTTCTTTCCGGTGCAGAACCTCGGATGGCATTGCCGTCCTTAAAGGTGACGAAGTTCTTGTAGCTGTCCATGCAGCCGCAGGGTGTTGACCGTTGCGGCATCGCGATAGCCGTTGGCGTAGCAGAGCTCCAGTTGCTGGCGGGCCTCCTGGTTCTCACCCAGGCGCATGAGGTTGATGCCCAGCTCCGAATGCGCCGACCAGAGCCGGGGATCGAGCGCAATGGCTTTGCGGTAGTACTCGATTCCCTCCTCGTAACGCCGGTTGATGACAAAGAAGTAGCCCCCGGTCGCGTAGGCCTGGCCGTAGGAAGGATTGACCTTCAGGATGCGGTCCATCCACGGGCTTTGCGGCTGGTCGTTCAACCAGTCAATGGTGGCACGGATTGCCATGGCATCCAGGGCCTCATCGGACATGGCAATCGCCTTGTCGGCTTCCTGAATCGCTTTTGCGGTATTGCTGTCCTCCAGGGCGAAGCGCGCGAGGAGTTCTTGCGCCTCTACGAGCTTGGGATCGCTTTGCAGGGCCTGTTGCGCAAATTCGACTGCCTTGCTCTCGAACTGCTCGGAGGCGATCAGCGCCAGGCCTACCAGCGCCGGCGCATAGTCTTTCTGAATACCTAGAGCTTCCTGAAACAATCCCGCGGCATCCTGGGGATTGAAGCGCTCCAGCAGCATGCGCCCGAAGCGGACCCGGTACTCGGGATTCTGCGGCTCGGCCTTGATGGCCGCCTGAAATTCATCGCGTGCCTGGGTGTACTGCTCCAGGCCCCAGTCGCCCTCGGCGCGGAAATAAGGATTGGGAGACGACAGCAGGCGGGAAAAACAATCATGCGCTTCGGCGGCGCGTCCGTGACGCCGCAGTGTGAGGCACGGATCGACTGGAGTGGCCGCCCGGAGGCTGGGCACGAACAGAACTGCGAACAGGATGGCGAGCGCCAGCACACGCATGCGGCAGTGGTTTTGCGGCGCGGGAGTTCGTCCCATGGGGGAAACGCTCGGATTGTTGTCGTACGGCATGACTTCTTCTCCGACTGCGCGTTGCTCTTAAGACGTTCCTGGTGCGCGTTCCTATTGATTCTTTTTTCCTATTTCTCCAATGCGGCCTGGGTCTTCGCCAATTCAATCAGCAAGCTGGTGAGCTGCTGCTTATATTCGTCGCTCGGCATGGCCGCCTTTTCATACTTGAGCTTGTCGATCTGCTGTTCCAGGTCTTCCTTCTTTTGGAGCAGGGCACGTTTTTCCGGGGTGTTGGCCGCGATCTGCGCCTGCCCCAGCCGCAACAAGGGAAAGCGCGATGCCTGCAGCCCGGTGGCGTTTTCCGGCGAAGGGTCCCTGACTCCCTCGCCTTTTCCGGTGTCTTCCAGGAGGGCGTGCTCGGTGGCCAGCCGCTTTTGCGTCTCGTAGAATTGCGTGGTCTTCTGATCGGCGTAGCGAAAGGCCTCGAGGGCGCTCACGGTCTGGTTCTTATCCACGTCGGCGGCCGGGTCTTGCAGCGCCTCCACCCAGTAGCGGGCAAAGACCGTGGCGTTCTTCTCGGTACCGGACTTGGTGGCCGTGATCACCACGCGGTTTGGTTTTTTCAGCACGTCCAGCGAAGCACCGCTGCAACTGGTCATGTTCACCACCAGTTGACGGGTGGCCGGGATCTTGTCCAGCAGGCCTGCCAGCTCTTGCGCGGTGATGTCCGGTCCGGGGAGATTGATCTTGTAATTCACGCCGTCATAGCTGCCATGACCAATCATCATCAGCACCACGGCGTCCGCCGGTCTGGCAGTCTGGGCGATCCCGGTCAGGGCTGAAACGAACTGTTCGCGGGTGGCGCCGTCCCCTTCGAGGGTCGTGACCTTGGCATCGATGCCGGCGGTCTTCAGGACCTTATCCAGATCCTGAGCGTAGCCGGTGAAGCGCTGTTCGTAATCCGGCTCTCCGCCCAAACCGGACACGGTCACATAGAACGTGGTCGCCAGCAGAGACGAAGGCAGCAGCAGAAACAAGGCCAGCCAGCGCTTCATACTACGCCCCACTTTCTGCGCAGGAACCATTCGCAGACCGGCAACCCGAGAAGCAGCAAGAACACAGCAGGCATATTCCAGAGATCTCGAACCTGACGGACGGTGATTCCCGCATCCGACAGGGAGATTTCATCGGCAAGACGAGAGGCGTCGGCCGGGGTGTAGTAATTGCCGCCGGTTTCCGACGAGAGCTTCTGCAGCAACTCACGGTTCTGTTCGGCATGGAAATTTTCCGCCACGCCGTCCTCGCGGCGGAACATCACGGCATCGCGTCCCAGCTCCTCGCTTCCGCGCATGGCCACGATGTTGGCAGCGTATCCGCCCGGCGCCTGCGCCGTCCAGGTGGCGGTGTAAAGGCCGGCAGTGACCGGGTCCGGGGTCAACTCCACACTCTGGTCGAGCCCATTGGGCCCGGTAACTTCCGCGTGGACCTGGGCGTCAGCGACAGGAAGATATTTGTTGTCTCGCACCTCGGCCCGCAGTTGCACCTGCTTCTCGTCCGACAGCACGGGCTGCGGAGTCGACGACAACACATGCCCGGGACTGTCGGCCACCCAGCGCAGCAGTTGCTGCCAGAAGATTTCGTGGGTGCGGTCGGCCACAGGCTGTAGCATCTGCCAGCGCCAGGTCCCTGCGGTGGCCAGCACAGCGGTGCGTCCGCGGCCATAGTTCTGCATCACCAGCAGGGGCAGGCGGCGCCCACCGGGCGGAAGCAGGTCCGCCAGCACCACCGCACCCGGCTTAGGCTCGCCCACGTCCTGGTAGTTGGCCAGTTCCGGCAATTTCTTCCAGCGCTCGACATTGGCCTGGGGATCTTCTTCCAGGCGGGTCGTCAGGCTATCGGCGCCGGCAGCCGTCAGCTCAACGGCGGCGCGGTCGCGCACAAAGGTGACCTTTCTGTTGGGAAGCGTCACGGGAAGCAGGTCCGCCAGCGGACTCTGGGCATAGCCGCCGTCGGCCAGCGTGCCTTTGCCTCCTAGAAACAGCACGCCTCCTCCGCGCCGGTCTACGAACTGCTTAATCAAGTCGAGCTGCGTGGGTGTGAAATATCCGGCGGAAACATCGCCGATGATCAAGCCCTGATATTTGAACAGCTCCTCTGGGGTGGCGGGAAACCCGTCTTCCAGATCCTTGGGATCGTCAATGCCCTGGCGATAGATTTTGTTCTCCGTGGTGCGCAGCATGGTCACCAGGCGCAGATTCTGCTCGTCATCCATGGCGCGACGAATGAACTTGAACTCCCAGCGGGGATCGCCTTCGATATAAAGAATCCTGGGATGCTCGGAGACAACGTTCACCAGGCGCACCAGGCTGTTATTGTTGGCGTTTTCCTCGCCTGCAAGAGGATTGATGGTCACGCGCAGGTTGCGCACTCCTGCCGGCCCCGCGTCAAACACCAGCGGCTCGGTCTGCTGCACGCCGTCGCCTTTGAGGGTGACGTCGCGCGAGGCCAGCACGCGGTTGTCGTCGCGCAAGGTGATGGTGGCTTTCTGGCCGCTATAGCCGCGCTGGTGGAAGCTCACCAGCATGCTGACGCGGGAATCCGTCATCACCCGCGGGGGTGTCTGCGCGTCGGAAATCTCGACATCCCTGGCAAACTGTGTCCGTCCAATGCCGATGGTATGCACCGGGATGTGATAGCGGCGGATGTCATTCATGGTCGCCAGGTCGATTCCACCGCTGTTCTCTGCGCCATCGCTCAGCAAGACCACGGCGCCCACGGGCAGGCTGGAAGCTTCCGCCATCACCTGCTTCAGGCTGTCGCCGATGTGGGTGGCGTTTCCAGTGCCGGTAATGGCGCCTGGCTTATCGATGCGCTGCACCGTATCGCTCATACGATAGAGCCGCACCTGATACTTCTGCTGCAAGGCATGGAGAAGGCCCGAGTTGAGCACCTTCAGCGCCTGGTCCCTGCGGGTTCCTCCCTGTTCCGGAATAGACATACTGCGGGAGTCGTCCAGCACCACGGAAATGATGTTCTGCTGCGGCGTGAGCGTGGAAACGCTGATCGCGGGCTGCCAGAGAAGCAGCAGCAGCAGAGCCACCATGGAAGCCTGAAGAAGCCAGAGCACCGCAGTTCGCCCCGGAGTCAGCCCCGCCGCCCGCCTGGCCGGACGCCACCACGTGACGTACCCCAGCAGGCCGGCCGCAGCCGCAATGGCAGCGATCAGCAACCACACAGGCCATCGTCCCAGCAGAACCAAGCTGCTGCGGGCGAAGACTGCGGGCGAATACTTAAACAGGAATTGAAACATCTTGGTTTTGTCGTGGTATCCGGCTCATTGCACAAAGGATGTGGTTGGTCCCAAGGTGGCGCGCCGGTGGGGGAGACGCGTGTGCCAACGCGCCAGCCGGCACCCGCCCTGCACAGACTGGCGGTCCGTCTTGAGACAATGCATGGATGAATTGAAGCCATCCGAACAGGGCCCCTGCGGCGAGGGAAAGCGGACATCTGGCGAAGCAAAGTCCGTGTTCTCATTGCCGTGGAGAGGAAACGAAACCAAGGCAAGCTCGCGGAACCTGTTATCGAGGCGTTGGAACACAAGTGCGGCGCCAAGCGGAGACAAGACCAGGGATGCAACAATACCTAGGCGACGGAGGCGCATGGGAAAGCCTCAAAGTGAGAATAAGAATAGCATGGAACGCGTAGCAAAGTTCGAGGCCACGCCGTCCCTGGCCGCAAAATTCCGATGCGGCGCTCGCCTGCCTGCGTTGCCGGACAGGCGCTGCCGGTGGGCCCAGCGCAGCACCACGGACCGTTCATCAAGTCAGGCAAGAACAAGGAATAGAAAGGCGACCGCCAGGCGATCGCCTTTCGCTTCGTTTCTTTGTCTTAAGCTGTTGGCTTGCTAAGACACACTTACATTTTGCGAATCGCCATTTCTTCCACTGGCGGAGGAACATGGGTGGCAACTTCGTTGCGCTGAGTGTAGGCGTTGCCTACGTATTGCAGCAGCATTCGTTGGGTATTGAAAAACGAGCCATTGAGCGCGATGGCCGAACGCATGATTTCCGTATAACGCTGCGGCCGGCCGTAGAACATGGGAACAATCTCGCGTTCCAGCTTTTCATAAAGATTGGAGACTTCGCGATCAGGATCGCCGGTGAAGGCATGGTCCCCAATGCTCCACCCGGTGACGCCTTCGATGTGTCCCTCGACCCACCAGCCGTCGAGCACGCTGAAGCTGGGCACGCCGTTGAGCGCAGCCTTCATTCCGCTGGTTCCGGAAGCTTCCTGCGGACGCATGGGCGTGTTGAGCCACAGGTCCACTCCGCTAGTGATCAGGCGCCCCCAATGCAAGTCGTAGTTCTGGACATAGACGGTGCGGATGGAATCGGCGACGCGGGCGGCCCCTCCGAAGACACTGCGGATGAGGTTCTTGCCACCTTCGTCCCGGGGATGGGCCTTTCCTCCATAGACCAGCTGAATGGGTCCGATGTTGCGGGAGATCGCCTGGAGGCGCTCAGCATCGTGAAACAGGAGGTCGGCGCGTTTGTAGGTGCTGGCGCGGCGGGCAAAACCGATGGTGAGCGCCTGCGGGTCCAGTTGCACCCCCTGCAGCCGCTGAATCTCCTCAAACAATTCCTGTTTGGCGCGCACGTGCGTTTGCCGGATCTGTTCCAAAGGAATGCTGATGGCGTAACGCAGGTAGTTGTTGTCGTTGCGCCAGCCGGGGATGTGCTGATCGAAGAGTACCTGAAAAGCCGAGGACGTCCAGGTCACCGCGTGCACCCCATTGGTAATGGCATTGATGGTGTAGTTGGGAAACATGCCGCGGGAGACTTCGCCGTGCCGCATGGCCACGCCGTTCACGTATCCGGAAAAGCGCAGCGCAAGATAGGTCATGTTGAGCATGTCTCCATGCCAGGCTTCGGTCTCGTCCAGCAGGCTGATCGCGTCCGGCCCTAACACCTGCTCGGCCAGCTTGCGGGGGAACTGATCGTGGCCCGCGGGCACGGGGGTATGGGTGGTGAAGATGCACATGCGGCGCACGCCATCGATGTCGAGCTGCTTGACCCGGCCGGCAAAGCTCTGCGCCAAGCGGCGCTCCATCAGGCCCAGCGCCAGCAGCGCGGAATGACCTTCGTTCATGTGGTAGACGTCAATCCCCAAGTCCAGCCTGCGCAGCATCTCCAGTCCGCCAAAACCCAGTACGGCCTCCTGGCACAGGCGGTAACGCTGGTCTCCGCCATAGAGAGAATCGGTAATGCCGCGGTCCCAGGCAGAGTTTCCGGCAACATCGGTATCCAGCAGGTAGACCGGGACGGTGTCGCCACTATAGCCATGAACGGTGTACTTCCAGGCCCGTACCGTCACCGGCCGGCCCTCCACGGTAACCGTCACGCGACCGGGGATTTCCTCCAGCATCTGCTCCGGGGACCACTCCTGGGGCTGCTCGCTCTGATTTCCCATGCGGTCCAACTGTTGGCGAAAGTATCCCTTGCGATAGAGAAGCGTGACCGCCACGACAGGGATTCCCAGGTCCGCGGCAGAACGCAGCGTGTCTCCCGCCAGCACGCCCAAACCGCCGCTATAGGTGGGCATATCCTGCGACAACGCAATTTCCATGGAAAAATACGCGACCGTAGGCAGGCTCAAACTGTTCTTCATGAATGAAAAGGCTCCCCGTGCGACCGGTTGCACAACAACGCGCTGAAACCCATTTTTGTACCCGTGAAGATTCTATTCTACTGCGGCAGCCCGGCTGAGCTGAGTACGTTGGATGTACGCCTCCGGGTCCAGGTTTGCGACAAAGTGCAACACAAAAACGGAGAGCGGTGACCTGTCCGGTCTCCGCTCTCCGATCACCCACTCCGTGGTTCGAGGCGGCTAGCGCGTCCGACTGGAAGAAGGAGTCACAGTCAGAGAATGCGCCAGCGTGAAACTCAGCTGGGTTTCTGACGGCAGCTTAACTTCCTCTCCGCCGGTAGCCGCCTGCACACCGGTTCCCGCGCCCGCTCCGGTGGCGGCGCCGATGGCCGCTCCCTCGCCGCCGCCGGCGATGCCTCCGATAATCGCTCCCAGTGCCGTGCCGATCCCGACCTTGGTTGCCGTCTTTCTCCCGGTGCCAGATGCCTGCTTGGTCCACTGGTTGGTTTGCAGGCTGTAACTCTGCCCGTTGAAGGTCAGCTTCGTCAGTTCCAAGGTCAGAGACGACTGTCCGGAAAACCGGCCCGCGCTCTTGGAATCCACTACGCGGCCTTCCACTTCCGCATTGGAGGGCACCACGGTCTCGCCGTCGATCACCAGGGGAGCGGAAAGACTGCCGCGGAATGTGTCTCCGTTCTGGGCCGTTTTGGTATCGATGGGGTCGATCAAGCGAACTGCAACGGCCTGTCCCTCAGGAATTCTGACCGTACGCACCATGGGCACAGGCGGTGGTGCCGGCTGGGCCGGAGCGGGAGCCGGCGCAGCAGCCGACACGGCAGGCGCCTGGGTGTACTCATGCTCCGGGGCGACACTGGAAACCGGCGCCGTTTCGCGCGCCGGGATGGGCCTCCGGTGCGCTCTGTGCCGGGGCTCGGGAGCGGGCGCCGGAGGCGGAGCTTCTGCCGTCTCGGGCGGCGGAGCCGGGGCCTCGGCCTGTTGCTCGACCTGGAGATTGTTGACTACCGTGCGCACGCCCTCGACCTGGGCAGCATCGCTGGCGGCCGCAGTCCGCTCAAAGTCGCTGGACACAGTACCGGAAAGTGTCACCACTCCATTGCTCGACTGAACCTGAATCTGCTTTCCCTGCAGGTTGCTGTTGCTGCTGAGTTGGGTCTGCACCTGCCCCAAAATCTGCGCGTCATTCGGCGCCTTGCTGCGCGAGCATGCAACGCTGAGACTCAGCGCCAGCAGAAGCAGAGCCGCGGACACAGCAAACGACGACTTCGCCTTCATAATTCACTCCTGTAACCTGATTATCAGGAATCCCCGGTGTTAGATGTTGAATCCAAGCTCACGGGCTTTTCTGTTCCGCTATTGTGAACGTTCCCCTGATAGTATCAACCCGCGCGGGCACAAAAGTTGTCCAAAAATACCTTCGGTCCTGCCCGAAAGGACCATGGGCTGGGAATTGCCAGACACGGCCTTCCGTGACGCACTCCACCCCGCCGGCCAGCTATAGCCACTCTGCCCGATTTTCAGCTAGGTGCGTTTTTTTTGTCTCGCGGTGCACCAATATGATAAAACGTCGCGTCCACCATGCAGAGGGAGATCCGGTGGAGATTGCCGGGAGACCGGAACCCGGGCTCCCGAACCTTTGTCCCGCGCGTCTGAAGTGTAGCAGGCTAACGCACGCGGTGGAGGTAACTGGATGTTCGAGTTCGGGGCTCCCGTGTTATCTATGCCAATCCAGGTAGAGCGAAGCAGTTTCGATCCCGAAGCGGGATATGAGTATCACGTCTCGTTTGGCCGCAACGGCAAGGTCGACGAGAAGCAGGTGGAACTGCGCGTTCCCGTCGAGGTCGCGGTGTCGATTGGGGAAACCGGAGAATTGGCCGATTTAAGCTTCGAAATTCCGAAGGGATACCGTTCGCAGGAGACCCTTGCCTTCCTTCGTGGGCACCGCAATGCGCAGTATGTGGAGCCCCGGGTCTTCGTGGTCTTCCCGGGAATCAACGGGGATACCGTGATCTTGGCCGACGGCCGCCTGGAGTTCGACGCCGGGGGCCGCATGATCGGCATGGAAATCTCCTGGAATCCCACCGAGGACTGATTCCCTTTCCCGCCCCTCTTCCCGTTATCATGACTTCCGTGGAGATTGCGGCATTTATTCTGGCCGGAGGCCGTAGTTCGCGCATGGGAACCGACAAGGCCTTCCTGGTGCTGGACGGAAGGACGCTGCTGGAGCGGGCGATGATTCTGGCGCGCGCGGTGACTCCCATGGTGTGGCTGGTGGGAGAGCGCGATCGATTGGCCCGCTTCGGCGCGGTCGTGGAGGACGTCCACGCGGACCGCGGCCCCCTGGGTGGCATTCACGCGGCGCTCAGCGCGAGCCCCGTCGATTTTAACCTGATTCTCGCCGTGGACACCCCTTTCGTGAGTGAAGGAGCGCTACGCTTCCTGCTGCAGTGTGCGGAAGAGTCGGGAGCCATGGTGACGGCGCCCCGCACTCGGCACGGCTGGGAGCCCTTGTGCGGGGTTTACCGCCGGGCATTTGGGGAAAAGGCCGGGCAGGCGCTTGGCGAGGACCGCAACCGCATCGATTCCCTGTTCTCGACGGTTCCGGTGCGGGCCATCAAAGAAGCCGAGCTGCGGCGCTTGGCACTGGACCCCACCATGTTTCAGAATCTCAACACGCCTGCGGACTGGGAACGGGCACAAGATCGGGCCGGCAGATCATGAATCAAGCCAATCCCTATATCGCCTTTCGGGACGTGAGCAAGTCGTTCGGGGACAATCACGTGCTGGATCATGTGAGCTTCGAAGTGATGGCCGGAGAGACGGTGTGCATTCTGGGGCGCAGTGGGGTAGGGAAATCCGTGTCCCTGCACCACATCATGGGGTTTCTGAAGCCCGATTCCGGACGGGTGATCGTGGCCCACGAGGACATTACCGATTATGACGAGCAGGAACTGGAGCGCATCCGCAAGAAAGTTACCATGGTGTTTCAGAACGGCGCCCTGTTCGATTCCCTCACCGTGGGCGAAAATGTGGCCTTTCCGCTGCGCGAACGCGGCGACCTGAACGAGGACCAGATCTATCAGGTGGTGGACGGATTGCTGGAGATGGTGGGAGTGCTGCCCATGCGCGACCAGCTCCCTTCCGACCTTTCCACCGGCATGAAGCGCTCGGTGGCTATCGCGCGCGCGCTGGCGGCACAGCCGGAATGCGTACTCTACGACGAACCCACGACCATGGTCGATCCGCTGATGGCGCAACTGCTCGGGGATCTGATCAAGAAGCTGAAGTCTCAACTCAAACTTACCAGTGTGGTCGTGACCCACGATATGCGGCTTGCGCAGAAGCTTGCCGACCGCGTGGTATTTCTTCATGAGGGGAAGGTGGCTTACTACGGAAGTCCGGGCGAGATGCACAACTCGCCGGAAGCCATCGTGCGCGAATTCCTGGAGCTGGACCTGCTCAATCTGGAACCTTTACGTGCAGCCAATGGCCCAAAACCAGCGACGGGCCGCACCTAACTTGCTGATTGCGGCCTTCCGTTCGCGGCCTCCGGTGGCAACTAGGCAATCCCGTGAACGTGATCGGGACGGATCTTGTAGAGGACGCGCACTTCCGTAGGTGTACGGTAGGGATATTTGTCCTTCCCCATATACTTCTTGGCCATCTTATCGATATGCGCGTCCGCCCCTTGCTGGGTGACCTCCACCACTGTGCCGCGGATTTCCAGGTAGCGGTAGGGATTTTCCGGGTCTTGGATGGACATGGAGACGCGCGGCTCACGCCGCATGTTCTTGTCTTTTTGCCGTCCTTTGGCGGAATTGATCAATACGTTGTTTCCGTCAAAATCGACCCAGACAGGCGTGACTTGAGGTCTGCCGTCGGGCATGAGCGTGGCCAGATTCGCAAAGGCTTTCTTTTCGAACAGATCACGATAGTTATTGGGAATTTCCGCCATGGCGACTCCTGAAAGCAGATTTCTCGCTACCCTGGGAACAACAACGTAAAAAACAGATTCCTCCCCTTCGGCTCCGCTCAGGGTCGGAATGACAAAAAACAAAAACAGAACATCGCGCGTGCTCAGTATGCCTGCCGAACCAGTTCTTCCAGAGAAATCGCGCCTTCGGCTCTCTCACCCCCAATCATCTTTTCTACGTATTTGGCGATCAGATCGGCCTCTAGATTGACGGGGTCCCCCGCCCGCAGCGACTGCAGGTTGGTGGCCAGGCAGGTATGCGGAATGATGGCAATGGTCACGGTGCGGCCCTGCAAGGCGGCCACCGTGAGGCTGATGCCTTCGACGGCCAGCGATCCCTTATAAACCACGTAGCGCTCCAGCTCCTCGGGGAGTTCGATGCGCAAGCGGAAGTCCTCGCCTCCGGGGATGCTTTCCAGTTCCAGGAACCTGCCGGTTCCGTCAACGTGCCCCTGCACGATGTGCCCGCCCAGCCTCTCGTTGGCGCGCACGGGAAGCTCCAAATTGACCAGGGCGCCTTCGCGCAAGCGGGAAAAAGAGGTGCGCAGCCAGGTCTCCTCGGCCAGGTCCGCGCCAAAGCTGCCGGCGCCCAACTCCACAGCCGTGAGGCACACGCCGCTCACGGCTACGCTGTCTCCGGGTTTCAGCTCAGCACTGGTATGCGGGGCCTCCACGGTAATGCGGCGCTTGCCCCCGATGCGGGCAATGCCGGCAATTCGTCCGACTTCCTCAATCAGTCCGGTAAACATGGCAGGGAAATTGTAAATTTGTAATTTGTAATTTGAAATTGGTAATTTTTGTTGCTGGGGGCTCTCCCTCGGCTCGAGAACAGCAAACCTCCTCAGCGCCTCCGGATATGGCTGGCCTCTTCCGAGTTCGGAAAACTTCTGAAAATTTCAAATCACAAATTTCAAATTACAAATCGTAGGGATCGCGCAGGTAGCCTTCGACGGCAAAATCTTCTCCCAGGCGATGCAGACGAAAATTCTTCACCCGGATAGCGTCCATGGGCCGCGTCCCAGCCATCTCGGCAAAGGGGACCGCGTTGCTGCTCGCCAGAATCCTGGGAGCGTAGAAGAAAAACACCTTGTCGCAAATGCCGGCCGCCAGCGCCGCCCCATTGACCGTGGCTCCGCCTTCGATCAGCAAGCTGGCGATCTCCTGTTCTCCAAGGCAGCGGAGCATGCGCTCCAGATCCGGCCGGTCCGTCGCGGCCGCACCGGAAGGAATATCGACAACCCTCACGCCCATGCCTTCGAGTTCACGCCGCTTCGTCTCCTCCGGGTGACAGCAGAAGACAAGCAGGTCGTCCTGCGCGGACTTGACCAGCCGGGATTGCGGCGGCAGGCGCAGGTGCGAGTCCAGAATCACGCGCAACAGAGGCCTCCGGCGCGGCAGACCCGTACGGTCGGTGAGCAGAGGGTCGTCGGCCAGGACGGTGCCCACGCCGACCAGAATGGCATCCGATGCGTGCCGCAGTTGATGGACGTGGGCGCGCGCTGCCTCACCGGTGATGTAACTCGCCGTAGCCCCACCCTGAGACGAGACGTTTCCCCGCCCCGATGCGATCTTCCCATCCAGGGTCATCGCACTCTTCAGGATCACCAGCGGCTTGCCGCTGCGGATGAAACGGGCAAAGGCCTCGTTCAGGTGCCGCGCCTCTTCCTCGCACACTCCGGTGACGACTTCGATTCCGGCGGAACGCAGCCTTTCCAATCCCTTTCCCGCAACCTGGGGGTTGGGATCCTCCATGGCGGCCACCACCCGTTGCACGCCCGCTTGAATCACAGCGTCGGCGCAGGGTCCGGTGCGTCCCAAGTGCGAGCATGGTTCCAGGTTCAGGTACAGGGTCATGCCGCGAGCACGCTCTCCGGCCTGCTCCAGCGCCAGAACTTCGGCGTGCTTTCTAAAGGCATATGCGTGGGTTCCACTGCCCAGGACCTCGCCCGTCGCAGGGTCTACTACGAGGGCTCCCACGCAGGGATTGGGGGAAGCCAGGCCGATCCCCTGGCGCGCCAGGGCAAGCGCACGCTGCATGTACTGCTGGTCGGCAATGTCGAGCGGTGACGGCAAGGGCAATCGAAAAGCGCGGCCGGAAGCCCTGTAACTTCGGAAATTCAGCCCCGGCGCGCGCGACGGCCGGAATTGCTTGATGATCCGGATCCTCTTCTTCTTCCTGATCGAGAATCACGGTCGCCGAGCGTCGTTTCCGGCGGCGCTGCGGCGGAATCACCTGCACTTTGCTGGACAGGCTCGCCACAGCGGCACGAACCACGCGCAGAACCAGCGCGATCAGCACCGCTAGGAAGATGACCCGGATCAAAAGTCTCATAGCGGCGAAGATCCCCTAGGCGAACAGCGATTCCACAAACTGCTCCCCATCGAAGGGCAACAGGTCTCCCTGCTTCTCGCCCACGCCAACAAAGCGCACGGGGATTCCCAATTCGCGCGAGATGGCGACCACAATGCCACCCTTGGCAGTGCCGTCCAGTTTAGTGAGCACCACGCCGGTCACAGCGGCGGAGTCGGTGAAGAGGCGCGCCTGCTGCAACCCGTTCTGCCCGGTGGTGGCGTCCATGACTAACAGCGTCTCGTGGGGAGCGCCGGGCACGACGCGTTGTGCCGTGCGCCGCATCTTGGCCAGCTCTTCCATCAGACTGCTCTTGGTATGCAGGCGTCCAGCGGTGTCGATGATCACATAATCCGTTTTGCGGGCCTTGGCAGCCTGCAGGGCATCGAACAGCACCGCCGCAGGGTCGCCCCCGGCCTTGGTCTTGATGACCTCGGTGCCGGTGCGGTCGCCCCAGACTTCCAGTTGCTCGATAGCGGCGGCACGAAAGGTATCCGCGGCGCACAGCAGCACGGTCTTGCCCTCGGAGCGAAACAGGCTGGCGAGCTTGCCGATGGTGGTGGTTTTTCCGGTGCCGTTCACCCCTACCACCATGATCACCTCGGGACCCTCGGTCACCTCCAGTGGCGGGAGCCCTGCCCGCTGCAGAATGGCCAGCAACTCGTCTTTCAGAACGCGCCGGAGCTGCTCGGTATTCCGTACCTGCTTGCGGTCTACCTTCTCTCGCACTTTGTCCAATACTTCGCGCGTGGTTGAGGTGCCCAGGTCGGCGGCGATCAGGATGGCTTCCAGATCGTCCAGCGTTTCCCGGTCGATCTCTTCGTGAAGAGCGACCACGTCCTCAATGCGCCCGCTCAGGTTCTCACGGGTGCGCGAAACCGCCTGCTTCATGCGGTCGAGGAAGCCCTCTTTCTTCGGTGGTTCTTCGAGGCTGCCAAAGAGCGTCTGAATCATAGCCTGAATCCACATTATAGAGGCCGGCGGCGCAGCATGCAGGCGGCAGAGCGGGAAAGGCCTGAAACGTGAGTTTTTCGCGCTGACACACCTGCCAAGCTGCTGCTGCGGTGAGTGACATCCTCAAACAAATTGAACTGAAAAACGCGAGCGGGAGGAAACGAAGGCGGGGGGTTGGTTGCGGATTCTAGATTCCGGCGGCCTGCACGGTCGCGGGCTCGGCGGCCTCGGCCTCTGTCTGCATGGCGCCCGCTCTCTGCACGCGGATTTTTCCACTCTCCAGGGATACGGTAAGAGCCGCCACCACGCGGGGGTCGAATTTCGTCTCCACCAGCGACTGGATGATGCGCAGCACATACTCCGGATCGCGCGCGACCTGATAGGGGCGATTGGTGGTCATGGCGTCAAAGGTGTCGGCCACGGCGATAATGCGGGCCGGCAGGGGAATCTGGTCTCCCTTCAATCCAAAGGGATAGCCACGCCCATCCAGCGATTCGTGATGCAGTTCGATGCCCGGGATCATCTCCTTCAACTGCCCGATGGGGCGCAGGATGTTGGCGCCGCGCACGGTATGGGTCTTCATGATCTCGAACTCTTCCGGGGTCAAGGCTCCAGGCTTTTTCAGGATGCGGTCTTCAATTCCGATCTTGCCAACGTCATGGAGCTGGGCGGAAATGCGAACCATTTCCACGTAGTCCTCGGACAAGCCCATTTCCGTCGCAAGAATGACCGAGTAGCGCGTAACCCGATCGGAATGGCCGCGCGTGTAGGGATCCTTTTCGTCGACCGCGCCGGCGAGCATCTGAATGGATCCCAGAAACAGCGCGCGGTTTTCTTCCGCTGCGCGCTTCAGTTCCGCCACGAAGCGTTCCAGGTCCTCGGTCATGTGGTTGAAGGTTTGCGCCAGCTCCCCGATTTCCGTGCGGCTGGTCAGCTTCACTCGCTGGGAGAAGTCCCCCTTGGCGATGGCGCGGCTGGAATTGGTAAGCACCTTCAGAGGATGGGTGATGCGGCTGGCGGCAAAAATACCGATCAGGACGCTGATTAAAGCAAAGCCCACCGCCCACCAGCGCGCTTTCTCCTGCATCTCGAACACGCTGGCATAGGCATCGCGCTGCGGTTTTTGCGCGACGACCGCCCACTCCAGCGCCGGCACCGGCGTGTACGTGCCCAGCATGGCTACATTCTGGCCCTTAACGTTCAGCACAAATTCCGAGGTTGCCGCTCCTACATGGGATTTTTCGCCGGTCTGGACGAAGCTCTTCACGATGGGGACGCGGGTCATGTCCTGTCCCGTCGCGGCATGTGGGTCCGCCGAAACCACCAGACGTCCCTGGCGGTCGACGATGTACATCTCCAGACCGCCCCGGCTGGCTTCCTGCAGTTGCTGCACCAGGAAGTTCAAATCCACGGCGGTGCCGATCATTCCCATGAAGTGCCCGCCCACGGTGATGGGAGTGGTCACGACGGTAACGATGCGCCGGTCCTTGCCGGAGCCGAGCGCCAGGGGCGGACTGGTGTAGGCGCGCGATTCGATGGCGGCGCTAAAGGCCCGCTCCAGTTCCCGGTGCAGAAACTCGTCCGGCATGAGGGATGGGACGGAGATCCCTTTGGATTCCGAATTCAACAGGATCGCAAACGCCACATCCGGGGTGCCGGAGACGAACTGCTCCAGCAGGGCGCGCAGTTCGGGCGCGCTGACGTTCTGTCCCCGCAGGTCGCCTCCGCTGGAAATCTGGATGGCGGAGGACAAATTCCCCAGGATCGATTCCAGGCTGCGCTGCCGCTGGGAAACGCCGTCTCCCAGCGCTTTGGTCATGGTCTGCTGCAGGAGACGCTCATTGGTTACCAGGCTCTCGCGGTTCTTGGCCATTACCGATCGCGCGTAGTAATACATCGGCACCACGCTCACCAGGATGAGAACACTGAGAATGAGGTACAGGATCGGAACCCGAATGGCTGGCAACTTGTGGCGCAACGTGGCCTTTTCCCCCTTTTTCCTCTCACCCGGACGCCCCGGGCACAGCGTTCTCCCTGCAGGACAGATGGGCGAATTGTACCGTGAAAATTCGAAAGTCCTTGCTTTCCGAGACAGTTACGTTGGTACCAGAGAATCAAAATAGCCTCTGTCCGCCCGGGCGAACTGTGTTTTCCAGTATGGCGCGAGCGGGAATGGGTGACGGCGTCGCTACGATGCCGAAAACGCCCCCCGAGTTCCGGAATGAAATTGTCTCCCCAGATTGGCGCATGTCCCACACCAGTCAATCACAAGGACAGGTGCCGGTTCGCCGAACTAGCCCTATGGTGGGCCTATGCACATCCAACCGCGCGAACCACTTCATTCTTCGGGGGAGGAGGCAATCCACCTTTCCGGCAATGGAATGTGGGAACAAAGCTTGAAGTCTTCCAGCCCGGTTACTCTCTGCCTGGACGGCGAAACCCTGGTTGAAGCCGAGCTTCGCGATGTGACGCCCAGCGGATTCCGCATCTGCTATCCGGGAGCAGCATTGCCTCTCGGACTGGAGGTCGACATTTTGTATCCCTGGGGAAAAGTCAACGCGCTGGTGGTGAGCGTGGGACGGGTGCCATCGGGAATCGAAGTGGACTTTCTCATCACTGGATAGCACTAGGCCCGCGTGCGTAGTCCGATACGCGGTTCTAATACGAAACTTCGCCCATCGGCGAACTTAAAAGCAAATATTGATCTTCAGGGACAGGATTCCGTGAGGGATTCCAGCCATATCGTTGCTATATGCACAGCAATCAAAAAAGGGTTATCGATTCTGTTTCCGCCCAGCCCAGAGCAGGATTGGATCGCCGCCGGGAAGAGCGCCAGCCCGCCAAAGGCAGAGTGGTTGTCCGCCTCGATCAGGGCAAAACAATCATTCGGGGGGAGATGATGGACGTGAGTTCCAGTGGGTTCCGGATCCGTTATCGCGGGGAGGCCCTTTCGGCGGGATCGGAGGTCGACATTTCTTATCCCTGGGGCGAAGTGAGGGCTTCCATCGTCTGGGTTCGCAGGGAGAACGGCTGGACCGAAGTCGGGTTCCTGATTATCGGTTAGCTGCGCCCGGTATGTGAGTTGAAAACGAAGCGACGGCATCGCTTTGCGGAGGACGCGCTGTCCCGCATTGTTCCGCTAGGACCGCCCGTTTCCTGCCGAGCAGCACCTTTGGTTATACCCCTGCTGCTCAGCTTTCCGCCCTGCTTCTCCTATAATCGGGCCACGCCGATCTTGCATGGACCCGATACTTGCCATCGCGGTTGTTCTGCTTGGGCTGGCGTTTGGCAGCTTTCTGAACGTTTGCATTCACCGCCTGCCGCGAGGGCTTTCGGTGGTGCACCCAGGGTCGGCCTGTCCGGGCTGCAAGCGGCCCATCCGGCCGTATGACAACATTCCTGTTCTTAGCTGGCTGATTCTGCGCGGCCGCTGCCGTGATTGCGGAACCTCGATCTCCCCGCGCTATTTGGCGGTGGAGCTGCTCACGTCCGCGCTTTTCCTGGCCTGTTACTTGCAGTTCGGATTCACCCTGGAAACGCTGAAGTTCTGTGCCTTTTCGTTCCTGATCCTCGGCCTCATCTTTACCGATGCCGAACACAAACTGCTGCCCGATGCGATGACGCTGCCAGGGCTGGCTTCCTGGGCATTCTGTTCAGCCTGCTGGTTCCCGTCGATGGCCTGCTGTCGGGCATTCTTCCCAGCCTGGCGCCGGCCGCATCGGCCGCCGTGCCCTGGCGGCTCATTTCCTTGGCCGACGCCAGCCTGGGCGCCGCCGCGGGTGCTTCTTTTATCTATGGAGTGGGGGCCATCTACAAGAGCGCCCGCGGGGTAGAAGGCATGGGCTTCGGCGACGTGAAGCTGATGGCAATGGTGGGCGCATTCCTGGGCGTGAAACTGACGATCTTCACCATCTTTGCCGGTTCGCTGGTGGGCTCTTTCTGCGGCCTGGGCACTATGCTGGCAGTTTGGATCAAGCGGACCCGCAGACGGGTGAACCGCCACCGGGAATCAATGGGGGCGGCACGGCGTCGCGCCTGGCAGTCCGCCCGCATGGTGTATCGCAGCTACCAGATGCCGTTTGGAGTCTTTCTCGGCAGCATGGCAATTTTGGCGCTGTTTTTTGGCAATGCCGTTCTTCACTGGTATTGGGGTTTTTACCGGTGAACCTGCTGACCAATCCCATCGTCCTGCGGATGGTGGCGGTATTCGTGATTGCCCTGGTGGCTGTGCTGGTTGCCGGGATGGCAATACGATCAATGCGGCACCGGCTGATGCCAGCCCGCGCAGGGTTCGGTACGCACGGATGCCGGCGCCTTTCCGCTCGAGGCCTATAGCGCGGTCATCCAGCAGCTCAAGCAGAAAGAAGAAGAACTGGAACGCCTGCGGCAGCAGGCCAGCACACGGGCGCAAGCCACCGAAACCGTCAGCTCGGCCGTACTTTCCAATCTGGCGAGCGGAGTCGTACTGTTCACCCCCGCTGGTCTGGTGCAGCAGGCCAACCGCGCTGCCCGGGAAATCCTGGGTTACGCCTCGATTTCCGGGCTTTCGGCCCGGGACCTGTTTCGCACCGCCGGAACTCTGCAGTACCCTCCGGTCCTGGACAAGGCGGATCGGAAATGCCGCCGGGGATGCCACAAGCTGGCGGAAGCCGTAGAGCTTTCCGTTCGCCAGGGCCGCACCTTTCGGCGCATCGAGTCCAGCTACACCACCCCGGCTAGGGGAACACCGGGTGCTGGGCGTTACCGTATCGCCCGTGCTGGGCGCATCCGGTGACAAGCTGGGAGGGGCCTGCCTCATCAGCGACCTCACCGAGATCACGGAACTGGGACGGCAGGTGCAACTGCGCAAGAGCATGGCGGCTCTGGGAGAGATGTCCGCGGGAATCGCCCACGAGTTCAAGAATTCGCTGGCGACCATCTCCGGTTACAGCCAGATGCTGGCCAGCGAATCCGATCTGGACACGGTGCGCAGCTTCGCTGCCCGCATCGGCTCGGAGACGGAGTCTCTGACCCGCATTGTTACCGATTTCCTGAACTTCGCCCGACCCCAGGCCCTGTGCAACCAGCCGCTCGATGTGGCAGCCCTGTTCCGGCGCATTTCGGGCGAGCACGATGTGGAACTCCAACTGGAACATGCCGAGGTTCTGGAGTGCGTTCCTGGAGACCCCACGGCCCTGACCCAGGCGTTCGCTAACCTGTTTCGCAACAGTATGCAGGCCGCCAAGGGGCGGCGCGTGCGCGTGACAATATCAGCCCGGAACAGCGGCGAACAGGTGCAGATTACGTATCGCGACAATGCGGGAGGGATTCCAGCCGAGGTTCTCCCCAAAATCTTTATTCCGTTCTTTACCACCAGGCCCGATGGCACCGGCCTGGGGCTGTCTCTGGTGCATCGCATCATCACCCAGCATGGCGGCTCCATCAGCGCATCGAACGACGGTCCGGGAGCGGTATTCACCTTCTCGCTACCCTTGCGAAAGGGAAGAACGGCAGCCGCGGAAGCAAGCTAAAATCGGCTCCGGAGACTCGACTCCAATGCCGGATTGCCTGCTGGAGATTCAAAAGAGGAAGGACCGGTGTCCCGGCTTTCAAAGCGGAAATTACTAAAAGCACCTGTCCCCCCGATACCTGCCTGCACGCTGGTTTCCGTGCCAAACTGGTGGGCACAGCCGGAAATGCAGCCGGCGATGCGCATGAGCGGGAAGGCGAGCGCCGGCCCTTGGCGACTTGCCCTCCGGCAAGAAGGAATTAGGCAGATCATGACATTCACGATGCGACGTGTTTCTCCGATCTTCGCTGCACTGGCCGTACTGCTGTGTGCTTCTCTTCTGCAGGCGCAATCGCTGGCCGATGCCGCGCGCCGCAGTCAACAGCACTCCCAAGCCACGGCCAAGGTCTACACCAACGACAACTTGCCCAAGGACGGAATCATCAGCGTGATCGGGACGCGGGCTGCACCGTCGGATAACGCCGATGCGGCCCCCACGGCCGAGCAGGCCAAGGTAACGGATTCCGCCAACCCGGAAACACAAAGTTCAGATGAAGTGAGTGCTGTTTCGACCCAGGAGAAGGCTGCCAGCGACGCCAAGACGGAAGGCGCAGCCGCTTCCGATGCCGGGGAGCACAATGCTGACCTGAAGAAAGACGCGGCGCGGTTGAAGGAGAACGTTTCCATGCTGGAGCGGGAAATCGATGTCTCCAACCGCGAGTTCCGGCTGCGCGCCGCCACTTATTATGCCGATGCCGGCAACAGCCTGCGCAATCCCAAACGGTGGGCCGAACAGCAGCGTGACCACGACAGCGAAATAAAGGACAAGCAGGCCGCGCTCGACACCGCCAAGCAAAAGCTGGCGGATCTGCAGGAGCAGGCCCGTCGCGTGGGCGTGGACATTGAATAGGCTGAAGGAGCCGCTGGTTTGAGCACTTCGTCAACCTCGGAAGTTTTGCAGCCCGCTCCCGCATCCGAGACCCTGGAGCGGGTTCTTCTTGTGGAAGACCGGCCCGAACTTCGCCAGATGCTGCTGGAGGCCCTGTTTCGCATGGGCTACGAGGTGGCGCCGGCGGCGTCGCTGGCCGAGGCCGAGTCCGCGCTTTGCAAGCGGCGGTTTGCCGCGGTGCTCACCGACCTGAAGCTGCCCGCCGGCTCCGGAATGGATGTCTTGCGCGCCGTGCAACAGTCGGACCCGGCAACTCCGGTGATCCTCATGACTGCCTACGGCACCATTGCCGATGCCGTGGCCGCCATGAAGGATGGCGCCTGCGATTTCATCCAGAAGCCCATCGATCTGGAGCACCTGCGCCATCTGCTGTCCCGCGCCATCGAGCGCCAGCAGTTGCTGCGGGAAAACCTGGTGCTCAAAGAAGAGTATGCGCGGCGCTACGGCTTCCCCCGCATTATTGGCGAAAGTCCCGCGCTGCAGACGGCCGCTCGCGAGATGCAGCGCATTGCCGAGGGCAGCACCACGGTGCTCCTGCTGGGAGAGAGCGGCACGGGAAAAGAACTGTTTGCCCGTGCCATCCATCAGCTGAGCCCACGCGCAGCACGGCCCATGGTGGCCCTGAACTGCGCCGCCATTCCCGAAAACCTGATGGAGAACGAACTGTTCGGCCACGAGCGCGGCGCGTTTACCGGAGCCAACGCCCGCAAGCCGGGAAAATTCGAGCTGGCGCATGGAGGCACCATTTTTCTCGACGAGATTGGAGAGCTTCCGCTTTCGCTGCAAAGCAAGCTGCTGCGTGTCCTGGAGGAACGCAAGCTCGACCGGCTGGGAGGCCTGAGCCAGACCCAGGTGGACGTGCGCATTATCGCCGCCACCAATCGCGATCTGGGAGAAGCCGTCGAATCCGGTGGCTTCCGCCGCGATCTCTATTATCGGCTCTCCGTCTTCCCCATCGAGATTCCCAGCCTGCGCGAGCGGGGAGACGACGTCCTGCTGCTGGCTGCGCACATGCTGGAGCGCTTTCGCACCGAACTGCGCAAGCCAGCACTGAAGCTCGCGCCAGATGCTCTGCGTGCTCTCCGTGCTCATTCCTGGCCCGGCAACGTGCGGGAACTGCAGAACACGCTGGAGCGCGCCGCCATCCTCTTCGACGGCGAAGTCCGGGCCGCCGACCTCAACCTGGGTTCCAATGCGTGCTTTGACGATCTTGAAACCGAAGCTGCGGACGCTTCGAAAATCGAACGCCAGCAGATCGAAGACGCTCTGCGCGAATGCAAGTGGAACAAGAATGCCGCTGCCCAGCGGCTGGAAATTTCCTACAAGACCCTACTGAACCGGATTCACGCCTACGGGCTGGACTAGTCCGAGTTCTCCTTGGAATGCGCGCTCGCGGAGCGGGCAGGAATCAGACTTCGATGCCCAGCGAACGCCGCACCCATCCGCATGCGCCATCGTAGGTACTGGACAAGTTGGCTCAACCTTTGCCTACGCTCTGCTGCTGAGCGGACTGGCGGCGGAGATCGTGTTGATCGACGTGAACCGGGCTCGCGCGGAAGGCGAAGCCATGGACCTGGGCCACACCGAGCCCTTTGCCCATCCTACGAAAATCTGGGCGGGCGATTACCCGGATTGCGCGGGAGCGGTGGTCACCGTCGATCGCCGCCGGAACGGCGCAGAAGCCGGGTGAAACCCGCCTCGACCTGCTGCAGCGTAACGCCGACATCTTTGCCCAGATCGTTCCCAAGGTGGCCCGGCATAATCCTGATGGCATTCTGCTCATCGCGACCAATCCCGTAGACGTGCTCACCTGGGCAGCGCTCAAGCTTTCCGGCTTGCCCCGGCAGCGCGTCTTCGGCTCCGGGACGATCCTGGACACGGCCCGTTTCCGCTATCTGCTGGGAGAGCATTTCGGAGTGGATTCGCGGAGCGTCCATGCCAGCATCATCGGGGAGCATGGTGACAGCGAGGTCCCGGTCTGGTCGCTGGCCACCATTGGGGGCATGCATTTGCCGGATTTTGCCGGCGCGCACAGTCTGCCATACGATCCAAAGCACATGGACGAGATCTTCCGCCAGACGCGCGATGCGGCTTACGAGATCATCCATCGCAAGGGCGCGACTTACTATGCCGTAGCCGCAGGACTAATGCGGATTGTCGAGGCTATCCTGCGTAACCAGCGCACAGTACTCTCAGTCTCCAGTCTGGCGGAAAACTACTATGGCATTTCCGGTGTCTGCCTGAGTTTGCCCACGGTAGTGGACAGCGGCGGCATCGCGCGCGTGCTGCGTCTGACGCTCAATGAAAAAGAGCAAGCGGCCTTTCGGCATTCGGCGGATGTGCTGAAGAAGACGATTACGCAATTACGATTTCAGCCGACGGCTTAAGACCTCCCATTGGGCGGGCGCCCACCATCGCAAGAGGCGCAAGTTTCATGAGGTAACCATGCCATCCCGGCCCGGCTTCACGATTTCTTCCACACACCCAGCACCCGCCGCGTCAGCACCAGCTCGCCGATGTGATAGGAGGAATGATCTGCCACCAGTACCAACTCCCGCAGATAAGTTTGCCCGGAACCGTGGGGGATCTTAGCGCCGAGATCAACGGACGTATCGGCAGCGAGCTTCTGCAGCTCTTTACGATCGACGCGGAACTGCCGGATGCTTTCCTCCCACGCTTTCGCCGAGGGCGGAGTAGGCGATTCCGGCCAATAATCGTCTGGCCAGGCGCGCTCTTGGTATTTGGGATTGATGCAGAAGTCCAGGATATCCGCCTGCGTGCGCCGCAGGTGCTCCAGAAGCTCCCAGCAGGAATGGGGCAGGCCGGTCGGGCGCTTACCGCGAGCTTCCTCCGGGATGCCGACGACGGCGGTATCAAAGCTAACGTGCGCTTCTTCCCACTCCAACACCCGTTGCAACTGTTCCCGAACCTGAGCATCGCCTTTCATGCGTCACCTCTCTGCGTCTTTGCGTCACCGATTGGACCCCTTTTCTGGACTGACAAATGAATTCAGAGTTCCTCGCAATTGAGCGAATCCATTCGGTATTTTCTGCGTTCCTTAGGTAAACTGCAAAGTTGGCCGGAGTGCGCCAGACCGCTCCGGGCGATTCGAGCTTGGGAAGTCCTCAGCGATGGAAAGATCCGGGTACAGAATGAAAAAACTGATTCTGCCACTTTTGCTGGCCGGTGCTATTTTCCTGGCCGGCTGCCAGTCCGGCAGCGAGCAGGCGGGAAGCCGGCTGCGCCTGCCGCTGCGCCAGCCCGAGCCGGCAACCGAGAAGTACACAGGGCGCGAGGCCTTTCAACGACTGTTTGTTTCCGCGCGGGGTTGGGCTCCCGATGCCCAGCCCTACCGTTTGGAATCCGTGCCCACCAGCGACGCCAATGGACAGGACGGGAAATCCGCAATTTGGCGCGCCAGCTTCGCCTCGTCCGCCCGCCGCACGGTGCGCACGTTTGTGTGGTCGGGCAGCACGGCGGATGGAGCTCCGGACCGCGGCATCATGCCCGGAGTGGAAGATACCTATTCTCCGGGCAATCGTGAGACTCAGGTATTCGATCTCGGCCTGCTGAAGACCGACTCCGAGCAGGCTGCGAAGGTGGCCCAGGAACACGGCGGCGCAAAGATCCTTAAGGAGAACCCCGAGCAGTCCGTCGCCTATACCCTGGAAAGCGATCCGGCTCACAATGCACTGACCTGGTTTGTGACCTATGGAACCAGCCCTACCATGTATAAGCTGCGGGTGGCAGTGAATGCCTCCACGGGCGGCTTTCTGCGGGTAGAACACTGAGCTTTAGAACACGGAAGCTGGACAGCGGAACAGCCGACACGCGGAACAGCCGACAGGGGAACGCCCGAATTCGAGTACGCGACGGTGCCGGAGGGCAAAATCCCGGGGGGACGCTACCTCTTGGGGACGGCGGCCTGCTGGGCGCGCTCCAGCCGTTCCAGGCCTTCTTTGGCATCGGCCGCATGGTCGCCAGTCGGAGCAATATCCAAATACAGGCTGTAGTACTTGGTAGCTTCGGAAAGCTGGTTGTCTTTTTCCAAGGCCTCGGCCAGCCGGTAAGTTGCGAGGGCATCATTGGGCTTCCAGTGCAGGGCGCCGCGAAACCGCGAAATTGCAGCCTTGTAGTTTTCACGCTTCAGGTAGAACTCCCCCACTTCGATGTCTTTGGCAGCTTTGTGGGGATCAAACGGTTGCAACTCCTCCACGTCCTCGCCCTGGCTCGGGCCTCCAAAATTGCCCTTGGTGTCGCGGCTGCTGGAAACGTCCTGCTCGTCATCGCGAGGCGGCGGCAGATTCTGCAACAGGTCCCCCGGAAGCCCGCACCGCTGGAGTCGTTTTGCGAAGCCTTGGGCTGACCGGGTCCCGGCTTACCGGCATTTGGGGAAATCGGGGATTCGAAAGGCAGTCCGTGGTGTTCACCGCACCCACGCAGTCCGCCGCCGGCATCGTGGTGGTGGACTTCCTGGGCATCTTTTCAATGGGACGCTCATTTTCCGGGGCGACATCGGACCGCTGCGGACCGCCGGAGCCAGTTGCGGCTGATCATCTTTCCGCGTCGCACCGGGTTTTTGCGCCATACCGGCCTGGGTTGCTGTCTTTGGGGGGGAGGCTTGGCGGGCCGCGTCCTTCTGCGTGGTGTTCTTCTGCGTCGGGCTGGCAGGCGGAGCTTCCGAATTGGCGTTCTGGCCCGAGTCCGCGGACTGGGCCCAGGCAAGCCCCGCCAGCAGCAGGGCAATCAGAACGAACTTGGTTGCCGGGCGCACGTTATCCATTTTAACTTTCGGTCCCGGGGAGAGTTCCGAGAGCCAGTAAAAAAGCCGCCCGGGGGAGGGCGGCTTGCAGCAAGTCCTCGGGGAGGAGGATCACTGAGACCATGGAAACAGCGCGCGGGAGCTGCCGACTTCGCGGCGCCCGCGGGCGATGGTGTCTCTTACTGGCCTGCGCTGGCCTGCGAGGCTCCGTTATCCTGCATGTTGGTCATCAGGGTCACGTCCACGCGGCGGTTTTTGGCGCGGCCGTCACGGGTCTTGTTGGACTCCGCCGGCTTCGCCTCGCCCATTCCCAGCACGTGAATGCGGAATGCCGGGACATCGTATTTGGCAACCAAATACTGGATCACGGTATCGGCGCGCCGCTTGCTAAGAATCGCGTTGTAAGCCGCAGGTCCTGTGGAATCCGCATTTCCGTCGACCACGACCACATAATTCTTCGCACTCTGCAGCTGGGGAGCCATCTGGTCCAAAGCCTGCTTGGCCTCGCTCGTCAGGTTCCACTTGTCAAAGCCGAAGTGTACGGAGGTCTCGACCACAGCGCGGTAGTTATCGAGGTTGAGCACCGTCTGGGTCAGAGTGTTGGCGCGATTGACCGCCGTGGATGCCGTCTGCTGCGCCTGGCTGGCCGACTGGTCCGCAGCCGTCGCCTTCTGATTGGCCTGGGACGCCGCCGCCTGCACGCTCTGAATACCCTGTTGAGCCCGCGCGTCCACATCCTTGATGTCGTTGGTATTCTTGGCGGTCTGCTGATCAAGGTCGTTCACTTTGTCAACAATGGGGGCGAGTTGCTGCCGGACGTGGTTCTTGGTGGCACAACCCACCATCAATGGCACACTCAGTGCAGCCGCCGCAGCAAACACCTGAAACGTCTTCATAAAAATTTGCTCCTTGCCTTCCCGCAGCCTGATTCCCGAATTTTGTACTCCCCTGGAAGTTTTGGAAGGAGCTCACTGCCTGCTGTTCCCCAATGCGCTTACGATTGTCGCCAGGATCCCAGTAGCTCCGTTCCAACGCATAGATTACGTGCACGCCACCTGCCATTCCGAATCGCCGCGGATATCAGCGCTAAAGGCTGTGAATTCAATTGATTGTGTAACGCCCCGTCCCGGAGGCTTAAGGCCCACCGAGCAAGAGCGAGGGATGCAGTAGAATTTTTTCATAGAGCACCCGGCTTGGCCCCGCGATTCGTCAACAGCGAACGGCGCGAACCCGAAACCCCCAAATGGACTTGGTGGAAAAAATTCGTACCTTGCCCACCTCGCCCGGCGTGTACCTGTACAAGAACGCCGAAGGGCAGGTGATTTACGTCGGCAAGGCCAAGAGCCTGAGGGCCCGTGTCCGCAACTACTTTGCCGAGGGCAGAATTGAGGATGCCAAGACCGACAGCCTTCTGCGAGAAGCCGTCGACCTTGAGTATATCGTCGTTGCCAATGATAAGGAAGCGCTGGCACTGGAAAACAATCTGATCAAGCAGAAGAAGCCACGCTTCAACATCCTGCTGCGGGACGACAAGACATATCCCTATATCAAGCTGACTTTGGGGGAGCGCTTTCCGCGGGTCTTCGTCACCCGCCGGCTGCGCAAGGACGGCAGCGCCTATTATGGGCCTTACTTTCCGGCGAATCTGGCTTACCGGACGGTGGACCTCATCCATCGCTACTTCCTGCTACCCTCCTGCACGGTGGACCTGCGCCGCTTCCATCCGCGTCCCTGCCTGCAGTACTACATTGGACGCTGTCTCGGGCCGTGTGTGGAAGGCATGGTCACTGCGGAGGCCTACCAGGAAGCGGTGCGCGACGTGCGCCTGTTCCTGGAGGGCCGGCAAAGCGAGCTATCGCGTTCTCTGCAACAGCGCATGCAAGCCGCCGCCGACGACCAGCAGTACGAACTGGCGGCCAAGTACCGCGACCTGATCTCCACTGTAGAAGACCTGCAGGCCCGCCAGCGCATCGCCGCGACCGAAGGCAATGATGCTGACGTGTTCGGCTATCATTGGGAAAACAGCATGCTCGCCGTGAACCTCTTCCACATGCGCGGAGGCCGAGTGCTTGACCGCCGCGAGTTTTTCTGGGAAGACGTGCCGACAGCGGCTCTCCACGAATTGCCCGACGGCAGCAGCACGTTTGATCCGGGCGTGTTCTTCTCTTCCCTCTTGCAGCAGCTCTATCTGGACCAGCAGTATGTGCCACGCAACATTTACGTCCCGGTGGATTTCGAGGACCGAGAAACTCTGGAGGACCTGCTCAGCGAAGGCTGCGGCCATCGCATTGAAATCGCCATCCCGCAGCGCGGAGATAAGCTCGCGCTGATCGACCTGGCCTCCAGCAACGCCAAGCAGTCTTATGACCAGCGCTTCCGCGTGATGAAACCGGCCACGCGGCAGATTCAGGAGGCGTTGCAGGACGCGCTGACCCTGCCCGATCTGCCGTGCCGCATCGAGTGCTTCGACATCTCGCATATTCAGGGAGCGGAAACCGTTGCTTCCATGGTGGTGTGGGAAGACGGCAGGATGAAGAAGAGTGACTACCGCAAGTTCATCATTCGCGATGTCGAGGGCGTGGACGACTTCGCTTCGATGCGCGAGGTGGTCACCCGGCGCTACCAGCGGCTGCAGGCGGAAAAACACCCCATGCCCAGCCTGATACTGATCGACGGGGGCATCGGGCAGTTGCATGCTGCGGCGGAAGCCCTGGACGCGCTCACCATCACCACGCAACCGCTGGCCTCCATCGCCAAGCGGGAAGAGATCATCTACGTTCACGGGCAGGAAGATGAGCCCGTTGTGCTCGATCACCACTCACCCGTGCTGCACCTGGTTCAACTCATCCGCGATGAAGCCCACCGCTTCGCCGTGACCTTCCACCGCAAACGCCGCCAGATGCGCGACCGCTCCACGCAACTGCGCGAAATTCCCGGAGTGGGCGCGAGCACCACGCGACGCCTCCTGGAACACTTCGGCAGCCTGCAGGCCGTGAAACAGGCTGATGCAGCCGCGCTTTCTGCGGTCGTCACTCGGCCGCAAGCGGAGGCAATCCTGGATTATTTTCGGCGGCAATAGAGAGGTCGCTCCTAGAGTTCGCTGTGGGCGCGAGTCATCTTGAGCGAAACGAAAGATCCCATAAGTCCAGATCAAGAGAAAACAGCATGCAGGCATTCGGCCGCCGCCACCAGGAGAGCGCCTGTGCGCGCCACTTGAGGCACACTCGTGCGCGATCTTTCGCTCCGCTCACGATGAAACGAAATCACAGAATTTTCTGCAACCATATCCCGCGGTTTTCGGCAATTCGCATTGTCGTTGAATCCGCGCACGCTTACCGCCGTGCCGTCCTGGAGAATTCCGGAGTTCCTGTTCGTCCTGCCTGCGGAAAGAAAGAGGCCCGGCTGGCTTGCGCCGCCGGGCCGGGCGCAACTGAGTGGAAACGTGAATTGCAATCGACTGTTTACTTCAGACGCGCGCCCACGGGAACATCCTCCAGGAACCCCGCCAGCACCGGCTTGCCGTCCCCCAGAGAGGCTGCCACGATCATGCCGTTCGACTCCAGGCCCCGCAGCTTGCGTGGCTGCAGATTGGCCACAATCACCACCTTGCGTCCGACCAGTGACTCCGGCGCATAGGCCTCCGCGATACCGGCAACGATCTGCCGCACTTCGTCGCCCATATCCACCTCCAGGCGCAGCAGCTTGTCGGCGCCTTTCACCTTTTCCGCAGTCTTGATTTGGCCCACGCGCAGTTCCACTTTGGCGAAGTCGTCAATGGTAATTTTCGTGCCCACACCGTTCGAGACCGCAGCCGCAGCAACCGCAGCGGCGCCCACTGCGCTCGTGGAGGGCTTTGCCTCGGCCGGAGATTCTCGTCCTTCCTGCTCCTTTTCCTGCATTCTCGTCACCGTGGTTTTGTCTGCCCGCGGAAATACCGGCTCGACTGCGCCCAGTTTACTTCCCAATTCCAATTGGCCCCATGTCAGGCCGTCCAAGCGGAAACGCGAAATATCCCCTAATCCCAGCTGGGACCAGATTCGCGCACTGGACTCGGGAATCACAGGATGCACCAGCGCCGTGACCACCCGCAGCGCCTCGGCCGCCGTATAGAGCACGGTAGCAAGACGCGACCGACTCTCCTGCTCCTGCTTCTCCGCCAGGGCCCAGGGTTCGTTTTCCACGATGTACTTGTTCACCGCGGCCACCAGCGTCCAGGCCGATTCCAAGGCGCGCGAGAACTGGTAGTCGTCGAACAGCGCGGTAGCATTCCCGATCACCTGCTCCGCCAGTTGCGCGATCGCCTTGTCCCCCGCAGTGCGCGAACCGGCCGAAGGAGCCGAGGGATATGGGACCTCGCCGCGGAAGTAGCGGTGGATCATGGCCAGGGTGCGACTGGCCAGGTTTCCGTAATCGTTGGCCAGATCGGCGTTGTAGCGTCCCACCAGGGCATCGAAGCTGAAGGATCCATCCTGCCCGAACACCACCTCGCGCAGCAGAAAGTAACGCAGCGCATCCAGGTTGAGGGTGTCAATGACCGTGTCCGGGCGCACGATGTTGCCGCGCGACTTGGACATCTTGTCCTGCTCGAACAGCAGCCACCCGTGAGCCACAATTGAGTTGGGCAGCGGCAACTCGGCAGCCATCAGGAATGCGGGCCAGTACACGCAATGGAAGCGGACGATCTCCTTGCCGATCATGTGTACATCGGCGGGCCAGTAGTGATGGAAACGCTCCTGGTCCTTAGGATCAGGCGATCCATAGCCGAGCGCGCTGATGTAGTTCGCCAGCGCGTCCAGCCAGACGTAAATCACATGCTTGGGATCGCCCGGCACCGGGATTCCCCACTGGAAGGTGCTGCGGCTGATGGAAAGATCGCGCAATCCGCCACGCACGAACGACATCACTTCATTGCGCCGCGTCTCCGGACGAATGAACTCCGGATGCTGCTGGTAGTACTCCAGCAACTTCTCCTGGAAGGCAGACAGCTTGAAAAAGTAATTCTCTTCGCTGATGGTTTCGGTGGGCCGGCCACACTCGGGACAGGGCGCGCCCGGGCCAACGGCATCGACATATAAATTATCGAACGTGCAGTACTGCCCGCTGTAGTGCCCTTTGTAAATCCAACCCTTGCTCTGTAAAACCTGGAACAGCGCCTGCACTCCGCGCTTGTGTTCAGGATCGGTGGTGCGGATGAACTTATCGTAGGTTGCGCCCACACGATTCGCCATGGCGCGAAACTGCGCCGCGATGCGATCGGAATGAACCTGGGGATCGAGGCCCGCCGCCCGCGCCGCCCGCTCTACGTTCACTCCATGCTCGTCGGTGCCGGTCAGGAAAAACGTGTCGATGCCCAGCATGCGCTTGCGGCGGGCGATGGCGTCGCAAACAATAGTGGTGTAGGCGTGCCCAAGATGCGGCTTGGCATTCACGTAATAGATCGGCGTGGTGATAAAGAACTTCTCGGCCATTGCTTGCGTCTCGTTGCTCAGCGCTTCGCTCCCCGAGTGCGATTTTCTTTCTTGACTGGTGTCCCGCCTTTGGAGGCGTTGCCGGTCGCCCTCTTCTTTTTCTTTTCGTTTTTCTTTTCGACGGGGGCGCCGGGAAGGTCCCCCGCATGCTCCAGGTAGGCCTTGATCGCCTCCTGCATCACGGACTTCAGAGGCACACTGTTTTCGGCGGCAAGCCGACGGCAGTCTTCATACTCAGGAGCATAGTTTGCCAGCGTTCCATTCAGGCTGGCTATTTTGATTCGGACTTGGCCCCACGGCGTCCGCGCCGCCACCCAGCGGCGTTCCAGGACCAAGCGGCGGTCCTCCCGCAGGCGCACGCCCAGGGTTGTGGTCTCCGCAAAAATCAATTTCGCCAGGGTCTCCGCCTGCTGCGGTCGCGCCAGCACCGTAAGCAGCATGCCGGGGCGGTTCTTCTTCATGTGCAGCGGCGCCGCAAACACATCCAGCGCGCCTTCGGCGAGCACCCGCTCCATCACATAGCCAAACACCTGCGGATTGAGGTCATCGACGCTGGCTTCCAGAACCGTCACCCGATCCTCGGCGAATGCATGCCGGGACTCCGGGCCGCCGGATGCGTGCCCGGACAGCTCTCCCAGGGTGATGCGCAGCACGTTGGCCGCGTTCTCCAAGTCCCGTGATCCCGCTCCATATCCCACGGCTGAAGCCTGCATCGCCGGAAACGCGCGGAACTCCGGAGCCAGGGCCCGCACCAGAGCCGCTCCCGTCGGCGTAACCAGTTCCACCTGCTCCCCCGAAGAATAAACGGGAGCCCCCTTCAGCAATTCGAGTGTAGCCGGTGCAGGGATGGGAAAGCGTCCATGAGCGCATTCCACAGTGCCTCCACCCACGTTCAGCGGCGAGCATATCCAGCGATCCACTGCCAGGGCCTCGGCTCCCACAGCGCCGCAGATCACATCCACCAGGGCGTCCACAGCGCCGACTTCGTGGAAGTGAATTTTCTCCAGGCTGGTGTTGTGGATCTTCGACTCCGCGGCTCCCAAGGCATCGAACGCTGCAGTCGCGATTTCCTTCGCCCGCTTCCCGATCGGCGTCCGCCCGATGATGGACCGGATCTCGGTCAGTACCCGGCCATGCTCGTGGGAGCGCTTACGCGCATGAGAATGAGGATCGTCCTGGTGGTGGTGATGTTCGTGGTCGCCGTGCTCGTGAGAGTGCTCGTGATCTTCCCTGGACGCCTGCCGCTTGGAGCCTGAACTCTTCGTTTGCGCCCAGTACTCCTCCCGTGGCAGTTCCTTGTCACCATGGACCAGCACGTCCACCTTGGTGGCCGAGATTCCACTGCGAGTGACGCGGTGGACCTCAAGGGTCGCTCCCAGGTCCAGTGCCGCTGCGGTCTCTTCCAGCAGGCGCACCGGCACCCCGGCGTCCACCAGCGCGCCCAGAAACATGTCGCCGCTGATGCCGGAAAAGCAGTCAAGGTAGGCAATGCGCATAGAAATGGCCCGCTCGCAACTCATCAGTTTACCAGCCCTCCGAGCCGGAGGCCTCTTCTAGCGGCAAACCTGCCCACATTGCGGACAGCGTCAGCGCACGAACAGGCTGAAGGTAAGAATCACGAGCACGAAGGAGGTGATGACTGTGTACTTCCAATTCTTCAAGACGGCCATGAAGTAGAAGACGGAAAGAACAACGCGCAGGTACGGAGTCAGCATCAGCGTGGCAATGCCGCCATTGATCAGCGCCGTAGGCTGAACCTGACCGTTCCATGCCATTCCGAGTTCGGCGGCCAGCAGTTGAAATAAATTCATGCCGGCCAACTCGTAATCCAGGCTGAGATGGCCGGTGGCAACGAAATTCCAGATCAATCCGGCGAGAATCAGAGCCATACTGAGCAGTACACCGACCAAGAGGGAGGTCCCCAGCAGGACCTCCATTCTTGCCTGGCTATCAGCAGCGGAGGAGGCTCCGGGAGGAGCCGTGGAACGCGAAGGATTCTTCATCATGCCCCCCGCACCCCGCGAAGAATCATTTCCACTGCCAGCACGATCAGGATCACCAGGAAAAACTGCCGGATGGCGCGGTTGGACAGCCGCACCAGCAGGCGCGTGCCCAGAAAGGCTCCCAGCACGACTCCCACGATTGCCGGCGCCGCCAACCCCGGATCAATCAAGCCCGCAATCAGGTAGACGCTTGCGCCTGCCAGAGCAGTCACCCCGATGATGAGATTGCTCGTCGTGGTGGAAACCTTCGGAGGCAAGCCCATGACCAGGTCGTGGATCAGGACTTTCACCGCCCCGGCGCCAATGCCCAGCAGGCCGGCAATGATGCCCGCGCCGAACATCAGGGGCGCTCCCAGGTAAGCCCGGCGGCCGCGGTACTGAATGGTCTGATGTTGGGCCGCGTCGTAATAGCTGCCCTCCAGCTCCAGCCAGCGGGAAACCCCGTCCTGGGGTCCCGTCTGCCATGACTCGTAGGGGACAAATACCAACGTGATCCACGATCCCAGCAGTACGAGGCCGAAGATGATGAAGAGCGGCCGAGGCGAGGTAGCCAGGGTGATGTCGGCGCCGACCAGGGCTCCTGCAATCGTGAACATCTCGAGAAACATCCCCACCTTGAGATTGGTGATGTGGTCGCGGACGTAAGCCGAGGCTGAGCCGCTGGAAGTGGCGATAACCGAAAGGATGCTCAGCGCGATGGCGTGCTTGATGTCAACGCCAAGAAAAGTCAGCACGGGAATCAGAATGATGCCTCCGCCCATCCCGCCCATGGCGCCCACAAACCCGGCCAGCACCGAAACCAGAAACACAATGAGCGGATTGACCGCCTTCAGGGAGGCGGCGGCCGCACCAAGTCCGCTGCCCTGAAAAACCAGGGCGAGTGCGGCAAAGTTCTGAAGGGCCACGGGCCCGCTTCCCATGCCAGCCATCTTGAGATCAGTGCAACCCGTGCAGGCATGCCGCGGAGGGGATCGGTGCCGGAACTGTTGCGGAAACAGGTGCTCCCCGCCGCCGTTTTAAGATGCGCGCTCCCGGGAGGAAGCCTGCGATTGCTATAATCACTCGTTTTCTCCGCGCAGAAGAAGGATTCTGTTCCATTGTACCGTCGCTATCAACGCCAGCTTGTGGACCGCGTACGCGAAGTGCTGCGCCAGAAGTATTCGCTCGACGTTTCCAATATCGTCGTGGAGCAGCCCCCGCGCGTGGAACTGGGAGAGTATGCTCTGCCACTCAGCTTTGAGCTGGCGCGCTCCCTGCGCAAGCCTCCCCGCAAGATTGCGGAGGAAATTGTCGCCGAACTGGGCGAGGTCCCCGGCTTTGAGAAGCTGGAAGTCGCGGGCACGGGTTATATTAACGCACGCCTGAAGCGCGCTGAGGCTGCGGCGTCCTTGCTGCATGGTTCTGACCTGGGCGATGAAAGCGGCCATTCCGATGTGAGCGCCCAGAAAATTCTTGTCGAGCACAGCAGCATCAATCCCAACAAGGCGGCGCACATCGGCCACCTGCGCAACGCCATCCTGGGTGACACCTTCGTCCGCCTGCTGCGCTCCGCCGGACGTCAGGTCGGACGTGCAGAACTACATCGACAACACCGGCGTGCAGGTTGCGGACGTGGTGGTGGGATTCCTGTACGTCGAGCAGACTCCGCCAGCGCTAGATTGCCGCGCTGGCCGCTGCGCGAGCGACCGCGCTTCGATTACATACTGCTGGGATGTCTACGCCCGCGCCTCGCAGTGGTACGACGCAGGACAAGCAGAAGGTTTGCAAACGGCGCGCTGGACACCCTGCACGCCATCGAGGCCGGTGAACAACGAAGTCGCCGCCATGGCCGATCTGATTGCCACGACCGTTCTGCGCCGCCACCTCGAGACCATGGAGCGGCTCGACATCCGGTACGACTTCCTTCCCCGGGAAAGCGAGATTCTCCAACTGCACTTCTGGGACTCGGCGTTTCAGCAGCTCAAGGAAAAGGGCGTGATCTACAAGGAAACCGCCGGCCAAGACGGGCTGCTGGGTGATGAAACGGCCGGACATACCGCGTCGCGGACCGCGGAAGATAGCGAAGAGGGACGACGAACCAAGGTAATTGTGCGCTCCAACGGCACCGTGGTCTACGAAGGCAAAGACATCGCCTATCACCTGTGGAAGTTCGGCCTGCTGGGCCGCGATTTCGGCTATCCGCTGCTTTCATACCTACTCCGACGGCGACACGACTGCTGGATCTCCGCTGATGCCCGAACGACGAAGAGCCCGGCCATCCGCACTTCGGCGGCGCAGCGCCATCTATAACGTGATCGATGCGCGTCAGGCCGATCCCAGGACACGGTGATCGAAGCGTTGCGCGGCTGGGACACGGCGAAGCAGCCGAAAACTATCATCACTTCTCCTACGAAATGGTGGCGCTCACCCCGCGCTGCGCCGCGACCTGGGCTATGCCCTTTCCGAGGAAGACTGGGGCCGATCGTACATCGAGGTCTCCGGACGCAAGGGATTCGGCGTGAAGGCGGACGACCTGCATCGACAGGCTGATTGCCTCCGCGGCGCAGCGAAGTGGATTCGCGCCATCCGGAATTGAGCGCTGCCGAGCGCCTGCGACATTGCCGAGCAGATCGCCATCGGCGCGCTGCGCTACTTCATGCTCAAGTTCACCGCAACCCACGGTCATCGCCTTTGACTTCAAGGAAGCCTCAGCTTTGAAGGCGAAACCGGTCCCTACGCGCAATATGCGGTAGTCCGCGCCGCGAACATTTTCCGCAAGGCGGGAGTCGATCCGGCGGACATGCTTTCGGCTTTTGGGTCCCCGGCCTCAGGCTCGGGGCGTGCGCAGGAAACTCTTACGCGTTTCCTCGAAGGAGAAGAAGGCAACGAGCTTTGGGAGCTCTGGCTGGCCGCCTCCAAGACTGCCTATGTGGTGGACCAGTGCATCGCCACTACCGAACCGGCTTATGTGGCCAAGCACGCCTTCCAGTTGGCGCAGACTGTTCAACAACTTCTATCACCGCCACCACATCCTCACCGAAGAGGACGAAAGCCGGAAGCAGTTCCTGCTGGCCACCGTAGCGGTCGTCCGCCGCGAACTGGTACGCGCCTTGGAACTGATGGGAATTACTGTCCCGCCGGTAATGTGAATTTCTAACCGCCAGCCTCACCAGTCCTGCGACGCCGTTAGCGTCAGCGTCTGTTTTGAGCGCCGGTCTTCGATGGTGAGCTTCCCGTTCGTCACAGTGATCTGGTCCACTCCCTGAAAGCCCTCGGGAGTGCGGGCAAGAAACATCACATACGACGCTTGAATTGTGCTCTTGGCCGGGAGCCAGCGGAAAAGCGGGGTATCGAACAGTTTGCCCTGGGAGATGACCTCCCGCCGCGGCAGGTCAAACGGTTGCGTGGCGAACTCCATGCCACGGGCCATCATGCCGGTCGCGGGATAGTTCTCCCAGGTCTGCATCCAGGGGAACTCGTCGGTCTTGTACACGTATCCCAGAATCAGCCGCTTTGCGGGATTCAGCGCCGTAACCCACGCATACTTCCCCCCTGGGGTCATCAGTTGCCCGGTATGGTCGAGGGAAGTCACATCCTCCCGGGGAGCGGCACGCAGATCCACTGTCCCTCCGCCCTTGAGCGGAGCCATGGGCCAGTGAAATTCCTGGTTGGAAACCAAACGCCGATGGTTCGGCTGGGAAGCATCATAGGGCCGCGTCAGCGCACGGTTGGGCGACATGTCCACCACCGTCACGCCCCGCTCCAGAAAAGGAGATCCAATCGTCGCGTGCTCCGCCCAGGCAATGGGACGGTCAAATCCCAGGTTGCTCTTTAGAGTGCTATGGACGTAGACGACGTTCTCGCCATCCACCATGCGGATGGTACGGGTGAACGACTCTTGCACGATCGGCAGTTCGACGGACTGCACGAGAGTGGTCACCCGCCCTTGTTTCCCGGCCGTGTCGGTTTTCCAGGGCAGGGTGTGAGCTTCGCCATGCGACATCAGGCCGGCGGCGCGCTCGTCGGAGGAGGCGGGTCCGAAGCCGTCCACGCATACAAAGTCTCCTACCGATCCGGGAGCTTGAATCGCACGGCCGGCTTCCTGCTCATCGCGCAGGCGATCCCACAAGGGACTGAGCTTTTGAGGATCATCGGCGAGAACCAGGTTCACCAGGGCTCCCCCGTACTGAAGCACCGTCAACTGCAGCGTGCTATTGGAGACGACTAAGGAAGGCAGAGTGCGAAACTGACTCTGCCGTACGCCGGTGGTCTGTGCCGCTAGCGCGGGCCCGAAGGTCAATAAATAAAGAAGAAACAGAATCCTGGGAACGAGAGTTCGCGAGTTCAAGGCTGCCCCTCCTGGTCACCCGAATGCGGTGGGGCAGCATTCTTATCCCGCGCTGCGGAAACAGTAAAGCGGAATCGCGCCAGGGCTGCTTACAGCCCCGCGCCTTTTTCTGAGCTTGCGCCGGCAGCGACCGTGCTCACGGCCTCGCGCCGGCCTCCCCCAGCGCCGTTGCCGCTGACGAAGCCACGCACGAACTCCACCAGTGAGCGCACGGCAAAGCCGGAGGGACCTTTGGCGATCCAGGGCTTGTTGTCGTCCATCCAGGCGGTGCCCGCGATATCAAGATGGATCCAGGGAGTGTCGGCTACAAATTCCTTGAGAAACATGGCGGCGGTGACTGCGCCGCCCCAGCGCCCGCCGGTATTCATGATGTCGGCGATATGGGAGCGGATCATGTCCTGATATTCAGGATCCAGCGGCATGCGCCACATCTTCTCGCCGGCCCGCTCCCTGGCATGGCTAAATCGCGCGTAGATATCTTCATCGTTGGCGAAGACTCCGGCATTCACCGCGCCCAGAGCCACCACCACGGCCCCGGTGAGGGTGGCGGCGTCCACCAGATGAGTGCATCCGAGCTGGCGGGCGTAATGCAGGCCATCGGCCAGGACCAGGCGTCCCTCAGCATCGGTATTGATCACCTCGATGGACTTGCCGGACATGGCAATCTGAATGTCACCCGGCTTTTGGGCTTTGCCGGAGGGCATGTTCTCCGTAGCCAGCACGATGGCGGTGACGCGAATCTTCGGCCGGAGCAGGGCCACGGCACGCATAGCGCCGATCATGGCCGCGCCGCCAGCCATGTCGTACTTCATTTTTTCCATGCCGTCGCTGGGCTTGATGGAGATGCCGCCGGTATCGAAGGTTATTCCCTTGCCTACCAGTCCGATGTGGGGGGTTGCGGGAGCGTCTTTGGGGGCGTAGCGAATGATGATAAGCCGGGGCTCTTCGTCCGACCCCTGGGCCACGCTCCAGAAGGCGCCCATCTTCATTTCTTTGATTTTGTCGGGGCCGTTAATTTCAATGCTGAGCCCGTCGGAGGAGGGCGCCACCTCCTCGACCATGCGCCGCGCCCGTTCCGCCAGCTCGGTCGGAGTCATGCGATTGGAGGGCTCGTTGACCAGTTCGCGGGTGAAGTTCTGCGACTCCCCGATAATGCTGGCCTCGTCCATGGCGGCCTGAAGGGCGTCGCGGTCGGTGCCGGAAGCGGCGGCCACGGTGAGCGACTCCATGCCCTGGTCCTTGCGATCGCTGCGGTAGCGGTCGGCGTCGAAGTTGGCCACGAAGGCGCCTTCCACGATGGCCTGCACGGTGGCTTCGGGACCGGCTTCCGCCCGCGGTTCCCCTGCTCCGCTGCGCGCCTGCGGCAATTCGACGGGCTGGGGCGCCAGAAAGGTAAAGCTGCGGACAGCTTTGGGCTTCAGAAAGCGAACCGCCGTTCCCGCCACCTTACGCAGTTCCTGCGCCGTGAAATTCTTCGCCTTGCCGCCGCCCACCAGCAGAAGGCGCTTGGCCTTCAATCCCTGGGGATGATGCAGCAGGAGCGTTTCCAGGAGATTCCCTCTGAATTCGCCGCTGGCCATCACCTCGGAGACGGCAGCCTTCACGGCTGCATCCGAGCACTGCAGCCGGGGCTCGTTCTTCTCCTTCTCGCCGTAGTCCAACGCGACCACGACAAGGCATTCGGTTTCGATTTGAGCAGGATTGGCGAAGGAAAGATTCGTATTCATGTTGGTCCCTAACATCATAACCAATGCAGACGTGTTCAGCGTACAAGATCGAGATAAGGCTCCCAGAGCGCGGGCGTTGGCAGAGCCGGAAGCGCGGCCTGGGAGCTTAGCAGGGCAGAAAAACCGAGAAAATGGTCCCTCTCCGTCAAGGGCACGTACTGCTGCGGAAGGTGATGCGTCCTCCGGTTTTTCGCCCATCCGGGAACTCGATTTCAATATCTTGATGAGCTTTCCCCAGGGGACGGGTTTGCGACAATTCTTCTGGGGACGACGGCAGGGCCCCAGGGACGAGTTCTGAAAAGAGACGCCCCAAGACGCTCTCTTTTGGGAAGCCCAGCAGGACAGCACCGGCGCCGTTCCTCTGCACCACACGACCGTTCATGTCCAAGAGAAACAGCGCATCGGACATGAAATACATAAGGTCAGGGTTGTTTTTCCAGGAAAAAATTACCGGGCTTTATTGGCCCGCGCAATTGCTTCGCGCGCTTCCCGGTCGGCGGTACGGCGGCGCTCCGTTTCGCGCTTGTCCCAGAGCTGCTTGCCCCGGGCCAGCGCCAGTTCTACCTTGACTTTCCCGTTTTTGAAATACATGCGGGTTGGGATCAACGTAAGGCCACGCTGCTGTGTTTTCCCGATCAGCTTGCGGAGTTCGGCGGCATGCACCAGGAGTTTGCGCGTCCGTAGCGGGTTGTGATTATAGATGCTGCCATGTTCATAGGGGCTGATGTGAGCGTTCAGCAGCCACAGTTCGCCATCTTTCACGAGTCCGTAGGCATCCTTTAAATTGACCCCACCGGCGCGGATGGACTTGACTTCCGTGCCTCCGAGGACAACCCCGGTTTCCAGCCTCTCCAGCAGCTCATAGTTGTGTCCGGCGGCGCGGTTGACCGCGATATCACGCAGCGCGACATCGCGTGTGCTGGCGGGTTTATGCCGGGCACCACCGCCGGAGGGTGCCTGAGCGGAGCGAGAGGTCGCCGACTTGCCGCCTTTGGTGGAATGCGCCATCGGTACTCGGAATCCAGTTGGTAACGGATGGGAATGACCCGAAAGCCCGGGCCTGTGCTATTGCTCGAAGCAGCAGGGAGCAGGCCGTCACCCCCGCCCCGCCGTGAATGACCTTAGTAATGAGCAGGATCGGCCGTTTTCATGCTAACACAGAGATTTAGCACTGCCGGAACCCTGCCCAAGAGGAATGGAATGCGATGGTATAATCGGCACTTCCTGTGCACCTGGTTCAATCTCCCGGAAGCGCGGAACGTGCCCGCGCCGGGAGCCTCCGGAAGCCCGCTCGACACGCGCAGGAAGGCTTCCATGCGCCATGCACCCGCAGTGCATAATCCAACCTGTGGCCACTTTGTTCCAAGGAGTGCAATGAGACGTCTGGTATCGGGACTCTTGCTGGTCCTGTTGTTTACCCTGCCAGCCGCGGCCGACCAGGCCAGCGGGGCCTACAAGCAGGGGCAACGGGCCGAACAAGATCAGAAGTATGAACAAGCCTACGAGAATTTCCGCCAGGCCTACCAGCTAAAACCCAATGATGTTCGCTACCGCGCGGCTTTTGAGCGGACGAGGTTTGAAGCCTCGGCAGCGGCAGTGAAGCGCGGCCAGGAACTGCGACAGCAGGGAAACCTGCAAGGGGCCCTGACCCAGTTCCGGCGCGCGTTCGAGATCGACCCGGGACTGGCCGTCGCCCGCCAGGAAATAGAACGCACCCAGGAGATGATCGACAACAAGGCATCCGGGCGAAAACCTGAGACCGAGGACATTGGCGAGCGGGCGGCGCATGCAGCGGGACCGGCGGAACTGAAGCCGATCAGCAATCAACCGATCACGCTGCGCATGACTGAAGACACCAAGACCATTTATACGACCATTGGCAAGCTGGCCGGCATTAACGTCCTTTTTGATCCTGACTACGTTTCGCGGCGCATTACCATTGAACTGAATAATGTGAGTCTTTATGAAGCGCTGGAAACCGTGGCGCTGATTTCGCGCACGTTCTGGCGCCCCGTCACCTCCAACACCATCCTGGTGGGGGCCGACACCAAGGCCAAACGCAGCGAACTGGAACAGAGCGTCGTCAAGACGTTCTACATGAACAATCTTTCCCAGTCGACCGAACTGCAGGACGTGGTCAACACCCTGCGCACGGTGCTGGAAATTACCCGTGTGCTGCCACTTCCCACACAGAATGCCATCGTGGTGCGGGGCAGCCCCGACCAGGTCGCGCTCGCCGAGAAGCTGATTAACGATATCGACAAGGCCAAGCCTGAAGTCCTGGTGGAAGTGGCCATCATGCAGGTAACGCGTGACCGCATTCGCGACTTGGGCATCAGTCCGCCGGGCAGCGCCACCGTTCAATTGCAGCCCAATGTAACCACAACCACGAGCTCCACTACGACGAACTCGACCACCGGTTCCACGAGCACGCCGGGAGCCCTTACCCTGAACAAGCTCAATAATCTGAATGCGAATGACTTTCAGGTGACCATTCCGAGTGCCAGCCTGAACTTCCTGGCGAGCGACTCCGATACCAGGATCATTCAGAATCCTCAAATCCGGATCGTGGACGGCCAAAAGGCAAGCCTGAAAATTGGCGATCGCGTGCCCGTCGCGACCGGTTCGTTTCAGCCTGGAATTGGCGGTGTGGGAATCAACCCTCTGGTCAACACCCAGTTCCAGTACATCGATGTGGGCGTAAACATTGATGTGACTCCCAATATCCATGCCGACGGAGAGGTCACGCTCAAGGTGAAGCTTGAGGTCTCTTCCGTGACTTCCCATGTCAACATCGGCGGCATCGATCAGCCGGTGATCGGGCAGCGCACGGTGGAGCATGAGGTTCGCCTGAAAGAGGGCGAAGTCAACCTGATGGGCGGCATCATGGAACAGCAGGACGTGAAGAGCCTTTCGGGATGGCCCTTCATTTCGAAGGTTCCTGTTCTCCGCTACCTGTTCTCTTCCGAGCACACGGAAAAGAGCGAGAATGAAATTGTATTCGCGCTCATACCGCACATCGTGCGTGGTCCCATGATTACGGACTTGAACACCCGCGCGCTGGATGTCGGCACCGCCAACGGCATCAGCCTGCGACCGGCGGGAATGGACGGCACGGCCCAGCCCAACGGCGCAGCCGCTGCTCCCAACGGAGCCCAGCCGCAAGCCACTCCCCCAACACCAATGCAGCCGGCCACTCCGCAAGGCCAGCCGGCTCCGGGACAGCCACAGGTTCAACCACCGGAAACGCAGACTCCGGGACCGGGTGGGCAGCCAGCCGGAAATCTGGGCGCGGGCGGAGCTATCTTCAGCTTCGATCCTCCCCAGATTCAGCAGCCCGCGGGATCTACGTTTGCCATGAACGTCTCCCTGAGTAACGCCCAGGATGTCCATTCCGTGCCCCTGACGGTCAACTACGACCCCAAGGTGCTGGAGCTGGTGAACATATCCAACGGAGGATTTCTGGGGAAAGATGGGCAGCCAGTGGCACTGGTTCACCGGGAGGAGGATGGGACCCTGCAAATCACGGCGTCCCGGCCTCCGGGAGCGACGGGCATTTCCGGGTCCGGGCCGGTGTTCACCTTGACATTCATGGCCAAGTCGAGCGGTCAGACGACGGTGAGCATCACACGGGCCGCGGCACGCAACTCCAATATGCAACCGATTCCGGCGACGGGATCTCAGGCATTGGTCACGGTGAAGTAGCCTTAGGGGAGAAGAAGAGGCGCGTCGCGCCTCTCTTCTCTCGAAAAAGCTTGCACAGACAGAACTGGAACGCAGCACCGGGGCGCTCTGGTTCGATACAATTCTAATGATGAAGTTTTCCCGCCGGACCCAGTTCCCGGCACAGTCAGGAATTCGGCAGACCCCGGCGGCGGACAGCTGTACCGCACCGCCGACCGAGAGTGGAGTTTTGCGCCGGCGCCGACAGGGGCCATTCGGGTCCGAACGCGGCCTGACGCTCATTGAGCTGATCGTGGCCATCACGATCCTGATGATCCTGACCTCGGCCGCCATACCCGTCGCCCGTGTGAGCATTCGCCGGACCAAGGAGAGGGAACTGCGTCGCGCGCTCTGGGAGATGCGCGACGCCATCGATCGCTACAAAGACGCCGCGGACCGGGGCGCCTTCCAGATTAAGGTGGGAAGCGAAGGCTATCCGCCGGACCTGCAGACTCTGGTGGACGGAGTGGATGTCTCCGGCAAAAAAGTGCGTTTCCTGCGCCGGATTCCTACTGACCCCATGACCAACAGCACCGACTGGGGCAAGCGCTGCATGTCCGATGACCCGGATTCTACGTCGTGGTGCGGGGACAACGTTTTCGACGTGTACACCAAGGACCAGGGCAGCGGGCTCGACGGCACCAAGTACGCCGAATGGTAGGCAGGGACTTTCAGGGTACCGGGTTGAGAGCAGAGATGATTTCGCGGAACACAATACAGCAGCGGCAGGACAATCAGGATTGTCCACAGGACGCCCGAAAGGCCATACCGGGGTGGCGCGGGTTCACCTTGATCGAGCTCATGGTAGTGATCTCGATCATTCTGATCCTGGTGTCGGTGGCCGTGCCGATTTATAGCCAGTCGATTCTCCGCGCCCGCGAGGCAGTTCTGCGCCAGAACCTGTTTACCATGCGGACCTCCATCGACCAGTACTCGATGGACAAAGAACGGGCTCCGCAGAGCCTGGATGACCTGGTGCAGGCAGGCTACCTGCGGGAAATTCCTACCGATCCGATTACCAACTCCAGGGACACCTGGCAGCCCGTCCAGGAAGATTATATGGAGAGCATCGACCAGCAGCAGCCCGGAATCACCGACGTGAAAAGCGGAGCCTCCGGCGTCGGCAGCAACGGGGTGCCCTACAGCGAGTGGTAAAGGGCTTGGGCGGATTTCCGAGTTTGCTTCCTCCGCCGTTGCTGCCAGATTCCTATCCAACCAACGTGCCTCGCATACGTCTTTGGACCGCAAGGGCTGAAGCACTGGCGCGGTGTGTCTGGTCCACCGCTGCCAAACCCAGGCAGACACGAGGCGCGAGCGATCCCGGAAAAACTGCGGATTTGATGCCGCAGCGAGTTATCATAGGGTTATGCCGAAACACGAGCCTGCTTTTGAGATCACTTGCCCGTGCTGCAGCGCAGTACTGAAGGTGGACGCACCTTCCAGGGCAGTAATCTGGCACACGGCTCCGGCCAGACCCAAGACCTTCGCCGACTTTGAAGAAGCCGCGCGCGCCATGAAGGACCAGGATAGCCGCCGCGAATCCATCTTCCGCCAGGCAGTGGATGCGGAGAAAAACAAGGCTGACCTGCTGGAAAAGAAATTTCAGGAAGCCATGAAGAAGGCCAAAGAGACTCCCGACACGCCTCACATCCGCGACTTCGATCTCGACTAGGCGTTGGCGGGCGGGCAGCGCTAATCGTGCAGGATCTGATGCACGAAGGAGATTGCGATGGAGCCTTCGCCCACCGCCGAAGCTACCCGCTTTACGTTCCCTGCGCGAACATCGCCTACGGCAAATACGCCCGGCAAACTGGTTTCCAGCAGGTGAGGAGGGCGGACCAGCGGCCAGGCGGCGCTGCGCAACTCTTCCGCCGAGAGATCCGGTCCGGTTTTGATGAATCCTTTGGCGTCCAGCGCGACGCAGCTGTTCAGCCATTTCGTATTGGGAATGGCGCCGGCCATCACAAATACGTGGCGGATGTTTCTGGTCTCGGTTGCCCCGCTCTGATTGTTTCGCCAACGCACGCGTTCCAGGTGCTGGTCTCCTTCCAGGGCAGTGATCTCCGTCTGCGCATGCAACTCGATGGCAGGATTTTCCTCGATGCGCCGGATGAGGTAGCGCGACATGGTCTCCGCCAGGCCGCCGGAGCGGACCAGGATGTGGACGCGTTTCGTCGACTGCGACAGAAAGACCGCCGCCTGCCCGGCCGAGTTGCCGCCTCCGACGATGATGACCTCTTCGCCGCCGCACAACTGCGCTTCCATGGGAGTTGCGCCGTAGTAGACGCCCGCTCCCTCGAACTGGGCAAGATTTTCCAGGGAAAGCTTGCGATATTCCGCGCCGGTGGCGATCACAATGGCACGCAACCGCACCCGGGTGTCGTGGTTGACTTCGACGGCGTAGGGCTTACGCTCACAACTCAGGGCAGTCGCGCTTCTCACCACCATCACCTGCGCCCCGAACTTCTGTGCCTGAGTGTAGGCGCGCCCGGCAAGCTCTGGCCCGAAATGCCGGTGGGGAACCCGAGATAGTTCTCGATCTTGGAGCTGGACCCCGCCTGCCCGCCGGGGGAATCCGTTTCCAGGACCAGCACGTCGAGTCCCTCGGAAGCGCCATATACGGCGGCCGCCAAGCCAGACGGCCCCGCGCCAATGATGGCCACGTCGCGCACGTGCATCGAATCCACCGCTTCGTTAAATCCCAGGCAGTCGGCGATCTGTTGGTTCGTGGGACTGCGCAGCACCAGCTCGCCACGACAGATCACCACGGGAACATCCGCGGGCGTGATGTGGAAGCGGTGCAGCAGGGCTTCGACATCGCTGTCCCGGTCGAGATCGATGTAGGTGTAGGGATGGGCGTTGCGCATCAGGAACTCCTTGATACGCAGAGTTGCCGCCGAATGCGCGGAACCAACCAGCACCAGGTCGCCCAAACCGTGGGCGATCAGCTCCACCCGGCGCAGGATGAAGGCGCGCATGAGAATGTCGCTCAGCTCCGAGTCGGTCTGCACTACAGCCAACACCTGCTCGCGGTCGAGCTCCAAGACTTCACCCGCCTGTGAGACCCGGACTTGGACCAGCGGCCGGCGTCCCGAGAGCATATTGACTTCGCCGGTGAATTGAGCCGGCCCGACCACCGCAATCAGCGTCTCTGTCCCATCCGAGGGGCGGACAATCTGCAGTTCGCCCTGCATGACAACAAAGAACGGAATGACGCTGCTTCCCTGCTCAACCAGCACCTCGCCCGGCTGGACGGCACGCAAATGCCCGTGCGCGGCGAGGCGCGAAATCTGGTGCTGGGTGAGCTTGGGAAAGACCTGCTCAGTGCGGGATACGGTCGATACCAGCGGAACCTTGTTCGTGCTCATAAGGGTGCCTTTGCGAGATTGTACGTCGACGGACGCGCAATCTTCAGGAGCGCGTCCGCCGCACCCTTTTCGGTTCACTTTCGACAAGCCAGGCGCAACCCATCCGACCGCTCCCGCGATGCGGGCGAGGAGCTGCGCAGTTCCGGTCAGTTGGCCAGTGGATCCGGCCGAAGCTGGAAGTGCACGACCTTGGCGGTAGTTCCCTTCCCGGTTTCGCTGTGGAACGGCGCCCGCGTCCCATAGGTTGCCCACAGTCCTCTGCCCTTCCAGCCCGCGTTGGGATCGTCGATTCTGCCGTCGATGCCTTTGGCAAAAAAGTTCATGGGATAGGGCACCCGCAGGGTAATGAACTTTCCCGTCTGCCGATTCAGCGCGAACAAGGCGTCGGACTGGTTCCCGGTTCCCATGGGAGTATTCTTTCCCAGCCCGAAGGTATCGAACAGATCCACCCAGTCGTAGTAACTGGCTTCCACGCTGCCCGGGTCTTTCACGTTGGAGAACTGCGGTCCGGGATAGGTGTAGAACTTCCAGCCCTCGGGACACTGCTGTCCGGTGGCTTTCGGTCCGTTCAAAGGACCTTTGCATTTGCTGCGATCAAAGCTCGCCAGGTGCCCGCTGGCCAGTGGCACCCAGACTATGTTGTTGGCGTCCACGTCGATTCCGCGAGGCGAGTACCCCTCCACCGGCGTGATCGCGTCTTTCATGGGAAGCTCATAAATTTCCGAAAGAGCCGTGGCTGGGGGATTCTTGCCGGGAACGACGCGAACGATTGCACCGGGGAAGCCTGTGATGGTAACCCACACTGAGCCATCGGGCGCGGGCATGACGCCGTAGGTTGCGCCCCCGATCCGCAAGTCCTTTTTCGGATCGGGCGTCTGGCCGGCCTCAACGTAGTCATCGCGCTTGCCATTGCCGTTGTAGTCGACGACCATGGCCGTCCAGCCCTGCGACTTTTCCGCGTCGCCGGTTTTGTCATACATCCTGGTATTCAGCCAGCCCAGCACACGGGCTCCGCTGGTGTAGAGCGTATTGTCGGCGTCCCTGGCGAAGACCAAGTGATGGGTGGCGAAGCAGGTGGGGATCATGTGCCATTGCTTGCTCTTGGGGTCATACATCGCCAGGTGCCGGAAGGCGTTATCGACCGGGGTAAGTTTGGCCGAAACGTTGTCCGAGCCGGCCTTGCAGAACGCGGGATTTTCCGAGCCGCGCACCGCAGCCGTAATCCACCAGCGTCCCTGCGGGCCGATCATAGGATTGTGCACATTCGCCCTGCTGTCCCAGATACCGACGTCGCCCCAGAAGTGTGAAGGCTGCAGCGGCTTCTCCGGGGACGCCCGGGGAGTCTCTGGAGGCACGGGAATTTCGATCTTGCTGGCGGTATTGGTCGTGGGATCCAGCACCGGCAGGTAGTCATGGCTGAGTTCCAGCGAGCCGAAGATAGGACCGTTGGCGTTCATTCTGGGATTCCACTTGTCGGTAGAGATAATGTCGTGCAGATAGGCCGTGGGATCGGCGAAGTCCCACTGGGTGATGACCACGTTGCGCTCCACGCCCTGGGGCCGCGGAGGCGCCACCTGCGGGTACTCCCCTGCCGCAATCCTGTCAGTCCAGTCTCCGAACATCTCGGTGGCGCGGCGCATTCCAAGGTGGCTGAGGGTGCTCATCATGTTGCCGCCAGCTTGCCCGGACTGCAGTCTGCGTTGCCAGGCTTTCGCCGAGGAGCCGAAGGTATCGAATTCCTTGGGAATGGTGCGCGTGTAATGATTGCCCACCTGATGGCAGCTCTGGCAACTGTCGGTCTTGATTGTGTGCAGCCACTCTCCCTGGCTCCTGATCTCGGGATTGATGCCGTTGCCGGAATTTCCGGTGCCCGGGAACTCGCTTTTCTCCGGCACCTTCATCAGGGCATACCAGTAGGCCGCCGGATAGTACTGCGCTGCCGCTTTAGCATTGGGAGCAAGGACTGCTTTCAGGTCGAGATGCTGTCCCGGCTGTGCCGAAACTTTCTCCGAGTCCACCAGACCATAGCCGCGCACCCAAACCTCATACTCCGCTTTGGGCAAGTCGGGCAGGACGTAGCGTCCCTGGTCGTCGGTGACCACAATTTTGTTGTAGCGCGTCGGCAAGTCGGTGGTTTCCGCAATCACCCAGACACCGGCCTCGGGTCCCTTGGCGCTGGTGACCACGCCTCCAATATCGTCGGCATCGATGTTGACCTGGTTAGCAGCCTGCGCTTTCAGCGCCTGGGGCAGCGCTGCCAGCGCCAGAATGAGTGTCAATACCGTCATCGAATGGGCCCATTTCGTCACAGTCATGCTCCGCTCCTTGTCCGCGAGTCGAGTTGCCTGGTGATCGCTGCCGGAAATCCCTTGAATCCCTGAATCAATGATCAATTCAATGAGTCGACCGGATGGCCCGGGTCCTTGCGTCGGGTACTGTTTTTTGGCGCAGACGGCCACGCGGGCGCCGTCGGCCCGCATTTGCAGCGCACATTGTCGTGAAAAAGCAGCTCCGAGTCGAGACAATTTCGCCTGGCCTTCAGGCCGGGGCCACTCCGCCCTGGTTGCCACTCTGAACCGGGCTCATCCTCGCCAGCACCGCCCGCAGGGCATCCATGGCCAGGTGCCCAGCATGCGTGGAGGCTTCCGGCAGCCCGCCCAGATCCTGCACCAGTTGCTCGCGCTTGAGGTCGCGCGCCTCGGCTAGGGTCAGGCCCTTCAACATCTCCGTGAGCCGCGAGCCGCAGGCGACCGAGGGAACGCAACCCTGCGCCCGAAATGCGGCGGCCACAATCGTGCCACCTTCCACACGGATGCTCAGACGCATCACGTCACCACAGGCAGGATTTTCAACCTGGGCGCTGGCGGTCGCGTCGTTCAGGTCTCCTATGTTGCGCGGGCTTTGGAAGTGATTGAGGACCTGGGGGGAGTACATATCCATAACCATACCTGTTTCTCAAAGTTCCGCTCAATGGTTCGAAGAGGCGGACGAGGGCGTCCGCCCTCACGCGGCTGTTGGTTGCGCAGCCGGAGTGCACGGAGAATCTCCGCCCCGGCACAGTTGTGTTGCCTGCCCTATAATCAGCCCGTGGCCTTCTCTTACATCCAGTATGCGCGGGGCATCTTTCGTCCGCTGCAGTTGGAGTCGCTCTTTCTGTTTGTCACCTCCGCGTGCAATTCCAAATGCCGTACCTGCTTTTACTGGGACGAGCTGAACCAGGGCCGCGACCTTAGCTTCGCGCAATTGGAATCCCTGAGCCGCACCGCTCCGCGCTTTCACAAACTCTGGATTTCCGGGGGTGAACCCTTTCTGCGCAAGGAGCTGGCGGAGATTGTCGAGCTCTTTTACCAGAACAACGGCGTCCGCCACATCAATCTGCCCACCAACGGCCTTCTGCCCGAGCGCATGCAGAGCGTGATCGATAGTCTGCTTGAGCGCTGTCCGGAACTGGCCATCGACCTGAACTTCTCCCTCGACGGCCTGGCCAACACCCACGACGTCCTGCGGGGAGTGCCGAACAACTTTCGCAAGACGATCGAGGCCATGGACCTGGCGGCGGGGCGCTGGGGAGGCATTCGCCGCCTGCGGCGCAATGTGGTCAGCTGCGTCACCCGCGACAACTACCAGGAACTGGTGCAGCTGGGGCTGGAAATGCTGCGCGATACCGACTCCAGCGGACACTATTTCGAAATCATCCGTGGTAATCCCATGGACCCAGAGCTCAAGAAGCTCCCGGTGGAAGAGCTTCGCGTTCTGCACCGCCGTCTGCTCTGGTTTCACGAGCGCTATTCCAAGCAGCTATTCGCCCACCTGCCACGGCCGGCGCGCTCGCTGGCCCGCGCCTGGTACCTGGGAAACATCAAGTTACACTTTGACATTCACGAGCAAAACCATTACAGCAACAGCGCCTGGCCCATGCGCTGCACCGCCGGGCAAACCACTGTCGTGGTGGATCACGATGGGACGTTTCGCTCCTGCGAGTTGCGCCCCAAACTTGGCCAGCTCGCGGATTACGGCTTTGACCTGAGCGCGGCCCTGCACTCGCAAGCCATGCAGCAGGAGGTCGCCGCCATTCCTGGCGCGCAGTGCTGGTGCACCCACTCCTGCTGGATTCACAGCTCGTCCAAGTTCAGTCCCAGGGTTCTGCTGTTCAATATTCCGTGGGCCTGGGCAAAGTCTCGCTGGAACCGGCTTCCGCAGATGGAAGCCGAGGAGATGGAGCGCTTCCTGGTTGCCGACGCCCCTTCGCTCACCCACGCCCATGCATAATCCTTTGCCCCAGGTCATCCTCTACACCCGCCAAGGCTGCCATCTTTGCGATGAAATGAAAGCATCCCTCGCGCGCCTGGGGCTGCGCGCCGCGTTTCAGCTTGAGGAAATCGACATCGACAGCGACCCGAAACTGGTTCGCCAGTTCAACGACGATGTTCCGGTCGTGTTCATCCAGGGGCGCAAGGCCTTCAAGTATCGCTTGAAGGAAGAAGAATTCCTGCGGCTGCTTTCGGCGCGAAGTTGATCCCGAGCACTCCAACGGAAACTCAAACGGAAAGTTTCAGGGCTGCTTCGGCTGGGGTTGTTTCTGCTGGGGCTGGTCGTAGATGGAATACTGCTTCTGAGGCCGCTCCATCTCGATGCTGATTTCCTTCGTCGGCTGATCGATATCGTAGTCCTCGCCGAAGGTCTGGTAGCCGGGGGCGATCACCTGCACTCGCAACTTTCCATAGGGAGCACCGCGGAACTCGGCCTTGCCCTCGGAATCGGTCTTGAGCTGCAGTCCGCTATTCTTCTCCTGCCTTCCCTGATCGTCGAGGGGATGGAGAATCACGGCAGCGTAGGCGATCGGTTTCCCGCTCTTCGCCCGCACCACCATGAAATTCAGGTCGGCGTACTGGTCGGCGGCCATCGCGAACGAGCTGAACAGGACCGCACATCCCACAATCGATAACAGCCTGCGCATAAAGGAAATTCTAAGCACTTGGCCCGCCCTTGTCACCCCAGAGATTGCAAATGCAGCCTGTAGGGGCGCTCCTATGGGGCTGTGTTGTAATGTCTCTCGCGCTATGAAAATCGAACCCCGCACCGTGCGCGCACCGGAAATCGGACGTCTATGGTTTAACTCTCCTCCGCTGAGCCTGCGGCAGCTTCGCGGCAAGGTGGTTCTGATCGATTTCTGGGACTACACCTGCGTGAACTGCATCCGCACCCTGCCCTACCTGAAGGCGTGGCACCAGCGCTACCGAGACCTGGGGCTGGCGGTCATCGGCGTGCACACTCCTGAATTTACCTTCGCGCAGTACGAAAGCAACGTGGAGCGCGGCATCCGGGAGTTTGGGCTGGAGTATCCCATCGTTTCCGATAGCAACTACGAGTTGTGGAACGCATTCGCCAACCGCGCCTGGCCCGCCAAATACCTCATCGATAAGGAGGGCTACGCCCGCTACGTGCATCTTGGTGAGGGCGCATATCAAGAAACCGAACGGACAATTCAGGAATTGCTACTGGAAGCCAATCCCGGGCTCGAGCTTCCACCCGTTCTGGAGCCGGTGCGCCCCGAAGATCAGCCGGGGGCGGTCTGCTACCAGGCTTCTCCGGAGCTCTACCTTGGCCAGCGCCGCGGGCGCATCGGCAATCCTGGAGGATTTCAGGAAGACCGAACCGGCGACTATAGCTTCGCCGGCGAGCCCGAAGAGAACGTGTTCTACCTTGCGGGACGGTGGTCGTCCAGTGCCGAGTTTGTCGAAGTGTCGGGCGATGGCGCCGAGACCAATCGCATCGTCCTGCGCTATTCAGCCGCAGCGGTGAACCTGGTGATGGCATCGAACCGGGCTTCTTCCGCGGAACTTTTGGTGCTTCAGGACGGCAAGCCGCTTGGACGCGACCAGGCCACGGCAGATACCGAATTCCGAAGCGAGGGTGCGCGGGAGCAATCGCTGGTGGTAGTGCGCCGTCCCCGCATGTATGCCCTGGTGGACAATCATCAATTCGGAGAGCACACGCTGGAACTGGCGACGTCCATGCCCGGCCTGGCGGCATACGCTTTTACCTTCACCGGGTGCGTCTCCGGCCCGAGCGCGGAGACTGCGAAGCCATGAAGCAAGTGGTGGCGGCATTCATCGTGAAGGACTGAAAGCTGCTCATCTGCCAGCGGACCGAGCACCAGCCGCTGCCGCTGAAGTGGGAATTCCCCGGAGGAAAGATCGAAACTGGCGAGCAACCCCGCGACGCCCTGCGCCGGGAGTTGGAGGAAGAACTGGGGATCGATGCCGCAATTGGTGACGAACTGGTTCGCGTCCGGCATACGTACAAGTCCGGGGGCGCGGTTGAGCTTCGCTTTCACCTGGTGCGGGAGTACCACGGAGAGATTCAGAACCGGATTTTTCGGGATGTGCAATGGGTGGACCGGACGGAGTTGCCAGAATACGACTTTCTGGAAGCCGATGCCGGGCTGGTGCGCGATCTGGCAGCGGGGAGGATTCTGGAAGTGGAATAACTCCACGACGCAGAACACAGAGGAGATGATAGCCCTCGGACTTTTCTCTTTTGCCACAGGAAGATGTGGGCCGCCGCCCGGAGCTCATCGCTGTTGGTGTGACCAGCGCAGATTCCTGACTCCGTTCGAGATGACGGCGAAACATCCTACACTCTCATCACGAGGACCTGAAGACCTCTGAGTCCTCTATGTCCTCTGTGGAAGAGCAGGTTGCTACACTGTTACCGTGCGAATTCTTTTTGTCGGTGACATCTTCGGCAGGCCGGGGCGGACCATCTGCAAGCAACTGCTGCCTGAACTGGTTTCCACCCGCAAAGTGGACTTGCTGATCGCCAACGGCGAAAACGCCGCCGGGGGATTCGGTCTGACCCCGCTCCTGGTGGACGAACTGTTGGACCTTGGAATCGACGTCCTCACCACGGGAAATCACATCTGGGACAAGCGCGAGATCATTGAGTTTTTCCAAAACGCTGACGGCGGGGCGGCGCGCGTGCTGCGTCCGGCGAATTATCCTTCCGGCACGCCGGGACATGGAGTGTATGAAGGGACCACCCGCGGCGGCGTGCCCTATGCGGTGGTCAATCTGCAAGGGCGCGTGTTTCTTCCCGACAATGACGACCCGTTCCGCAAGGCTGACGACCTGCTGGCGCAGATCCAAGCTAAGGTCATTCTGGTGGACTTTCATGCCGAAGCCACTTCGGAGAAAGTTGCCATGGGCTGGTATCTGAACGGACGCGTCACCGCCGTGCTGGGTACGCATACCCACATTCCGACGGCGGACACGCGGGTTCTCCCTGGGGGCACGGCGTTTCAAACCGACGTGGGAATGACCGGCCCGTATGACAGCGTCATCGGCGTGCAGAAGGAACTGGTACTGCAACGATTCCTCACGCAAATGCCGGCGCGCTGGGAAGCAGCCGAGGGAGACGTGCAATTCTGCGGGGTGCTGATCGAATGCGACCCCACCACCGGCAAGGCCACCTCGGTGGAGCGCATCATGCTCCCTGGCTATCAGAACGCCACCGCAAGTTCGAAGAAGTAAGTGCAGAACGGAAAAGCGAGGGCCTTTCTGCTTCAATCGTTCTCCTCAAAAATAATTTCGAACCTTTTCGCAATGCATCGGGTTTACCTGGGGAATGCTACTGAAACATCTTCAGCAGCTTTTCCCCATAAGTGCCAAAGGAGGCACCCACCAATGAAATTGAAACACCTGCTACTTGTGCTCGTTGTCGTGATGTTCGGGACCATGCTGGCCGCGGCGCAAGGGCCGGGCGAGGGTATGGGGCCTGAAGGCGGAGGCGGACGCAGGGGGACGCGGCATGATGATGAATGCCGACCGGCTGGCCGAGCAGTTGAACCTTACTCCCGACCAGAAAACCAAAGTTGAAGCCATTCTCCAGGACCAGCGCACACAGATGTCGGCCCTGCGCGACGACTCTTCTCTGAGCCAGGAAGACCGGCGCGGCAAGATGCAGGACATCATGAAAACCACTCGCGGCAAAATTCGCGACGTACTCACCGACGAGCAAAAAGAGAAGTTCGACCAGATGGGGCGGCAAGGACGCGGGCCGCGAGGCCAGGAAGGCGCTCCGCCAGAACCTTCTCAAAATCAATAAGCTGTTCTGCTCCCGCTCGGCCCTGCCTTCGGGCAGGGCTCTTTTGTTGCCAACGGCGAGATTCCGACCAACTCCCGCCGTGGCGCAGTGTGGTTTACATCTTCCGCGGGTTGGAAGTAGATTGAAGCGGGATCATGCAGAACATCAGCGAACTCTTCTCCAGGCCAGCGCTCGGCACTGAACCTCGAGCGCGCGCTCATGCACAAGCAGGCGGCCCAGTGGGTCCCCATCAGCTCGCGCGAGCTGCTATCGCCGCGTCGCCGCGGTGGCCCGCACGCTGCTCTCCCGGGGCATCAGCAAAGGGGATCGGGTTGCCATCCTGAGCGAGAACCGGCCGGAGTGGATGATCGCCGACCTGGCCATCATGACGATCGGGGCGGTTACCGTTCCCATCTATCCCACGCTTACTCCCGAGCAGATAGCGTGGCTGCTGCGCGATTCCGGGGCGCGCGCGCTATTTCTATCCTCCTCGGAGCAGCTTGAGAAGTTCTGCGAGATCCGGGCGCACGTTCCCGTCGAGCAGGTGGTGAGCATGGACCCTGACCCTGGCCGGCTCGGGAGCCGAGACCATGGGTCCCTGGATGGAGAGCATCTCACAGGAGCCGGATCCTGAGTTCGAGGCTCAAGTGCTGACGGTGCGGGCGGAGGACCTGGCAACGATCATCTACACCTCAGGGACTACCGGCGAGATGAAGGGAGTGATGCTCACGCATCGCAATCTGATCAGCAACGAAGAGTGCTCGCTGGCGGAGTTCGACGTGGGACAAGGAGACCGCCACCTGTCATTTTTGCCGCTCTCCCACGTGACCGCACGGCATGTCGATCTGGGCATGCTCCATCGCGGCGTGACTATCGCCTACTGCCCGCATATCGAGAGCGTGCCGCAATTCCTGCAGGAGATTCGACCCACCATCTTCGTCGCCGTCCCCCGGCTCTATGAAAAGCTCAAGGACAAAGTTGAGCAGCAAGCCAAGGGAGTGAAGCGGCATGGGATCGCCTGGGCGCTGAAGACAGGCCGAGGCCATCTGGAGGAGACCCTGGCGGGGAAGATTCCCAGTTCGCTGGACTGGAAGATCGCGGACAAGCTGCTGTTCTCCAAAGTGCGGCAGGGCATGGGAGGCGAGGTTCGAATCTACATCTCGGGCGGCGCGCCCCTGGGACGCCACCTCGCCGAGTGGTTTGCCTGCGTGGGCATCCGTATTCACGAAGGCTATGGATTGACAGAGACCTCGCCCGTAATCGCCGTCAATACGCCCGGAGCGCACAAGCTGGGAACCGTGGGCAAGCCGCTGTCCAACCTGCAGGTACGCATTGCGGAAGATGGCGAAATTCTGGTGCGCGGACCTTCAGTTTTCAGCGGTTATTGGAACCTTCCGCAGGAGACACGGGAGGCTTTCGTGGACGGCTGGTTCGCCACCGGCGATATCGGACGCCTCGATGAAGATGGATTCCTGAGCGTCACCGACCGCAAGAAAAATCTCATCAAGACCTCAGGCGGAAAATTCATTGCGCCGCAGCCCATCGAAGCCCGCCTGAAGCTTAGCCCGTTTGTGGAAGAAGCGGTGGTGATTGGCGAACGCCGCAAGTTCCCGTCCGTAGTCCTGATTCCGGCGTTTCCCGCGCTGGAAGCATGGGCACGGAGCAGAGGATTACCCTTCTCCGATCGCGCCATGCTGGTGGAGAACCCGGCCACGCAAGCGCTCTACGCCGGCATCGTGGAAGATTTGAACGAAACCCTGGCGCAGTTTGAGAAGCTGAAGAAATTTCTTGTTCTGCCTCAGCCTCTCAGCATGGCAGATGGAACCCTGACGCCTTCCATGAAGCTGCGCCGCCAAGCGGTGGAAAGACGCTATCACGAGCAAATTGTCGGGCTCTATGAGGAGACTCAAACCGACACCGTGAGCGGAAAAGATTAACCACAGAAGACATGGAGAATCACAGAGGGGCAGGTGCACCCTTACTGTTCTCGTCTCGGTCATGTCCTTCGTGTCCTTTATGTCCGTAGTGGTCAGGGCTTTTGCCGTCCACGCTCCGGACTTCGGGCCTACGTCTGCATATCCTCCGAGGCGGTAAAATACTGGCATGAGCGACGCTCTGGTTATCGCAGGCAGGCAGTTCCAATCCCGGCTGATCGTGGGCACGGGGAAGTACCGTTCCTTTCAGGAGACCGCGCGCGCACTGGAAGCCAGCGGGGCGGAGATGGTTACGGTGGCGGTGCGGCGGGTAGGACTGGATCGGAGCAAGGAGTCTCTGCTCGACTATATCGATCCGGCGAAGTATTTTCTGCTGCCCAATACCGCCGGCTGCTATACGGCGGAGGAAGCCATCCGCACGGCGCGGCTGGGGCGCGAGGTGGGTCTTTCCGACTGGGTGAAGATCGAGGTCATCGGCGACCAGGAGACGCTCTATCCGGACGTCCAGGCGACGATTGAAGCCACCCGCGTGCTGGTGAAGGAAGGCTTTACGGTTCTGCCTTATACCTCAGATGATATTGTGGTTGCGAAGCGGCTAATTGACGCTGGAGCCAGCGCGATCATGCCGCTGGGAGCACCGATCGGCAGCGGCATGGGAATTCAGAACCAGGCCAACATCCTGATCCTGCGGGAAAAGCTTTCCGTTCCCCTGATTGTGGACGCCGGGGTGGGAACGGCCTCCGATGCCGCTATTGCCATGGAACTGGGAGCGGACGCGGTGCTGATGAACACCGGCATCGCGGCCGCCAGGGATGCCGTCCTGATGGCCGAAGCCATGAAACATGCCATTGTGGCCGGGCGAAAGGCATATCTGGCGGGGCGCATGCCGAAGAAGCTCTATGCCACGGCCAGTTCGCCGGTGGAAGGCGTAATGCGCTGAAGGCAGATGCAGCCAGACGCGCCGCGCAGTCGCGGGAGTAGAGAATCAGGAGAAAGCAGATTTCTCGCTCCGCTCGGAATGACAAATCCTGAGCGTGTGTTCGCAACGGCAGAGCAGAAGTGGCAGTAAGAAAAAGACCGGCCGAATGCGGCCGGTCTCCATTCAATTTCTTCCGGACAGCAAGGGCGTTTTAATGTTGCGCAGGCTTGGCGTTTGCTTTGGCCGTCTGGAGGTTTTCCACGGTGAGCTGACTGCCGTCTAGGCTTCCGGTGATCTTCACCATCTGGCCTTCATGACCTTTAATCGAGTCCGGATTCGTGATTTCCAGAACGCTCTTCTGCGGGGTCACCAGCACTGCCTTGGCGCCACCATTGATGCACTTCATGACGCATTGGGCGTCAGCCGCGTGGCTGGTCAAGGCGCAGTTCGAGTCGGAGACAAGCCCCGTCCAGGAGCCTTTTTCCGCGGCGAACGCAAACGTGCCCGCCAGCAACACAACAGCAACCAACAGAAAACCGGATTTTTTCATCATCGTTTCGTACTCCTTGCAAGTTACGGCTATAGCCGCTTTAAGACATGAATTCATAATCCGCGCGCTCACCATCCTCGACAATACGCTACGGGTTCACCCCCAACATTCTACTCCGGACGGAAAACTGCACAAGGCAGAGAGGTGGAAGGCACTCGGTTGCGGACGTCCCAAAGGGATTCTCTTCAAAAGTGGAGTCCATCTGAGCTTCCCGAGATGCCGCCGGAGACGAGCGGATCAGGGCTTTTGTGCGCTGGCGTTGTTCTGCGCGCTGGCGTCGCCCGCCGGAGCCTCCCCCTGTTTGCCCGGCAAGACCACGACAATATCGTTCGGCCTGGCATAGCGAAGCTGTTCCCGCGCTTCGCGCTCAATCGCTTCCGGGTCCGACTGCAAGGCTTTGTTGTGGTCGGCAACCTCCCGGTTTTCTTTCTGCAAGCGGTTGATATCGAGCTGCAACTGGCGATACTCCTGCCGTTTGTGGCCGTAAGCTAGCATTCCGTTCTCACCAAAGACCACATGATAGGCAAACAACAGCGCCAGGACAGCCACGCCCACGGTGGCCAGCTTGCGCCGATACGCCGCGAACGACCCCCTCCAGTTCTCCCGCCATTCAGAGTCCCGGCTTAAAGAGTCGCCCAGCCTGCGCAGGTTTGCCAGATGCTCGTTGATTCCAGAAGAAAAATTCATGCTGTGTACTTCGTAACTCTTGTAGCGCTTACGCCATCACCCAGCGCTCGGCGGCGGCGCTCAACTCCTCCAGATCGGTCGGCGTGCGCGCCTCCGTATAGACCCGGACCACCGGCTCCGTACCCGAAAGCCGATAGCAGACCCAGGAGCCATCGGCAAACAGCAGCTTGGCTCCGTCGGTGCGGACAATTTGAGTGACCACGCGTCCGTCGATTTCCTTGGGATCGGAGGCTAACTTGGTAGTGAACTTCGCTTTCACCTCGGGCGTCAAGCGGAAGTTGTCGCGCTTGGGGTAAAAGGAACCAACCTTAGCAAAAAGCTTTTCCAGTTGCCTGGAAAGGGACTCACCGCGCACCGCCACCATCTCGCAGCACAGCAAACCGGCCAGCACGCCATCTTTCTCGGGAACGTGATAGCGGATGGTCAGACCGGCGCTCTCTTCTCCGCCAATGGCGATTTTGTCTTGGATGATGAGCTCTCCGATGTATTTGAAGCCCACCGGGGTTTCGTAGAGGGGAACGTTGTAATGCTGGGCCAGGGCATTGATGAGGTTGGTGGTGGCAACGGACTTGGCCACGCCGTTGCGCCACCCGCGGGTTTCCACCAGATAGTCGAACAGCAGGGCGATAACGTAGTTCGGCTGGATGAAGGTCCCATCCTGATCCACAATGCCGAAACGATCCGCGTCGCCATCGGTGGCCATGCCTATGGCCGCGCCGGACTGGCGCATTTTCTCCCGCAGGTCGTTCAGAAATTCGCCGTCCGGCTCCGGGGCATGGCCGCCAAACAGAACATCGCGAGTATCGTGTACGGTGACCACCTTGATGCCCTGTTCGCGCAGCAGGCCGTCCGGGTAGCCGCGCGCGGCGCCCCAAAGAGAATCATAGGCCACGTGCAGCCCCGACTTGAGGATAGCCTTCAGATCAATGATCTCTTGCAGGCGCTTGAGGTACGCAGCCTTGGGATCGATGTTCTCCGCCTTCGCAGTGGGACCGCCGGGCAATTTCTCTCCCTCGGCTTCGGCAAGGGCGGCAATTTCAGCTTCGATCTTCGTCGTGACCTCGGGAAGCGCGGGAGCCCCGTCGGGCGTGGAAAATTTCAGGCCGCTGTATTCGGGCGGATTATGCGAGGCGGTAAAGTTGATGGCTCCGTCGGCGCCCACGCGCACCGTCTCATAGGCAATGGCCGGAGTGGGCGCCGGCTCGGCAATTACCTTGGGAGTAATGCCGTGCGCCGCCAGGATTTCCGCCGCCATGGAGACGAAGGTCTCTCCCAGAAAACGCGGGTCGCGTCCGACGACGACCGAGGCTCCCTGCGGCTTCTGGGAAGCCACATATCGGGCAATTCCCTGCACTGCGAGTCGTACCCGGGCGAAGGTAAAGTCGTCGGCGATGATTCCGCGCCAGCCTGAGGTGCCGAACTTGATGGGAACGAATGTGGGAACGGGTGCTGCAACGGGTGTTGGAACGGGCATGATTGGCGTCTCCCTTCGCGGTTGCTGCTGCGGTCCGGACAGACACAGATACAATCGCAGCGCAAACCGTAACCGAGAATTCTAAATGATGACTGAAGCAAAGATTGTTTTCACTTCGACCGGCAGCCGCGAGGAAGCGCAGCGGCTCGCGCGCGCCCTGGTAGATGCCCGCGAGGCAGCGTGCGTAAATATCGTGGGCCCGGTGGAATCCGTTTATCGGTGGAAGGGAGCGGTGGAAACCGCCGCCGAGTGGCTCCTGGTGATTAAGACGACCGCGACCGCCGTGGAACGGGTCCAAGCGACCCTCCGTCGGCTGCACTGCTATGAGCTGCCGGAGTACCTGGAGATTGCGGTGGAGGGCGGCAGCGCCGAGTATCTGGCTTGGATTGGAGAGGCAGTCGGGGGCGAAGCAGCTTCCTGAAAGGCTCCTACGCAATAGAAGGTTGCTCCTTTCGGGAGCTGAATAAGTTCGGGAAAAACCTGGGGCGCACCTCAGAGGCTAAAGCCTTCACTCGGGTTCGGCGGCCGGCGCAGGCCTGAAGGCCCGCGCCACCGGTTCTGAGTTTTTTGGGCAGATGGAAAGGCTCTTAAGCCGCTTGCGAGGCAGGCTTTGCTTATGCCGCAGGAGCCGCGGGTATCTTTCGCTCCAGCGCCTCCCGGTCCCAGCCCGCCAGCGTAGCCCCAGCCTCGTAGGTGCTCTGGAGGAAGTCCATCAAGAACGACTCGGGATAAGCGGCGCCGCGAACATCCTCATACATCAGGATGAATTCCCGCAACTGAGGGTGATAGTAGGCGGACGCAGGATCTACCTTCTTCGCCGAATACCCATCGGGCTCCGGCACGTGATAGGCGTAGAACGCCGGACCATCGACGGCCCCGCCGCCGCCCGGCCACCAGCCCACGCTGCTGCACTCGTGGGAATAGGCCTCGCGGGAGATCACTCCCTTACGCTCGGGGGCGCGACGTCCGCTGAAGCGCGTGACCGCTAGATCGAAGCTTCCCCAGAAAAAGTGTACGGGGCTGCTCTTGCCGGAAAATCGCCCGCGAAATTCCTGGAACACCGGGTTGCAACTCAGCAGGACTCTCCAGAAGCGGTGGGCATACTCGGGATCGTAGGAAGCGTGCACCGTATCCTGATCGAAGGGGACGGGATTGGCAACCTCCTGGGGGCGCGGGTTGATGCTTACGGGAATCTTGAGGTCGCGCAACACTCCCATCAGTTCAGCATAGAAATCGGCCACCGAGCGGGGCCGCAGGGCGATTTCCCCGTCGGATCCGCTGCTGGCGCGGACGTGCAGCTTGTGCTCCAGAAAATCGAACTCGAACTCCAGCAGGCCCGCGCCGCAAGGGATGGAAGTGGTGGTCAATCCGCGGGCACTCACATAGAACGGCACGTGCCACCAGTGGTTTTGCGGCGGGCTGAGTTCCATGCGCACCTTGCCGACAATCTGCGTCCACATATGGAGGGTTTCGTAGGTGTCACTCCACTCATTCAGCGGGAGGGCAGGCCATAATTCCTGGCGGGGGGGAGCGGAGACGAACTGGGGCATGGGGGGCATTCCTCCTGTTTCCAAAACTTCTTCCCAAGCTTCATGATAACTCCGAGCCGGGCTATCCGGCCGGTCGGGCAGAGGCAGCAGACCCTTCGACACATTCGGCGGCGGCAAAGCGCGCTTTCATGGCTGGATATCCCACTAAAGAAAAAGCCCGGCCTTTGCCGGGCTTAACATTTTGACCAAGTATGAGCTAGTCGCGGCGCTTCAACGTAGGCCGGCCGTCATCCTTCTGATCGGAACCGCCGTCCTGCTTGTCGCTGGAAGTCGTCCGGCGCAGGGTGGGACGGTTCTCGTCCTGGTTATCCGGAGAAACTTTCCGGTGGTTCTCCAACCGGGCCAGCCGTGCCTTAACCTGTTCGAATTCCGAGGTATCCACGATGTACTCATCGCGAGGCGGCAGAATGGTGGCGATCTCCTCCTGCGACTTCTCAATGCGGTCGGGAGTCTGGGGATGGGTAGAGAACGCCTTGGCCAGGGTTCCGGGCTTCTCCTTTTCCTTGGCCTGAATCTTCTCGAAGAAGCTGATGAACGCTTGCGGGTCATATCCCGCGGCATACATGTACTGCACACCGAGGTAGTCCGCCTCGGCCTCGAAGCCGCGGCTGAACGTCAGGAAGGTGAGAGGCAGACCGAAACCGGCGGCGCTGCGCACCGCCATCCCGATGCCGCCTCCCAGAAAAATCAGCGGGATGGTGGCCAGGTTAGCGAGCTGGCTGCGCGTCATCTCGCGCATAGCGTGCCGGGCGCAAACGTGAGCAATCTCGTGCGCCATCACGCCCGCCAGTTCCGCTTCATTGTCGGCGGCCAGGATCAAACCGGTGTTCACGTAGAAGAAGCCGCCGGGCAGAGCAAAGGCGTTGACCTCGTCGGAATCGATCACCTTGATGGTGAAGGGGACCTTGGCGTCCGAGTTGCGGACAATGTTCTGGCCGATGCGGTTTACGTACTCGTTGATGACCGGGTCCTGGACGAGTTTGACGCTGGCTTCGACCTGCTGCGAGTATTCCTTGCCGATGCGGATCTCTTTTTCCAGGGAATACCAGTCACCCATTCCTCTGCCGCCGATGTCCCGGTTGCCGATGGCGGAAACGTCTTCCAGACTTCCTGCCTTGATCTTGGAGGCATCGTAGTGCTCCTGATCCGGCTTGGGATCCTGATCCGTCTTCTCGGCATTCTTGGAAGTAGTATCGGCTGCATAAGCACCAATGGGCATCGAAGTGCACAGAAGTGCAAACACAAGCGTTAGGGCGCGAAACTTCATACAAACTCCCGTTTCCAAGCATCCGCTTCGGGCAGCGGAACTTAATCTCCATCCAGAATGACGCGCTGACGTCATTATACCGCCGAAAAAACGTGAAACTTACGCCCTTCCGGCGAAATTTGCCTCGGCCAACCCCGCCAGCACATACTTCAATCGGTTTGGATGCCGGGGACCCGCAGCGGTTTTCACCATTTTCGTCAAGCGGGCATTAAAAGTTGACCGTCGGCAGTAACCCACGAGAGAGAGAAGTTGCGGGAAAGACAACCGGCCCTGGAGCCCCACAACAGCCGGCGGGTGCGGTTACTATAGCGGAGCAGGCCGGCTGCCTGGCCGCAGAAGCTCCGGCCCGCAGGAGCATGCCATGTCCGCAGCCAGCACTCCGGTGCGCACCGAAAAGGACTCCCTGGGCGCAAAAGAAATCCCGGCCGGCGTTTACTACGGTATCCAGACGGCGCGAGCTATAGAGAACTTTCCCATCTCCGGCATGCGAGGGCATCCCACGCTGATCCGCGCGATTGCCATGGTGAAGCAGGCCGCCGCCGAGGCCAACAAGGAACTCGGACTGGTGGACGAGCATAGAGCCAATGCCATTCTGCAGGCGGCGCGGGAAGTGCAGGAGGGAAAGTTCCACGACCAGTTCCTGGTGGACGTGTTTCAGGCCGGGGCGGGCGTGAGCTTCCACATGAACGCCAACGAGGTGATTGCCAATCGCGCCATCCAGCTTCTGGGGGGAGCGCTGGGCGATTACTCCGTCGTGCACCCCAACGACCATGTGAACTACGGGCAGTCCACCAACGACGTCTTTCCTACGGCCATGCGGCTGGCAGCGCTGCTTGAACTCGAAAGGCTCTATCCCGTACTGGATTCCCTCGCCGGGAGCTTCGACGTTAAAGGCAAGGAGTTCTGGGAGGTGCTGAAGTCGGGCCGGACGCACATGCAGGATGCGGTCCCGATTCGCCTGGGGCAGGAATTCGCGGCTTATGGGGTAGCGATTCGCCGTGCCGCCCAGGCCATTCGCCAGACCGCCGAGTATCTGCGCGAACTGGGGTTGGGGGGGTCGGCCGTAGGCACCGGCCTGAATACGCATCCGGCGTACCGCAAGAAAGCCGTCGCCAGCCTGGCGAGAATCTCCGGAGAGAAGCTGGTTGCAGCCGACGACATGCGTTATGCCATGCAGTCCAATTTCGCCATGGCGGCGGTGAGCGGCAGCCTGCGCAACCTGGCGCTGGAGGTGATCCGCATCTCCAATGACCTGCGCCTGCTCTCGTCGGGACCTAACACCGGGCTGGCGGAGATCAATCTGCCCGCGCTGCAGCCGGGGTCGTCGATCATGCCGGGAAAGATCAATCCGGTGATCCCAGAGCTGGCGGCGATGGTGAGCTTTCAAGTAGTGGGTAATGACGCAGCCGTGGCTCTGGCCGTGCAGGCGGGGCAGCTGGAACTGAACGTGATGATGCCCACTATGGCTTATAACGTCCTGCAGTCCATTACCATCCTGACGAACATGGTGCGGCAGCTCACGGAATGCGTGCGAGGCGTTACGGCCAATGCCAAGCGGGCCGAGTTTTACGCTCAGAGCACGGTGTCACTGGCCACGGCGCTGAATCCTTATATTGGCTATGCCAAAGCTGCTGAGATCGTCAAAGAGTCGGTGGCCAGCGGGCGTTCCATCATCGAGATTGCCCGCGAGAAGAAACTGCTGAGTGAGCAGGAAATCCAGGACATTCTCGACCCGGTGCGCATGACAGAACCGCAGGAGCCGCTGAAGAGCGCGGGGAAACGGGAAAAGGTGAAGTCCAAAAAGTGAGCTGACGGCTGCCTGTCGGCTGCGGGTGCACAAAAGACTACTTGGGCACCACAGTGAAGTGGAAATTGTCTGGCGAGCCGGACCGGACCGCTTGACATATCTAAACTAAACGGTATAGTTATATTTTATGATGGCGCAGGATCCTGCCGCGATGATTCGCGTTTGCAATCTGGTCAAGAAATTCGGGGACTTCACCGCCGTGCGCGATATTTCGTTTGAAGTGCAGCCGGGAGAGATCTTCGCCTTTCTGGGACCCAATGGCGCCGGCAAAACCACCACCATCAAGATGCTCACCACGCTGCTGCAGCCGACCAGCGGAGAGATCACCCTGGACGGCCTGGCGGCGGACAGCTCGCAGAACGACATGCGCAAGCGCTTCGGCATTGTGTTTCAGGATGCCAGCGTTGACGGAGACCTGACGGCCGAGGAAAACATGGAGTTTCACGGAGTGCTGTACAAGGTGCCGCGGGCGCTTCGCCGGGAGCGCAGCGAGCGCCTGCTGAAGATGTTTGAGCTGTGGGACCGCCGCACGGAACTGGTGAAGCTGTTTTCCGGGGGCATGAAGCGGCGGCTGGAGATTGCCCGCGGGTTTCTGCACACCCCCAAGGTTCTCTTTCTGGATGAGCCCACGCTGGGGCTGGACCCGCAAAGCCGGAATCAGCTCTGGACCCACGTGAAGCACCTCAACGAAACGGAAGGCGTGACCGTGTTTCTGACCACGCACTACATGGAAGAGGCGGAGCGCGTAGCGCATCGCATCGCCATTATGGATCACGGCTCGATTGTGGCCATCGGGTCGGCGGAAGAGCTGAAGAAGTCCACCGGCACGGAGTCGCTGGAGCAGGCGTTTCTGGCGCTCACAGGCTCCTCAATTCGCGACGAGAGCGCCGATCCCAAGGACCGTTTCCGGCAGATGGCGCGGATGTGGCAACGCAGATAGACAGGAGAGGAATTCCCCATGAGCACGATTTACATTCTGTGGCTGCGGGAGCTGAAGCGCTACATCCGTTCGCGGGCGCAGATTATCTCTTCGCTGGCCCAACCGGTGCTCTACCTGCTGGCGCTGGGCTTCGGGCTGGGCTCAGTGTTCCGCGAAGCCGGACGCGGCAGCTATCTGCAGTTCATCGCTCCCGGCGTAATTGCCATGACGGTGCTGTTCAGTTCCATGTTCTCCGGCATTGCCCTGCTCTGGGACCGGCAGTTCGGTTTTCTGAAAGAAATTCTGGTGGCTCCGCAATCGCGGATCACCATTTTTCTGGGACGCACGCTGGGAACGGCTACGGTCGCCATGCTGCACGGCAGCCTGGTGGTCGTGGTCACGCTGCTCGCCGGCTTCCGTCCGACTCACCTCGGCAGCATTCCGCTGGCGCTGGTCTTCATGGCGCTGATCGCCATCGTCTTCGGAGCCCTGGGCACCGCCATCGGCTCGGTGCTGCAGGACATCCAGGGCTTTCAGCTGGTGATGTCGTTCCTGGTGATGCCCACCTTCTTTCTTTCGGGAGCGATTTTCCCCCTCACCGATCTTCCCAGGGCAATGACCGTGCTCACGCGGCTGGATGGCCTCTCCTACGGAGTGGATGGGCTGCGAGGGGCGTTGATCGGCGGGCCGCTGTTTGGCTTCGCGCTTGACCTGACGGTGCTGTCGGTAGCGGCGGTGATCCTGTTGGGGATTGGCAGCAGATTGTTTTCCAGGATTCAGCTCTGAGCTTCTGAGTTATGGCACGCACCCCCAGCGCAAGCGCTCACCAGAAAGTTCTAGACGCAGTCTTGCGACTGTTCGCCAGCCGGGGCATCGACGCCACCAGCATGGACGCCATTGCCAAAGCCTCCGGCGTCAGCAAGGCGACCATCTACAAGCACTGGGCCGACAAAGAAGCACTTTGCATCGATGCCCTGCTGCAGGCGCATGGGGTGCGGGAGTTGCCGGGGTTCGATTCCGGAAACCTGTTCGATGACCTGGTTGCCTTTCTGGAGCACGGGCGAAGCCAACCGAATGACGAGCTGCGGCGCAAGCTGATGCCTCACTTCATGGCCTACGCGGCGCGCAATCCCGAGTTCGGAGTCGCCTGGAGAGCCCGGGTGATGGAGCCTCCGCGCAGGCGGCTGCGGGAGATTCTGGAGCGTGGCATCCGCCGGGGCGAGCTTCCTCCCGATCTCGATCTGGAAGTGGCGATGGCCCTGCTTTTGGGCGCCATGATGTACCGCTGGGCGCTGGGTACGACGGCAACCAGCCCGCCGCGGGATCTGCCGCGGCGGGTGGCGCAGGCATTCTGGAGCTTACGTATGCCTCGTCTGCGCGAAACGTGAACCCGCAGCAGGGAAATCCACGCGGGCCAAACAGAACTCCTTAGGGAGCGCATTGCATGGCAAAGATCACAGTCACGCCTCTGGAAAAATCGAGCTACCAGGTTAGTGTCGAGGATGCGAGGGACGGCAGTCGCAGCAATCACCAGGTAACGGTCACGCCCGCTCATCTTGCACGCTATGCCCCCGGGGTTTCGCCGGAACGCTTGCTAAAGGCTTCCTTTGAGTTTCTGCTCGAGCGCGAGCCGAAGGAATCCATCTTGTCGCGATTCGACCTGGAGGTCATTGAGCGCTATTTTCCCGAATATCCGCGGCAGATTCGAGCCACGCTGTCCTCCACCAGCGGTTGCGAAGCAGGGTGACATTGGATGGAGTGAATGCTATGGTTTTGCCTCTTGCAATCCCTCTTGGGAGGCATTCGGTGACTCGGTGGGCTCTTCTGTTGCTTTCGCTTTCCTTTCCTGCCATGCCCCTGCTGGCGCAGCAGACGATTCTGCTGGTGGGGCAGAAAGGCAGCAATTCGGTGGGCTTCTACACGGCGGATGGCAAGCTTCTGGCGACGGTTCCGGCAGGCAAGCACCCGCATGAAATGGTGATCTCACAGGATGGCCGCTACGCCTACACGACCGACAACGGCACCATGGTGATCGAAGAAGCGGGCGAGGGCAATAACACGGTCTCGGTGATTGATATTCGCGCCCGCAAACGCACCGCCGTGATCTCCCTGGGAAGGTATTACCGCCCGCATGGAATCGATATGGATCCCGCCACAGGCAATCTCCTGGTCACCACGGAGAAGCCGGCGCGGTTGTTGATCATCGACCCTAAGACCCGCAAGATTATGAAGACCTACGATCCCAAGGGAAAGACTCCGCACATTGTCACCGCGGGGAAAGAGGGCAAATGGGCCTACGTCAGCAATGCCGGGTCGGGAACTGTCTCGGCCATTGAGCTGGCAACCGGCAAGCTGACCTCAATTCCGGTTGGAACGCGCCCGGAAGGAAGCACCCTCTCCAAGGACGGCGCGCGGCTCTACGTGGCCAACCGAAGCTCCGACCAGATCAGCATTATCGATACCGCGACGAAGAAGAACATTGGAAGCATCAAGACCGGGAAGCAGCCTGTGAGAGTGCAACTGACGCCTGACCAGAAGTCCATTGTCTACGGACTCGCCGATGGTCACGCCATTGGATTCGCCGATCTGGCACAAGGCAAAGAAGTGGCCGAGGTCCCAACGGATGGCGAACGAGTGGTTTCCATGCACATCTCTCCCGACGGCAAGTGGGCGATGGTGGGAACCGAGGAAGGCGACTCCGTCTACATGGTCGACATCGCCCGCCGCAAGCGCTACCGGAAGTTCAGCGTGCCCAAGGGATCGAGTCCTGATCCGGTGCTGGCGGTGGAAGTTCCGGAATGAGTTTCTGACGTTTCAGATCGATGTTTCTGATTTTTTGGCGGGCATAAAGCTCCCGCCGAGGCGTTGCCCGGGGAGCTCTGTCCGGAACTGCCTTTGTTTCCTCTTTTCCTCCTTCCTTCTCTTGACATAGCCGTTTTGCGGGCCGATGCGACAGCGGGGGTCCAGCTTGCATCGTATGTGGTACGTGTGGGCTTTCGATCTTTTCGCTAACCAAAGAACTTGATTTCTATTTGGCCGTGCCGACTTTTCGGCTCTGAAAAGGAGATTTGTGCGCATGCATCGAACACGCAAGTATGCCTTGATTTTGGGTCTATTCACCTTGATGACAGCAGGTTGCAACAAGGCGGACAATAGTAACCAGAACTATAAGACAGCCATCGACGACCATTTCAAGGCATACCCGGCTTGTATCTGGTCTCAGCCGAAGAAGTTTCCGGTGCAGGCGGCAACTGCCGACGACGCCAAGACTGAGGGCTATGACGCACTCACGCAAGCCGGCCTTTTAGACCGCACAACGGCGGAGAAGAGGGTTTTCATTGTTGCCTCGAAGCAAGTCAACAATTACGACCTTTCGGAAAAAGGCAGGACTGCCTGGACTCCGGATACTTCGCAGCCGGGTTATGGGAATTTCTGCTATGGGCACAGAGAAGTGACCTCGATCGACAGCGCTACCCCGGGCACGAACGGCATGGGAGCAAAAACGGCCGATGTTACCTACCATTACAAGATCGCAAATGTTCCCGAGTGGGTGAATTCGGCAGAGATGAAGACCGCCTATCCGAGCGTGGCGACGGCCCTCGCTTCGAACCCTTCTGACAGCGCAACGCTGGTGATGACGGGAGACCATTGGGAATTCGCGAAGTAGCCGTCGGGGAGCTGCAAAGCGGGGCTCAAATCCTTTCAGTAAGCCCAGCGCAGCAGCGTGGCTGCGGCAGTAAACCCGGCGCCGACCGACGCCAGCAGCACCAGGTCGCCCTTCTTCAACTTGCCTTCCTCCAGCGCCGTCTGCAGCGCCAGGGGAATGGTCCCCGCCGTGGTGTTGCCGTAGCGATCGATGTTGATGACGACGCTCTCGGGATTCATCTTCAGGCGCTCGGCGGTGGCGAGAATAATGCGCCGGTTGGCCTGATGCGGAACGAAGGCCGCAATATCGCTGCCCGCGAGGCCGTTGCGCTCCAGCAGGCGTTCGCACAGGTCCGCCAGCTTGCGGACCGCATACTTGAAGACGGACTGGCCGTCCTGGTGGACATAATGCATTTTCTTATCCACGGTCTCGTGAGTCGTGGGATTCAGGCTGCCGCCGCCGGGCATATATAAGCGAGCAGGCTCCGGAACCGTCGATTTCATGCAGGAAGTCGATCAGGCCCAGGTCTTCTCCCTCCTCCGAGGGTTCCAGCAGGACAGCGCCCGCGCCATCGCCAAAGATGACGCAGGTGGCGCGATCGGTGTAGTCGATGATGGACGACATCACGTCGGCGCCTATTACCAGCACCCTCTTATGCACGCCCGTGTTGATGAACTGAGCGCCGGTTTGCAGAGCGAAGGGAAAAGCCGAGCAGGCAGCAGAGCAGGTCGAAGCCCCAGACATTCTTCGCGCCCAGCTTGTGCTGCACCACGCAGGCCGTAGCAGGAAACAGCATGTCCGGGGTCACGGTGCCCACGATGATCACTTCCAGGCCGGATGCTTCTATTCCGCGGCACGCGCAGGCAGACTCGCGCAGCCTCCACCGCCAGGTCGCTGGTGGCCTGACCCTTTTCGACGAGATGCCGCTCCAGGATTCCGGTGCGCTCCACAATCCAATCCGAACTGGTATCCACCATCTTTTCAAGATCGGCATTGCTCAACACGCGGGGCGGAACGTAGGTCCCTAAAGCGGTGATCTTCGCCCGACGAATGGAAGCGTTCAAGTTTGACTCCTGAAAAAGGCCCGGGAAGGACTGTGCGGGACAAGTCCGAAATTCAGATTCAAAATAACGACACATTCTGAATGATTCGAGAGGCACTTAGCAAATAGCAAAACCGCGGGCGGGCCATGATTGGTAAGCAGCAATGAATGCCGTGGCAGGCCCTTACACCGAAGGTGGAATAGCAAGCGCCACGGATCGGGCAGCATCTTGCAGAGTGAAACCGAAGGCCAAAAAAGCCGGGCACCGATGATCCCGCTGCACACGCAAGAGCCCGTTGCCGTTGCTTCCTTCCGGACCTGGCGGGGTTGGCGGGAATACATTGCGCGGGGCCGATGCCCGACTCTCGTGATTCTATCATTCGCGGCGCCTGGGGAAAGCGCCGCACGCAACACCGGAAGTACTCAGGCTTCGAAAAATGCGAACGGGGACCGAATTCCGGTTCCGCAAGGCTGCCCGCGCAGGCTGCACCTTCGCTACTTCCCTTCCCGCGCCTCCTAGCCAACAATGAGGAGATATGGCTGGCGCTTCCACCTCAATCAAGACGCGCCCCGCGGCAACAGCCGAGGCGGCGTCGGTGGAGCGCTATTTTCAGGTTTCGCTATTTCTGCTGGTCACCACCGGTTTCGTCACACTAGCCGGAACCGGGCGGCTGGACCTGTTCTCCATTGCCGGAGTTTCGATGGCGCTGGGCATCCGCGCCATCCTGCTGCTACGCAACCATACGGTGTTGATTCCGGAGCGCTGGACCTCGCTGGCGACTCTGGGCTATCTGGTTTTCTTTGCCGTAGATTTGGTCTTCCTCTCCGGCAGCTACGTCAGCGCCAGTGTTCATCTGGTCCTGTTCACCATTGTCGTGAAGCTGTTTTCCGTGCAGCGGGAGCGCGACCACCTCTACCTGATGGTGCTTTCGTTTCTGGCGGTGCTGTCGGCGGCCGTCCTCACCGTGGACACCGTGTTTTTCGCGTTGTTCTGCGTGTTCTTGCTGATCGCGGTGAACACGTTTCTGAGCATGGAAATGCGCCGGTCCTTGCGTTCGTTGGGTTCGGAGGTTCGTCCGGCGGGAAGCCTGGAGGAGCGCTCCGCGGGCACGACGGCGATGAGCGCTGCCGCCGCCGTGGGTTTTGCTCCCCTGTCGCGCGCCCTCTCGGGCACCGGATTCCTGCTTAGCGCCGTGACCATGGCGCTGTCGCTGGGACTTTTTTTCATGCTGCCCCGTCTCTCCGCCGGATATCTGAGCTCCTACTCTCCGCACAATCAATTCGTGAGCGGCTTCAGTGAAAGTGTGCAGCTAGGGGAAATCGGACGCATTCAGCAGTCGAATACCATCGTGATGCACGTCGAACTAGACAACCCGGACGGGACCCCGGCGCAGGGCCCCGACCCCAGCGCTCTGGATTTGAAGTGGCGCGGGGTGGCGCTGACCCACTTCGACGGCAGGATCTGGTCCAACCCTCTCCACCAGTCCATGGAAGTGGCCCTGGCGAACGACGGGCGCTTCGACCTGTGGCGCAGGCCATCCCGGGGAAAACCTCGCCGCCCTCCGCGATCAGCGGTTTCGTTCTCTACGCTACCGGGTGGTGATGGAACCGGTGGGCACGAATGTCCTGTTTCTGGCTCCGGTCGCCGCCCGGCTGCAGGCGCGCATCCGCCAGATCGGAATCGACAGCACTGGAGGCGGTTTTCAACCTCGACCATCGCATGACGGAAAGTTACGAGGCCATGTCCCTTTTGCCGCGGCTGACGCCGCAGTTGTTGCGCAGCCTCTCAGGAGACGATCCTCCCTCGATTGTGGCCTCCGATACACAGCTTCCCGAGACTGGACCCGCGCATTGGCGCGCTGGCGCGGCGCATCACGGAACACGCTTCCACCGACTACGACAAGGCCCTGGCGGTCGAGCAATACTTGAAAGCCAATTACGGTTACTCGCTGCAGATGGCGATCACGCCTCCCGCGGATCCGCTGGTCTACTTTTTCTTTGAGCGCAAGCAGGGACATTGCGAATACTTCGCCTCGGCCATGGCGGTGCTGCTGCGCAGCGTAGGAATTCCGGCGCGCATCGTGAATGGCTTCCGCACCGGCGAATACAACGACCTGACCGGCAAGTACATCATTCGCGGGCGCGACGCCCATTCCTGGGTGGAGGTCTACCTGCCCGCGAATGGCTGGACCACCTTCGACCCCACGCCGCCCGGCTCGCAGGAGGTCAGCGACGCCTGGAGCCGCATGCTCCTCTACCTCGATGCCGGACGCGAATTCTGGCGCGAGTGGGTCATCAACTATGATTTTTCCCATCAGCACACGCTTACCATGAGCGCCGGGCGCAAGGGCCTGCACATCATCGAGCAAGCGCGCTTGTGGAGCCGCCGCCAGCTCCGTTCCCTGGTGGAGCGGGCCCGCTCCCTGCAGCAAAGCGCCTCGGATGCGCCGCTGCTCTGGGGCATGCTGGCCCTGCTGGCCGTTAGCCTCGTGCTGCTGCTGGTGAACCTGCGCCGCCTGCTTCGGCACTGGCGCCGCTCCCGGCTGGCGAGCAATCCCGGCCGCGCTCCCCAGGCCGCCGCCAGCATCTGGTATCAGCGAATGATCCGTAGCCTGGAGCGCCGCGGACTGCGCAAGCTGCCGGGGCAAACTCCCGCCGAATTTGTCGAGGTCATTTCCGAGCCCGGCCTGCGCACCTCGGTCGCCGCCTTCACCGAGCAGTACGAGCAGGCCCGCTTTGGCAACTCTCCCGAGCATGCCGAGCGCCTGCCGCAGTTATATGAGGAAGTCGCTGGAACAAAGAGCTAAGAACCCTTGCAGGGAAGCCAGGCGAAGAAATCAGTACGCCATGAGCAGGCGAATATCGCGCACGTTGTTCCCGGTGGCCCCGGTGACGATGGCGTCGCCCAGCGCGTGAAGAAGCGGAAAGGAATCAAACCGTTCAAGAGCCTCTTCTATGGAGAGTCCAGCAGCCTTGGCCCGGGCCTCTGTGGATCCGTCCACGACCGCGCCCGCAGCCTCGCTGCTGCCATCAATTCCATCCGTGCCGGCGCTTAGGACGGCGATGTTTTCTCCCGCAATCCTGCGACGCGCAGTACAGCGCGAACTGCTGGTTGCGTCCGCCACGCCGCCATTTTCCAGCTTGACGGTCACCTCGCCGCCGGAAAGGACACAGACCCGCAGACCGTCGCGGCGCAACTCCCGCAAGCGGCCGAGCAGGTAATCGGCCGCGCGGGCATAATCCCAATCATCGCAGGAGTTGTCGATGGTGACGTGAAATCCCGCCTGCCTGGCCTGCTCCGCTGTAATCTCCAAGTGCGCTGCCATTGGACAGGACCGGCCACCAGCGGGCGCGCGCAAAGGCGGCATCGTTCGGCTTGGGAGTCTCCTCCAGCGCCCGCGCTTCGAACAAGGCCGCTACGGATTTCGGAAAACGCCTGGCCAGGTCGTAAGACGGCTGCAATGGCGTAACAGTCCTCCAGCGTGCTGGAGTCGGGCATGGTGGGCCCGGAGGCCAGAGCGTCCAGCATATTGTCGGGGACATCAGAGACCAGGATGGAAAGCTGCTGTGCCGGGGCCGCCGCCTGCGCCAGCTTCCCTCCCTTGATGGCCGAGAGATGCTTGCGGATGACGTTGATTTCCGCGATGCCGGCGCCGCAGTCCACCAGTGCGCGGTAGGTTTCCCGCAGGTCGTCCAGTCCGATGTTTTCGGAAACGGCAATTCCACCACCGCCGATCCGCCGCCGCTGATCAAATAAATCAAAAGAGATCGTTCATTCTGGTGCTCCGCCAGACGCAAAATGTCTCGCGCAGCCCGGAGCGAATCCTCGTTGGGAAGCGGATGACCTCCTTTGTAGTAGCGGAACCCGTGCAGTTGCGTTGCCGGGATCAACGGGCGCAGCAATGGTGCCTCCGATGCCGCGGCCCAATTGCCCTGCCAGCGCCTCCGCCATGGTGTGTGCCGCCTTGCCGATTGAAATCACAGAGACGCTTGGTAGTCGGCCAGAGAATAAAGGTCTTCGCACACCCGCAGGGCGCCCGATTCGTAGCGCACGTGCCGTGCGAAGGCGGACTGTACCGTGCACTGCGCCAGCGTGAGCAGGAAGATGTCGCGCGCCAGCCCGCGCATGTTCGCCGTGCCCGCCGGATTCGAAGAGGGAGCCCAGGACATAGCGACCAGTTTCTCCGCTGGGGCCGCCAACAGGCAAGGGATTCCACGCGAGCTTGGAGGCGGGGCGCGCCCGAGGTTACTGTCTTGGTCATCCGCGCGGCATTGCGCTGCCGACCTGATACAAATGTCGGCATGCGCCTGCTGGTTTCTGCCGGAGAAGCATCCGGGGAGAGTGTATGGCGCGCAGCTTGTCACCGAGTTGCGCCGCCGCCTCCCTGCGTTGCAAGCGGCCGGCGTGGGCGGAGAGCACATGCGGCAAGCGGGATGCCGCATTGTGGTGGAGTCTTCCGAAGTGGCGGTGGTGGGGCTGGCGGAGGTGGTGCGTCACTTGCCGCGCATCTACTCCCGCTTCCGCCACCTGCTGCGCGAGGTCGATGCCTGGAAGCCCGAGGCGGCGGTGCTGATCGATTTCCCGGATTTCAATTTTCGTCTCGCCCGCGCCCTTCATGAGCGCGGGATTCCCGTGATTTACTACATCAGCCCGCAGTTGTGGGCATGGCGCTCCGGACGCATCAAGCTGGTACGGCGATACGTCCGCAAGATGCTGGTGATTTTCCCCTTCGAGGAAAGCTGGTACCGCCAGCGGGGGGTGGAAGCCGAGTTCGTGGGCCATCCCTTGTGCGACCTCTCCGCTCGCGTCCCAAGCCGCGAGGAGTTTGCCGCCGCGCATGGCCTTGATGTCCGCAAGACATGGGTCGCGCTTCTTCCCGGAAGCCGGCGTCAGGAGTTTTCCCGTATTGCCCCGACTCTGATGGCCACGGCTCGTCTCCTGATGCGGCATGCCTCGGAGGCCGCGCCCTCCGGATATGAGCTTCTGATTCCGGTGGCCTCCACCCTCGATCCCCAGTGGGCGCGGAAGTTCGTTCCCGCCGACCTGCCGGTTACTTTCACCATCAATGCCCGCGAGAGCCTGCTGCACAGCCGGGCGGCCGTGGTCGCCAGCGGCACGGCAACGGTCGAGGCAGCGCTGGCGGGGACTCCTTTTGCGATGGTCTACCGGGTGTCTTCCCTGACCTGGACGATCGGCCGGCAACTGGTCAGCGACGCCGCATTACGCCATGGTCAATCTGATCGCCCGGAAACGTCTGGTTCCTGAACTGGTGCAGGCGGACTTCACGGCGGAAAATGTTCCGCCGAATTAAGCGCAATTGTTGCCGACGGCCCACAACGCGGCCGCATGCTTGGGGGCTTGCGCGTCGTCCGGCAAACCCTCTGCCCGGACCCGACGGGCCAGAGCGCGGGCGAGCGGGCGGCGGCGGCTACGCTGCGCGCCCTGGGCGTTTAAGGAGCGCGACGGAGCACAACTTATGGTCCGGCAATGGTGTTAGAGTAGAAGAAACGGAGTCGCCGCTCCTGAATTTGCATGGCCGGTGTCCAACCGCCACAGGAGCTTCAGCGGAGGCGTTCCGAGCGCCCAGTTCCCGGTTATTTTGCGCATCTCGTCGTCCGGGGTGGACGTCTAACAGGGCTGGTGACTCGCGCGGAGAATCTGTTCATGCCTGTTGCATCCATCCTGAAGCGCCGTCTTGCCGGCCTGGCTGTTGCCCTGGTCCTGGTTTGGCTGCCGTCGTTGTGCCGGGCGCAAAACCGGCAACGCATCGACGTGCAGGACTACAAGATTGATGTCGAACTCGACCCACAAACGCATCATCTGGCGGGCACTGCCAAGGTCACCTTCACGGCACTGGAAGATCTCGACGCTGTAACGTTTGAACTGCATAACGACTTGCGGGCTGAAAAGGTCACGGACGCCGAAGGCAAGACCCTGCAGGTGGAGCGCATTTCGCAGGACTCCACCGTGCGGGTCAGTTTGGCCACTCCGCTGTCGCAGGGGCAGTCGACGGACCTCACCTTTCAGTATGAGGGCACGCTGCAGTCTGCCGACGACAGCCCCGTCCCTGGATTGCGGCTGGCGTACGTAGGCGAGGATTCCTATCTGCTCTATGCCGGTCGCTGGTTCCCGGTGAACGGCTTCGGGACCGACCGCTTCACCTCCACGATCAAGGTAAAAGTGCCGGCGGGATACACCGTGATCGGAAGCGGGTCGCAGCAGGCTGCTCCTGCGGAAACCGTCACGCCGGTGCAGAGCCACTTCCAGCGAAACCAGCGCCGAGTGAGGCTCCAGAGCTCGGCAAAGAGCGGCGGGGCTCGCGCCCGCGCGTGCGTAAAGCTGCGATGCGCAGAGAACTGCAAGAACGCCGACGCCAGAATCCAGCGACGCACTCTCCGGCCCTCCGGAGGACCCGCCTCCACCTATACCTTTATCTGGGACCGTCCCAGCTTCCCCGGCACCATCATCGCGGGCAAGTATGCGGTCAGCAGGAGCAACGCCGTCGGGCTGAACCTGACGCTCTATTTCAAGCCCCAGCAGAAAGACCGGATGAGCAGCTACGCCGAGACAGCGGTGCAGGAGTTCCAGTATTTCGCGGCCAATCTGGGCGCTCCCATGTCGAACACGCTGAATATCGTGGCCTTGCCGGATGACACGGTACCCTCTGCCTGGGCTCCCGAGATGGTGGGCCTGGCCTCGCGGGCTATCACCGAAAAGGTGGATTACCGTCTGCTGGCCAACGTGATCGCGCATCAGTGGTTTGGAGTCGAGGTAAGTCCGCGAACGCCGCGAAGATTGGTGGCTTAGCGGACGGCATCTCCCGCTTTCTGGAAGCTGCCTACGTGCGCCACGCGGCCGGTGACGCCGCCTTTGAGGAAGTGATGAAGGACCTCTCCGTGGGCGCTCTCGCCTATGACACCGTTCCCCTGGCCAGCGTGGGAAGGCTGGATACCTTCTCGCCGGAATTCCAGACCCTGGTGACGGACAAAGGCGCGGTGATCATGAACATGCTGCAGTGGGTAATTGGGGACGACAATTTCCAGAAGACCCTGCAGGATTTTCTCCATCAGTACACGGGAAAAGCCGCCACCGTGGATGACCTGCGCACCATCGCCGAGCAGCACTTCGGCAGTCCTCTCAACTGGTTCTTTCTTCAGTGGCTGAACTCCACCGGGGCTCCCCAGTTCAAAACCAAGTACACCGTGTATCGCGTCAAGGGCGGATTCCGCATCGTGGGCGAGATCGATCAGGACCTGGACCTGTTCCGCATGCCGGTGGAACTGCGCGTGGACACGGACGGCCGCAGCGAAAACAAGCGCATTGAGGTGGTAGGAACCAATTCTCCCTTCACCGTGGAGACCTTCGGACGGCCGCGCCGCATCGTGGTCGACCCTGATGGCCACGTGTTGCAAAACTCGGAGGACATCAAGGTCCGCGCCGCCATCCTCCGGGGGCAGGGACTGGTGCAGGCTGGAGACCTGGCGGGCGCGCTGGAACAGTTCCAGCACGCGCTTGAATCCAACAAGATCAGTTCGCTGGCACACTACCGGATTGCCGAGGTCTTCTTTCTGCAGCACAACTACCAGGCCGCCGCCAACGCCTACCGCGAATCTCTCAACGGCGATGGCGAGCCGCGCTGGACTGAGGTCTGGAGTCACATCCAGCTAGGCAAGATTTTCGACATCACCGGTCAGCGTGACCGCGCCACCAACGAGTACCGTCAGGCCCTGCAGACGCAGGACAATACCCAGGGCGCGCTCGACGAAGCCCGCAAGTACCTGCAGTCGGCATATCAGCAGGAGAATGCGCGCGGGACCTATTAAGCGCCCGCCGCCGGTCTGAAAAAATCCTGCCCGATTACGGCGGTAGAATCACTTCAGGAGCACTGCCCGATTCCGTGGCTACCGCCTTTCCAAAGCCAGCTTCCGACCCGGCATGGCTCACGCGACTGAAGCGTGAGGTGATCGCCTGCACGCGTTGCCCTCGACTGCTGGAACATTGCCGCAAAGTCGCCGCTGAAAAGCGCCGAGCCTATCGCGATTGGGAATACTGGGGAAAGCCCGTGCCCGGGTTTGGTGATCCCCGGGCCCGCGTGCTGATCCTGGGACTTGCGCCCGGGGCACACGGATCGAATCGTACGGGGCGGCCCTTCACCGGCGACTCTTCCGGCAGCTTCCTATATCCGGTGCTGTACCGCACCGGATTCGCCTCCCAGCCCTCCGCCACTCACCGTGGAGACGGACTGGAGTTGCACGACGCCTACATCACCGCTGCTGTTCGCTGCGCTCCCCCCGATAACAAGCCGGTGCCGCGCGAGATCGAAAACTGCGCTGAATTTCTGGACCGCGAACTGGAGGGGCTCTCTGAGCTTCGGGTGATCGTGGCCCTTGGCCGCATTGGCTTTGACGCCTACCTGAACTACCTGAAACGCCGGGGACTGCTGGCCCGCAAGTCGGAATTCAAGTTCTCGCACGGCGCCTGTTACACCATGCCCGACGGGCGCGTGCTGCTGGCTTCCTACCACCCTTCCAACCAGAACACGCAGACGGGCAAGCTCACGGAAAAGATGTTCCGGGAAATCTTTGAGCAAGCCCGCGAGATCGCCGGGGGCAGCCCCAAGCGCAAGCCGAACGAGACTTCTGAGTTTTGATTTCTGATTTTCGAATTTCAAGTTCTGATTGATAAGAGCAGACGGCAGAAATAGAACTCGGCCTTCCGAAATACGCTCAGGCCGCACGGCGGTGCCGCTCGCGTGGCAAGAGCCGATGGTCCGGCGCGAGGTCCCATCTGCGATTCACCTTGGCTGCCCCGGCGAGGAAGACAATCAGAATCACAACCGCCGAAATGTAGAAGAGTCCCAAATACACGCACATACGCACTTAGTTTTGATGCCAAGCGCGATGGGAGCCGATGTCCTAGCAATTCCCCGGGACGTCCGGCAATGGCACTTTCCCCGAGGCCGGATTGGAAGGCGGAAGGTTCGCGGTCAGGGGCCTCCAAGGCGTGCATTTTCAACTGCTTCGCGGCGGATCACCGCCACCCACTGCCCGCTCTGGTGCTGTTCGTAGACAATCCGACCACCGAGAATCTGGGCGGCCGCCGCAGGTTCCACGTCGTAGTGCTGGCCGAAATACTTGCGCTGAATGGCTTCCCAGAACGGAAACCGCGGCAGCAGGCGATAGGGAGGCTGGTACTTGGTCGAAAACATCAGAAGCACATCGAAATCGACGCCGGACGCGCTCGCTTGCATGAGCTGGCCAGCGGAGAAGTCTTCGACCCGCAGCACCGGCACCGGCCGGGTCACGTATCCCAGGTAGGGCTTACTCAGCTCATCGGAAACCGGCCACGCGGTCAGCACCCGGGTGGCGGGAACCTGCGCCGCTGAGTTCCCACTCTTGCTATTGCCGGTGGCGGGATACGCCATCCGTTCCGCCACAGCCGCGGCCGCCTGCTGCAAACGGACGGCACGCACGTAGCCCAGATTATCCTCCGGAGCGGCGCGGTAGGGCGCTGGTATGAGCAGTGCGATGGCAAACCCGATGCACACCAGCAGGAGGTAGGCCGGCCACCACGGCACCCTACGCCACAGGGTAGAAACGCAGATCAGAATGACCAGTGGATACACGGGCAGCAGATAGCGGGCAAGCAGGGCGCCTCCAAAAATTGCCAGGGCAACGCCGTAGGCCACAATGAGCACCACAAAAATCGCCTGTGTCGGAAGCGCAATGCGCGCGCGCTCCAACCTTCTCTCGCCGTTGCCGCCTGCCTTGTGGCGCGCACGCGGAAGCTCGGAAAGCGGCGGCAGACGCATGGCCAGCAATGTTGCCAACGTCAGCACAAACAGGTTCATGTACCCCACCAGGTGCCACACGCGAGTCAGCAGCGCCACCAGGAAGCGCACCGGCGAGAAATTTGCCGAGACGTTATAGCGCAAGAACTCCGGATTGCCGAACACATAGCCGGTGCGCGCGTGGTGATAGGCAAACCACCCCGCCAGGGGCAGGAGCGGCAGCAACAGGGACACGTGTGCGCGCCCAGCTCTCAGGCACAGGCAGGCATGCTCTGGAAAACGCAGCCAGGCGGGAGGGCTCGGGTTCCGCGGCATGGCGCCAAACTTCGTCGTCCCGCAGGAATCGGCGTCCCGCCGCGCAGGCGGTCTCCCACGCAGCCAGTACGACCGGGGTGAGAATCGCGGTTTCTTTGGCCAATGCCGCGAGGGCAAACAGGAGGATCGCCGCCAGCCTGCGCCGCCGCAGATAGAACAGCAGGCCCCACAGGGTGAGCGCGGCCGCGGCCATGTCCAGGTTGGCCATCGTGCTCTGGGCGAAGAAGACAGGATACAGCAGCGTGCAGGCCGTGGTGCCGAGGGCTACCTCGGCGTTGGCCACGGTTCGCGCCAGGCGATAGACGCCGGCCAGCGCCAGCGCGGCGACTGCGAGCATTGCCATCCTGGTGGCCACGACGGAGTAGCCGAACAACCTCCATACCGCCGCCAGCCAGATCATGACCAAGGGTGGATGAGCGTTGCTGAGGGTGCTCTGCGGGATCAGGTCGCCGCGCAACAGCAGATCGCGTGCGGCAGGAATAAAGTAGCCGGCTTCATCCCAGAAATAGGGCAGGCGCAGCAGGGAAATGTGCAGGGCAAACAGCACCAGAAAGCAAAGTGCAACGAGCCGCCACATCCCGGTGCCCGGCCCCGTCGGCCGGACAGGATGGCGCCCGCGGAGAACTCTGCTCATAACCAACCAGCGCACCTCAGCTTGGTTTGCTTGCTGAAACGATTACGGTGTGAGTCGCGCACAGACCCGGGGGGAGGAGATTTGCCGCGGCGCAGACCTGCTAATTCGGCATTCCCACCTGGGTCATCTGCGGATCCAGCTTGATTTCGCCGAAGGTTTTCTCGTAGCTGAGTACGTTCTGCTGCAAAACGTTGAGCAGCGCTTTGGCCTGCTGCGGGCTGAGGTACACTCCCTGGAAATTGCGTACCTCCACCTCCCGCTCGTTCTGCTGCTGGAGGGTGCCGAAGACCAGGAAAAAATCCCAGACATTCACGCGAATCTGCACGCTGTTGGCGTAGTGCTCGCGGTATTCCGGAGCGTTGACGAGCTTAACGTTGGGCTGAATTGGAATCGCCATGGAGGCAGTGTACCCCATCCCCGAAAGCGGCTGCTTAATGAAGACGGCGTGGCTTGCGCCACGCCGGAAAGGGGTATCCAGCCGCGCCGGTCAGCGCTTGGCAGTCCGAGGCGTCCCGCAGACGGAGCACGATTGGCGGTCAGAAGTAAAGTAGGCGCCGCACTTGGCGCAAGGCAGACCGTAAAGCCTCTTACGCGCTGGCCCGCCGGCAGTTTCCTCGGCGGGGGGGGCTTCCGCAGGCAGCGCAGGATGCTGTGCGTTCCTTACCGCGGTTGTAATTGCGTGGGCCAGAGTTTCCAAGGCTTGAGCCGCGCGGTCGGTATCGTGAACGGGCGCGGGAGCATAGACGGGAACCGGAAGAACAGAAGTTTCCTGCGTCAAGGGCTCGGCGAAGGCGTTTGCGATTTGCGAAGAGGCTTCGAGGCGCCCGGGATGAAGCAACGCGATTCCGATCACGCTTGCCAGTTGCTCCAGCGCGGTCTCGTGCTCGTTCAGGAAGGAATCCGGTTCGGGAGCAAAGACGCCGATCACTCCGCCGACATTCCCATCCTGAAAAATCGGAGCCAGCAGGATGGAGCGGGCGCCGCCAGAGTAGCCATTCAGTTCGTCTGCTCCGTCCTCGAGCGTGTCATTGCGGCGAATGGTTTTGCCCTTGCGCACGCACATGCCGGTCAGCGTGCCGGCCAGACGCACAGGAGCATTGACCGGGGGCGCGTCACCGACGGCGGAATAGCAGCGGAAGCCGGCCCCAGCGCGCATGGCGATGGCGCAACCTGCCGCTCCTGTGGAGCGCAGCGCCAACTCGGCGGCAAAATGCAGAAACGGCGCCAGCACCGATGGATGCACACGTGGCGGGGTAATCACCGCGCTGTAGATATGCGCACTCGCGTCGCGATCGGCACCGCTCTCCGGCTGGTGCGTCGAGGAGAGTTCGACTCCGGGTTGACCGGATCGGGGGAGGTCGGGAATGAACTGGAGCACAGCCATAACGCCGCCTATTGTGTTACCGGTCCCGAGTAACTACAACTTACCTTGGAACAATGCCCTGACCGCGCGTACAGGCTGGCTGGGATGGCAGGCTTGGCGCCCCGGCGCGACCAATAAGATTTGGAAGCAATCTAGTCCGTCCCCTCGCGGCAAACGATCCGGTAAAAGCATTAGAAGGCCCTCCACCTAGGCGCCATTCTCCTCCTCCGAGAGATCGGCGAGTTGCAGGCGAAGATTACCGGCGTTGGTGGCGTAGGACAATCCCGTCTTCAGATCCACCAGGCCGCTGCGCACCAGCTTTTCAATCTCGCCATCGAAGTGCTGCATGCCGTCGAGTTCTCCGTCGCGCATGGCATCCAGCAGGCTCTTGCCTTCGCTTTCGCCCCTCTCAATGTATTCGCGGGTACGCATGGTTGCCTTCAGAATCTCCAGCACGGCCACTCGCCCGCCACCCTTCTTGGGGAGCAGACGCTGGGAAATGAAATAGCGGAAGGAAGCAGCCAGCCGGGTGCGGATCGCCTGCTGATCGGCGGCTTCAAAGGAGCCTATAATGCGGTCTACCGTCTTGGAAGCGTCGATGGTGTGGAGGGTGGAAAACACCAGATGTCCGGTCTCGGCGGCGGTCATGGCAATCTCAATGGTTTCGCGGTCGCGCATCTCTCCCACCAGGATTACCTTGGGAGCCTGCCGCAACGCGGCCCGCAAGGCGAGTGCAAAGGTGGGAGTATCGCTGTGCAACTCGCGCTGGTGAATGGTGCCTTTCTTGTGCTGATGCAGGAACTCGACCGGGTCTTCGATGGTGAGAATGTGGTCCGCCCTGGTCTCGTTAATCAGGTTGATGATGGCGGCCAGGGTGGAAGACTTCCCCGAACCCGTCGGTCCAGTGACCAGAACGATCCCGTTCTTCAGGCCGGCAAGCTCGGCGAGGGATCCGGGAAGATGCAGATCCTCGATGGTGGGAATCTTGCTGGGAATAACCCGCATCACGATGGCGTAGGTTCCTCGCTGGCGGAAGACGTTGACCCGGAAGCGCGCCAACTGCGGAAGGCTGTAGGAAAGGTCACACGCGCCCTGGTCCTTCAAAGACCGCATCGCCTGCTGATTGCCGCCGATCAGGTCGCTGGCCACACGCGCTGTGTCCGGCGGTCCCAGCAGGGGCAGACCTGGGACGTTCACCGCGGTGAGGTCACCATGCATCTCCACCTGAGGCGGCCGCCCGGGAGAAAGAATCAGGTCGCTGACCCCCGCTCCGGCATTGAGCATGGCATGAATAAGTTTGGTCGTGGGAACTTTGGGCGCTACCGCAGCTTGCGCGACAGCTTCTTCCGTGGCGGCGGCAGAACTCTCGGATCCACTCATGAGCCCGGGTATTCCTCCCTGTGCAAGTTGTATTGCGCGACTGTGGGGCGATTGTATGCTTTCAGCAGAAGCGCCGCGATTGTAGGCCTTGGTTCGGTTCGGAGATTGGCGGCGGCCGCCGCGAGCAGCCCTCCAATCGCCCTGGAATCCCCCGACAGCGCGCTCTGGGAGCCAAAATGAGCGCCTATCGAGGTTCGCAAAATGGATAAGAAAAGCTTATCGCCTTCATCAAACGGAATACGAAATTCCATAAATCATAGTCAGCGCTTTGTTACCGTACCGTAAGCCATTGAATCTAATAGAAGTCAAAAATGGCTTCCCAATTGCACTTCAGTGGGCAGGGGGAGGGGAACAAGCTTTTAGGAGCTTGTCCTAGCCCAGCGGGACGGCTCGACCGGTTCGGATGTACGTCCAGAGGAGAGGGACGGCAGGATTTTCCGGGCTGGCGAACCAAAGCCGTCACTGCTGAGGTTCCTTACGGGAGAGCAGGTTTTTGGCTGGCGTGGGCGCAAGCGCAAGGTGACATCTAGATCACCCAGCCTCGCTGGTTGTGCTGCTTGGGAGGTCCGGTTTCTGAGACCGGCGGTCAAGTGGATGCGTATGGGGAGAGAGAGCGACGAAAGAGCGCCACGGAGAGAGACAGGTAGCCAGGTTTAGGTAGCTGGCATTTGCCGTAAACAAGCAGACCGGAGCGGCGCAAGGCGACTGCCCAGGATGGATGTCACGCGGAGCGCGCCGCGAAACGGTCTCAACCGGACCTCAAGCAGCAAAACAGACGCGGAGGAGAGCCGCGTCTGTTTCTTTTTTGCCTTCCTGTCTCCCGCCTGGAATCCTCTCTGCCCGTATTTGTGAGAGGCGCCCCGATCACACCGGCAGGGTCCGCAATTGTCGCGCGCGCTCATACACGCGGATGTATTCTTTGGCTGAGTTTCTCCAGGAGAAGTCCTTGGCCATTCCGTTGCGCATTAGAATTTCCCAACTGGAGCGGTTCTGATACGACCGCAGCGCCTGGTGAATCGCTGCCAGCAGCGCGTCCGGGTTGTACTCGGTGAACTTGAAACCTGTTCCCTTCTTGGTCTCCGGGTCCCACTGCTCAATGCTGTCCTCAAGCCCCCCCGTCGCCCGCACGATGGGAACGGTACCGTACTTAAGACTATAGATCTGGCTGAGCCCGCACGGCTCGTAACGCGAAGGCATCAGGAACATGTCCGCGCCGGCTTCGATTTTGTGCGCCATGACCTCGTCATACGCGATCTTCACCGCAAAGCGGCGGGGGTATTGCCGGTTAAGCCGCCGGAAGAGATCTTCGTAGACTTTGTCGCCGGTTCCCACCCCGATCACCACCAGGGGCTCGCGCGCCAGCAGGTCGGCAATGCTGGAAAGCAGATCGAACCCTTTCTGTGCCGCGAAGCGGGAGACGATCCCGATGATGGGAACATTCGCTTCCTCCGGCGCGATACCGAACTCGGACAGCAGGTCTTGGCGGCAAAGGACCTTTGCTCCCAGGTCGTCGGCAGAATAGTTGGCGGCGATCACACGGTCGGCTTCCGGGCTCCACTCCTGGTAGTCCACTCCATTGCCGATGCCTGTTACCGTGGAGGAGCGGGCGCGCAGCACACCTTCCAGGCCGAAACCGAACTCCGGAGTCTGAATCTCCTGGCTGTAGCGCTTGCTCACGGTGGTGACGAAGTCACTAAACACGATGGCGCCCTTCATGAAATTCACCTTGCCGTAGAACTCCATCTTGTCAATGGTGAACAGATCCCAGGGAAGCATGAGCAGAGGCAGCGTATCCGGCGGAAACAGCCCCTGATAGCCGATGTTGTGAATGGTGAAAACCGTCTTGGTGGTTAGAAAAGCCGGGTCGCGACGATATTGGGTGCGCAGCAGAACCGGAATCAGCGCTGCCTGCCAGTCATGACAATGGAATACATCGGGAGGACCGAGGATCTTGCTGGCTTCTACCACCGCCCGGGCGTAGAGGGCGAAACGTTCAGCGTTGTCGCGGTAATCGCCCATAGGCGTACCATAAAGGCCGTCCCGGTCGAAGTAGGGAGGATAGTCAATCAAGTAGAATTGCACTCCCGCGTGAACACCCCCATCCAGCACGGAACAGAAGCGGTACTGATCGTCAAAGGGCACGGTGATGCTGGGAATGACCGTTCTGGCTGTTTGCAGAACCGTGTCGCGATACCTGGGAAGGTATACGGTGACCTTTTCGCTGCGGGCCAATTCCGGGGCAAGCGCGCCGATGACGTCCGCGAGGCCTCCCGTCTTGGAAAAAGGAACACATTCGGAGGCGGCGAAGGCCACGTGCATGCGGGAAACCTCTCGGGACAAGCTGGTTGGGTTGGAGCCGAACTCCGCGTCTGAGACTTGCAGCCACTCTCAGTTCTTGCGCCGCCCTGCGCGCGGCGGGAACCAGGCTGCCTCGGCCGGAATCCTGCGAAAGGTGAGTCTATATGGCGGCTGGAAAAGGGGTCAACGCCGGAGCAAACCACGTTATGCCAGCGAACAAGCGCCCGAGTGCGAAACGTCCCAAGCTGGGGCAGAATTTTCTGACAGACACTGGGGCTGCCGAGCGCATCGTGAGCGCCCTGGGGAACATCTCCGGATGCACGGTGCTGGAGATTGGGCCAGGCAAGGGAGTGCTCACCGACCTGCTCGCAACCCGTTCCAACCGCCTGGTGGCGATTGAACTGGACCGCGTTCTGGCGGCGCAACTGCGCATGAAGTTCTCCACTCTGCCGAATGTGGAAATCATCGAGGGCGACGTGCTCTCGATGGACCTGGAAGCAGTACTGCGGCGCCGTCCGGGCCCCATGTCGCTAGTGGAGCCTCCCAGTTTCGAGCAGGCGCGCGTAGTGGGCAATATCCCGTACTACATCACTTCGGAAATTCTGCTGCGGCTGTTCGCCTTCCACGAAATGGTCGAGATCGCAGTAATTCTGGTGCAAAAGGAGGTCGCTGATCGCGTGGCCGCCAAGCCCGGCACGCGAGACTACGGACTGCTTTCCGCCACGGCGCAACTCTACGCACGCGTGGAAAAGCTGTTTACCCTGCCGCCGGGCGCGTTTTCGCCGGCCCCCAAGGTCCATTCCACGGCGCTGCGCTTGACCATGGAGCCGCGCGTGGAAAAGCTCCGCGTCTCCGAAGTGGAGTTTGTAAATTTTCTGAAGCTTTCGTTCGGACACAAACGCAAGACGCTGGTGAACAATCTCAAGGCGCGCTACCCGGATTCCGCCATCCGCGCGGCGCTGAAGTATGCAGGCATGCGGGCGGACGCGAGGGCGGAATCGCTGACGCTGGAAAAATCAGCCGCTGTGTTCCGGGAACTCAAAAAAAACGCAGAGGCGGAGGAATAGCGAGACCCCCTGAGCACTCCGTTAGCCGTTTCACACTCAGCCACCAGCATTCGGCCGGCAATGATTCATAATAGTTTCGGGAAGTTGATCCGCAACCGCATCGTTCTGGAACACCCAGCGGTCTCCCAGAAAGAAGTTCCCCACCGAACACAGGCAGACAGCAACTAAGTTCGCGGTTATTACGTGCAATCCCTCGTAGCGCAGCAGAACTTCCGTCATGCCTAAGTTCCCCACCAGAGAGACGCCTCCGTTGGCGAGGTGAAATGCAACGACTTGGCGCATGCGTTGGCGCCATCCGGAGCTAGGACGGTCCCGCCATGTCAGTCGCTCGTGCCAGAGAAAGTTGTGCACGAGCGTCAACTCGATCGCGATGGCTATGGCGACCAGAGGCCTAATCCCGCCGTGCGCGGTGAGGGCATGAAGAATTCCGAGTTGGACGGCAGCTCCCATCAGGCCGACCAAGCTAAATTCCAGCCAGCGTTCCTGCGTGCGCTTGGCTTGATTTGTGCGTTTCACCGGGTCGTTTCCAGGCGATAGAGTTCCTTGGTATGCCGCACCGCAGCGACGATTCCCATGAGCACCATGCCGGCAATCGCCACGAGTCCACCCGCGTCGAAAAGCCGGAGGTAACTGCCGAAGGCGTGGACCTTCGGATCCGCCAGCAGCACTAGGTTGCCGGTGACCAGCAGAATGCGAATCTCGGTAGGCCCGAACAGGGCATGCGACATATGAAATCGGCCCAGAGTGTAAGTAGCCAAGTACGACTCAAGGGAAACCAGAAGGAAGGCGACGAGCATTCCCATCGCGACTCGAAGGTCGAGGTAGCCCGAGAGACCAAGCCCCGCCATGACGGCGGCACCTCCGAAGCTATCGAGGACGTGATCGACATAAAAGCCATAGCGCGGCCGCTGCCGGTTGCGTACCCGCGCAAGGGTTCCATCTAGGCTGTCGCCCAGCCAGTTCAGGGCGATGAAAAACGACGCCGCCAGCAGAGCGTACGGCGTCCAGCTGGCCGCGGCATAGGCCGCGCCGGCGAGGATTTGTGCAGCGAAGCCCAGCGCCGTCAGGTGGTCTGGATGAATCGCCGCTGGAGTGCGTTCTGCCATCCAGACCAGCAAACGCTTTTCCGCCGAAGCAGTCAGCGAGCGGTGAACTCGGGGGGCATTCTTAAAGGCAGGCTTAGACAACACAGATTCCAGTGTGCTCATCGTGAGTTCTCCAGATTTGTCGAAATGGAAACGGCGGGAGCTTCAAGAACGGCATTACGAATGGCTTCCAAGGTAAAGCGCAGGCTGTCGCGTGGCATGCGGGATACGACGGGCCCGAGCAGCCAGCCCATGGCGAAAGGAATGTCGCGGCTCAGCGAGAGCGATTCGCAACGGACGTAGACGCCGTCTGACGTCTGGACATAACTCCAGTAGGCATTCATGGCCCAGAGGAAACCGTGGTCGCGAGCGGGCGATACAAGGCTTTCGTTTGGTTTGCCGGGCTCTTGCACCTCTTGAATGCGCAGGCTGCGGGAGGAGCTGGAGCGATGTTCCGAGTCGAGACGGGCGAAGCGCACCTGATATTCAGCCTGCAGCACGACCGTAACGATGGAATCCTTGCGCAACCGCAGGATGATGGTTGCGTCCGGGGGCGAACTGGAGAGCACGCGAGCCGAAATCACGTTGGGAGCGTAATAACGGGGAAAGCCGGCCACGTTGCCAAGGACTGCCTCCACTTGATCGAGGGTGGCGCCAGCTATGAAGACGGTGCCTGCCCAATGGTGGATCAGACCACCCGGGATTGCGGGTGGAGCAAAGCGCTCGATTACGACTTCCCCATTGCGTAGCCGCTGGCGGTTCGCCGGAGACTGAGCTGACGGAAGGAAAGAATCCTGGCTACTCTGCTGGCGTGCGATTCGGCGCTCCACCTGCCCGGAGTATTGCTGCCATTGCACCCAGGTTGCGGGAGCGAGGGCGGACCATGCGCTCGGCGAGAGGCTAAGGACGCAAACGAGCGTGAACAGCGACGGAGTCTTGGGGCAAATATTCAGGTGAACCATGAATCGTCTCCGCGGACAAACTGGCAGGTCCGGACGCCTGTCGGCAAGGCACGGAACCGCACTGTGGTATTACTTGTAGGTCACCGGGGAAGTCATAGCAGTGAAAGGAAATAAGAGGAGGTATCTCCAACCTCTGGAGGGAACCACTCGGGGCCATGGAAATTGATATTCCGCCTCAACGAAGGTTGCTCCGTTTTGGAGTGTTTGAAGCCGACGCGAAGACGGGAGAGCTGCGCAAGCAGGGCCGGCGCATCCGTCTGGCTGCCCAGCCGTTTGAAATTCTCCTTCTGCTGCTGGAGAGCCCGGGAGATCTCGTCACCCGGGAAGAGATTCAGAAACGGCTCTGGCCCGACGGCACCTTCGTGGATTTCGACCACGGCCTGAACGCCGGGATTGCCAAGCTGCGGGAGGCGTTGGGAGACTCCGCAGCCAATCCAAGATTCGTGGAAACCATTGCCAAACGAGGCTATAGGTTCATCGCTCCGGTTGAGGCGGAACAGGGGCCGGCACCCGGCGTACAGCCCAGGGCTCCGTCGCGGCTTGGTCCGCAGCAGGAGGCCTCCGCTAATCCAGAATCTGTTCGTCCAGAGAAAATCGTCCAGCCGGGCAGTAACCGGCTGCAGAGAATGCTGACGCGACCGGAAGAGGTTTCCCAGAACCACCCGGCCTTGTCCCAAGTTCTTTTTCTGCTGGCGCAAATCATGTATCTCAGCTTTTATCTGGTCGTGCTGGCGTATCCCGGCGAAGTGACCGACCGGCTGCTTGTGGCGACGGCTTCGGCGCTGTCCGCCGCCGCGGTGATTCTTACCGCCGCCGTCGGAGTGCCAGTACGCTTGTACCTGATATCTGGAGTATTGTTTCGCGCCCGGGGCACGCGCAGACGCTTTCTATCTCTGCTGTTCCCGGTCATTCTGGTGCTGGATATTTTGTGGGCCGCTTCGCCGTTCCTGCTGGTACCGCGCATAAATGTGGGTCTCGCCCTGGCAGCTACCGCTGCTCTGGCTTATCTTCCCTTCGCTCAGCGCACTCTGGTGTTGATGGGAGCGCTGGGTGCCGGATCATCGGAAGAAGTTGCGGGCAAACAGTAGCAAACGGAAGATGGAGCAAAGCAGAGCTTGTCTGGGGCACCCCATTTCCTCAGTACCGCTACTTCTTGAACACCACGTTCACCAGCAGGCGGTCTCCTTCCACGTCCACAACATTGCAATAGGTGCGCGATCCGCGGCGCACAAAGTCGAGTCCGACACGGCTTTTGCCGATGCGCAGGTTGCGAATATGGAGAAAGTCCAGCCAGTCGGGAAGTTCGGGATTGATGATGTTCACCAGATTGCGCGAAGAACTGGGACGAATGCCGAGCAGCGAAGTGAGAATCAGGAAGAACGCGCCGGAAGCCCATGCTTGGGGTGAACAAGACACGGGATAGTGCACCGGCTCGTCAAACTCGCGGCGCTGCATGCCGCAGAACAGCTCAGGAAGGCGGTAGTCGCGGAAGTTCAGCGCCGCCTGAAACAGGCTGGTGAAGACCTTTACGGCCGGGGCGCGAAATTCGTTCAGCGCCATGCCGTGCGCGATCAGGGAATTATCGTGCGGCCACACCGATCCCCGGTGATAGCTCATGGGGTTGAAGCCTTTTTCTTCGGTGGAGAGCGTGCGCCATCCCCATCCGGAAAACATGTCGTCGCGCATCAGGCGGTCCACAAGGGCGCGGGCCCGTTCCCGCGACAGCATGCGAGTAAACAGCAAGTGGCCTGGGTTGGATGAGATCACGTCCAGCGGACGCTTCTCGCGGTCGAGAGCCATGGCGTAGAAGGAACGCGAGGGCACCCAGAAGAGCCGCTCGACCCGGCGGGCGAGGTCCGTGGCCTCGCGACGCAGGCGATCTGCAGTATCACTGTCTCCGAAGTGGCGCAGCATAGAAGCCATGCGGTACTTGGCGTCATAGACGTATCCCTGCACTTCGACCAGAGCCAGGGGCGGCTCGGCGACCTTGCCGTCGCGGTGCAGATTGGCGTCCCAGGAATCCTTCCAGCCCTGATTGACCAAGCCGCGCTTGGAGCGGCACAGGTATTCGACCAGGCCATCGCCGTCGAGATCGCCATAGTGGTCAATCCATTCCAGGGCGCGATAGGCGGCGGGCAGAAGGTCGCGAACCAGAGCCTCATCGCCCGTCCAGTTCCAGGTTTCACTCAGAAGGATGAGGAAGAGCGGAGTTGCGTCCACGGTGCCATAATAGGGTCCGAACGGCATCTCGCCAGAGCGCGTCATTTCGCCATCGCGGTACTCGTGGATAATCTTCCCTGGCTGCTCGTCACGCCAATCGTTTACCTCCCTGCCCTGCAATTGGGCCAGCACGCGCAGGGTGTCGATCGCCAGCTCAGGATTCAGCAGCAACGATTGATACGAGGCGATGATGGAATCGCGGCCAAACAGGGTGGCGAACCAGGGAATGCCCGCGGCAACCACGTGCTGGTGGTCTTCCGGAATGCGGAGACCGTGAAAATCGGCCACGCAGGTATTCATGGCCTGGTCGAAGACGTGGTTACTGCTCTGAAAACGCGTGGAGCGGTTCTGCCACTCAAAAAAGGCGTCGCGCCGGCTGCGCAACACCGAACCGTGGTTGTAGTCGGTGACGCGGACCTTCCGGTTCTCCACCATGGGAGTCACGGCGATCTCCAGCTGTCCCCGGCCCATCGGGGGCAGTTCCATCCGCCACAAGGCTTTCTGCCCGGCGATTTTTGCCGGCGAGGGCGCCAGCTCGATCAAGGTCTTGCGCAGCACACCATCGCGGCCGCGGTAATAGAAAGCCAGCGAATGGTCCGTGAGCACGGGCTGGAAATACTGACCGTGGAGCTTGCGCTCGCAACCGCGAACCTGAAACACATCCACGAAATCGGCGTCGAAGACCAGCTCGACTGTGAGGGGAATGGAAGTCTGGTTGTAATTTTCAAAGGTGAGGCGGTCGAAGAAGACGTCGCCACCGAGCAACTGCTCGCGGCGAATGTGGATGGTATGTTCTGGCAGGTCCAGAGTTCCGGACACGCGTATATTTCCGGTGGTCAGCTCCACCTGGGAAGCGAAGGTCTTTTCCGTGCTGGCGGAGAGCACCGTGGTGCGGGCGCCCTCGACCCGCAGTTCCATGTGGCTCAGAAAGCGGGTGTCATCATGGAAGAAGCCAACATCGGGTGCGCCGGGAGGCGTGATCTCGCCGGCAACCGTCGTGGAAAGAAAGGTCTTGCCGTCGATCAGCGTCAGGTTGTTGACCTTGCGCGGTTCGAGGGTCTGGAAGGCCAGGCGCGGCTCTACATACCGTGAGGGTACTTCGACGAGCTCATCTTCGAAGACCAGCGAATGTGTCGTCATGCCACTGCGGGCCGCTCCTCATCCAAGTCTTCCAAGTCTTCGGAAAGGAAGCCGGGCTCCATACCCAGAATCTCCGCGTAAATAGCAGCGTACTGCCTTGCCATACGTTCCAGGGAAAAATTCTGTTGCGCATAGCCCCGCACCCAGGCAGGAACAAAGTTGCCCAGGCCGGCAATCTTGGCGGCCATGTCCTGCACATCGGAGCAAATGTAGCCGGAGACTCCGTTACCAATGACTTCCCGGACAGAGCCGCCGGGCAGAGCCAGCACTGGCGTGCCGCACGCCATGGCCTCAATCATCACCAGTCCAAAGGGTTCGTCCCACTGAATGGGGAACAGCATGGCGGCGGCATGGCCCAGCAGGTCGTTCTTACCCGCCAGGTCGAGCTCGCCGACATACTCGACATTGCGGCCGTCCACATGCGGTTTGATTTCGCTCTCCCAGAAGGAACGGAAGATGGGCTGAATCTCTCCCGCCAGCTTGAGAGGGATACCCGCCCGTTTGGCCGCCGCGATGGCCAGGTGAGGACCCTTGATGGGAGCTATGCGGCCCAGAAAACATACATAAGGCTGCTTCTCCGCAACTGGAGTATAGCGGGACAGATCAATGCCATGGTGAACGGTGCGGATTCGCGGCAAGGTTTCCTGCACCCGCTGGAAATTGCTGATGGTTACGTACTCCACCTCGGGATAGTGCTCGTAAAAGTCCGTCAACTCCTGCGTGTGGGGGTGATGAATGGTGTAGACAAAAGGCACGCCGACAAAACGGGAAAGGGCCAGTCCGGGAGCATTGTTCAGGTGGATGATGTCGCAGTCGGAGGCGGCCTCCGCCACGGCCCATGCGGTGTGATTGATGTCCTGCAGGCTCCCGTAAGTTTCGCTTTGCAGCGGCCATTCCGATTTGGCGTACAACCAGTGCTTTTCCACCGGAACGGTCGATTCCCCGTTGGTGTAGACAACAACCTCCACCCCCAACCTGTCCAGACCTTCCGCAAGATGTGCGATGAACAACTCGGTACCGCCGTAGAGACACGGCGGGACGGTGATGAAAGGCGGCGCAACTAAGGCAACTCTCATGGGGTTCAGTCCGGGCCGCGGGAAGCATTCGAGCGGCAGAAACGGCGGCCAGCTCACTTTTCAGTCCAAAGGATTCTCGTTCCCTTTCTAGGATGCAGATGGAAAAGGAAGTGTTGCGGCGTCTACTCTGCGCGCCGCGAAGCTGTGTCGTTTGGATCATCACGACACAACGTTTTCGCGTTGCCATCACGAAAGTGGTTACGCGGCCGACGCCGCCTTAATCCCCGAGGCTTCAGTCTGCGCCGGTTGAGCGCCACCGCCGCGCGTGATCGCGGCCTCAAGCTCCTGCGCACCCAGGACGCTGGTGTGTTCTTCCAGAACACGCTGCTGAGCACGCCGACCGATTTCCCGGAGTTCGCTTTCGCTGTACTCCCGCAGGTAGCGAACGACATCTTCCGATAAGGTCGGAAGCAAAATCTCGTTTCCTGGAGAGAAGAACCTGTCGAGCCCCCCAGTTGTCAGAGACGATGGTAGCGGCGCAGGCGGCAGCTTCGAACAAACGAACCGAAGGGGAGAGCCCGCCATGATCATGTCGCGGCGGGCCACATTCAGAGTGATGCGGGAGGACGAGTAGAAGCGACCGTGCCGCGCAGCCAGCTCACCACGCCCTGCGCCGAGGAAGCCACCAGGATCTCCGTTCCCAAGTCGAAGAACTCATGCGTCGCGGTTCTGGTGTCGCTGAAGAATATCGGGCTCGGCAAAGGCAACTGCATGCCCCAACGCGCTTAGGTTCTTATAGATCCCGCGATAGTAGTGGCGGCGCCGTTCCAGTAGGACGAGGTCAGGCTGGAACCGAAGACGAAGATATTCATTTCCCTAATTCCTCACAGATCTCGATCAGCTGGGCGGCGCGGTGACGGCAGGTATGGCGGGAACGAACCGTCTGCAAGCCATTGGCGGCTAACTGCTCGCGGGCGCGGCGGTCGCACAGGAGGTGCTCGAGTTCGGCCTCGAGGGCCTCTCCGTTCTCCACCACCAGATAATCTTCTCCGGGGCGGAACAGTCCCTCCACGTCCAGCCAGGGCGAGCACAACAAAGGAACTCCGCAAGCCAATGCCTCGAAGACGCGAATGGTGGGAATTCCGCTGAGCCCGTTGGTGTACGGCCTCCTGGGAACATGCAGGGCCACGTGGCTGCGGGCGTAGGCCTGTGGCGCAAACAGGTTCGGCAGATAGCCACGAAAATCAATGCCAGCCTGGTCGAGTTGCTGCCGGGCGGCTTCGGGATAGCGCACCCCGTGCACGGCAAACCTGCGTCCGGGCATGTGCAGGGCCGGCTCGATCAGGAACTCGTGCAACTCATGGGTAGGCTGGTCGTCGCCCCAGTTGCCGATCCAGATCACGTCGTCGGACTTTTCCGCCGGCAGCGGCTGAAAGGCATCCACGTCCGCGGCCTCGTGGAACGTCCAGGCGCGGGGAATTCCGAAACCGTCGGTGTAGATGCGACGGATGGCTTCCCCGAAGGCGAGCACGCCATCGAACTGGTCCAGGCGAAAGCGCAGGATTTCACCGGCGCTGGTATAGGCGCGATGATGGGTGTCGTGCAGCAGCGCAACAAACCCCAACTCCTGCTTCATGGAAAGTATGGTGTTGACGATCTCCGGGTCGTTCCACTCATGCAGGATCACCACGTCCGCTCCGCGCAATTGCTGCCGCAGCAGCGTCTTGAGGGTGTCGTCTTTGTTATAGAACTGGACGTCCAGGTCAAAGTAGACGCGGCGAAACTCGTCAATGGCCTCGACGGCCATTTCGCCTTCCGTATGAACCAGGTTGGAGAGCGACCAACTGCCAAGTTGCTCATAGCATTGCACGCGATGCCCCATGCCCATCAGCGCGTGGGCCAGGCCGCGCAGAAAATGCGCGTTGCCATGGTTCCAGTCGGAGACCCAGGAATGGGCGAAGAAATGGATGTTGAGGCGGTTCATTGCTGGGGAACCCCCGCGGAGGCTGGCAGCCCGGAACCAGGAACCCGCGCAAGTAAGCGGGAATACAAGTCGAGATAGCCCTCCACCATCCGCTCCGCCGTATAACATTGACGGGCGCGCTCGAAGGCGCGGTTGGCATACTTGTGCCGCAGGCGGGGACTTGAGGCGAGAGTCTCGATGGACTGCGCCAGGCTCCGGGCATCGTTGGTTTCGAAGTAGCAGGCGGCATCGCCCCAGATTTCCCGGAACGAAGGAGTGTCGTTGACCACGAGGGCGCAGCGCGAGAAGGCGGCTTCCAGCGGCGCCAGCCCGAAAGGCTCGTAGTGGGAGGTGGCCCCATAAATCGAAGACCGGCTGAGGATGTACGCCATCCGGGGATGCGGCTGCGACCCGTAGAAGCTCACATTGGAGCGCGTAGCGCAGGAAGAAGTCCCGCCGCGCAGAGCTTCATCGGGATGCGTTTCCGGTCCGATGATCACCACCGGGACCCTGTGGTCGTGACCGAGCAGGAACTGCATTCGCTTTCCGCCATCCCAAAGACGCCCGACCGAAACCACCTGGTCGTCCTTGGCGATGTAGGGGTTGAACAGCTCGGGATTGCGTCATTGCATCCCATATCCAGCACGGTGGCGCCACGCAGGTCCTGGGGAATGGCGTGAGCCAGGTGTTTCCATTTGATGGCCGGAAAATCTCCCAGAAAGTGGTTGGGAGCTGTGGGAACGCCGTGCAGATCGAGGTTGTGAAACCATTCGCCCAACTCTCTAATGCGGCGCTGCAGGGCCTCCCGACCCGGACCAGACACCCCGGCATGGTCCAGGGGCCCGGAGTGGCCGCAGCGGCTTTGTGTAGACGACGACATTGGCGCGTTCCAGACAGGGAAAAATCCCTGCCAACGTACTTTTTAGAATCTGTGGTAGGTACTCGGGATGCCTGCCGGCAACACCGAGCGGAAAAGGCAGGCGCTGTAGTTAACAAGCACAGTAAGTAACAAAAGGAGAAGCAGAGTGGTAGCGGCTTCCGGGTTGGTGCGTCCACTGGGAAAGAAGCAACGAGCGAAGTTCCAGTCTGCTAGTTCTGGAATTCAGCCTTGCAAGTTGCGGCAAGCGTGCGAAGCTACGCTTGCAGGGGCCACCCGGCACGGGTCACGACCTCGGGCAAGGGTTTTTCTGATTGCGTTTCCGTGCCCCGGAGCTTCTCACTCTGACTGCTTTCTTACCCCGGTGTCGCGCTGATCAGGCGGTCGCTTTTCATGCCGGATCGAGCCGGGTTCGCATGCGCTGCGCAACCTCCAGCATGGAACGCACCTTGCCTTCGAGGGGACCGGGAAGCCGTGCCGAGAGCAGTTGCTCGCTGGTCAACAGGATGGCGGTCAGCTCCGAGCGTAGCTGGCCGCGCAACTCGGTTTGCGCGACATTGAGAGCCGCCGCCCGTTCCTGCCCAGCCCTGCGCAAGGCACTCAGAACATCTCGCACCACCCTGTCGCTGCGGCTGATTCCCAGGTTGATGAAGACTGGCATCGCGGGTTCCACCCGTTTGAGCAGCAGTTCCAATTTTCCGTCCGCCAGGTCCATCAGGCTTTCATCGATGACCACAGCGGAAAATTCGCCGCGCCGAAGCTGTTCGACCGCCCCGCGCGTCCCCACAGCCAACTCTGTTTTCTCTCCGGAAGAACTCCGGATCGCTCGGGCCAGTTCCGGACCTTGTTCTGAGGCAGTAATAAGAAGAATCATAGGATGACCTAGTGCAACCAATAAACCATAATCATTATCTTTAAAATCAGATCTTTACAGAAGGCATCTCACGTGCAATTCCCATATCGGAACCAGGCTTCGGGAATGGGACGCCCATTTTGGTCCGGATTGCTTTTGCGGCTTTCACTGAAGTTTGCGACCTCCACTGGAGAAGGTGCATCGAATGGGGTGTCCTAGGGATTCGCCCCTTGGCTACCCAAGTTTTTTGAGGGAAATTGACAAATGAAGTCAGCGCTTAGGTCAGCTCGAGGAAAGAGTAAGGCGGGAGGCTCTGCGGGAGCAGCACGAAGCAGCGCTACCGCCGAGCGCAAGCCGGTGCGTGGAACCCGGCATCGCAGAACCGGAAGTCACGCCTGATCTTGATATGGAATGGCTGCGGGAAAGCAGCGAAGAAGGGCAAGAGGTGGAAGTGCTCGCCGATAAGGTATTTGCTTCGGTTCTGCGGCGCTGCGGATGGAAGCGCAACGAACGCGGCCAGATTGAGCACGTGGGGGGTGGCCAGGGCCGGGATTAATCGGCCCGGAGGCTCCGGTAGCTAGTCCAAGGAATATTCCTTCAGCTTACGGTAAAGAGTAGTTTTACCGATGCCCAGCAGGCGGGCAGCCTGCAGCTTGTCCCCGTTCAGATGCTGGATCGCGGCCAGAATTGTGTCTCGCTCTAGCTGAGCTAAGGGCGTGATGACTGGCGGAATGCTGGGGTTCCGGGTAGCTGCTTGGCCCGCGTTCTGCACCGCGGAGGGGAGGTCGGCAACGTGGAGCAGCGGGCCCGAACTCAGGGTCGCGGTCCTCTCCAGGCAGTTTTCCAGTTCCCGCACATTTCCCGGCCAGTCATAGTTCAGCAACACTTTCGCGGCATCGTCGCTGATGGTGCGACGGACTCCCGTGACCCGCGAGAGGCGTTCCATAAAATATTCCGTCAGCAGAGGAATGTCGGACTTGCGGTCGCGCAGCGGGGGAATGCGCAGGGTCAGCACATTCAGCCTGTAATACAAGTCGCGACGAAAGGTCCCCTCAGCCACGGCCTGCTCCAGATCGCGATTGGTGGCCGCCAGAATGCGCACTTTGATGGGCATGCGGCGGGTGCTGCCGATGGGCCGAATCTCCTTTTCCTGAATGGCGCGCAACAGCTTGGCCTGCAGATCCACGGGAAGCTCGGCCACTTCGTCTAGAAAAATTGTGCCGCCCTCGGCGATCGACAACAAGCCTTCCTTGGCGCGAACCGCACCGGTAAACGCCCCTTTGACATAACCGAACAACTCGCTTTCGATCAGGGAAGGCACCAGCGCCCCGCAATCCACTGGAATGAACGGCTTATCGTGCACCGGCCCGGAATAATGAATGGAGCGTGCCACCAGCTCTTTTCCCGTCCCGCTCTCTCCCAGAATCAGCACGGGATGGGTGCTTTGCGCTGCCTTGGAGATAATCCGATAAAGCTTCTCCATCTCCGGGGACTGCCCCACGATGGCCCCAAATCCGTGCTTGCTGCGCAGTCTCTCGCGCAGAGCCCGCTTTTCGGTCGCGATTCTCAGCTCCCCCACCGCGCGTTCCAGGACAAGGCGCAGTTCTTCGGTGGTGTACGGCTTGCTGATGTAGTCGAATGCGCCCATGCGCATCGCCTGGACGGCGGAAGCGACCGTGGCAAAGGCAGTGGTGACGATCACCAGAGCGTCCGGGCGAAGGCTGCGGATCACGCGCAGCGCATCCAATCCTCCTAATCCAGGAGCGCGCAAGTCCATCAGAACAATGTCGATCGGCTGACCTTCCAGGCTCTTGTACGCCTGCTCGGCCGTATCGGCCGTAAGGGTGTGGAACCCCAGAGTCTCTACGGAATCGCGCGCACTCTCACGTACCACCCGATCTTCGTCCAGCAGCAGCACGTTCAGTAGATTCGAGCCGGAAACCTCATGGCCGGTAATGGCAAATTGAACTCCCAACATTCACTCCTCCCTCGCTGATCCATTCAGGGTCTTCGCGCCCCCCGGGAACAGGAAAAATCCCGCGGAAGCGCGTTCTATACTGGAACTCATCGGCTAAGGCCATGTGCCTCAAGGTCTTGCCACTTACCGCAAAAGGAATTTCGCCCCTACTCTACATTCCTAAAATGGAAAAAATCCAGCCCTAACCCGCGTATCAAATCGCGGAAGCGGTGCAATCGGGAATTGGTTCCGTTTTGGGAATTTTGGCTCTTGCCGATGATTGATCGTGGATTCGGCCGGCTTTTCCCGAAATCTGGCGAGCTTGCGGGTGTTTTAGGGGCTGGTAGGGGCGGAAGCGGGAACAATTCCCGCCTGCATCGGTTGGGAAGGGACCGCGATGACTCCGTTGAAAGGAGTGAGGCCCAAGATTCGTTCTCCGGAAAGGGCCACCCGCAGGATGCGCCAGCCGGGCTCTGCCCGGCGCGTCCACCTGGTTCCCTGCGGCGACTCGTAAATGTCTCCCGAAGCAGCGACTCCGATGATCTGTCCGCGAACTTGGTCGTAACTCACGTGCACGAGATTCTGAGCCGGAGGGCCCACGATCACGTGCTGCCAATGAGTTCCCGAATCCTGGCTGAAAAACGCGCCGTCCCGGGCAATGACCCAGAGCGTGCCAGGCACAACCGCCACAGAAGAAATACCCAGCGCATAGGAGGGCACCTTGCACTCGCGCCAAGTGCTGCCGCCGTCGGCAGAAAGCAGAACGACGGAGGGAGTGGCGGCGAGAACGGTGTCTTCCCGGGCATCGACGGCCACGAAATTGCGCTTTCCGAGGATGTCGCCTCCATTCCAACTCGACCCCTGGTCCAGGCTTCGATACAGGCCCGCGGAGGTTGCCGCAAACCAGCGCGCCGGCGTGGCAGCCAGATCGGAGACGCGGGCCGCAAGCCTTGTTTTCAGCCACTGGCGCCGGGTGATGGAAACATCTGGCGAGCCTTGCGTACGCTTCACCAGTTTGGCGGTAAGCACCAGACTGTCCGCTTGCCAGCGCCTCTGCGCCTGGGTGTAGCGAAAGATGCCCTCATTGGTCCCTGCGACCAGATCGCCATTTTCCGCCTGCAGCAAGCTGAACACGTCCCGCCCATCCAAGCCATCGCTCATCTGCTTCCATTGCGTGCCGCCGTCGAGCGTGAGGTAAACGCCGCCAAATTCCTTATCGTTGACCAAACCGGCATAGAACACGTTGGGATTGGAACGGTCCACGAGTAGCGCCGCTACCTGACGGTGTGCGAAGCCGCGGCTGGAAGCAACTGTAGTCAGGCCGCCGTCGTCGCTGGCGAGCACGCCAGCACGATCGGTGGCGATCAGGATGTGGCTGGGACGCCGCGGGTCGACGAGCAGATCGTTCACAATCACGTTGGGCGGAGTCGTCCGCGTCCAAGTGGCGCCGCTGTCGGTCGTCTTCCATAGCCCTTCGGTTGTGCCGGCATACACCACGGCGGGGTTGGAGGGATCCTGCCGCAGCACGCGAGTCCGGCGGGCGGACGAAGGAATGCCCTGGTGCAGCCGCACGAAATCGTGCCCGGCAATTTTGCTCTTGTAGATTCCCGAGCAGGCGCTCAGGTACACCACCATGGGATTGGAGGAATCGACGATGATGGAAAACACGTCTGAATCGTCGATCATGCCCTTGTGGATGGGCTTCCAGGTGCGCCCGCCATCATAGGTCTTCCAGGGCAGGTGCCAGGTTCCGATGTAGATGATGTCAGGGGCGCGCGGATCAATGGCCACGGATTCGACATTCTTGATTTCCGCCTGGCCGGCGGGCGAGATGCGGCTCCAGTGGTCGCCTCCATCTTCACTGCGATAGACGCCGTCCAGGGCGCCCGCGATTAGCACCCGGGGCCGCGAAGGGGCAATAGCGAAGGAGCGAACCGACTTGCCATGCATGTCCGGCAGGGCCTGCCAGGTGCGGCCTCCGTCGCGCGAGCGGAAGACGTCGCCAAAGTTGCGCAGCACGCTCCAGGCGCCGACATAGATCGTTTCCGGCGACTCGGGATCGACCGCGATATCGTCGAGCACGTAGTCGTCGCCCTCGCCCAGGTGGGCAAAGTGACTCCAGGATTGCCCGCCGTCTTTAGAGAGGTAGAGCTGCCCGGCGCTGGTCCCGAGAAAGACGCGGTCCGGATTGCGCGGATCGAAGGCGAGGCTGCGGACATCCCCTCCATCCGGACCTAGAGTGGTCCACCGCGGCGAGGAAGCATCCCCCGCGGCGGCCGCGCCGCTGGCAAAACAGCACAGAGTAAACGAAAGGAAGAGCGCTACTGTGATGGCCCTGCGAAACACAACCACCTCAAGTGAAAAAATCCAGAACCGCGAATCGCGGACTCGCCGCGCAGTCGGGATGTCTCCTATCATGCGACAGCCGGGCCGCAATGGCCAGAGCAATGCTCCGGAATCGGCCCCCTGGTAATCAGAGCACGACCCGAGAACCGGCTGGAAAATGCCAGCCGCCCAAGGCAGCTTCCCTGCGCTTCACCGGACAGCAAGCCGGGAACAGCAAGCCGGGCAAGAAAAAGAGGCCGGTCGCAACATCCCGACCGGCCCCGGTTCCGAGAACACTTTAGCGCTGCGTCGGATGCATGGTGCTCTCATCGAAGGTGGAGGTTCCCGGCTGATCGAAGGTCGCGCCCTGGGGCACGATCCAGATCACCGCGCTGCGGGTTCCAGCGTCGCCGGTTCGGACTTCGATGCGGCTGGCATCGATTCCCTTCTGGCGGACCAGGTAGTCCTTGGTGTTGACGGCCCGCTGCCGCGCCACCTGCTGGCCGTTACGTTCGGCGGGCTCGTTGTTGCCCACAATGACGGCCCTGGCATCGGGTTCCCGCTGCAGGCGGAGGGCAACGTCGTCCAGAATTGCCTTGGCCTGATTATCCACTCGCGAAGCACGGCGGCGATCGGGGAACTGAATTTCATTCAGCCGCGAAGCCTGCGGCGGTGGCGGCGGAACCTCCACATTCACCGAGCTCTGCGTGGTCGCACTTAAGCCGCGATCGTCCGTTACCGTGGAGGTCACACTCACGGTTCCCGCTGGCAGACCCGCTGTATCCAACGTGGCCTGATTTCCTTGCGGCGTGAGCCGCCCGCCGGTGCTCACAAAGCTGTAGGTCAGCGGACGATTGTCAGGGCTCTGTCCGGTACAGGTAATGGTGACCGGCTGGCCCGCTTGCACGGTGCTGGGGCTGGCGTTGCAGGAGATGGTGGGCGGGTGCCGCGGCGGCTCCTCCACCGTAAAGCTGGCCGAACAATTAGCCGTTCCGCCCTGCTTCAGACGCGCGTCGGTCACGGTTGCGGTTACAGTGTAGCTGCCGGGATTCAGACCGGTGGTATCAACCCGGGCTGTGCTGCCGCTGGGCTGCACCTGGCCGCCGGTGGAGCGATACGCATATTGAACCGTGTGTTTCGGACGGATATTGTCGGCGATAACAGCGACGGTGACGGGCTGACCTGCCTGCACCGATGTGGGATCCACCGAGCAACTGGCGGCCAGCGGCAGCGGCGCCGGGCCGGTGCCAAAGCGGAAGACCAGGCCGGTGCGGATCTCCGTTCCATTTAGTCCCGACGCTCCGACCAGCGGGAAGGTGTGCCGGCCGTAAACGTAATCCACCTGGATCGGGCGCCATGCCACAGCATCCGTCAGGATCAGGTCCAACCCACCGCCCACGCGGGCTCCGAAGCCGTTATCGGTTCCCAGCCCGTCCACCGCCAGTCGATGGAGTCCGACCAGGCCCTCGACGAACGGTTCCAAGCGGCTGGAATTGCGCAGCGTGAAGCGCGGACCGAAGGTCAGCGTACCCAGGTCGGCAGGGGTGCCCCAGTGACCGGATCCGTCAATGGTGAGGCCGAAATAACGGTTGAAGTTGAAGGTACCCGCCACCGCGAATCCTTTCGCGATGTCGTCGAGCTGAACCGACCCCAGCTTGCCCGGGCGGATCCAGGAATATCCGCCGAACAAGTCGAACTTCGGATATGCTGCATCTTGAGCGAATGCCGTTGAGCAGATCATCAAAAGCGATAATCCGGCCAACACGAGAACTTGCACGGTACAGCGCAGACGACGCAACATAGCTTTCCTCCTGGCTTTCAGGGCCGACGGCTCCCAGTTCTGCGGGCAAAAGACCCGCGGCAGCGCGGGAAACGAGCCGACCGCAAGATTGTACCTTAGGCGAAGTGCTCCCAGGGAACTGCAACCAGAGCACCGAGTGCTGGATTTGGTTCGTGCCTTGAGGGAGTTGCGGGCGGCTTGCGGGAGATGCTGCGGAGCGGAAATACTAATTCTGGACATGGCAATGGAACGAGTTCTGATCGTTGAAGACGAAGACAATGAACGCACCGGCCTGGCGGAACTGGTCAGCGCCTGGGGATACCAGACCGAGACTGCCGAAGACGGAGTGGAGGCCATGGAAAAGTTGTCCTCCTGGTCGCCGGGCATTGTCGTCACCGATCTCAAAATGCCGCGCATGGGCGGCATGGAACTGCTGGAGCAGGTGGCAAGCCAGCCCGCCCGAATCGCGGTGGTCATGCTGACGGCGCAGGGCAGCATCGACGCCGCCGTGGCCGCCATGAAGATGGGGGCGTACGACTTTGTCGAAAAGCCGGTCAATCCCGCGCGCCTGCGCAGCATTCTGCAGAACGCTGCCCGGCAGCAAGGCACGGAGCGCGAACTGGAGGTCACGCGCAGAACGCTGCGTGACAAAGGCGTGCTGGGATCGCTGGTTGGCTCCTCCAAGCAGATGCAGGAGATCTTTCGTCTGATTGAAATGGTGGCGCCCAGCACTGCATCCGTTCTGATTACCGGCGAAAGCGGCACCGGCAAGGAGGTGGTGGCTCGCACCATCCACGAGTTGAGCCCGCGTCGCAGCAAGCCGTTCGTCGCCATCAACTGCGCCGCCATTCCGGAAACGCTGATTGAAAGCGAGATTTTCGGCCACGAAAAAGGCGCCTTTACCGGGGCAATGGAGCGGCGCGTCGGATGTTTCGAGTTGGCCGAGGGCGGCACGCTTCTGCTGGACGAAATCGGGGAAATGCCCGTGGCCACGCAGGCCAAGCTGCTGCGCGTTCTGGAAGACCACAAGCTGCGCCGCCTGGGCAGCAAGGTGGAAACCGCGGTCGATGTGCGCGTTCTGGCCGCCACCAACAAGGTTCCGGAAGAGGCGGTGAGCAAAGGGGAACTGCGCCAGGACCTCTTTTACCGCCTCAACGTATTCAACATGGCGCTGCCGCCGTTGCGCGAGCACAAGGTCGGATATCCCGGAACTGGTGCAATACCTGATGCAGGAAATGAATGAAAAACATGGTCGGCGAGTGGGCGTGGTCAGCGACGCCGTGATGCAGGCCGTTCCAGAATTATTCGCTGGCCGGGAAATGTTCGCGAACTGCGCAACACCATGGAGCGCGCCATTATCGTTTGCGACGGCGCGGTCATCGAGACCCGGCACCTGCCGCCGGGCTTTGGACAGCTTTCCTCCCGACCCTCGGTCTCCGAGCCCAACGCCGTGCGTGTCGGCGTGGGGACCACTGTCGGGGAAGCCGAGCGCCTCTGATTCTCAAGACCCTGGAGGCCACCAACAACAACAAGACGCGGGCCGCGGAGATTCTGGGCATCAGCCTGAAAACGCTGCACAACAAGCTCAAGGAGTATGGCCAGATGGCCGCCAGCTAGAGCGGAGAGGCGGTCTGACCGGGGCCCGGAATTGCTGAATTTCTGCCCTCCGGCGAGGCAAATCGTCGGGCAATCGCCTATCATCATAAGAGTACCCAGATACCCTCTCCCGACCTTGAGTTCGGGCTGGCCGCGAAGTTGCGCCGATGCGTTTGCGCCTGAAAACCAAACTGGTGATCGCAATTACGGCCATGGTGGTGGCCCTGGTCAGTATTCTGTCCGGACTCTACATTGCCCAGTTATTGCGCCAGCGGATGCGAGAGGCGCAGGATAGCGCCGAATTCGTAGCCCACCAGATTTACCATGGTACGCGCGAAGCGCTGGACCAGACTCTTACCAATCCTGCACTGGACCCCTCCGACCCCGAAGCCCTGCATCGCGCCATTGAGCACACCCTGCAAACCGATCCCGGGCTGACTTCCCTGCTGCAGTCAATCGTGGGGTATTCCCCCATCATTTATGACGCTTCCATTTCCGATCCCTCGGGCAGGGCCCTGCTGCACACCGATCCTTCTCTGCTTGATACCCAGCTGCGTCCGCGAACGGCGTTTGCGGATGTGGTGGGCGCCTCCGCCTGGGATCAGATCCACGTGGTGTACGGCGACCCCCGCGTCTATGAGGTAAGCCTCCCGCTGAACCAGAACGGAGAGCCCTTCGGCAGCATTCACGTTGGCCTTTCCACGGTGTTTCTCAAGAACGAGCTGGCGCCCCAGATCAACCGCACCATGATCTTTGCCGTATTTTCGATTCTGGTGTCGGTCGCCATCGCGGGGCTGCTGTCCTCGATTGCCCTGCGCCCGCTGGAGGCCATCGGCCGACGGCTGGATTTGCTGACCGCGGGCGAGATGGAAGCGCCGGCCGAAATGCCGCGGCGAAGGCGAACCGACGAATACGGTGTGGTGTCCACCAAGATTGACCGCCTGGGTCGGCAGATGAAGGACGTCAAAGAGGTCTTCTCGGCGATGAAGGAGAACCTCGACCAGCTCATGGCCAACCTGCAGGACGGCCTGATGCTGTTCACCAACGACTCGCGAGTGGTGCTGGTCAGCGCTTCGGCGGAACAGTTTGTGGGACGCCCGCGGGCGGAGATTCTGGGCCGCCCCGTGGACGAGGTGTTTTCCTACGAAAGCGTGCTGGGCCGCGCGGTACGCGATGCCTTCCGCGGCCACCACGGCATCGAGCAGCACGAAATTACCACCGACGGAGGCAGGCGCATCTCGCTGGCGTTAGATTTTATCGAGGAGCGCGGCGAGGGCATCGGCGCTCTTCTGACCATGCGCGACGCGGAATCCGTGCAGCGCCTGGAAAACGAAATTGAGCTCTCGCGCCGCTTGGCCGCCATTGGACGGCTGACTTCCGGCGTGGCGCACGAGGTCAAAAATCCCATCAACTCCATCGTGATTCACCTGGAGGTCCTGAAGGAAAAGCTGCAGGAAATGGATCCTGGCGCGCGCCGCCATATGGACGTCATCAGCTCGGAAATTCAACGTCTTGACCGCGTCGTGCAGACCCTGGTGGACTTCACCCGGCCGGTCGAGCTGCGGCTGATCGAAGCGGATCTGCGTCGCGTGGTGGAGGATGTCGCGATGCTGGCGGGACCGGAAGCCGGTCGCCAGGGCGTTGCCATCGACCGCATGCTTCCCGCCGAGCCGCTGGTGGTGCGTATCGATCCCGATCTGGTGAAACAGGCGGTGCTAAACGTGGTTCTGAATGGAATCCAGGCCATGCCCCAAGGAGGAACGCTCACCTTGAGCGCTTCCCGCAAGGAGGGAGTCATTTCTCTGGGGGTGCAGGATCAGGGAGCGGGAATTCCTCCCGAGGTGCGCGACAAGATCTTCAACCTGTATTTCACGACGAAGAAGAAAGGCAGCGGCATTGGATTGGCGATGACGTACCGGGTGCTGCAATTGCACAACGGCGCGGTGGAATTCGAATCGCGCAATGGGTACGGCACCACCTTCTGGCTGCGCCTGCCCGCCAACGAAAACCCTCAGCAACTGGCCTCCCAAACCGCTGGAGACGCCTCCGTGCAGGAAGCGGCAAGCCAGTGAGCGACCGGTGCATGACGACGTCAGAGCAAGCCCCGGTGCGGCTGTTGCCGCGGAAAGAAGCGGGGTATACAACAATACGTATGTTTCGGGGGAGTGGATTTGCGCCGCTGGCGCTGGGGGTCATGCTCGCTCTGCTGGCCGGCTGTGCCGGCAAGAAGCATGTTGCGGTGAGCCCCACAGTGATGGCCGCCGTTCCCGCGCCCACCCCCTCGCCCACGCCGCCTCCCACGCCTTCCGCGGGCCCGCCTCCGCCGGTCAATGTGGAGCCGCCCTACGTGCCTCCCGAGCCGGAAAAGCCGCAGCCGGAAGCGCAGGCTCCTGCGGTAGCGAAGAAAACCGGGCCACCGCCCGCGCCCGCTCCCGCAGCGGAAGAGACGCAGCATGTGGCAGTTCCTCCGGGACCGACCCTGCCGGTTCCCGGTCAGCTCTCAGCCGCGCTCTCCCGCGATGACATGCTGGAACGGCGCTCCACAACGGCCCAGTTGCTGGAAGGTGCGGAACTGAATGTGAAGAACCTGAACCGCACCCTCTCCAACGATGAGAAGGCGGTACTGCAGCACATCCTCAGCTACATTAAACAATCGCGTTCGGCAACCGATATGGGCGACGTGGACCGCGCCTACAACCTGGCGCTGAAGGCCCACCTACTTTCAGAGGAACTAATTAAGCGATAGAGGTTTCTGGCGGCAGAGATAGGCTGCTTACAGAATCTGCCGTACAGCACCAAGCCGCCAGCATCAGGAAGACATTCAGGCGCGCAGCTTGGTCGCGATCGCGGTTACCGCGAAAGGCCCTGTCCCGAGACTTCGCTGGAACCCTCGCTGGAATCCCGGCGCTCCGCCTGGATGGTATTGGGCGAGGCGAAGAAATTGTCGTCGTAAAGGCGGCGGTACATCCTGCCCGCAAGTTCGGCGGCCCGGGGTCCGCTCACGTCGTATCCTCCCTGCAGAAAAACCACAACCGCGATTTTCCCGGCCGTACTGTCGGCGTAAGAGGCAAACCAGCCGTAGCGGGTGTGATTCTCCGAGCAGGTGCCGGTTTTGCCGAAGACCATCTCTTCCTGGAAATTGTGGCCCAGCAAGCGAGCCGTTCCGTGATCCACCGCGCCCCGCAGCCCGCCTTGCAGCTCGGGAATGAGAGAGGAAATTTCCAGGTAGCGCTTCACATGTGGAGTGAACGTCGCGACCTCCTCGGCCGAGCGTGGATGCTGCAGGTAGTAAAGAGTTCCACCGTTGGCCACTGCGGAAAGCAGCGCGCCTAATTGCAACGGAGTGACTTCGATTCCCTGGCCGAAGGAACACATTCTGCCGACACCACCTAGTTTGGCGTCCAGCACTTGATGCGGATAGGTGCCCGGGTTCTCTCCATCGATATCGAGCCCCGCCAGTTCCCCCAATCCGAACTCGCGCTCGTAGTGAGCGACCTTCTCGAACCCGAGGCGGCGGCCAAGAATTTCAAAGTAATGATTGTTAGAAAATGCCAGTGCCTTCGTTAAGGTCATGGACTGGCGCCGGCTCAGAGCCACTTCCGTGTCCTGAGTCACGATGCCTTCGCTCAGGGCCGCCAGGGCCACGGGAACTTTGATGGTGGAACAAGGAATGGCTTCTGCCGAGAGCGCCAGCTTCTGGTTCACCATGGCGAGAATGCGTCCGTTTTCAGGATTGATGGCAACCACGGCGCCGTTGCGATCCCCCAGGGCTTCGATTGCCGCCTGCCGCACCACGGGATCTTCGCCTGCTGTAACGTCTCCCTCGGTCTGGTTTTCCGCAAAGGAGCTGGTCCGGTAGGCGGAGACGAACCTTCTGCGCACGACCGTTCTGCGGCTGCGGCGTTTTCTTGCCGTTGTCGCCCGCATCGTCGATGACGACCTGGACGCGGCCTTCCTTCTTCTGGTGTGTGAGAGTCGCTTAGGAGCGCTGCCGGTAGTGGGAACAGTCGAGGAACTGCTCACTGTGATCGCCAAGCATGCCGTCGCCGTGAAGGCCGTCAGCAGAACAATGAAAAACAACCGCGAAGGCTTACCCATTGGGTTCGTCTATCTCCGGCAACAGCAGGGCTGTTGCGAGGGCAGCACTGCCCGCCCTACCAGCGAACGTTCCCATGATAGGAGAGTTCCTGACGTAAGTACATCACGTAAGTACATCGCCAAGAGTCGTGCACCGGTGCCACTCCAGCTATTTTCCTGCCATTCAGGAAAACCTTCTAGAGCCAGTCAGTGCCAGAACCTTTGTAATCACGCGCTGGTGGACTGTTCCCAGAACCTCGCCTGAGGTTCGAGGGTTTGTTCTTCGGCTGGGATTTTCCGGAGAAGGCAAAAGAAGTCAAAGCGCCGGGGAGATCCCTTGAATTTTCGCAGATCTCAATAACGCAAGATGGCTCACGACATGGAGTGTAACTGCCTGAAAGGAAGTAGCTTGAATGATTTTAGATGGGTCTGCCGCTGGCCTCGTCGAAATGCCTATCAAAAGGTTTATGTTCACTAATTGAATTGCTTCGGCCGTTATTCTTGTCACTTTCGTGGAGCAATACGTAATGGTTAGTGGTGCGGCAAAAAAATGTATTG
>CAVTBJ010000010.1:0-168835 GCA_963732925.1 Terriglobia bacterium
TTCACAGGATATGATCGAGATTCAACTCGGGGCCTGGACTATGCTGGAGCTCGCTACTACAAGCACACCATAGGACGCTTTATGAGCCCGGACCCTGCTCCCGGCAATGTTTTGAACCCGCAGACCTGGAACCGGTACGCGTACGTGCTGAATGATCCGATAAACTTGCGTGATCCCTCTGGTCTTGGCGTGGAGTGCATCACTTCCTCGATTAACGGCCAACTGACAACCGGAGGATGCCGGTGGGTGGATCGCGGAGAAGGATGGGCGGGAACGGGCGACGACCTATTCAGCCTTTATCCCATACTTGGAATTCCGAACAATACCCCCGTCGACGAAGCCTACTTAGCTTGGCTCAACAGGGACGCTTACGCGGAGGCAGTGCGGGCCTACTGGGCCCAACAGAATTCAGGAACAACGCCGCCGCCACAATCTCAGCCTACACCGCAGTCAAAGCCATATGATCCGCCGGTCGAAAAGGACTTTTTTCATAATAATGCTAGCTGTCCGAAGTGTGGCAATCTCTGGAATAGCGCTGCAACCTGGGGGAATGCGGCTGCTGGTGCTACGGGAGTGGTTATTATTGGGCCGTACGCGGCAAGTGCGATGTCAGCTTTACCAGTTGGACCCACTTTGGTTGGGCTAATTACTGCCGCACAGAATTTTGCGAGAAACCCTGAAATTATACCAAACACGATTGAATTTCTTGGAGGTTTGTTGCCCTTCAGCCCTACCTCTAGGTGGGGAGGTGTGGGTACCGGAACCAGCTGGCTTTTAGACCGGTATTCTTCTGGGGCCTTGAGCAAATGAAATACACAGGCAGTATTTCTCGTCGTTTGATGAAAGCCTTGGAGTGGCCAACCCTGATCTGTCCGTTTTGCGGAGGCGTACTTCGAAATACAGAATTGAGACTGGGCCAACCTCTGAAGTGTCCAAGTTGTTCTCGAGAGTTACAACACGCAAGGTGGCAAACGAATCTGTCAGGCGTAATCGCCCTTGGGATCAGTGTTTTTGGTTGCTATTTTCTTGGGCTACGTGGCTGGTGGTTAGCACTCGCAACAGTTGCTTTTTGGTTTCCCATTCTAATTGTCTGGGAGTTCTTTTTCGCTCGGATTTTCCCTTCCCACTTTGAACCATATGATCCTGAAGTGAACGCGGAGGTCAGACGTATTTTCAGAAGATGAGGCCGGATGTGCGGAGAAACATCTGAGATGTCTGTTCAGAAACTCACCGACAATCCCTGGGCGGGTGGCCCACCTTTCATCCCCTCCGAGTTGTGGGTGCCCCACCCTTCGCGCTTTTCGAAGGCGTCACGCTGGAGAAGGACATCGACTGCCGGGTGCCCCATCCTGAGCGCAGCGAAGGGTGGGATACCAAGGATCCGCTCACCTTCACCAACCCCCGGGCGCCATTTCCGCCGTGACCAGAATCTCCAGCCAAATCAACCACGTCGGCGATGCTCTGAACACTGGGCGGATAGAACCGACAAAGCTAATTCCCCGGCTTGCCATGCGTCGGCAATGGAGTCGCGGGATTCCGCCGTCGCAGCACCGGCTCCGGCCCTTGCCCCCCGTCGATGCGCGTTGCCTGCTCCAATTCCATCAGCTTGGCCTTCACTCGGACGAATTCGCTGGTGTCCACAATGTAGCTGGCTCGTGGCGGCAAATATTCATCGATCTCTTTCTGCGCCCGTTTGACCCGGTCTGCCGTCATCGGGTGCGTCCGGAACGCCTTGGAGAAAAACGATCCGCCCTCGTCTTTCTCTTTCGCCTTCAGCCTCTCCATAAAGCGCACAAACTCTTCCGGATCGTATCCGCTGGCGTAAACGTACTGCAGCCCCAGCGCATCCGCCTCCCGTTCCGCGTTGCGGCTGAACTCCAGCATCGACAGCGGAACTCCCAGTCCCACCACCTGCCGGGCCGCGAATCCGATGGGCCCGCCGAAAAAAATCAGCGGAATGGAAAGCACGTTGAACAGTTGCGCTTTGCTCGCGTTCTTGGTGGCATGGCGCGCCGCAACATGCGCAATCTCGTGCGCCATCACTCCCGCCAGTTCCGCCTCACTGTGCGCCGCCACAATCAGTCCCGTGTTGACGAAAAAAAAGCCCCCCGGAAGCGCGAACGCATTGATCTCGTCGTTGTCCAGCACCTTGACCGTGAGCGGAAACCGCGAATCCGAGTTCCGCACCAGCGTCTGCGCCACTCGGTTGACATACTCCGTCACCACCGGATCAGTCACCACTCGCGAGGACTCCTCTACCTCTTCGGCCATCTCTCGCCCCATGGCGATCTCCCGCTCCAGCGAGTAAAAGTCCAGTCCCTTGCCTACGTCTCGGTCGCCGATGCGCGACGCATCGTATTTCGCGGGGATCTTCTCTCCATCTTTTTCCCGGGGCGACGTTAAGGTGGGTAGTTGTGGGGGCGCTGCTGGCAGCTCCGGCATGGAAGCTTCCCGCGCGCCGGAATAGAGCGCTCCCCAACTGGGAGGAACAGGAACGGCCGGCCTCGCCGTCTGCGCGCTGGCCGGTGCGATCAGAAGGCACGGCAACAGGACCAGAAGTCCGAGCCACCCCGCGGCTGCTTTTCTGCTGTTTTCTTGCTTGAGGGAACGATCCAATCCCCTGTTTCGATCCGGCCGCGCGAACTCCCGATCCCTGCGCATGGAAACCTCGCCGTTCTCGCGATTGTACGCCGACTCTTCGCCCTTCACGTGGAGAGCACGCTAAAAAATCCTCTTCCTGACGCCGGCCTTCCGTCGTGTTCCTCGCCGGCTTTCGCCCTCAGGCCACCGCCACTAAACCTCATGTTTGGCTTGTGGTCACACTATCAACTAATTGGAAATAAGCATCTTATATGTATACTATCTCCTTATCTTACTGCCGAGACAGAAGCCGCCGATGACCCGTCCTCAGCCTGACACTGCCATAGGAATCCTCAGTCTCACTCCCACGTTGCCAACCCCCTCGTCTGTCAAGTCCCATCTGCCCACAACCCCCAGAAATAAACCTTGAGTCTTTTACACTCAACCTATTGACAGGGGAAGATCCTCCCTTTATATTTGGCACTCAGGGAGCGCGAGTGCTAATAGCGCCTGCTCCTGGCAAATGGCTCTGGGGAGTTTGCAGCCCTTGTGCAAAGTGGGCGAACTCCAGTGGCCCCTCACCGAATTCCTAGTTATGGATTTCACCCAACGGAAAACTGAAAGGAGTTGCAAAAATGGCAAAATTCACTCCACTGCACGACCGCATCCTGGTCCGCAGGATTGAGGAGTCGGAAACCACCAGCGGCGGCATCATCATCCCCGACACCGCCAAGGACAAGCCCCAGGAAGGCGAAGTGATCGCTGTCGGCAAAGGCAAAGTTGGCGACGACGGCAAGGTGCGACCGCTGGAATTGAAGGATGGCGACCGCGTCCTGTTCGGCAAGTACTCGGGCACCGAGATCAAGATCGACGACGAAGAGTTCGTCATCATGCGCGAAGAAGAAGTGCTGGGTGTTCTGACCGGCGCGAAGAAGAAAGAAAAAGAGACCGTCGGCGCGCGCTAAAGAAGCTATCGGTCGCCACAGCTCATCGCGCGCGCCGAAAGCGGCAACGCGAAAGACCAATGACTGGCGAAACGTAGCCCAAACATTACAAGATCAGGCTGATAGCCAGCAGCAGAGCTGACGGCTTGAGGCCAGCAAAAATTACGAGGAGATGGAAAGATGGCAAAGCAGATTGTTCACGGAGAGGATTCGCGACAGGCGATTCTCCGCGGCGTCAATACTCTGGCAGACGCCGTGAAGGTGACGCTGGGCCCCAAGGGCCGCAACGTCGTAATTGAAAAGAAATTCGGCTCCCCGACCATCACCAAGGACGGCGTTACTGTCGCCAAGGAAATCGAACTGAAGGACCCGCTGGAAAACATGGGCGCACAGATGGTGCGCGAAGTCGCCTCGCAAGACCTCCGACGTGGCCGGCGACGGCACCACCACCGCAACCGTATCTGGCGCAGTCGATCTTCCGCGAAGGCGTAAAGACCGTGGCTGCCGGCGCCAATCCGATGGCTCTGAAGCGCGGCATCGAGAAGGCCGTTACGGCCGTTTGCGGCAGCGTAGACAAGGACGGAAACCGCACTCCGGGCGCGCTGGACAAGTTCTCCAAGCCGGTCGCGGGCGACATGAACTCCATCGCCCAGGTGGGCACCATCTCGGCGAACAACGACGAGACCATCGGACGCATCATTGCCGAGGCCATGAAGAAGGTCGGCAAGGACGGCGTCATCACGGTGGAAGAATCCAAGACGCTGGAAACCTCGCTGGACGTGGTCGAAGGCATGCAGTTTGACCGCGGCTACCTGTCTCCGTACTTCGTTACCGATCCGGAGCGCATGGAAGCCATCCTGGAAGATCCCTACATCCTGATCTACGAAAAGAAGATCAGCTCGATGAAGGACCTGCTCCCGCTGCTGGAACAGATTGCGCGCGCCGGCAAGCCGCTGCTCATCATCGCCGAGGACGTCGAAGGTGAAGCACTGGCCACGCTGGTGGTCAACAAGCTGCGGGGCACGCTGCAGGCTGTGGCCGTAAAGGCTCCGGGCTTCGGCGATCGCCGCAAGGCCATGCTGGGCGACATTGCCATCCTGACCGGCGGCAAAGCCATCACCGAAGATCTGGGCATCAAGCTGGAGAACGTTCAGCTTGCCGACATGGGCCGCGCCAAGCGCGATCACCATCGACAAGGACAACACTACCATCGTCGAAGGTGCGGGCAAGCAGGGCGAGATCGAAGGCCGGGTGAAGGAGATCCGCAGCCAGATCGAAAAGACCACCTCCGACTACGACCGCGAGAAGCTGCAGGAGCGGCTGGCGAAGCTGGTCGGCGGCGTGGCGGTGATCAAGGTGGGCGCGGCCACCGAAACCGAAATGAAGGAAAAGAAGGCCCGCGTAGAAGACGCCATGCATGCCACCCGGGCTGCGGTCGAGGAAGGCATTGTCCCCGGCGGCGGCGTTGCCCTGGTGCGCTGCGTGGATGCCGTCGACGCGCTGAAGCTGCACGGTGACGAGAAGACCGGAGCGCACATTGTTCGCCGCGCCCTGGAAGAGCCCCTGCGCCAGATCGTGGCGAATGCCGGCGAGGAAGGCGCGGTGGTTGTCGGGAAGGATCCGCGGATTCCAAGGATAACAACTTCGGCTACAACGCGCAGAGCGGCGAGTTCGAGGACCTGGTGAAGGCCGGCGTGCTCGATCCGACCAAGGTCACGCGCACCGCGCTGCAGAACGCGGGCTCGATCGCCAGCCTGATGCTTACCACCGAAGCCCTGGTAGCGGAGATTCCTGAGAAGAAGGAAGCTCCGATGCCTGGCGGCCACGGCGGCGGCATGGAAGGCATGTACTAAGACAGCGGTTAGCAATCAGCGGTTAACAGTCAGCCAGAAGCCCCGCATCTCTGCGGGGCTTTTTGTTCTTTGTGAAATTCGAAACTGCTGTCGGAACACCCCACTCAAGCCAAAACCGGCTTGAGTGGGCTACCCGCCTTCCCGCCTCTCGCCGTCCCGCCCGTGCCCGGTGAACTTGAAGCGATTCTCTGCGACCCACGTCTGCCAACGACGGGCAGACATGGGGTACCCGGCTACACAAGGGTGGGCCACCCGCCCCAGCGAGAACGGAAAGAGCGCCCACAACAAGAACCCAGCCGGACATCAGGTGACTATTTCGCATGTGCCACCCAGCCCCAAGCGTGCTCAAGTTAATACGACGCGAAGAAAAGCAAAGAGAGTGATTATCGCCGCCGCTGTTACGGCCCACCACCACTTGGACCCCCGTCTCGCTGCAAGTATCGGCAGCGCGATCATGGCCAATGGCAACAGCCAAGAGAAGGGGCCTATTTTGTCAAACACCGGAAGCAAAGGCTTCACCGATTTCGGAACCAGAATCGCACTCCACACGAAGAGCAAGCATGCAACGCCGATCCATCCCGGAATGTTGATTCGGTGTTGAAACGAGTTCATTGCGCTGCCTCGTATGCGTGGTACAACGGATTTTGCACGGGGTTGTGCTCGCCAAAATGCATGTTGCCGCTGGCGGGTACGGTACTCCAAGGATTTGACTTGGACCAGAATTGAGGACGGGTGCCCACCCTTTCAATTTAATCCAACTGTGGGCTGGGGTGCCCCACCCTTCGCGGTTTTCGAAGGGTGGGAGAGAAAAGTTCGTTGACTTTGACGACTCCAGTCTCCCGATAGGCATAGAACCGGAAGCTGCTCCATTTCCACTGTTCGGGTGAAGTCACCAGTCCCCGCTTCACCGGATTCCGATGTATATAACGAAGTTTTTCCCGTTCCTTGAACGCGCTCCACGCGTTGAAGTCATAGTAGCGCTTCTGCCAGAAAGGTCTTTCCGCCTGCCATAGCCTCTGCTGGCCATGTCTTTCCAGGGCAGCGACGCGCCGATTCAGATTCCGCGCCACCGACTGCTGCAACACCTGCATCACCACGGAAAGGCTTTTGCGCTCCGGTTCGCTGACCAGCAAGTGGACATGTTCGGGCATAATCACGTACCCGGTCAGAGTAAAACGGTAGCCTCCGAACTTGCTCCAGAACCCGAAGACACTCATTTCGAGCTCGCCTAGTGCCCATCAAAGGCAATCCCCGGAAGCAACTGAATGTTATGAAGTGAAGATCGCGAACTCCGTGGTATCGCTTCAATCCGGCCGGCACGGTTCAGCAGTGTACATCGTCTCTTCCCACCCTTCGAAAGGCGCGAAGGGTGGGGCACCCACTTTCTCGTCCGCTACACAAGGGTGGGCCACCCGCCATGCAGCAAATTGTCGCATACCTCGTTCTGCCCACCCTTCGCTGCGCTCAGGATGGTGACCTGCCCCCCGCTTTCGTTCACGTGAGAATACGACAAAGTTCATCCGTAGCCGCCGCCGGAGCGGTGGAAAAGTGGGAAACGCCGGAGGCGAATGCCGAGGCGTTTTCCAGGGCGGTTTTTCCGCCCTCTTTTCCACGGCTCAGTTCGGCAAACTCCTTCGGTGTGTAGTAGCCCAGGCTACTGTGCGGACGTTCTTCGTTGTACTCCTTCCTCCAAGCTGCGATCTTGCGCCGCGCATCGAACAGGTTCTGAAACCAACTTACCGCCAGACATTCTTCCCGCAGCCGTCCGTGAAAGCTCTCGATGCGCGCATTCTGCGTCGGCTTTCCCGGCTGTATGTGCAGCAGTTCGATCTGCCGCTCCACGCACCAGGCCAGAAAATGTCGGCTGGTCAGCTCCGGCCCATTGTCACACCGAATCGCCTGCGGCACCCCGCGCTTGGCGACGATCGCCTCCAGCACCCTCGTCACTCTCCGGCTGGCAAAACTCGTGTCCACTTCCAAAGCCAAACACTCCCGCGTATACGCATCCACCACGCTCAGCACCCGGATCGTTCTCCCGCAGGCCACAGCATCGTGCGCAAAATCCAGTGCCCATTCCTGGTTCGCCGAAGTCCGCGCCAGCAGCGGCTTTCCTTCGCGTACGCAGTGCTTCCGCTTCTTCCGCCGTATCCTCAGCCCCGCTTCGCAATAGATCCGATGCAGGCGCTTATGGTTCACTTGTTCTCCGCTCCGCCGCAGCAGCACGTGCAAGCGCCGATAGCCGAAGCGCGGCTTCTCCCGCGCCAACTCCACCAGCTTCGTGCGCAGCGGCTCATCCGTGCGCTTCGTTTCGTAGCGGTAACTCGATACCGACAGCCCCATCAGCCCGCAAACCCGGCGCTCACTGGCCGCATACCGACCCCGCAGCCAGCGCGCATCCGACCGCTGGTCTACGAGCCCCATCCGTTTTTTGCGATCACCGCCTGCAGCATGTCCTTGTCCAGGCTCAGGTCCGCTACCAACTTTCGCAGCCGCGTGTTCTCATCCCGCAACTGCTTCGCCTCCTGCGCCTGAGTTACATCCATGCCGCCGTACTTCGCTTTCCAGGCATAGATCGTGTGCTTCGACACTCCCACTTCCCGTGCCACGTCCTCCGCCTTACGTCCCGCTTCCAGTTGCTTCAGCGCACCGATCATCTGCGCTTCCGTGTGCCTGCTCTTCGACATGCCTCTTCCCCTTCCTTTCGTCCGAAATCATACTCAGCTTTGTTCGGAAAGAGGGGATCAGGTCAATGGGGCACCCGGCGTCGCGCTCTTTGGCGGTGAAGTTGTGGACAATCTGCGTCATAGTCGTACGTGCGCAAATCGTACACGAATCAAGCCTGCGAACTTCTCAGTGACACTATCCCAGACAGGACTGATGCTCCGATGATAAATACCCAAAGGACAAGCAGCGGCAGAAGCGCTACGGGGCTCGTACTGGGAGCGTTCCCAGCGAAATAGTCGCGAAGTGTGGCTATGGATGCCGGGAGCCACGACAAAACCAACAGCAAGCTTGCTGTAAATGCGGCAAATCCGTGCCTATTCATTGCCGAACCAATTAAGAGGGTCGCCAATGCAACGACTGCTACCACGAAGGCGAAAATCCAGCACCTCGGAGGCAGACTGCCGAAAAGAGCGCAAAAAGCAAGTGGTATAGCCGCAGAAATCGCCACCAGCCAACCGCTCTTCACGCGTGGGGCGACAGCCTTGATGCCTCCAACCAAAAGCAGAATCGACGCTCCCAACCTGATCAGATACCACCAAGACCAAGGGGCACCGTTGATAGTCTGCAGCATTTGATACAACGCCGCATAGCCCGTAAGAACTGCGGCTGCGACATAGAAAGCAGCAATTCCCCATCTCATTGGCATGAGTCCTCCTTATCCATTGCACAACGCGGTGGTGGCGGCATTCGAGGAGGCAGTGGCGTTTGGTTCTGGACTGGGACGTTTTGGAACAAGCCAAGATCGAATCCAAGGGCGCCTGAGGGAGCACTCTGCAAGGGAATATTTGTGCCTCCTACATTCAGCTCGAATGATGGAGTTCCTGAAACCGTGCCCGTGGTGTCTACCGACAAGCCGTTTTGGGTAACTGTGGTGGTGAGATCAGCACGAATGCCCGGAACAAGCGACTGCGGCTCAAGCGGGTTCTTTGTATTCTGCTGGAAATTCAGTACTGCATTACTATTCGCATCTCTCGATCCAGTCACGGTGGGAAGTCCTGATCTTGCAGTATCCGTTCTGATTAGATTTCCGCTTGTATCCAGTTGTCTCGTCTGGCCTGCGATACCGGAAGTGATGCTAATGATCGGATTTCCCGGCCGTATCGATGAGTCGGTTTCGATTCTGACTGTAATCGAGGTTCGGTATGACGCATTCGCAGCCGAACTGAAGCTTCGGTTATCTCCTGCGAAGATTCGTCCGAAAGGATCAACTACGGTCCTTTGAGGAATAAACGCTCTGAGCTGCACATCAATTTCCTCCATCCCATCAGGATCGAAGTATCGGAGCGGATTATTCAGCGTGTATGCGTATTTGTTCCACTTCTGAGGGTTGAGCAAATGTTTCAGGTCAGGTGCCTTCGGGTCCGGTTGGACAAACCTTCCCATCGTCGAGGCATAGTGTCTGGCGCCGAAGTAGTCGAGGCCGTTGTTCCCGTTCGAGTCCCCGGTCTCCGCGTCCCGTTCTTTGGCGGTGAACTTGTAGTGGTTGGTGGTGGACTGCGGATTCGATCTCGTAGCCGAACGGCAGGTAAGTCGCCGACCAGACGGGGTAGCCGTTGCCATTGGTCATCAGCCGCGATGAGCCCAAGTGGTCGCCGTGGTAGTAAAACGTGGTCACGTCATGATCGACGGCGCTCCAGTCCGTGGTGCTGGTGTCGCTGAACGTGATGCGCAACCCGGCCTCGGTGCCCGGCCATTCGTACTGGCTGAAATAGAGTTTATCGCCATCGCGAATCTCACGGCCAATCAACGCTCCGGCATCCGAAAACTGGAACGTCGACGCCTGCGTGTTGGAGGAATTTGTGCCGTAGATTGCGATCTCATGGAAAAAGTTGTCGGCTTTCGAATACGCCGGCTCCCCAGGTAAACGTAATCACTCCAGTCGCCATTGGGCTTCAACTCTGCCAGAGGCCGTCCGCCACCGTAGAAATACTCGGTCCAATCGCCGCCCACGTCTTTGCGGATTCGGTTGCCATTGCCGTCATAGGTGTAAACGGCGGGTGGCCCAGACAAACGGAATGTTTTCTCCATACAGAATGGGGGTGCCCCAGACGAGCTTGCTCGTCTGGGATTCTAAGCTTCGGCAGCGGGCTTGCGCAGCACCCAGTCGGAGGGAAACATGGTATTGACCGCCACCGGTCCCGCCTCCCCATAGGCATAATGGCGGAAACTGCTCCAGCACCATGACTCCGGCTTCGGTGAACTTGAAGCGATCTCTGCGACCCACGTCTGCCAACGACGGGCAGACATGGGGCACCCGGCGCCCCAACTCCTATTCCAGATTGGATACTGGTTGTTCTTGCCGAATGAGAGCGAGAGGAATTGGACCTTTAGTCAGGGAGCCCAAACGCGTACAGAACACCTTGCGCTGCTATCGCGACATACTGCTTGCCGCGAACGCTATAGGTAATGGGGCCGTTGGTGATGCTTCCCCCCAGGCCTACCTTCCACAGCGGCTTGCCGGTGCGCGCATCGAGTGCAAAGAAATCGCCGTCCATCCCACCGGAAAATAACAGATCTGTAACCGTTGTAAGAATGCCAGCCTCGGTGTAGGCCACCATTTTGAAATCCCACTTCTTTTCACCGGTGAGCGGGTCGATCGCTCGAACGGCTCCATAGCCCTCGTCCTCTGTTCGAAACTCGGCGGCAACGCCACGTCCGCCACGAGCGCCCGCGCCACCACGGTAGATTCCGTCGAAACGCTGACCCTTGATAACGTCGCCGTTTTCGAGCCGCGGAGGCACCTTTGGCGCGTCACCCTTAGTAGCCATTGCACCGTAGTTATCCCACGTGGAGACATAGAACAATCCAGTGTGCGGGCTGTAAGACGGGGAGTACCAGTTCGTGCCGCCCTGCGTGCCAGGCAATTGATAGACGCTCTCGGGCGTGTGCGGCCTGGGCTGCAATTTCGGATTCCAAACAGGTTTCCAATTGTTGTTTTTATCAAAGCCGATATTCCAGTTCTGTTTGACGAACGCCTTCGCCAAAAGCACCTTGCCGGTAGCAGGACTGATCAGGTAGAAAAACCCGTTGCGGTTCGCCCAAAGGATAAGCTTCTGTGGAGTTCCCTGCCACGGAATGGTTGCAAGCACGGGCACTTCCACGGAATCCCAGTCATACTCATCGTGCGGCGTGAACTGGTAGTACCATTTCATTTTTCCGGTGTCGGCATCGAGCGCGACTACCGAATCGGAAAACAAGTTGTCACCCAGACGCAAATCTCCGTTCCAGCCGGGATTGGGATCTCCTGTGCCCCAGTAGGAGAGGTTCGTACCGGGATCGTACGCCCCGGTGATCCAAATCGGTGAACCACCATACTTCCACGACTCTCCACTCCATGTTTCCACCCCGGGATCGGTCGGGGAATTGGGGATCGTATACGTCCGCCACAGCTCCTTTCCATCGCGAACATCGAATGCGGCCACCCAGCAGTTGGTGCCGTATTCGGAAGTAGCCGACCCCAGCAGAATCTTGTCTTTCACAATTAAAGGAGCCATGGTGAAATTCAGCCCCTTCTTCCAGTCGAAAACATGGCGTTCCCAGACGACCTTGCCGTTGCTGGCGTCAATGGCAATGAGAAATCCATCTATGGTAGGCCAGATCACCGTATTGCCATGGATGCCCAACCCGCGGGCGATATTCAAATACAAATTGCTGCCTGCAGGAATCGTATGCCGGAAGGTCCAGAATCTTCGTCCCGTTGCTGCGTCCAGGGCGACGACCTCGTCGGCATGCACGGTGTAGAGGACACCGTCAACAACCAGCGGCGTGGCCTCCATTTTCTCGTTTCCGACCGGCCGGTAAACCCACTTCAATTGGAGTTGATTGACATTGGCGGGCGTCACCGTCGCGAGCGTACTGTAGCGCTGCTCCGCAAGAGTGCCGCCGTAGGTTAGCCAGTTCTGCGGTTCTGACGCCGCGTTGAGAATTCGTTGCGACGTTACCTGCTGGGCAATCAGGGGAGAAGACTGCAAAATACCCGCCAATAGAAACAGGAACAGGCCGATTTTTAACATTCTCATCGTCATTTGCCTTCTCCCGGTCCCTTGCTCGAGAACCGACTCAACCTCGAAAGCTTTCCTCTGTGAGTGATGATGCATACGCACTTCCATGAAGCCATGTATCAGGGAGTTCCCGGGGCGGCCTTGAGAGTGGTGAGGAGTTGCACCAAAGCGTCGATTTGAGCGTCCGTCAGTTTGTCTTTGTAGGACGGCATTAAGCCCTTGGTCAGAATAGTGCACTCTCGCAAGTCGGACTTCGCTAACGACCAGAGCCGCCCCTTCGCATCGATAAACTGGATGGTGAAGGCATTCTGGTTGAGCAGTTTTCCGTTCAAGGTGTCGCCTTGCTGAGTCACGACCTTGACGAGGCGATTCTCCGGCAACACTTCCTGATCCGGCGAAAGGATAGCTATTTTCAACTCGTCGGCTGTCCGCGAATCCCCAATGTTGCTCAAGTCCGGTGCCGTATATCCTCCCTGCCCTTCAGCCCAATGACAGCTGAGGCATCCATTGGATTTAAGGAGCGCGATGTCAGGAGGAGGCGCTGAACTGGGAATTTCAGCAGGCTGAGTCGTCCGAGTGGAAGCCGGTTCGGCAGACGATTGCTTCGCGTTCGCAGTCCGGGGAGCATCAGGACCGAAATGTTGCGCCAGGTACTCCACAATTACGCGGGCGTCCGCATCTTTTATATTCGCTCCCTGGTTCGCCATGCGGGAAATCACGCCTTCCCAGTCGGCGGTGGACAGTCGCATTTGGGTCGCGGTATCTGCTCCGTGGCAGGTAGTGCAAACCCGTTGAAATGCGGCACGCCCTGGACCTTCGGGAAGTGATTGCGCAAAGATAGCAGTATACGTAGTAAGCCACAGAGCCAGAATAAGACCTGCCTTGACCGTGAGACGCAACGCTGTTTTGTTCATACGCATTTTATTTTTCGCAATGTGCCAACCAGATCCAACGCGGAAGATACCTTGATCCACGCCCCGATGTTCCATCGCGATGCAGGCGTTTTCGCCTGTGACCCGAAAAGGTTGCACATCGTTCACAATGGGATGCGCTCCGACCGGCCGCACACTATAGCTCGCGCCATGAGAGAACGCAAGAAGCGGCTCGAGCGCAATAATGGTGAGGATTCCATCGCGGCGAACAAGGCATTCCACCTTCGTAGTAGACGTTTCCGGCAACAAGACCCTGGAACGCTTCTGGCTTCCTGGTAGAAATTCCGACCGTCCATCTTGATCCCCGGAACTCGCGGCAGTGAGCGAGCGACATCCTGTCCTTCCTACCGCACTTCCTTACCGCACTTTGGTATCGGAATCCCTGCGCGGCAGATGAGGCAGCCGAGCGTACCCGTGTAGATAAGTTGGTCTGCTGCCTTCTGGGTCTGGGAGCTATACAGGAAACAAGAATTCTGTTAAGTTGCTCCCGGTCTTTTCCAATCACCTGCCATCCGTCACGTCGGATTTGCCGAGCGGCTCGGTATCGAGCTAGATAGACTTTGGACCGGTTGCGGTAGAAAACATTTCCGTCCAGGACTTAAGAAATGATGACTGCGTTATTACCTCGACTCTCACGATCGGCTATCTTCGTGTTGCTGATCGGAATCATGGCTGGACATTGCGGCGCACAGCAGGTCGCAGAATCCAGCATGGAAACGCGTGTTCAGCTAGACCTCCAGGTGCCTGAAGCACCGTTGAAAGCGCTGCTTCCGAATGGTTTCACGTTAAATGTTGCGGCCCAAGGACCGGCAAAAGACTGCAACCTCCGCGTGCTGTTCATAGATCGTTTGACGATCAGCGGGCCGAATGGAAAACCGCTCGGCAGGGGCTCTAACCGTCTTGTCTATCTGGCAGCACCGGTGAAAGATGCGAATGGGAAGAATGCTCAATTGATTGTAGGTGGTCTGACCGAAGATCCCACGGAGGCACCAGGACCATTTGGCAATTATCTGCATGCTACAACTCACAAAATGCGGCGCTCAATCTCGAGCGGAAAAGGTGATTCTCCACTGCTTGGCGCAGAGGACTGGGTATTTGCCGCTCAGACAGGAGAGCATTTCGAAATGCACATTCTGTATGAGCGAGGCTCGGGAAATAAGTCCAATCCTTCCGATGCGATCTATTACTCGGCGCATAATCCTAGCTATTACCAGATATCACATCAGGAGCAGGTTTTGGATATTCTGCGAAATCCAGCGACGAACGCTCCAGACCATGTAAAGAAGTTTTCCTTCAAAGGTGGCGGAGGCAGCTATGCCAAGCTGTTTGACGGGACCGAGAAGGTTATAAGTTGGGACAAGATTACATGGATTCAGCGCTCAGTATCGGTCCCGTGAATCCCCCAAAGTTCTCCACCAAAGCGGGTAAAAAGGGGTTCGCTCGGGGTGACAAGCGACATTTCCTTTTCGCGCTCAGTCGCTTCGCTCCCTCGCGCTCCGTGGGAATGACCAGGGAGGGCACACAAGGATCGCAGGGCTGAAGCCCTGCGCCACCAGTGAGGGAGGGAGATTCTCGAATCGCAAGGCTGAAGCCCTGCGCCACCAGTACACACCCACCCTTTCCTTCAAGCAGGGCTTAAAAACAGGTTCAGTGCCTGCGGTGGTCGCCATGCCTCCACTCCCAATACTCTCTCTGCTCGTCACGACTACGTTGAGCCCACTCCCGGTGGTCTTTGTGGTTTTGCGTTTCCCAACGGTGGTAGTAGGCTTCCTCGCTTGGGCTCCAGCGATGGTAATCGCTACGGTAAGGATCGTACACGCGCGCATATCTGTGCGACGCACATCCGACGCTCATTATCGGCAACCCAACTGAAGAGGCCAGCAGCAGTGCGGTTATCAGCACATGTCTACGATGCATTTCTCGGCTCTCCTCCATCTGCAGCATACGCTTAGAGCTCGTCCCTGACGGGATCGTTGCCTTTGAGTGTCTGGATAGCAAAGGATGGGCACCCGTCCCTTCTTTTTGCTTGGTTCGGCGGGAGCAGCGCGACACGGATGAAAAGACCGACGTCTGCCCGACAGCGGGCCGACATGGGGCACCTGCTTAGCCTGATCGGGCCGGGCGCGAGGAAATAGATTACCGTGAAGCTGCAGCAGTTTTCACATGGCGGCTCCGCGATTGTGGATAATAGGGCTAAAAAAGCCCGCAATTTCGGCCCTCAACGTGCAATTTGGGGCGTCGTGTCCGCCACTCTGCTCCCAAAGCTACTAGTTTCGACTGGAACGATCCAGGAACCGGCTGTGCTTATATTTCTGGCGGCAACCTTCTATCTGTTGAGCCGTGCAATCCGCCGCAACGGCTGGGCCAAAGGTGCGGCTGGACGGGTAGGGCGAGCCAAGCAGGCAGTGACGTTCCCCGACAGATCTCTCTCCCCCAGTTCGCCAGCTTCTTCGGTTTCTGCGGGTTCCTACGACTCGGCAGTTGTGATGGAGCTTCCTTCCAGTCCGCGGGTGGCCTGACCGGGTCGCCTGCCGGCGACAGTGCCAAGCGTGTCAAGCCCCCGGCACCTGCTGTTTACCGCTATCCTATTGTGCTGCAGCAAGATAGAATTCCTGCCCCGGTGTCCTGTTGGCCTTTCCGATCTGCCATACTGAATATAAGGGGCGGGTTGAGCCCGGAGTTTCCGTCGTAAGCTGTCGGCTCCTACTCTTCTTCATTCAAGAGTATTCAACAGTTTCTTTATTCTTCGTTTTCGAGTCCTTATGACAGCAATCGTAGATCTGCCTTACCAGGTGGAGGGAGCAGAGAGCGCGCAACTCCAGGACGCGTGTCCGCGGCTGCGCGCGACCGGCCAAGTGTGCGGCATGCCGGTAGAGCCGGGGGCGAGGGAGTGCCCGCGGCATGAGCGCTGGTACTCGCTGGTGCCGGCGGTGTTTGGAATGCCATATCCGGAAGATGCGGTGAGCGTACAGGAGATTCTGGCGCGGGCCGTGGCCATGGTGGTGCGGCGAGAGATGAATCCGCAACAGGCGCGGGCGGTGGCGATGCTGTGCCGCGAGTTGAGGCAGAACGTTGCTGCCTGCGAGCGCGAGGTGGAGCGGGTTTGGCCCCGGGGGCGGGGCATGCGGATGTAGCAGCGGTTCGTGGATCCCGCAGCGTATACCGGGAAAGCATGGGCCAGCCAGGCATCGATTCGTGGACGATGCGGCGAGGAACGCTCGATTTGTTTGCTTCCCGGAAAAAATTCCGGGGTGCGAATTATAATGGGGCGGAAACAACCCATCCTCACTATCTCAAGAAGGACATGGACGGCGGAACCGTGCACACGACGGAACAGTGTCTAAAGCCGACTGACGACTTATGAAACCCAGGGACCATTTCGGGGAATCGCGGCCGTCTCCGCGCGGCGGCCTGATCGCGTTGGGGATTGCGACCGGCAGCACACTGCTGGCGCTGGCCATTACATCCCTGGTGATCCCTGCCGATAGCAGTCCCCTGTTCATCTTTTTTCTGGTGGCGGTGCTGCTGAGCACGTTCCTGGCGGGCTGGAGGTCGGGGCTGCCGGCGATTCTGTTCAGTTCCGCGATGGGGATGTGGTATTACTTTCGCCCGCTTCACAGTCTGGCTGTTTCTGATGCCGGGGACCTGCTGCGTCTGTTGACCTTTGACGTCGTCGCCGTGGGAGGGGTGATCCTGATTGATCAAATGCAGCGTCTGCAGCGGCGCGAGCGGCTGCTGAAGGCGCTGGTGGATACCAGCCCCAGCCTTACGGTGGTGACCGACGCGGCGGGAAGGATTCTGCTGTTCAATCGCAAGTGCGAAGAACTGAGCGGATACTCCGCGGGCGAAGCCGTGGGCAAGAACCTGAATGAACTGTGCGTTCCGCAGGAGTGGCACGGGGCCTTGCACAGGGAAGCGCAGCGGATCGGTTCCGTGAAAGTGGCGGAGCCATACGAGAATCCGTGGAAGACGCGGGACGGACGCCTGCGCCTGATCGAATGGCGATCGGTCCCCATTCCTTCGCGGCTGGGGGAGAAGCCGTATGTCCTGGCGCTGGGAATCGACATTTCGGAGACGCAGGCAGCACGGGAACGAGTGCTGAACGCGGAACGAATGGCGGCGCAGGCGGAGGTAATCAACCAACTGGCGCACGAGTTGAACAATCCGTTGCAGGCGCTCACCAACGTTGTGGAACTGCTGCGGGTGAGCAACGGAGGCACAAGCAGCTCGCTGGAGTACCTGATGCAGGCCGAGGAAGCCTTGACCCGCATGAACAGCGTGAGCCACACCCTGCTGACGGTGACTGCTCCGCCGAAGGCCGGGGCGCAATCCGCGGGTCTTGAGGAGGACTCCGAGACGAAACACCTCACGGCGGATTAGCCGCCGGGGAGCGAAGAAATGCGGAATGGATCTTTGCAAGTTCGTAAGGGATTTCTCCGGGGGTAGTCCGCGCCAAGAGTGCGACACGCTGAGGCTGGATGCTTCGGGGGGCGGCCGGAAAAGGGAATGAGCCGCCAGAACATGTACTTTTGTTCCTCGGATGTTATTGCAGAGTAGTTACTGTTCCATTACGATAAGGCGTGATCAAAACTCCTCCGACCAAGGAAACCAAGCGCCGCGGCAACCCCAACTGGGGAAAGCCGCAACCCTTTATTTTTGCCCCAACCGTCAGCAGCTTCGAGTCGCTGGTGAAGCACCTGAAGCTGGCGCCCCACCAGTACGAGGCTTCCAAGCCGCTGAAGGAATGGGTGCGCATGAATAAGAACCACAAGTACGTGCCGCAGGAGTTGCTGCAGGCCTGGGGCTTCGAGGCCATCAGCGAGGTCTGAGGGCGGTTCGCGATTTCTGGTTTCTGGTTCTCCGTTTCGATCCCATTTCTGTTCCTTCGCTTCCCGGTTCTGATGCGGCGTCGCGCCCCGACACAGCCGGCGGGGAGTTCCGCGTGCGACTCTTGCAGCCACCGCTGCCGCGTTCCGGGCGGGTGTCTGTTTTGCTTCCTGGTTTCGATACGACCGTTTTGCGGCGTTTCCGCGGGTTGAATCCTCAGCCGTTCCGGCTCCATCCAAGTCCCAGGAGAATCAAGTGAAGATGGATACTTTTCTTCCTTCTGGGGAGCTGGCGTTTGGGGAAATGGCTTCCGGGGAATTGCTTTCCAGGGAACTTGCGGGGCCGGAGTTGGCGTCGTCAGAGGTGAGTTCCCGGGAAGTGCTGCAGGAAAAAGCGGGGCGCGGACAAGTGGGGCCCGACAGCGCGGGGTTGCGCGACTCGCGGGACGACGATGGCGCACTGCTGGACGCCTATTCGCGAGCGGTGGTCAGCGCGGTAGAGCGTGTGGGATCTTCCGTAGTAAAGATCGACGTGTTCGCTCGCGGGCGCGGGGCCCGGCGCGGAAGGGGCGATTCGGAAGCGGGGCAGGGCGAGGTTCGAGCCGGATCGGGTTCGGGATTCGTGTTCACGCCGGACGGGCTGATCCTGACCAACTCGCACGTGGTGCATGGGGCCTCGCGGCTGCAGGTGACGCTGCCCGATGGACGGCAGTGCCGGGCCGACCTGATTGGCGACGATGCGGACACTGACCTAGGAGTGATTCGCGTGGATACCTCCACGGATCTGGGCGCGGGCGGGTTGGCCGCTTCGGCGGATGCGGAAGCCGCCTCCGCGAGTTCCCTCACCCTTCCGGCGGTGAGCTTGGGAGACTCGCGCCAGCTTCGAGTGGGCCAAGTGGCGATCGCGATCGGAAATCCTCTGGGATTCCAGACGACGGTGACGGCGGGGGTGGTGAGCGCGCTGGGGCGGTCGCTGCGTTCGCAGTCGGGACGGCTGATTGAAGACGTGATCCAGACCGATGCAGCGCTGAATCCGGGGAACTCCGGAGGGCCGCTGGTGAACTCGCGCGGCGAAGTGATCGGGGTGAACACGGCGGCCATTCAGGGGGCGCAGGGCATCTGCTTTGCTACGGCGATCAACACCGCGAAATATATCGCCATGCGACTCATCCGCGACGGGCACATCGAGCGCGGCTACCTGGGCGTCGAAGCGCAGACCGCTTCCCTGCACCGGGCGCTGGTACGGTTCCACGAGCTGGGCGCGGAGACCGGAGCGCTGATATTGGGGGTGGCTGCGGGGAGTCCGGCGGAACGCGCGGGATTGCGTCCGGGCGACGTGATTGTGTGGTTCGCGGGACAGCGGGTGGACGGCATCGATGTGCTCTACCGGGTCCTGGCGGAGGCCGCGGCGGACGAGGCGCAGCTTTTGCGGATCGTGCGCGGCACGGAGAGGCTGGAGTTGAGGGTGACGCCGGAACGAAGAGGGTAACCAGGCTCTTAGATTCGGCGCCTCAGGGGCTAAAGCCCGAGTTCATGATCGATTGCTTGCGGCGTGGCTGAAAGCCACGCCCTTTCAAGCCGTTTCAAAACAAGGCGGTTTCGGAAATTTTTCAGGCAGCCTGCCAGTAGCTGGACTTTTAAGACAAAGAAAAGCTGACAACGAGTTCGTTCCCCTGCCCATAGACTTCGCCACGATAACCACCCCAGGCGTTGAGAATTGTGAACCCATTCCCTGCGGTCAATGCCCTGAATTCGTCCGGGTAGTAACACTTCATCTCAGCCCGCCTTTTTTGCGGTTGCCGGCTGGTATGTCCCCGGAGGCGTGCGGAAAGTGATGGCGAGGCGATTCCAGCTATTGATGGCGACGATGGCCATGACCAGCTCCACCATCTCGGCTTCGCTGAAGTGCGTGGCGGCCTGCTCATAGACCTGGTCGGGAACCTGGTCGCGCGATACCAGGGTGACTGCCTCGGTCAGAGCCAGCGCGGCGCGCTCACGGTCGGTATAGAACGGGGTCTCCCGCCAGGCGTTGAGGGAATAGAGCCGCTGTTCGCTTTCGCCGTGGGAACGCGCGTCTTTCCAGTGCATGTCGATGCAATAGGCGCATCCATTGATCTGGGATGCGCGGAGCTTCATGAGTTCCCGGAGCGACGGTGGCAGGCTGCTGTTATCGACAAAGCGTTGAACTCCAGCTACGGCACGGTAGGCCTCGGGAGAGACGGAGGCAATGTTGATTCTGGATTCCATGAGTCCTCTCTCTGGTTGGAAGGTTGCGAAGCGGCGAACCATTCAGGGTAACAGGAAACGGACCAAGACGGGGGCGCTGGCACGGGGCATCCGTGCCAGTCAGCTAGAGGGCGGCGATACCCTGATTGCCGTTGCGAATGCGGACGGCATTGCAGATGGGGGAGAGGATAATGCTGCCGTCGCCGATGGCGCCGGTCTGAGCGGCAGTGGTGATGGCCTGCACGACGCGTTCGACCATATCGTCGAGGAGGACGATTTCCAGCTTGAATTTGCTCTGGAAGGTATTGCGGACTTGCTGACCACGAAAGACGGTGGTGTGCTCCTCCTCGGGAGCGAAGCTGATGACTTCGGTGAGGGTGATGCCCTGAATACCGAGGTCCACGAGGGCATCGCGCACGTCCTCCAGCTTCCAGGGACGGATGAAGGCTTCGACTTTGGTCATGCCCTGCAGGGTTCCCTCCTCACTCGCTGGCGGCCACGGTTCGCGCCACCACCTGTTCACGTTTGCTCAGCCGGTTAAAGCTCCAGGAGAGCATGGGCGGGGTAATCACGGTGGTGACGATCACCATGACGACGACGGCGGCAAACACGTTCTGATTGACGACGGGAACGCCTGCGATGAGCAGGGTGAGTCCGATGTTGGCGAAGATGAGGCCGACCTCGCCACGGGGAATCATGCCGATGCCGATGGAGAGGCGGTCAAACTCCTTGCCCAGGACTCCCAGGCTGCAAAGCTGCTTGCCGATGATGGCGGCCACGGTGAGGCCAGCGGCAAGGCCGAGAACCCCAGGCTGGGCGAAGGCGCGCAGATCGGTGCGCATTCCCATGAGCACGAAAAACACGGGGACGAGGAAGGAAGCGATGGGCTCGACCAGCTCTTCCAGCGAATGCTCGCCACGATCGACGAAGTCGCGGTAGTGGAGGTCTTCCAGGATGAGGCCAGCAGCGAAGGCACCGACGATGGGGGCCAGCCCGACGCGGCTTGCCAGCCATGCCAGGAAAAAGCAGAAGGAGAGTCCGGCGCACAGAAGCACGCCCGTCGAACGCAGCTTCGACGCCAGGGCGAACATGCGGGGAGACATGTGCGTCCCGATCAGGAGAGCGCCGACAAGAAACACCGCGGCCTTGACGACAACCCAAACAACGCCCGGCAGGGAGACCGAGGTACCGACGCTCACGGCGTGGATGAGGCCGGTGACGACGGCGAGAATGATGAGGCCCTGAACGTCGTCGATGACGGCGGCGCCGAGGATGATGCGGGCTTCTCCGCTCTGGGAGCGTCCCAGGTCTTTGAGTACGCGGGCGGTAATGCCGACGCTGGTGGCGGTGAGGGTGGCGCCAAGGAAGATATCGGCATAGATGCTCTCGCCGGGCAGCATTATCTTGCCTACGGCGATGCCCAGCAGGAAGGGCCCGATGACTCCCAGGGTGGCGACGAGGAACGACGACAGGCCGACCTTGAGCATCTGCCCCACGGTGGACTCGAGTCCGACCTGGAAGAGCAGCAAGATGACGCCGAGTTCGGCGAGCATGGCGACCGAGGGACTGGTCTTAAGAAATTCCAAGCCATGGAAACCGAAAAGCGTGAGATTGCCAAGCACGACGCCCATGATCAGCTCTCCCAAGACAGGAGGCTGGTGGATGCGGGCAGCGAGGTGCCCGCCGATCTTGGCGCCGACGAGGATGACTGCCAGAGAGAGGATGAGCTCAGGAGTGGAGTCGCCGGGCGTGGCTCCGGATTCAGCGGCGTGCGCCGGCAGAGCGGCAAGAAGACAGAAAAGAACCAGAGACGCCTGAAGCCAGCGAGAGGATCGAATTTTGGAGCCCATAATTTTGGAGCCCATGATGATTACCTGACTGCTTTCCCTACTGCTTCCCTATTCGAGTCTGCGGCAGTTTCCTCGCGCCGGGGTCTGTTCTCGAAAAGCCCGCAGGCCGCTCTTTCGGGGCGATTGCCCGGGGACCGTTCGCTACGCTCACGATGACACTCCATTGCAGTCGTCGTCAACGAACTGCGAGGTTCCCTTACGAGAGCCTGCAGGCGTCGGTTCCGAAGCCTGGGGGCGGACGAGGCCTCCGCCCCCCCAGGTTTTTGCCGCGCAGTTGCCAAGGACCGCCATTGGATCCGATCTCCTCTAGATCTCGGCTGTCCTGATTTTGCCGGGACCGCCGTGGGTGGCTGCGGGAGACTGGGCATCGCGAGGATAGGCCTCCATACCCATCTCGGAGAGATCCAGTCCCAGAAGCTCCTGCTCGGGACTGACGCGCAGGCCAATGGTGACCTTGATGACGAACCAGGCGAGTAGCGAAACCGACAGGGTGAATGCGCCGACGGCGACGACTCCAACGAGCTGAGCCCAGAGGGCGCCGAAGCCTCCGCCGTAGAAGAGGCCGTTGGCTCCGCCACCAGGGGCGGACGAGGTGGCGAACAGGCCGACGGCGAGTGTTCCCCAGACTCCGTTTGCGAGGTGGACAGAAAGCGCGCCCACCGGATCGTCCAGCTTCAGCCTGTCGAAGAACAGGACGGCAGGGACGACGATGAGGCCGGCGATCAGGCCGATGATGGCGGAGGACATGACGCTGACGAAGTTGCAGCCAGCGGTGATGGCCACCAGACCGGCGAGAGCGCCGTTGACGGTCATGCTGAAGTCGGGCTTGCCGAGCATTTTCCAGGCGAGCACGGTGGAGCTGAGGATGGCGGCGCAGCAGGCCAGATTGGTGGTCATGGCAATGTGCGCGATGGCCGTGGGATCGACGGCCATGGTGCTGCCGGGATTAAACCCGAACCAGCCCAGCCAGAGGATGAATCCTCCGAGGAAGACAAGAGCCATGCTGTGGCCGGAGATGGGCTGCACGCTGCCGTCGGGCTTGTACTTGCCGCGGCGCGGACCGAGCAGCAGGATGCCGGCGAGGCCAGCCCAACCGCCGACGCTGTGGACGACGGTGGAGCCGGCAAAGTCGCGCATTCCTATCTGCGCCAGCCAGCCACCGCCCCAAATCCAGTGTCCGGTGATGGGGTAGGCGACGCCGACCAGCACCAGAGTGAAGATCATGAATGATTTGTAGTGAATGCGCTCGGCCACGCAACCGGAAACGATGGTGGCGGCGGTGCCGGCGAATACCAACTGGAAGAAAAACTTGGCCAGCAAGGGAACGCCGGTCCAGTTCAGGGCGCTGAACACGCCGCTATAGGCCGCGCCGACGGCGGGGCTATTATCGGCGCCGCTGAGGAGCCATCCGTGGGCGCCGACGAAGGAGCTGCCATCGCCGTACATCAAGGCGAAGCCAACGGCCCAGTAGGCGATGGCGGAGAGGGCAAAAACGACAAAGTTTTTGGCGAGAATGTTGGTAGCGTTCTTGGCGCGGCACAGGCCGGCCTCCACGCATCCGAAACCGGCGTTCATCCAGAACACCAGGAAGGCCGTGACCAGCACCCAGACGGTGTCCAGCATGACCTTAAGGTCGGCCGGGGAAGGACCCGCGTTCCCGGCGCTCGTTTGCGCAAAAGCAGTACCCGCGGAGCCCAGCACAATCAACGTGGAAAGCGCACCCCATTTCCGCGCGGCAAGTAATCCTCTCATGATCTCTTCCTCCCAAGAAATCGAGCAAAGGTCGACTCCAGGCGGCCGAGGGGCTGCTTCCAATTCAATAGATTGTGCGCGTGTTACGCGCATCTCGCTGAAACGCAACGAGATTGCTGCTGCCCTGCGACCGCTTAGAGCAATCCCCCGATCCGGTTACCCAGACCCGAGACCGCCCTCCCAATGCCCTGCGTGCATTATTAGCAGCGATAGCTGAGGGAAAGAAATTCAAAGTTTCTATGGGGTCGATAAAGAGGGTCTTGCCGCGCGCTCCGGCGGGGAAGAAACCACAAAGTCCGTCGGCTTGGCCTTGCTCCCTAGGGTCGCCCGGCTGCGGCCGGGATGACAGGGGGGAAGGGGAAGTCGTATCCGGATGAACACTTCGGGCGCCGGGCTTATGTCTGTTACAAAAAATATCGATTGGACCGGGAAGCGGGGAACGGCGTAGGTTGCGCTAGGATCGACTGAAGTCCACTCCAGCCGCAAAGAGCGACGCGACACGGATGCGAACACGGTTCTTTGCAGGGGCCGATCAGGGGAGTGTTGGAGGGGGATGGTGGAACGGGTCAGTCAGGGGACGGCGGCGGCATCTGCGAGCGAGAGCGACCGGACCGGCCTGAGCAAGGAAGCCTTTCAGCGCGCCTTCATCGATAACCTCTTTTACATGCAAGGCAAATTTCCCCGCCTTGCCACCCTGAAAGATTACTACCTGGCGCTGGCCTACACGGTGCGCGACCGGCTGCTGCAACGCTGGGTCAGCACCGCGGCTGCCTATACCAAGCAGGCGTCGCGAACGGTAGCGTATCTGTCGGCCGAGTTCCTGATGGGGCCGCACCTGGGGAACAACCTTGTGAACCTGGGCATTTACGACGAAGTACGGCGGGCGATCAGCGAACTGGGCCTGAATTTCGAGGAACTGCTGGCGCAGGAAGAGGAGCCCGGGCTGGGCAACGGCGGCCTGGGACGGCTGGCGGCGTGCTTCCTCGATTCGATGGCCACGCTGGAGATCCCGTCGCTGGGCTACGGCATCCGCTACGAGTTCGGCATTTTCGAGCAGGAGATCGTCGACGGCTGGCAGGTGGAGAAGACCGACAAATGGCTGCGCTTCGGCAACCCGTGGGAGCTGATCCGGCCGGAGTGGGCGGTGGAGGTTCCTTCGGCGGCTGCACGAGCACCGCGCGGATGAGCGCGGGCGCTACCGGGTGCGCTGGATGCCGGACAGGACGGTGATGGGCGTGCCGTACGACACGCCGATCCTGGGCTACCGGACCAACACGCGAACACGCTGCGGCTGTGGAAGGCCGAGGCGCCGGAGTCGTTCGACTTCGCGGTGTTCAACCGCGGCGACTACTACGGCGCGGTGAACAAGAAGATTGTCTCCGAGAACATGACCAAGGTGCTCTATCCGAACGACGAACCCTCGCAGGGCAAGGAACTGCGGCTGGAGCAGCAGTACTTCTTCGTGTCGCTGCTCGCTGCAGGACATGTTCCGCATCCTGCGCGGACAGCACATTCCCGCGGAGCGCTTCCACGAAAAGTTCGCGGTCCAGCTGAACGACACGCATCCGGCGATCGCGGTGGCGGAGCTGATGCGCCTGCTGGTGGACGAGCAGGGAATGGACTGGGAACGGGCGTGGGACATCACCACGCAAGACCTTCGGCTACACCAACCACACGCTTGCTGCCCGAGGCGCTGGAGTGCTGGCCGATCGACCTGTTCCGCAAGCTGCTGCCGCGGCACCTGGAGATCATTTACGAAATCAACGCGCGCTTCCTCGACGAGGTGCGGGTGCGCTTCCTGGGGGACGAGGAGCAAGTGGCGCGGCTGTCGCTGATCGACGAGAAGGGGGCGCGAGCGGTGCGCATGGCGCAACCTGGCGTGCGTGGGAAGCAGCGCCATCAACGGGGTCGCGGAGCTGCACTCGGAGCTGCTGAAACAGGACGTGCTGCGCGACTTCCATGAGCTGTGGCCGGAAAAGTTCAGCAACAAGACCAATGGCGTCACGCCGCGGCGCTGGCTGGCTGCTGGCCAATCCCGAGGCTGTCCAGCCTGATTACGGAAGCCATCGGGGATGGCTGGATGCGGGACCTGAAGGAACTGACGGAGCTGGAGCCCCTGGCGGAGGACGCGGACTTCCGGGCCAAGTGGCGGGAGATGAAGCGCAACAACAAGCGGCAGTTCTCCGATTATGTGAGGACCCGGACCGGGATGAGCATTGACCCGGAGAGCCTGTTCGACGTGCAGGTGAAGCGAATTCACGAGTACAAGCGGCAGCACCTGAACATCCTGCACGTGATTGCGTTGTACACCCGGCTGAAGAGCGGGGGCTCAAGCGAATCGAGAATCGCCGCGGACGTTTCTGTTCGGCGGCAAGGCCGCGCCCGGCTACCGCATGGCCAAGCTGATGATCAAGCTGATCACCTCGGTAGGCGAAGTCTGAACCGGGACGCGGCGGTGCGGGACCGGATCCGGGTGGTGTTCCTGCCCAACTTCAACGTCAGCACGGGACAGCAGGTGTATCCCGCGGCGGAGCTGTGCGAGCAGATTTCCACGGCGGGGATGGAGGCTTCGGGCACGGGCAACATGAAATTTTCCCTGAATGGCGCGCCGACCATCGGCACGCTGGACGGAGCCAACATCGAAATCCGGCAGGAGGTGGGGGAGGAAAACTTCTTTCTGTTCGGGTTGAGCGCCGAGGAAGTAGCGGCCGCGCGCTGCCGGGGATATTGCCCGGCAGAATTGCTGGCTGGCGACGCGGAGCTGCGGGAAGTGCTGCAACTGATCCGCAGCGGCTTTTTTTCCCGCGGTGACGCCGGGCTGTTCCGGCCGTTGCTGGACAGCCTGACGGGAGAGGATCCTTACATGGTGCTGGCGGACTTTCGCTCTTACTGCGAATGCCAGAAGCGTGTGGACCTGGCCTATAGCGACCAGGAGCGATGGACCGCAATGTCGATTTTGAACACGGCGCGCTCGGGGAGGTTTTCCTCGGACCGGACCATTCGGGAGTACTGCCGGGAAATCTGGCGGGCGGAGCGGGTGGCCATCGACCTGCTTTCGCAGAATGAAGTGAAGCCGGGCGTGCTGCAGTAGGAGATGGCCGCAGGTGGCGATGCGGTCGCCGTCAAAAAAGAGGACGGGCCGAAAGAGCCCGTCCACCTGTCATTTTACAGCCAAGTAGCGCGTGTTATTCGCTCGCCATCTGATGCGCCTGCTGCACAGTGTTGAGAAACGCCTCGGCGGCCGGCGGCGGCGTGACGTTCCCCTTCAGGGCGTCAGAAAAGCTGACTTTCTTGTTGTAGAACTGGTTCATGGCACTGTCATCGGCCTGAATTTCAGCTCCATTGATGCTGGCCCCGGCAAAGGCACCCTTACTGCGGGAATAGCTGAGGATAGCAGCCTTCCAGCCTCCCGAAGCGGAAGCCTCGCGTCCAACGGGGCCGGCTGCGGCCGAGGCGCCCGCACCTACCTTGAATTTGCCTGACAAAAGACCGTCCATGCCTTGCTGGTTCATGACCATGAGAATGAGATCTGTCTTCTGGCCACCGATTTGCGCTCCGATACTGGCGCCACTCAGCTGGAAGAATGCGGGCGCACTCCACCCAGTTTGGGTGCGGCAGGTGGCGACACCGTCACCGTGACGTCCGCCGACGATGAAGGCGCCCTTCACCATGCCGGGGACGACGGCGACGCACTTGGCGTCGTTGAAGACTGCGCTGGGAATACCGGCATTTGCGGACGGTCCCGTCATGGACTTCAAAATCTCACTAGCCTGCTGGAGTCTCTGCTGGGGAGCATTATTGTCGGCAGCCCAGCCGAAGCTGGTGAGTGCTCCCACAAGAATGAACAAAGCGAACCTGGTACACCATTTACTCATTTTGCCTCCTCTTTCCCATGCGCCTGTGGCGGGTTAAAAGCGTTTCTGGTTTTCTCATCGAGTAGGTTTCGTCCTCTTCTTGTTAGAGGCCAGCGGACCCGCGCGGGTTCGCCGAGCAAGTCATTGCCAGTAGGCGAGTTATCCGGCTACTCTCGCGGGAGTTGCAGAATCGCAGCCACGGCGCTCCCGGATGGCGGGATACAATCAGCAGGGGACATAACTGAGGGAGATGCGAGCCGAACACAACAACGGCATTGATCGCGGGAAGATGAATCGCGGAAACACGACTCGCAAGAAGAAGATGATGCTGCGGGCTGGCGGAGAGAGGTGGCTGCGGGCTTCGGCGGTGCTGCTGACGCTGGCGCTGTTGATGACATGGGGACTGCCGCGGCTGATGTTCGCGCAGGAGATGGAAGGAGAGTTGCGGGTCACGGTGCACGACGCGGCGGGAAAGGCGATGGTAGCCCAGGTCCAGGTGAACGGACGCAATCCGCGGTTTCATGCCGAATCGGAAACCGACTCCCAGGGTGAAGCGATCTTGCGGCGGCTGCCCTTCGGCGTCTACCAGATGCAAGTGACGAGCCAGGGCTTTCAGCCGTTCACCAAACAGATTGAAATTCAGTCCAATGTGCCGAAGAAGGTGGAAGCCACATTGCAAGTGGCAACGGTGGTGACTGAAATCACGGTGGAGGAGAAGGCGCCGCTGCTGGACACTTCCCGTCCCCGGCTGGTGCTGCGGGAGGGACGAGAGCAACTGGCGGAGGAGATGGGCACCACCATGGGACGGGGCCCGATCGACGTGATTGCCAGCATGCCGGGCTGGGTGCTGGAGGCCAATGCGGTGCTGCATCCGCGCGGGTCGGAATACGACACGCAGTACGTAGTGGATGGAATGCCGGAATACGATAACCACTCGCTGACGTTTGCTCCGTCCTTCGAGAATGACGAATTCGAGGCGGTGAACGTGATGACCTCGGGAATGCCGGCGGAATACGGGCGGCGGCTGGGGGGCGTGATTACGCTGGATACGCGCAGAATCACGCACCGGGGGCACAGTTTCGAGGCCAACCTGCAAGCAGGGAGCTACCAGAGCTATCTGGGATCGCTGCTGCAGCAGTACCGGGGAGACAAGACTTCGCTTTCGCTGGAAGTGGACGGCGGGCACACGCTTCGCTATCTGGATCCTCCATCGCTGGAGAACTTGACCAACCGGGGCAACTCGGGAGGACTGCACCTGCGGGTGGATCGCGACCTGACGCAGCGCGACCGGGTGAGTTTCTATTTTCGATCGGACCGTACGGGTTTCCAGGTGCCGAATGATCTGGCGCAACAGGCGGCGGGGCAGCGCCAGGGGAGAAATAACAGCGAGACGGCGGGCCAGATCCACTACCAGAGGAGCATCTCCGGCGGAACCCTGTTTTCGCTGCAGGGAATGGTGCGGGACCTGACGGCCACGCTGAACAGCAACACGCTCTCGACTCCCGTGTACGCGCAGCAGGACCGGGGCTTCCGCGAAAGCGCGCTGGTGGGAAACCTGAGCCAGGACCGGGAACACCATTCTTTGAAGTTCGGCGGGGATGTGCGGGTGAGTTCGCTGCGGGAGCATTTTGCTTACGCTCCCTCCGATCAACTGCCCAACCTGGCGGCTGATTTCCGCGGCCAGAAGAGCAGCCTGGAATCGTCGCTGTTCGCCCAGGACCAGATGCATTTCGGTCATTTTGCGGCGAATGCGGGAGTGCGCTTCGATCAATACAGCCTGCTGGTAGAGGACACTGCGCTGAGTCCGCGGCTGGCGGCCAGCTACTACATTCCGCAGGCAGACCTGCAGATCCGAGCGTCCTACGACCGCGTATTCGAGCCGCCTCCGACGGAGAACCTGCTGTTCAGCAGCGCGGCGGCGGGGCTGGGGCTGGAAGGGGTGGAGGGAGGTGTCCCGGTGCCGACGAGCCGCGCGAACTTCTACGAAGTGGGGATCAGCAAGGCGTTCTGGGGAGTATTTCGGCTGGACATAAGCCAGTACTGGCGGCAATTCCAAAATTTTCTCGACGATGATGTGTTCCTGAATACCGGGCTCTCCTTTCCCATTACGTTTCATAGCGCTAACATCCGAGGCACGGAGGCAAGGCTGGAGCTGCCGGGCTGGCGTACTCTTTCCGGCTTTCTCAGCTACGCCAACATGCTGGGGCGGGCGGCCTCTCCGGTAACGGGAGGATTGTTCGTGAAAGGAGGCAACGCCGAAGAACTGCGCGGTCCGGGACTGGTGTTTCCCGCGAGCCAGGATCAACGCAATACCGCAGCAGCGCAAGCGCGGTGGCAGGTGCTGCCGCGGCTCTGGGTGATGAGCGAAGCGCACTATGGCAGCGGGCTGCCAGTCGATTTGGCGGATACTACCGACGCCGGCATTCCGCAGTCGATTCTCGACCGAGTCAATTTCGACCGTGGACGCGTGCGCCCCAACTTCAGCCTGGATCTCGCCGTGGGAACGCGGATTTATCAGCAGGGAGAGTGCTCGGCCAACCTGCAGGTGAGCGTGCGGAATGTGAGCAACCGCCTGAATGTAATCAATTTCAGCGGGCTGTTCTCAGGAACGGCGCTGGCGCCGGGGCGGCAAGTGTCGGTGCGGTTGAAGACCCGGTTCTGAGCTTTCTGGTTTCTGGCAACTGCTGAAAAACCCCATCGAACTACCTCAGCGGCTAAAGCCGCCATTTCGATTCGGCCATTTCACGCAGGCCTGAAGGCCTGCGCCACCGGTGTTGGATGTTTCAGCAATCGGTTGGTATTTTTCAGCAATCCTTGGTGTTTTTCAGCAACAGGCATCCGGTCAGAAGGTCGTCAGCGCTCGTAGCGGGTGGGCTGCGGTCCCTGCTCCAGAGTCTGACGGTCCCAGATGGCGCCTTCGCGGGTGTAACTGGCGAGTTCGAAATCCTGGGTAAGTTCCAGCGCGTCGGTGGGACAGGCGTCCTCGCACAGGCCGCAGAACATGCAGCGGCTCAGATCATAGGTGAAGGTGGTCAATTCCTTGCGACGGGTCTTCTCATTGCGCTCGGCGGCGACCACGATCAAGTGTTCGGGGCAGGCCAGCGCGCACAGATCACAAGCGATGCAGAGAGTTTCTCCGGTATCGGGATTGACGTTGAGGCGGGGAGCGCCGCGATAGCGCTCGGCCACCTGGGGGCGCTGCAGAGGATACTGCTCGGTACAGATCTCCCTGGGGTTCTGGTTTTTGAAGGTAATGGCCAGACCGCGCAGCAGGTCCAGCAGGAGAAACCGATTCAGCGCTTTTTTGAGCCCGCTCAATGTGCACCCCGGTTCACAAAGATGGGTATGGCTTGTGGCCAGTCTACTCCCCAAGGGCGGAGGAAGCCAGCAGTGCGAGCGGGCGGGGACGCCTACTGCGGTGGCGGTTTTGGGTTGGGATTGGCTCCCTGGCCGGTGGCCTGCCTGGCAGCCTGCCTGGCGGTATTGACGGCGCGGCTGGCGCGCTCGGCAGCGAAAGGAGTGTTGCCAACGCGTCCCGCGTTGGCAGGCGATCCCTGCAGGGTGGAGGGCTGTTGCACGGGCGGAGTCCGCTGCTGGGGAGCTCCCACGTGCTGCCCCGGCGCCTGCGCTTCCCCGGTGCCGGTGAGGAGTCCCGAGGTGGCCTGACGGATCGAGTTGGTGGTGGTGACAGGGACGACCTCGCCGTGGCCGCCCGGCTTCGCCGGGCACGGCCATGGTGATGGGGAGATTGGGCTTGCACTCGGGTCCAGCCTGCTGAAATTTCTGCACGACAAAAATGACAGGAGAATTGGCGACATCGGCCTGCGGCATTTCTTCCTTCTCATATCCCGCTACCTGGACCCAGCGTCCCTGCTCAGGCTGGAGGGAAGAGAGATCGCCGCCGAGGCGATAGGCGTGCTGGTTGCGGCGCTGCAACAGCCATTCTCCGGAGCGCTGGAAAAGGCAGCCGGCGAGAGTGAGCTGATTGCCGCCGGGGAACGGGAGCCCCACCTGCGGCATGTCTCCGGATTCTCCCGCCTGAAGCGGGGCAACGCCATTGACAGTGTAGTGCTCGCCGCTGGCTCCAAGTTTTGCGCCGAACGCGAGCCGGGGTTGTTGTCGCCGGGTGGAAACATTCCCGCCTGCTTGTTTTTGGCATACAGGCCAGCAAAAACCGCCGCTACGGTCAGGGCAAAAACCATACAGATGAGCGCGAGCGTCTTCATTTCATCTCCCAAGCCAGCTCCTACCATCCTAATTTAGAAGCTCTGAGTATGTCGATTCGAGGTCCGAGGCGTCGGGTTTTGGAAATGCCGGATGGCAGAAGCAAACGGGGGCCTGCAGCCAAGCCACATACCCCCGTTCGAATGGAGCCGCGCAGCAGCGGCGACGACAAGCTCACCTCTGCTCCGTCATGCCAGGCACGAGTGTTCCGCGGACAACGAAGTTATTGTCCCGGCGGAGGCGTGTGCATGCCACCCGGGGTGGATCCGGCGCCTGCTCCGGTCTGACAAGTGTCGGCGATCTGAGTGACGTTCTGCACCTGCAGGGTCTGCGAGGCATGGGCGGAAGCGGACTGTCCCGCCATGCTGCCGCTGGCTGAAGCGCCTTCCCCGCCGATTGTGGAGCTGGTCTGGATCTCCACTTCTTTCCCCACGTTCTTGGACAGCTTGGAAGTCTGGCCCTTCAGTTGATAGGTGGTTCCATCCTCCGCCATCAGGCGGAAGTTGCCTCGTGTGCCGGCAAGGCAGCCGCGAACGGCGTTTTGGCCCATGTTGCTGTGGCTGGATTGCGCGTCGGGCTGGCCGGATTGCATGCCCGGTTGACTGGCTTGCGCGAAGCCGAGCGTCCCCGCCAGCAGCAAGGTTGCGAGAGTTGCGAGTGCTTTCGTCATGGTGCAGTTTCCTCCAAGTTGTACGAGTGGACGCACAGGGGGATTAGAGACGGGGCAGGGGTGCGGGGTGGCCTATTCTGTTGCAGAAAGAAACATGCGGGATGGCCAGCCGGGCAGGCATCCCCAGACTGTAAAGACGAAGCGGGTAGAATGCTGGCCGGGAGCACGAGCCGGGAGACGGACCACAAGGAGGAGTTTTGGCGGGCCGCAGCGAGGTGCCGGAGGAGTTATGGATGGAGGAAGCGCTGCGCGAGGCGGCACGAGCTCTGGCGCTGGGGGAGGTTCCAGTGGGCGCGGTGGTGGTATGCGAAGGGCGGATTGTGGGCCGGGGCGGGAACCGCAATTTGAGCGATCACGATGCCACCGCGCACGCGGAGATTGTTGCCTTACGGCAGGCTGGGCACGAGCTGGGAAATCACAGGCTGACGGAGTGCGAGATCTACGTGAGCCTGGAGCCCTGCGCCATGTGCGCGGGGGCCATGGTGCATGCCCGCCTGAAGCGCCTGATCTATGGAGCCGACGATCCGAAGGCGGGGGCGGTGAGAACCGTGATGCAGGTGCTGAACCACCCTGGACTGAACCATCAGATGGCGGTGACGCCCGGCGTGCTGGCGGGCCGCAGCGCGGAGTTGCTGCAAAGGTTCTTTCGGGAAAAGCGGGTGAGCAGCAGTGAAGCGCAGAAAGGCTGAGGCTCGAGGCGATCCCAAGAAACTGCTATCTGCGAGGCTTGCAATCAAAGCTGGAAGCCGAAATCCGAAAAAGACCGAAGCGTCGCTCGCCCCGCCCACGCCGGCAAGTGAGGGGAACGAGTTCTGATGGCAGGTTGCGAGCCTGCCTGCTAAAATCGTGCAGGGCCGCGACATGCGGCTCGCTGCAACCACGCCATTCCTGTCCAATTCCCGTTGCCTGGGCGCCGTTCGGGCTGCCGAGCGGCGGGTTTCGGTCGATGCGGAGAGATGGGTGAGTGGTTGAAACCGCGCGCCTCGAAAGCGTGTATACCTGAAAGGGTATCGGGGGTTCGAATCCCTCTCTCTCCGCCATACTCTCCAAGCTCTCTCCGCCATCGTCCGACGGGTGCTTCCTCCGTGGGAGGACTTCAAACCGGATCACGTTGGCGCCGTCTTTCCTCCGTCCTTCCTCCTTCCTCTTAAGTACAAGCGTCCTGAAATTCATGGCAGAGGCAATGGGGCGGACCAATGCCTCCCTGTGGGCAGGAAGTCCCACGAGGTGAATCACTGGGATGCGCTGGATATCAGGCCTTTTTCAGGCTATCGCGCCAGGCCATAGCTTCCAGTTCGACGCGGACCGCTTCCTCGATGGGAATGACGGGGCGAGCCTGGAATTCAAAAGCCGGGAAGGTAGAGCATGCCTTGTGAACGGCCGCCGGATCATCGCAGTCCACCAACATATGCCCGCCCCACTCACCCACGCGCACGACGAAAGACTCGATCTTGAAATTGGCGGGCGCCTTCCATTGGCGGAAGACTTCGAGAATCCGGTTCTGGGCATTCTCGTACTCCGCGGGAGAACCTTGCGGGCGTTCAAACCAACTGATCATGTATTTCATGGACACATCCTCCTCGATTAAGTTGCAGTAGCCCTAAATCGGAAATTTAAAATTTTGAGTGGAATCTCAGGGATTGTCCGTGAACTATACGCTGATTGCCGGGCCTTGTGGGCTCGACAATCTGACGATCTGACGATCTGAAGAGGCGCTGTCACAACTCGCGCAGTGTTCGGCGGTTCGCGGTACGATGAAGCCAGGACATGGACGAAAGCGTGCAAAGCAGGTTCAACCGGCTGGATCTCCTCTGGCTGGCTTTTCTGATTGGACTGGCGGTGCTGCCGCCGGTTCGCGAAGTACACAAGCAGCTTGTGCTGGCTGCGATTGCGACCATCCAGTTGCTGGAGCGAGATTTTCTGGTGCGCTGGCCAAAGACTGGCCGGTCGCTGGTGGTGCTGCTGAAGACTTCCCTGGCGACGCTGCTGATTGCGCATACCGCCTCCGGGCCCAGCATCAACAGCAGCTACTGGCCGATTTATTTCGTGCCGGTCGTGACGGCGGCGATGTACTTCGGGGTGCGGGCAACGCTGGGGTGGACTCTGCTGGCTTCGGCGGCCTACTGCTCGTATCTGTATCCCGCGCTGCAGGAATATCAACTGACTGGGGAAAGCATCGGGTTGCTGGGAATCCGGGTGCTGTTTTTCTTCCTGGCGGCGATGATCGTGAACCGCTTCGCGGTGGAGAACCGGGAACAGACCCGGCGGTATCAGGTGGTGGCGAGGGAACTGGCGGAGACAAACCGGCAACTGCAGCGCGCCCAGGCGGAAGCGCGGCGCTCGGAACGGCTGGCGGCGCTGGGCCAGCTCTCCGCGGGGCTGGCGCACGAGATTCGCAACCCACTGGGAGTAATCAAAGGCTCGGCGGAGATGTTGAGCCAGAAGCTGGATGGTTGCAGTCCCCTGGCGGGCGAGCTGGCGGGATACATTTCCAGCGAAGTGAACCGGTTGAGCGTGCTGGTGACGCGGTTTTTGAATTTTGCCCGGCCGCTCGAAGCGGAGCCGGCACCGTGCAATATTTCCGCATTGCTGGACCACGCGGCAGCGACGGTGAGCGATCCCTGGCGGGGCGCGACGGTGACGGTGCGGAAGAACTATGCGCCGGAGCTTCCGCTGGTGCCGCTGGACGAGGGTCTGTTCGAGCAGGCTTTTGTGAACCTGGTGCAGAATGCCTATGAAGCCATGGGCGAGCAGGGCGGCACGGTGGATCTCGAGATCGCGCGCGCGCGGGAGAATGGGCGGGCGGGAGTGGAGGTACGGGTGCGGGATTCGGGCCCGGGAGTGCCGGCGGAGCTGCGCGAGCAGATCTTCAATCCCTTCGTCACCACCAAGGCCAGCGGAGTGGGGCTGGGGCTGTCGATCGTCTCGAAAATCGTGGATGAACATCGCGGCAACATTCGGGTGGAGAGCGCGCCGGGCGAAGGCACCTGCTTTGTCGTGTTCTTCCCTTTGCAGGAGGAGGCCGCGGAGTTGAGCGCAGCGCGGGTTGCGCGATAAAGCTATGGCAAGCGTTCTGATCGTCGAAGATGAAGCCAAGATGCGGCGGCTGCTGGAACTGAACCTGGCCGACGACGGCTTCAGCGTGGTTTCCGCGGCCGACGCGGAGGCGGGGCTGAAGCTGCTGGCCTCGACTCCGGTGGACCTGGTGCTGACCGACCTGAAGCTTCCGGGCATGGGAGGCCTGGAATTCCTGCAGGCGGTGAAGCGCGCGAACGGCTCCCTGCCGGTGATTGTGATGACCGCTTTCGGCACGGTGGAGACGGCAGTGGAGGCGATGAAAGCCGGGGCCAGCGATTATGTGCTGAAGCCGTTCTCCCTGGCCGAGATGCGCATGGTGGTGCACAAGGAACTGGACGTTTCCCGGCTGCGCGAGGAAAACCGTTCGTTGCGGGAAGCGCTGGGCGAGCGCTACTGCCATCCCAACATTGTTGCCCGCAGCGCCAAGATGCAGGAAGTGCTGAGCACGGTGGAGCGCGTGGCTCCCACCAACTCGACGGTGCTGCTGGGCGGAGAGAGCGGAGTGGGAAAGGACCTGATCGCGCGCGCCATCCATGAAAAATCACGGCACAGCGGCGGACCATTCCTGAAGATCAACAGTACGGCCATCCCGGAGAACCTGCTGGAAAGCGAGCTGTTCGGCTATGAGAAGGGGGCGTTCACCGGGGCCACCGCCAGCAAGCCGGGAAAATTCGAGCTGGCAGACAAGGGCACTCTGTTCCTGGATGAAATTGGCGATGTTCCCCCGGCGACGCAGGTCAAACTGCTGCGGGTGCTGCAGGAACGCGAATTCGAACGCCTGGGAGGAACGAAGACAATCAAGGTGGACGTTCGCCTGATTGCGGCCACCAATCGCGACCTGCGGGCCGCGCTGGAAGAAGGCACATTCCGCGAGGACCTCTACTACCGGCTGAATGTCGTACCGATTGATATTGCTCCGCTGCGGGAACGCAGAGAGGACATTCCGGAACTGGTGGAGCTATTCCTTTCCCGCTTTGCCAATCCCTCGGGGAAAGCGATCGAGGGCATTGCGCCCGACGCGCTGAATGTGCTGATGGATCATTACTGGCCGGGGAATGTGCGGGAGCTGCAGAACGTGATTGAGCGGGCCAGCGCGCTGGCCAGCGGCAAGGTGTTGCAGGTGGCGGACATTCGTCTGGATTCCCGGGCGCGGCCGGCGGAGACGAGCAATGGCTTTCTTCCCGCAGGCTCGACGCTGGAGGAATGGGAAGACGAGATGATTCGGGAAGCGCTGCGCCGCGCCAACGGGAATAAAAGCCAGGCGGCGAGATTGCTGGGACTATCGCGCAACGCGCTGCGCTACCGGCTGTCCAAGATTGGCATCCACGAAGAAGAGGAAAAGGAAGGCTGAGGCGCGCGAGGCTTTCAATGCGCGAAGCTTGCGCAGGCCGCGTCGGCAATGCGGCGGATGAGTCGAGTGCGTTCCATGAAGTTGGTCAGCCGGCGGTGGCAGCGGTTCTCCGGTGGTTGAAAACCACCAGCCTGATCGAAATTCACCACCAAATTCACGATAGAGGGCTTCAGGGGCGGCTATGGGAGTTCCCTGTCAATCGCTGAATACAAAGGAGATGGGTGCAGGCGATCGTGGACCTCGCTCTTGGCATGGCGCTTGCATTGACTTAAGCATGGCACCTCCTCTGGGAGGGGCCCGAGGTGATGGGCCATGAAGACACGATGGGCAGCAGTTCTGGGAGTAGTGGGAACGGTGATATTGGGGATGGCCGGGGCAGCGCAGGCCCAGGTGGACGTTGCGCCAGGAGTGGCGCGCATCAGCCTGATTCACGGCGAGGTATCCACGCAGCGCGGGGACACGGGCGACTGGGCGGCGGCGGCATTGAATGCTCCCGTAGTCAGCGGTGACAAGGTTTCCACCGGAGAGGCTTCGCGGGCTGAGGTGCAACTGGATTACGCCAATATTCTGCGCCTCACGGATAACTCGCAGGCAACGATTGCGGGCTTGAGCAACAGCGACATCCAGGTGCAGGTGGGACAGGGCACGGTCGCCTACGCTGTATTTAAGAACACGGAAGCGACGGCGGAAATCGATACGCCGAATGCCGCAGTGCATCCGGTGCGCGGCGAGGGACTCTATCGGATTGCGATTTTGCCGAATGGCGACACGGAGGTGATCGTTCGCCAGGGTGAAGCGGACGTCTCCACGCCCCAGGGCAGCACGCCGGTGCAAAAGGGGCAGATGATCACGGTGCGCGGCTCAGGGGACGGGACTGAGTACCAGATTGCCGACGCGCCCGCCAAGGACAACTGGGACAACTGGAACCGCGAGCGGGACGACGTGATCCGCAACGCGCAGGCGTGGAGCCATACCGACCGTTACTACACGGGGGCGCAGGACCTGGACGCGTACGGCCGCTGGACGACGGTTCCCGATTACGGCGCGGTGTGGATTCCAGCAGTGAATGCGGGATGGGTTCCCTATCGGGCCGGACGCTGGGTGTGGGAGCCATACTGGGGCTGGACCTGGGTTTCCTATGAGCCCTGGGGCTGGGCGCCCTATCACTACGGCCGATGGTTTGTTTATGGCGGTTCGTGGGCATGGTGGCCGGGGCCGAACTATGGCTACGGACGTCCCTACCGGCCGATCTGGGCACCGGCGTACGTATCCTTCTTTGGTTTCGGCGGCGGCGTGGGAGTGTCGGTAGGGTTTGGGTTTGGCTCGGTAGGCTGGCTGCCGATCGGGCCGGGCGATTATTGCTATCCCTGGTGGGGTGGATACCGCAGCCGCTTTACGGTACTGAACGTCGGCATTTATGACGGGCGCAGGTATGGCGGGTATGGCCCGCTGCGTCCGGGGAGCCGCTACTCCAATATCCGGCTGCTGGCCACGAACGAACACTATCGCGGTTACATATCCACGGTGGAAGCCAACCGCTTCGGAACCGGGGGGGCGCGGCCCCGGGGTCTGGACCCTCGCGAGTTCCAGCGCGGGCGGATGGTGGCGGGAAATATTCCGGTAGTGCCGAGCCGGGAGAGCCTGCGAGTTTCTAATCGAGCAGCCAATCCGGGCACGATCCACGGGAACGCTTCGCAGCGTTATTTCGGCCATGAACCGGTGGCACGGCGGGAGACGTTCCAGCGGGAGGCAGCGCAGGTGCAGAGCGACATCCAGCGCAACAGCCGCTTTTCTCCGATCCGCGCGGAAGCGGGCGCAGCGGTTCATGGAAATGCGAGTGTTCGGGCTCCCGGCAACGAGCGCGGGCCGCAGATGCAGTCGCATTCAGCGGGCGGAGCGCAGGTGAATCACAACGCGAACCCGGCAGCGGCCAACCAGGGCTGGCGGCACTTTGGAGGAAACCAACGCGGGGCTGGAAGTCCGGCAAGCGCGCAGGGCTCGCCGGCGATGCGGAACAACAGCACGGGGCCGGCTCACAGTGCGGGGCCGCAGAATGCGCGTCCCGCCGACCAGGGATGGCGTCGGTTCTCGCGACCGGCAGCGGGCGGGGGCGGGCAGCCGAATACTCGTGTCCGTTCCACTCCGGAGGTGAGAAACAATGCGTCGCCCGGCAACAGCGTGGAGCGATCCACCAGCAGCCGGGGCGGGGCGGCTCAGGACCGCTCCTCAGGCAACTGGCGGCAATTCACACCGCAGCGGGGTTCCGAGGCGTCGCGTGGAGGTCCGCAAGGACGGCCGGACTACAGCTCCCGGGAATCTTCGCCCGGGGCGAGAATGAATTCCGGGGAGCGTAGCGCGCCCTCGGGAAGCTATTCGCGGCCACCGCTAGACATGAGGCAGCCGGTGGTGCGTTCCGCGCCTTCGCGCGGAGAATCCCCGGGTGGCGGACCGTCCTACAGCCGGGGTGGTGGCGGTGGTTCGTACAGCAGGGGCGGTGGTGGCGGGGCTCCCAGCCGTGGCGGTGGCGGTGGCGGCGGCGGCGGTTCCCACGGTCGAAGCGGAGGCGGAGGAAGAAGTGGCGGAGGCCGCCGCTAGCCTAGCTGGATTCGCTCTGCTGGCGGAACCCGTGCCTCAGCGTTCCGCCAGCGAAATTCTGATATGCATGTTTTGCTCACCGGCTCACTGAACGCAGGTCTGCCGGGCAACGGAGAACGACCCCACTCAAGCCGAAATGCGGGCTGGAATGGGGCACCCGACGATAGGACTCCAGAGGCCGCTCCCCTTACGCGCGGATAATTGCAGCTTGCCGGGCAACAAGCCCTTCCACACTGGTAACAAACTCTTCAGCAGGTTCCCACGGCGGTACAATTAAGTCGTAGACGAAAGCACGAAAGAATTTCTGGCTTCCCGACCGTTGCCTTCGGGCAGGAGCCCGTCCTTCATAATCGGCGTGACCTCTTCAGGTTTTACGCTCTCTCAAAGGAGTCAGTTGCCATGCGAAAGAAAGTGCTGATCGCAGGTGCGGCGCTGGTGGTTGTGGTTGTCGTGTTGGCGGTGACGCTGGTTTTCTTTCTGGACGCGAACCGGTTCCGCCCGCAGATCCAGGCGACTCTGGAGCAGGGGCTGCATCGAAACGTGGTGCTGGGCGACCTGCAACTGCACCTGTTTCCTACACGAGTGCAGGCGAGCAACGTGCAGATCGCGGAGGATCCGGCATTCGGCACACAGAAGCCGTTCATGCAACTGGACCAGCTCGATGTGGGAATCGACCTGCTGCCGTTGCTGCGGGGCAACGTAAATATCGACTCGATGGAACTGCACCGTCCGCGCATTCAACTGATCGCGGACCGGCAGGGGCGGTGGAATTTCGCCAGCCTGGGAGGAACAGAAGCCCGGCAGCAACAGCCGGCGCAACAGGCGACGCGGAACCTTTCGCTAGATTCATTGAAGATCAGCGACGCGCAGATTTCGGTCACCGATCTGTCAAAGTCGCCGCGGCCGGACGTATATGACCATATCAATCTCACGCTGCGCGATACGCATGTGAGTCAGTCTCCAGAGAAGATGGCGGCGACGGGGAGCCTGACGCTGGAAAACGCTCGGGTACGCGGCGTCGATCTGGGATATCCGGTCACGCTGGACTATGACCTGCTCGACGACACGGCAGCGAACCTGATTCACGTGAACAAGCTGAACGTGAAATTAGGATCGACGCCGCTCTCGCTGACGGGCACGATTAACACCAAGCCCACTCCGGTGGAACTCAATTTGCGGGCATCGGCCTCCAATGTTTCCATTGCCGAAGTGGCGCGGCTGGCATCGGCCATGGGATTTGCCTTTGCTCCGGGAACGGACGTAAGCGGAACGCTTTCCTCGAACGTGCAGGTGCAAGGGACCTCGGAAGCGCCGTTGCTGCATGGAACGGTGGAGGCCCGGCAAGTTCGGGCGACGGGCAAGAATATCGCCGTTCCGGTGAGCATCCCGGCGGTCGATATTGCGCTGAGCCCGAGCGAGATTCACTCCAACGACTTCAACATCGTGTCGGGAAAGACCACGGTGGCGATGAAGTTCGGGCTGCGCAACTACGCCTCGAATTCTCCGTTGATGGACGTGGCGCTTAAAGCGCCGAACGCGGCGCTGCCGGAACTGCTCTCCATGGCGAAAGCTTACGGCGTGACCGGGCTGGACAAGATCAGCGGCCAGGGCAACTTGAACCTCGACCTGCATGCCAGCGGTCCGGTGCAGTCGGTGAACTCGCCGGACACGCTGTTGCGCGCTCTGAATGGGAATCTGAACCTGAACTTTGCCGACGTGCGGCTGGCGGGAACCGATTTGAACTATCAGCTCGCGTCGATTGGCGGTTTTGCCAAGAGCGGGCAGAAGGACCAGGGGTTCACCAATATCTTGAAGATGACGGGGAGTATTCCGGTGAAAAATGGGATTGCGCAGACCAACGACCTGAAGGTGCTGACGGACATCGGCAACCTGGCGGCGGTGGGCACGGCCGACCTGGTTCACCAGGCGCTGGATATGGACGTGACCGCGGTGATCTCCAAGGCTGTGAGCCAGCAGGTGGGGAGCACGGGGGTGGGAGGCTACCTGAACACGGTTCTAGCCAACAGCAATGGCGAACTGGTGATCCCGGTGATCGTTACGGGAACCTTCGATCACCCGAGGATCGTTCCCGACGCCAAGAAGATGGCGCAAATGAAGCTGAAGGGGATTCTGCCCAGCTTTAATAATCCTTCGGCGGGCGCGGCGGACTTATTAAAGGGCTTACTGGGCAACAAGTCAGGTACCCAGACGCCCGCTGGAAGCCAGACGCCGCCGGCGCAGAACCCGGCGGACCAGGTGCGGGGCATCCTGGGAGGCATCCTGGGCCAGAGGAAGAAGCCGGCGCAGTAAGAGAGCACGGGGAGGTTCCGCTCTAAAGTCCTTCCCTAAAGTAAGGTCGAAATTGCGGACGGGTTGCTTGAAAATGGTCTGGTTCCAGCACGGATGCTTCCGGCGGAGGCCGGTTGGGCGCGCGGACAGGCCGCCGCCCAGGAACTGTGGATCGGAGTGTCCGGATGCAACCGCCGCAGCCATCTCAGCCATCGGGTTCGGTTTCACGGGCTCGCGGCAACCGGGTCTTTTTGCAAATTCCCGTCGAGGTTTATGGAACCGAGTTGAGCGGAATGCACTTCCTGGAGAAGTGCATCACCGACTCGGTGAGCCGCAACGGCGCAAGCCTGGCTATTGGACGCAGCCTGGCTCCCGACCAGGAAGTATCGATCAAGCGCATCAACAACAACCGGGAAGGGCTGGCCCGCGTGGTCGGCCAGATGGGCAAGAGCGATGGGAAACTGATTTACGGCGTGGTGTTCGTTGATGCGGAAGAAGACTTCTGGGGAATCAGCTTTACGGAATCACAGGAGCCTGCGGCGGGCAAGGTGCTGCTGGAATGTTTTGCGTGCCATCGCCAGGAAGACGCCGCGCTGGACGAGATGGAACTGGCGGTGTTTATGGCGGAAGGACGCCTGCAGCGCCGATGCCGACGCTGTCGCGAGTCAACGATCTGGGGTCCCGTGCTGGTGAGCGACCCGGCCAGGCAGGAGGAGCAACCCAAGCTGAAGCTGGGCCGCGGCGGGGCCAATCCAGAGGAGCGACGGCAAAACCGGCGTATGCCGATGCTCAGAGTGGCCTGCATCCGGCGTCAGTCGCGGCTGGACGTGGTGGAGACCATCGACGTTTCGCGTACCGGGTTTCGCTTTCGCAGCCGCCTCTCCTACGATCTGGATGCCTGGATCGAGACCTCCGTGCCCTATATCAAGGATGGCGTCAATATCTTTACCCCCGCGCGCATTGCCTGGGTTCGGGCAGCGAACGACTTTAAGGAATACGGGGTGGAATACCGAGGCACGCAATCGAGGCCAGCGGGCTCCCTGTGGGAGCCTTAAGCAGCGCCGAGGGGCGGCGCGAAGCGGCCGTTCCAGCGGGCCGCATGCTCGAGTGTTTTTTGAAAGAATCATTGTGAACCGGCTAAACAGAAAGGCTCAAATCGGGTTGAAATCTTCCCCGTTATGGGCGACAGCCCCAAATGGTTTTTCAACAGCTACGGCGTGGCTGAAGCCACGCCCTTGCAAACACGGCTGATCGCTGTCTGCACATGCTGGCGCTTCGAGCTTGCTTAGAAGTTCCCTTCCGAGAGCAGACTGCTTAAAAACCCAATCGAACTACCTCAGCGGCTAAAGCCGCCATTTAGATTCGGCCATGTACCGCAGGCCTGGAAAGGCCTGCGCCACCGGTTGCGGGCGTTTTTCGGCAACCTGACCTGCTAGAGCAGCCGTTTCGACGACGAGACCTGGCGGGCAGTTCCGACTGTGGTTTACTGGAGACGGGAAGACGCGCATCGGCAAAAAACGGGCCGCTGCGAAGCAGCTGGCAGGTGCATCGAAGGATCAGGACGGCAGAGTACCCGTCCGCGGCTTTGGCTTTGAACTTTGAAGTTGCGAAATGCGACTTTGAATCTTGAACTTTGAGCAGGCCGGAAGGTTCCGGGCCCGCCTCGATTCCAGCATCCGATTCCACCTTAGTTCTGATTTCTCTAACGAGGGACTTATGCCTTACCGAAACTGCAGTCGTGTAGTTCTGTTTTCGCTGTTGGCGTGGCTGTGCTGCCGCGCGGCGTGGGCAGACCAGATTGAACTGAAAGATGGCGACCGGATTACCGGCAGCATCGTCAAGAAGGAAGGCGACACGGTTACGTTCAAGAGCAAGGACTTCGGCACGGTCACGTTCAAGTGGGACGACGTGGCGACGGTGCGGACCGACGAGCCCATTACGGTGGTGTTGCCGCAAAACCGCAGCTTCAAGGCGAATCTTGCAACCCGGGACGGGCACCTGCAAATTCAGGCTTCGAGCGCCCCTCAGGATGTTCCCCTCGACCAGGTGGCAGCCTTGCGCAACGACACGGAGGAGGCGGCTTACGAGCGGCTGCAACATCCGGGTCCGCTAGATCTGTGGGAAATTACGGGAAGCGTGAATCTGGCGGGGAGCAAAGGCAACGCGGAGGCCTCGACGCTGACGACGCCGGTGAACTTTGTGCGGTCTTCGAACACCAGCCGTACTGAGGCGTACTTCACCTCGATCCGATCGACGGGGACAGTGGGAGGAGTGAGCGGGCCAACGGCGCGCGCGGTTCGCGGCGGGTGGAGCTTCAACCGCAACCTGACGGGCAAGGTGCTGCTCAACCTGTTCAACGATTACGACTATGACCAATTCCAGGCGCTGGACCTGCGAGTGGTGCTAGGCAGCGGCCTGGGGTACCAGTTCTGGAAGGCGAAGGCGGGCAGCCTGGCGCTGGTGGCAGGCGGCGACTGGAACCGGGAGGCATTTTCAGCGACGGTGGTTCCGGGGTTCACGCGCAACTCGGCTGAAGCTTACTGGGGCGACGACCTCAATTACAAGATGACCACGCGCACCAGCCTGATCCAGTCGTTTCGCATGTTCGACAACCTCTCGAACCTCGGGGTGTACCGGGTGAACTTTGATACTACGGGAGTGACCCAACTGACGAAGTGGCTGAACTGGAATGTTTCGCTTAGCAACCACTACCTGAGCGATCCCGTGCCGGGGCGCAAGGGCAACGATCTGCTCTACACGACAGGGCTGGGGTTCACGCTCCGACGGTAAGCGTGGCAGGGCGCAGGCGGCGACGAACGGGAGCTATTCCGCAGCGTCGTCGCGGCGGCAACTGATGAGCTGGGCCAGGGTAACGGCGTCGCGCGAGGACATGGCGTCCTCGGGATCGGCCGCGAGTTGCCTGGCGGGCTGCTGCTGCGGGCAGGGATCGGGGGCGGTCTCCTCCGCGGGGTAGAGAGCACTTTCGTCCTGTTCGGCGCAATGTTCTCCCAGCATGGTGAACACCTGCTGCAATCTTTGCTGGTTCAGCGAAGACATGTCGGTAAAGCGAAGGCCCATACCGACCAGAGGATGCGAGGTAATGACCTGGGCTTTCGCCTGAACGCGGACTCCGGAAACGTCAATCGTGATTTCGGCGTGGGTAGCGACCGGCCAGGGAGAGCGGGTCTCCAAGTAGCAGCCAGACCTGCTGAGGTCGTAGAGCCCGGCCCAATCTGCCGCATTCGTATCACAGTTGCGAACCTGCGCGCTGCCGCCGATGGAGACGCGTTCGTCCAGGCGGCGATCACGGGAGGGAGCGGCGGACTCCATGCGGAAGAGATTCGACTGCGGCTGGAGGCTCGCCTGCTGTAACGGGGAGGTCACTTGAGCGCGCTCGGGCGGAACGACGTCCCAGATGTAGGTTCCAGGGTCCATGCAGGAGAGTCCCACCTGCTGACCGCCACCGCTTCCGGGGGCGCTCAGCCATAGAACGCGGAAGCGCGCCTTTTCGTCGCCATACCGAACCCCGACGATCTGGCCCACGAGTCCGGAGCAATCGAGGGCACTGACGCGGGCGCCGTGCAAACTGACGTCGATAGTCAAAGCACGATGGTTAAACGGATGTCCCTGAGCGTCCATTCCATACAGCCGCACCGGGGCTACCATGGCGATCCGAGCTTCTGAACGTTGTTTCATCTTTAACCTGCTCTGGGGAGCCAGACCTTCGAAGATGCCCAGTTACGCTACCAGCGCGGAAACTGGCTTCGAATCTGTAGCCACAGATTAGAGGAAATGGGGGAGAAAGCCACGATCACGTCCGTAATGCACTGTGGTAACTGCGGTTGGACCGGCCCCGGCGCGGCACCCTGTTGCAGAAACGGCAGCAATTGAGGGAAGAAGCTTCAGGCAGGCAGCAGGCGGGGCGGCAGGCGCTCCCGGCGGCAGCCCGGAATAGCCTATCGGTGGCGGGTGAAATTGCTGCGCAGCCAACTGCGAACTTCTTCAAAGATGGGCGTGGGGCAAAATACCTCAAATTCCGGTCGTTTGCCCCCACTTACAGCCCGCTCCAGATAGCATCCGCGGGGCACAAGCATTGCCTGCTGCGGTCCGCCTGGTTACGAAGGACCGCCGCCGTCGCCGATTAGAACGTGAATTCCATGTTCAGGAAGACGGCCTTCACGCTCGGCGGCACCGCGTTGGCAACCCCGGCAGGATATTTCGCCGCGGCCGCCGGGCTAAAGGTTGCCAAGGTCGCGTTGGGATAGGTGAACTGGCTGTGTTTGTAGAGCACATCCTGGCTGTCGAGGGCGATGCGCACGTTCTTGTTGACGGTGTAGGAAAGACCGGCAACCACGCGCCGGAAGTCCAGCGGGTTATCCGGAATCTTTGTATTGGGCCTCCAATCCTGGAAGAGGCCGAAAGCCGCCCACTTCGTTGGCCCGAGGTTGACGTGACCGAAGACATCATAGCCTTCCTGCTTGGCGTCCTGCATGCCGAGAATGGCAGTCGCCAGATCGCCGGCGCCGACATAAATGCCGGTGGGCGAACCGCTACCACCGAACAAGTTTCCGTTACTCATAGCGTTTCGGCCAAAGTCATATTCGAAGGCAATCTGCGCTCCGTTTTTGGGAGACATGTAGCTTGCCAGCGCCGCACCGCGCAGTACAGGGATTGAAGGCGTGCTGGGAATTTTGTTGTTGTACCCGTAATCGATAAAAGCGGTCAGCCCCAGCCCGTCAAAGCGCGATTTTGCTCCCATCGGATAGAAGGAGGCACGCGCCATGAACGTCTTGTTCTCCGCCTGTTCGTTGGCATGGAAATTTGCGTTGTTGAATACACCGACCTGGTAATCCAAGTACGTTCTGCCATTGGAGCCCTTGACTGGCCCGTTCAGCGAAACCCCGGTGTAAGTCGAGCTCAAGCTGATGAAGTTCCACGGCACCAGGCTCACAAAGCGGTAGCCATACAGCGCTTCTTCCCAGTCGATCAGCGGATTCACCTGCTGCCCGAAGCGGATGTTATCGCCCTTGATGGCGCCGCCGAAGATATTGTGGAACTCGCCGTAGCCGTACTTCAGCCGCCAAGTCAAGTTGCCGCTGCTGTCGCGAAAGATATCCGGGGTGATGCGGAACGTGACGTAGTCAGCAGGGCTATAGAGAAGGTTGACGTAGGTTCGGCTCACATTGAAGGCGTTGTAGCCGTCGTTGCCTGGCCCAGGGTAGGTTTCCGGCAAATCCAAAAACGCGGGACCAAAGCCGGTCTGGGGATAGGAGCTCCAGTCGGCATAGACCACGCCGCCGATCTGCAGCTTGCCCTGTGCCAGGTTGATCGTATTGGAGGCCTGCTGCGGAGGAGTCGAGGTAGCCTGGGGCACAGCCGGAGCCGGGGTGGCCGGCGCCGGGGATGAAAGCGATGCGGTGCGAATGACGGCGCTATCTTGCACGACGGGACCCGATTCGGGGATACGCGGGGTAAAGGCAACGCCAGAACCTGACGCCGAGGAAGGAAGCGACGACGAGGGCAACTTTGCTCCCGGCGTAAGGACTTCCGGCGCAATCGCCGCCTGGTTCTGCTCTTTCAACTGGCGCTGCAGGGCTTCGATCTGCTGTTGCTGAGCCTGGAGCGTAGCCCTCATGGCCTCCAGTTGGTGCGCTACATCACTCAACGGCACGGTTTGCGCGGATGGCTCCGGCTTCACGGCGGAGGCGCTGGGAGCGTCGGCTGCCAGCACCTGGATTGCCAGCACCAACACGGAGACTACGCAGGCTGCAAGCTTCATCGGTGTTCTCACTTTCGGAAATTCTCCTATGTACCCGTTGGCACATTCCGGGTGATGAATGGGTGGTCACCGAGAAGATTGCAGCGTTCTGTTAATCCGGGATGAAAAGAACATGAAATGTGGGTGAAAAGGGGAATGCTTTCAGGAAGCCCGGCCAAACAGCGAATGTCGCGTAACGATCCATATCCGCATTGGGATCGGTCGAAAGCAGATTCCTGGCTGTGCCGGGTCCGCCTCCGGTCGCACAGAGCTCCCTCGGCTCTCCGGGAAAGAAGTTTTGGGGAGGAGTCGCTTGATCGCGGACCTGAATTCAGGCCTGCGGCACCGGATTGGATTGCAGGAACCCATGTCTGCCAAGAGCGGGCAGACATGGGCCACCGGGCCTCATCGTGATCAGGAGTTCTGTTTCGCCGGCTGGTAGATGGGCCAGCCGCGCTGGCGGGCGGCGCGCTCGAGATCAGGATTCGGATTGATGACGAAGGGCTGGCGAGCGCACTCCAGCAATTCGAGATCGTGGATGGAGTTGCCAAAGGCCACGTCGGGAGTGCGGGCGATGAACTTGCGCACGGCGACGGCTTTCTGCGGTCCGGAGGGGACCTGGATGAGGCGATCGCTGGCCACGCCCTCGTCGAAGTGCACACAGGCGGCAAGGACGCGCTGGGGCGCGATGCCGAAACGCGCGGCGCCGGCGCGCACCACCCAGTCGCTGGTGGAAGAGACTGCCCAGATTTCGCATCCGGAGCCGCGCAGCTTCTCGACCAGCGAGAGCATCCCGGGAAAGATGCCGGGGGCGATGCGCTCCTCAAAGAATCGTTCCGTAATGGCCTCCAGGTCCTTTTGCGCCAGGCCTTTGTTGATGGTGACCATCTCCCCGCACATCTGCTCCTCGCCTACCTGGCCGGCGCGATACTGCTGATAGCGATCCTCGATCCACTGGACGGTTTCGGGCGAGAGAATGCCGTGCTGGACAGTCCAGCGCATGAAGGCTTCGCCGGAGTCGGCAGACCAGAGGGTGCCGTCGCAGTCGAAGACAGCGAGTTGCGGACGAAGCGCCAGAACCGAGGAAATGAATTCTCCGGCAGAGGAAAAAGCGGCGCTAGGCGTCATGTTGCCTGGATTTGAGGTCGGCATATTGCTCCGGGGTATTGATGTTGGCGACGACCAGGGGATCGTCCACCGGGAGATATTCGATCTGTTGCGGATGCTGGTGGATGATCTCGCGGGCATTCGAGGTTGGGGGCGCGGCCACCAATTTGGTGAGCAGGCTAGGTCCGATGATGATGGGATGACCGTGGCGCTGCTGGTATTGCGGGATCAGCACCCACTTGTCACAGGCGGCGGCTTCGGAATAGGCATCGAACATGCGCTGCAGGGTTTGGCGGGAGGGCGCCGGACGATCGACCAGGGTGACAACGGCGGTGGCGCGGCCGCGATTCAGAACGTCGCGCAAGCCCACGCGCAAGGAACTGAACTGACCGAGCTCGGGGTGGGGATTCACCACCAGCAAAGCTCCCAGGCTGTCCACCACGGGCTGCAGGTTGGAAGCATTCCTGCCGGCCACGACAATCACGTAGTCGCTGAAGGGGAGGAAGGCCTGGATGATGGAGTCCAGAAACGTGGTGCCGCGCCAGGGCAGCAGGGCCTTGTCCGAACCCATGCGAGTGGATTCGCCGGCGGCCAGGATGACGGCACAGAGGCTGGGAAGAGGCATGATGGAATCTTCAAGTTAGTTTATCAAGCGTGCCGGCGCACTTTGGCTCTTTGTTTACTGCGCGTTGTTTACTGCGCGGGGATGGTGAGCGTGCCGTCGTCCTTCAGAGGCCACTCGGGATTGAAGGCGACTTCCCAGGGCTGGCCGTCGGGATCGGCGAAGTAACCGGAGTATCCGCCCCAGGGCGTGTAGCGGGGAGTCTTCAGGACGCGGGCGCCGGCCTGCGCGGCCTGTTGCATGACGGAGTCCACCTCTTCCCGGCGCGAACGTTGTGGGCGAGGGCCACGGTTCCGGTTTTGACGGCGTCGGGCGAAAGGCGGGCGTCCTCAAGAAAGGTGGCCAGGGAGAAGAGAGAAAAGACGGCGCCGCCGATCTGATAGAAGGCGACCTCATCGCTGCTGAAGGCGGGTTGCCATCCCAGTCCGCTTTCGTAGAAGGCGCGAGAGCGGGAGAGATCTTTCACTGCCAGGGTAATGAGGCTGACTCGCTGTTCCATGAAGAAAGCATACATGGGCAGCCAGGGCGCGCATCCGCTGGTCGCAGAGCGAGCGCTGAAGTTCCGAAGTGCGGAGCTCGAGCCTGCTTGTTGCAAGAATGCCGCCGGAACTCCGCAAGTGGTTGGATTGAGCAATTTTTGATTCGGCACTGCGGCAGTTTCCGGACATGAACCGGGGGAACACCTAAGGAGGCAGCGCTTTTCAACAGCAGATTGCATGGCATGATTTACATGCTCGGCACCCTCCCCCAGAAGGCTTCGACTCTACTTCCGGTCGATGATAGGTTTTTCTTTTCAGCTTACATGCGTGCGCGAGTGAGGTGGTTCGACCATCATTGCGGTGGAGGGGGCGATTCCTCGGCAGGAGGCCGCCCCAATTCTGTGATCCGCGCGAACGAAGCGGAATTCCTTTCCTAAATGGATGATTTGGGCAATTTTTTGCATGACAGCTCTCATACCTAGGTTGATGGAACGTGTTGTGGTGAGGTACTCGCGATGTTTTTTCTTGTGCTTGCTTCTGGCGGGGGCATGGAGCTACTGCGCCGCGGATGAGGTCCTGCTGCAGAACGGAGACCGCATAAGCGGAAGGGTGGTAAGCGTGCAGGAGGGCAAGCTGGTTGTGAAGACGGACTATGCGGGCACGGTGAAGCTGGACTGGAGCAAGGTGAGCCAGGTGCATACCGAGCAACCGATGACGGTGCAGTCCGATGGCTCGGCAAAAATCGCGGCCACGGTGCTGGTGCGGGAGGACGGCTCGGTGGTGCTCTCGGGCGTGAATGGGCAGGAGACGCGAGTGCCGGCACATTCGGTGAAGGCGATTCGTTCGCGGAGCGAGCAGATGGCCTATGAGGCGGCGCTCAGGCCGGGCATTCTTCAGGGCTGGATGGGGGAAGTGAACCTGGGATTCGCCTTCGCCAGCGGGAACAGCGAAGTGACCAACCTTTCCAGCGGATTGAACGGCACCCGGCAGACGTTCAATGACAAGGCAACGTTCTATGCCAACTCCGTGTACTCGACTGACCGCGCGCTGGCCACGGAGACTGCCAACACGATTCGCGGCGGGTTCCGCTACGACAAAGACTTCAGCCCGAGCTGGTTCGGGTTCGGCAGCGCGGATTTCGAATACGACGACCTGCAGAACCTGGACCTGCGCGCCATCAACGGTGGCGGAGTGGGTTGGCACGCTATCAAGGTGTCCTCTTCCACGCTGGACTTCCTGAGCGGCATAGTGTGGACGCGCGAGTTGTATACCTTCGTACCACAGCGCGATTTCGTGGCCGGCAAGTTCGGCGAAGAACTCAGTACCAAGCTCTGGCCGGGGTCGCGGCTCAAGCAAAGCGGGTTTTACCGTCCCGACCTCAGCGACACCAGCCAGTACCAGGCCGCGATGGACCTGTCGCTGAGTTCGCGGCTCAACAGCTGGCTGTCATGGCAGACGGCGGTCAGCGAGCGCTACGCGAGCAATCCTCCGCTGGGATCGAAGCCGAACGATCTGCTGATCACCACGGGAGTGGGATTCCGCCTGGGGCATAATAATCACATGACGCAATAGCCCTCCTCAATGAGAACGCGGATTCTGAATGTGAGCACCAGGGTGCCACTGCACGCGACCGGAAAAAACACCGACGGCGGGAGGAGGCGCAAAAAACCTAGTGAAATCAGCAAGTTCGACGAGCCCCGATTGGCAGAGCGCTTGCACCGGAGTGAAAGGGGTTCCTGTGGAATCCCATGGAGGTGAATGTGCTTTGGACAATCTTTGTGATCCTGCTGATCGCTTGGCTGCTTGGCCTGGTCGGCGTCTATCAAATTGGCTCCATCATCTGGCTGCTGCTGGTAGCGGCGTTGGTGGTGCTAATACTGCAACTGGCGACCGGCCGTCGAACCGTGGTGTGAATTCAGGGGGCGCCGTCAAGCGCCGAACGGTCGAACCTGGCTGTTTCGGCGAGGCTTGATGGCGCCCCGCGCACGCTTACGGCCGGCCCACCCGGCTCTTCGTTACGCTTCGTTACACTTCGTTACGTTTCCTCTGCGTTTCCCCAGCGCGGGGGGGGGGGCGCGATGACCGCCTGCACGGCAATGGCTTACAATAAAAGGTTCCAGGAAGATAACGGACCGCTCCTACGCGTGCGCCCCCGGGCGCGCAGCGGCAAATGGAAGAGAGTGGTCCGGAGGAGACAGGTGTATGGCGGAGAAGGAAAGCAATGGGCATCCGGCAGACGGCGGCGCGGCCTCGCGAAGCTCGAGTAACGGATTGCGGCTGAAGATCGGGCTGGCGGAAATGCTGAAGGGCGGCGTGATTATGGACGTGACCGACGCCCGGCAGGCGGAGATCGCGGAAAAGGCGGGAGCCGTAGCGGTGATGGCGCTGGAACGGGTTCCGGCGCAGATTCGCGCTGAGGGGGGAGTGGCGCGCATGGCCCACCCGAAGAAGATTCGCGAAATCATGGGCGCGGTTTCTGTTCCGGTGATGGCCAAGTGCCGCATTGGACATTTTGCGGAAGCGCAGGTGCTGGAAGAGCTGGGAGTGGACTACATCGACGAGTCGGAAGTACTGACTCCGGCGGATGAACAGCATCACGTGGACAAGCACGCTTTCCGGATTCCCTTCGTATGCGGCGCGCGCAACCTGGGCGAGGCGCTGCGGCGGATTGCCGAGGGGGCGGCCATGATCCGTACCAAAGGCGAAGCCGGGACCGGCGATGTGGTGCACGCAGTGAAGCACATGCGGCAGATCATGAAAGACATACGCACGCTGGGGGCGCTGCGGGAAGAGGAACTGTACGCCGCAGCCAAGGATTTGCAGTCCCCGTATGAACTGGTGCGGATGGTGGCGGAGAAAGGCAAGCTGCCGGTACCGAACTTTTCGGCCGGCGGGATCGCCACTCCGGCGGACGCGGCGCTGGTGATGCAACTTGGAGCCGAGGCGGTGTTCGTGGGCTCGGGAATCTTCATGCAGGATGGGATGAATTTTGCGCCGCCGGAGGAAGCAGAGCGGCGGGCGCGAGCGATTGTCCGCGCCACCACGCACTACAACGATCCCAAGGTCCTGCTGGAGGTTAGCGAAGACGCGTCCAGCTCGATGAAGGGTCTGGCGGTGGCCGGGCTGGGGGACGCGCAGATGCTGCAGACGCGGGGATGGTAGACCGCCACCCAGGGCGCGCAGCCCCGGCAAAGGCGACAGGGGACGCGAGGGGGCTGGGCTGAACAGGCTGTCGCAACGTAGCCGAAGCACCTCAGCGGCCAGAGCGGCGCCCGCGAGGTGGGGAGTTTTCCAGCAAGCCTTTCAGCAGACTTTGGGGCCTTGGCCTGCGAAGAATCGTTCCCGGAGGGGCTCGGCTTCACTCCGGGAACGAATGTTGCAAGGATCTCAGAACTTTCTCTCCCGCTGGAAGACTCAATCCTGAAATGACATGGAAGAAAGACGGCTCAAGGTTGGCATACTGGCGTTGCAGGGTGACTTCGACGCCCACTGCAGGCGCGTGGAGGAACTGGGCGCGGAAGCGGTGCTAATCAAGGATGTAGCGCAGTTGGACGAGGTGGATGCCTTGATCCTTCCAGGCGGGGAGTCTGGGACGTTTTTGAAACTGCTGGGGGAGCAGGGGATCGAGAAGCTGAAGGCGTTTGTGCAGGCAAAGCCGACCTTCGGCACCTGCGCGGGCGCAATCCTGCTGGCGCGGAAGGTGGAAAATCCTGTGCAGTCTGGCCTGGGCGCGCTGGATATCAGGGTACGGCGGAACGCCTACGGACGGCAGAAAGAAAGCTTTGTGGCCGAAGCGCAAACCGAACTGGGACGGGCTCCGCTGGAGATGGTTTTCATCCGCGCGCCGCGCATCGAAGAGTGCGGCGCCGAAGTGAAAGTGCTGGCGCGCCAGGGAAACGATCCTGTGCTGGTGCGGCAGGGCAAAGTGATGGCCGCAACATTTCATCCCGAGCTTTCCAGCGATTCGCGGGTCCATGAGTACTTCCTGAAATTGATTCGAGGACAAGAGTGAGATTTGGTCTCCGGGGGAAGCTGAGAAACATCCACTCAAGCCAAAGTCGGCGTGGCATTGATTGGAAGAGCGAAGGCTCCGAGCTTTCCCTTCCCTGCCGGGTCCCTGCTAAGCGGAACAGCAGATTCCTCGTCGCGTCTCGGTGCGCCCTTGCGGGCTCCCTCGCCGCTCGCTCGGAATGACAATCTAGTGGGTGAGACGCTGGATCGCAGGCCTGAAGGCCTGCGCCACCGGCAGTGGGGCCGCCTTGACCGCAGGCCTGAAGGCCTGCGCCACCGGTCTGGCATCCTTCGCCAGAGCCCGACGCTTGACTCCCGAGCCAACAGCGGGCAGAGATGGGGCACCGGCGAATACGTTAAGCTGAAAGTTTGCGTCTGGCGAGGGTTGCTGCCAGACGCTGGGGACGTGTTTCCAGGGTGAGCGAGCCGACACAATCAGAGTCCGGGATTTCGGAGCAGGAGCGGACGGGGAATCCGGAGGGGAACGGGAAGCGCCGGCATATCTACCGGAGGGAGTTGATTCTGCTGGCGCTGTTTCGGGCCAGCCGCAGCACCTCGGCGGGGATGATCATGCTGGCGTTTCCCTACCTGGTGCTGCAGAACTATCACCGCAGCGCCTTGAGCCTGGGATTGCTGTATACGGCGGCATCGTTGAGCACGGCCGTGTTCGGCCTGGCGGCGGGATTTCTGGCCGACATGTGGGGACGCAAGAAGAGCCTGGTGCTGGTGGCTGTGACCCTGCCGGTAAGCTCGGTGATCGCCTACCTGAGCCACGGCATGGGAGGGCTGTTCGCGGCGGCAATTCTGGGCGGCTACTCGGCGACGGGATCGTTGATGGGAGGAGGCGTGGGCGGGGCGGGACAGCCGATTCAGAGCACGATTCTGGCCAGCCTGACGTCCTCCAGCGAGCGTACTTTTTTCTTTTCCCTGTTCACCTTCATGGGGGGGACACTAGCGGCGACGGGTGCGCTGGCGGCCCGGTTCTTCAGCGCGCGCGACGCGTTCGCCGTGGCCACGGTGCTTTCCGGCGGAGGGCTGATCTTTCTGCTGCCGCTGCACCTGCCCGAACTTGTGAAGGGCACAAGCCGGGCGATGAAGAGCCTGCGCATTATCAGCCAGTTTTCGCTGACGGGCATGCTGAACGGATTTTCCCAGGGACTGATTGCGCCGTTTCTGATTCCGTTTTTCTATCTTGTCTACAAGCTGCCGAAAGAGCGGATGGCGACGTATGCGTTCGCTGCCGGAGTGCTGGGATCGGTGGCGCTGCTGACGGCTCCCGTACTGGATCGCACCTTCGGATTCGTGCGCTCCATTGCGGTGACGCGCGGGATGGGGGCGTTGCTGCTGGCGCTGATGCCGTTTGTCCATCATGTTGGGGTGGCGCTGGCGATTTACATTCTGACACCAGCGCTGCGGGTGGCGGCGCTGCCGGCGCAACAGCGCGCGATTACGGACATGGTAGCTGCCAGCGAGACCGGCAGAGCCCTGGGGCTGAACCAGGTGACGCGACTGGGAGCGTCGTCGGGAGCGGTGGCGCTGACGGGGTTTCTGTTTTCCGAGTCCGAGATTGCCTTGCCGTTTTTGATTTATGCGGGGCTGATGGCGGCGAATATCGGACTGTATTTCAAGTTCTTCAGCCGGTTTACAGAGGAGTTGCAGCGGAAGGCGGAGAGTTAGCTTTTCCAGCCCTGAGTTTTTCATCGCGCCCCCGGTGCGCCTTCGGCTCCCTGGGCACTTCCCGGAATAATTAACAATTAATGTCAAAGTATTGCGGCTTGACCGCAGGCCTGAAAGCCTGCCCCGCCTGTGGCTCCGGGAATTTGGAGGCGACGTCTACACTAGCTGGGTGACAAAATCATTCAAGCACCTGGAAACCAAGCTGATCCATGCGGGAGAGCCAGAACCGCGCATTCAGGGCGCAGTGGCCATGCCGATCTTCCAGACGGCGATGTTTGAGTATGCCGGGGAGACGGATTACCACGCCTGAGGTACATCCGGCTGAACAACACTCCCAATCACATTGCACTGCATGAGAAGCTGGCGGCGCTGGAGAATGCGGAAGCCGCGCTGGTGACGGCCAGCGGCATGGCGGCGATTTCCACGGCGCTGTTGGCCCTGCTTTCGGCGGGAGACCACCTGCTGGCGCAGGGCTGCCTGTATGGGGGAACGCACGACTTCCTGACAAAGGATTTTGCGGCGCTGGGATTGAGCTTTGATTTCATCGACGGCGACGATCCGGGGTCGTGGGCGGGAAAGCTGCGGCCGGAGACGAAAGCGATTTATGTGGAGAGCTGCAGCAATCCGCTGCTGCAGGTTGCCGATCACAAAGCGGTGGTGGAGTTTGCCCGGGCGCACGGGCTGGTGTCGCTGATCGACAATACCTTTGCCAGTCCGGTGAACTTTCGTCCGCCGGAGCTGGGGTTTGATCTCTCGCTGCACAGCGCGACCAAGTATCTGAACGGGCATTCGGACATTGTTGCCGGAGCGGTGATCGGGCGCGCGGCATTGGTGGAGCGGGTGAAGCGGAAGCTGGACCACCTGGGAGGATCGCTGGATCCGCATGCGGCCTTTCCTCTGCATCGCGGCATGAAGACGCTGGCGTTGCGAGTGGGATACCAGAACCGGAGCGGGCTGAGCATTGCCGAATTTCTGGAGAAGCATGCGGCGGTGGGCAAGGTCAACTATCCGGGGCTGGCGAGCAGTCCGTATCATGGGCGGGCGAGGGAGTTATTCGACGGCTTTGGCGGGATGCTGAGTTTCGAACTGAAGGGCGGCAAGGAAGCGGCGGAGCGATTCTTCCGAGCGGTGCGGCTTCCGGTGCTGGCTCCCAGCCTGGGCGGGGTGGAGACGCTGCTGACGCGTCCTGCGGCAACCTCGCATTTGGGAATGCCGGCGGAAGAGCGGCAACGGCTGGGGATTACAGACGGGCTGATCCGGGTTTCGGTGGGGATTGAGGCAACGGAAGATTTGCTGGAGGACTTCCGGCAGGCGCTGGGATAAATCAGAAAGAAGCGGAAAGAATCGATGGATATCTGCTTAAAGGTTGAGAATCTCAGCGTGGACGTGGAGGGTCATCCTATTCTCCGGGATTTGTCATTTGAGGTGGAGCGCGGCGAAAAGATGATGATTGTGGGTCCCAACGGAGCGGGGAAAACCACTCTGTTTCGCGCGCTGATGGGATTCATTCCCTATGAAGGCGAGGTGGAGTGGAAAGAAAGATATTCAGTTCGGGTTCGTCCCTCAGAGCGTGGATGTGAACCGCAACTTTCCGCTGGCGGTGCATGAGCTGTTTCCCCTGGGGAAACGACGGGTGAGGAAGAGCGAGATTGGCGAGGCGCTGGCGCTGGTGGGCGCGGAGGGACTGGAGCAGCGAACGCTGTCGAGCCTTTCCAGCGGAGAATTCCAGCGAGTACTGATTGCATTTGCGCTGGCGCAGAAGCCGGACGTGCTGCTGTTTGACGAGCCTACCAGCGATATCGACATTGGAGGACAGGGGACGATCTATCAGCGGCTGGAGCAGATTGCGGACGAGCAGGGTTTGACCATGCTGATGATCTCGCACGATCTGAGCGTGGTATTCCGCTACGCGACCAAGGTCCTGTGCCTGAACCGGGGGTTCCAGTGCCAGGGAAAGCCGCGGGAGATTCTTACTCCGGCGCGCCTGCAGGAGCTGTATGGCACCGGCGTGAGCTTTTACCAGCACATGCACAGCCCGGGCCAGGATGCGCACCACGAAGGCGTTCACGATGACGTTCCGCGTGGCGTTCCCCATCATCAGGAGGGCGACTGATGTTCGCGCTGGCGGTGCTGGTGGCGGTTTGCGCCGCCGTGACCATGGGATACCTGGGAGTGTTCGTAATTTTCAAGCGGGTGGCGCTGGTGGGGGACGCTCTTTCGCACGTGGCGTTGCCGGGGATGGCGGTGGCGCTGACCCTGGGGGTGGACGTGCTCTGGGGGGCTATTCCCGCGCTGCTGCTGGCGGCGGTGGCGGTGTATTACCTTTCCAAGGCAACGCACCTGTACGAAGAAGCGATTGTGGGGATTCTATTTTCGCTGGCGCTGGCCGGAGGCGTGCTGCTGATTCAGGGCAAAGAACTGGAAGCCGCGCTGTTTGGCGACATCCTGCACCTGGGAAAAGCGGAGATCACGGTAACGGTCTTGCTCTCGGCGCTGATTCTGCTTCTGATGACTGTTCTTCACCGGTCGCTAGCGCTGGCGAGCTTTTCCTCCGATCTGGCGCTGGCCAACGGGATCAAGGTGGAGCGGACGAACCTGCTCTTTCTGGTGATGCTGGCGCTGGCGGTGGCGTTGGGAGTAAAGGTGGTGGGAACGCTGCTGGTGGGGTCGCTGGTGGTGATACCGGCCTCGGCGGCGTCGAACCTGGCGCGCAGCCTGAAAGGGCTGACTGTGCTCAGCATTGTGTTTGCCGTGTTAAGCGTGGTGCTGGGACTGGTGGCCGCACATGCTCTGCAGGTGCTTCCGGGACCGATGGTGGTGCTGTTTGAAGGAGGCCTGTTCGGAGTATCCCTGGTGATGAAGATGCTGGGGCTGGCGGGGGTGAGGGAAAGCCGGGTGGCGTAGTTCGGACTGACGTCGTTCGCCTTCGCCGAACTCAGGGCAGGGAAACGACAAAAACCTGCGCCGCCACCCTGTGGCTGGTTGGTTAGATGCGGGGTGGAGAGGCGGGACCGGCGCTGCGGCACGGATTGGTTTGAGAAAATACTTTCCCTCAAGCCAAGACCCCGGCTTGAATGGGCACCCGGGTGAAACGCGAGCGCAGCAAAAAAGGAAGGCTGGTTCGCCTTCCCCTGTTTGCCACCAGATGTCGTACTTCTGGTAAAACTCCGATTTTGTTGGAAGCTCTTGTCCGGCGGTCAATAAAGCCGGAAATTTACTTCCACGTTGATCTGCACGGCCACGGGATTGCCGTTCAGCTTGGCGGGCTCGAAGCGCCACTGGCGGACGGCTTCCACAGCCTTCTGGTCCAGCCCCATGCCGAGGGTGCGGGCCACTTTGACCTGCTGCGGGCGGCCGTCGGGACCGACAATGAGCCAGAGAACGACGGTTCCCTGATACTTGGCCTTGCGAGCCTCTTCGGAATATTCCGGATCGGGGGTGAAGATAGCCCGGGGGGCGGAAACGCCGCCGCCGACGCGAAAGACGCCGCCACCGGTTCCACCACCGCTACCCGGTCCTACGCCGGCTCCCAGGCCGGACCCAACGCCGCCGCCGGCGCCGGAACCGATACCGCCGCCGGAACCAATACCGTTGGAAGGCGGGCCAGAGGGAATGGCCGACCTGGGGTCTCCCAGGTTGGGCAGGGCCTCATTATTCGCCAGCTTGACGGTGGGAGGAATCACCACGGTCGGCTCCATGGGCAGCAGGGGAGCGGGATTGCGAATCACCGCCTGAGGAGGAGCAAACTGCTCCATGGCCTGCTTGGGAAGCTTGCCTTTGGGCGCCTGCAACTTGTCGCGGTCGCCGCCGCCGCCACCGCCGCCGCTGGGAGCTTCGACAGGTTTGGTCTGCACCGGCTCGTAAACACCGGGATCGGGAGCAACCAACTGGACCGACTGGTCGGGCTTGACCGCCTGCACGATGCGGCGTCCATAGAGTGAAAGTCCGATGATGCCGCCCAGCACCACAACGTGCACCAGGGTCGAGCCCAGGGCGCCACGCTTCTTGTAATCGTAATCTCCCCAGATCTCTTTCACGGCGACAGGCCGCGAGGTGAGCTGCAGCGGAGGCAGTTTCTCCGGGTGCCGCCACTCGTGAATCTGCTGTCGCAAGGACTTCCAGAGCGGCTTGCTCAACTCTTCGGTGCCGAGCAGCAGGTTCAGCTCGGGCTGCGCTTGCGGAGAGCTGGCGGTCGGAGACTGGAGATCAGTGGTTGTGTTCGCCATCTTTGTCGTCCAAGGGACGAAGCCTGGGGCTCCGTTCCACTTCCTCACAGGGGGTCGCTGCGAAAGCAGCCACGCCCAACTTGTTCAGCACATTTGTTGCCAAGCAGTCATCTTTCGCAAAGACTCAGTCAAGCAAGATTGAGGAGCGGCCGGTGACTGAGCATAAAAACCCACAAGCAAACGCTTGAGGTCGCGCGATTGGACCCCGGGGCTGACCGGCAAGCCCCATCTCCTAGACTGAGATGCGGTATGGGACAATTTGGATTCCGTCAGTTCGCGACGCTGAGCTGTTGATATTGCGTAACTAGTATACAGCCGCAAAGCAAGCCCCCGCAGAAGTTCCCCAAGGTGTTTTTATAGTCAACCCAATCCCGTGCCGGCACGGCTTGCGAAAATAGACGGGCCCGGGAAGGGTGGCTACAATGAAATGAAACACATAGATCGGGAGAAAGTAGTGCCCCTGGAACTGAAGGCAACGTTAAATCTTCCCAAGACCGCTTTTCCGATGAAGGCCAATCTGCCGCAGAACGAGCCCAAAATGCTGGCTCGCTGGTCGGAAATGCGCATTTACGACCGTCTGCGGGAAGCCCGGGCGGGCGCCCCGCTCTATGTGCTGCATGATGGGCCTCCGTATGCCAACGGTCCGATCCACCTGGGCCACGCGCTGAACAAGTCGCTGAAGGACTTCGTAGTGAAGTCCAGGAATATGTCCGGCTTTGACGCGCCCTACGTCCCCGGCTGGGACTGCCACGGGCTGCCCATCGAGATCAAGGTGGACGAGGCGCTGGGGGGCAAAAAGCTGGCGATGAACCCTCTGGAAGTGCGGAAAGCCTGCCGCGAGTACGCCACGAAATACCTGGACCTGCAGCGCGAGCAGTTCAAGCGGATGGGAGTTTTCGGGCGCTTCGACCGGCCTTACCTGACCATGACGCCGGACTATGAATCGGTGGTAGTGGATACGCTATTCCGATTCTTCGAGCAGGACGCGGTGTACAAGGGCCTGCGTCCGGTCTACTGGTGCATCTTCGACAAGACGGCGCTGGCCGAGGCGGAGGTGGAGTATGCCAACCGGGTGAGTCCCAGCATCTGGGTGAAATATCGTCTCACGAGCGATCCGGCGGAGATCGATGCGCGGCTGGAGGGAAAAAAGGTTTCCACCATCATCTGGACGACGACTCCGTGGACGCTGCCAGCGTCGATGGCGGTGGCGTTCCATCCCGACGAGGAATATGTGGCGCTGGAGTCGGGGGGGCAGGTTTACATTGTGGCGGCACGGCTGGCGGCGGCGACGGCGGAACGCTGCGGAGTGGCAGGCGAGGAGGTAGCGCGGTTCCCCGGACGCAAGCTGGAGTATGCGACCTTTGGGCATCCCTTTCTCGACCGGCAGATCCTGGGCGTGCTGGCGGACTACGTGACCATGGACCAGGGCACGGGGGCGGTGCACACGGCGCCGGCGCACGGCACGGACGACTTTTATACGGGCACGAAATACAAGCTGCCACAGACTTCCAACGTCGACGAAGAAGGGCGGCTGCGCAACGGGCTGTCCCAATATGAGGGCAAGCAGGTATTCGACGCCAACCGCTCGATCATCAACCTGCTGGAAATCCGCGGCGTGCTGCTGGCGCAGGACAAGGTGGAGCACTCCTATCCGCACTGCTGGCGCTGCCACAATCCGGTGATCTTCCGGGCCACGGAACAGTGGTTTATCTCGATGGAAGCGAAGATTGGAGAGGGGACGCTGCGTTCGCAGGCGCTGAAGGAAATCCGGGAAACCAAGTGGGACCCGGCATGGGGAGAAGAGCGCATCTCCAACATGATCGCCACGCGTCCGGACTGGTGCATTTCCCGGCAGAGGGTTTGGGGCGTGCCCATCGCGGTGCTGTTCTGTGAAGGCTGCAACGAAATCCTGAGGCAGCCGGAGGTCTTCCGGGCGGTGCGGGAGCTGTTTGCCGCTGAGGGAGCGGATGCGTGGTATGCCAAGTCCGTGGAAGAGATTCTGCCGGCGGGAACCAAGTGCAAGCACTGCAGCGGCAGCAAGTTTCGCAAGGAGATGGACATTATCGACGTCTGGTTCGAGTCGGGGTCGAGTTCCATGGCGGTGTTGAACGAGCCCGGCCTGCGCTGGCCGGCGGATATGTATCTGGAAGGTGGAGACCAGCATCGCGGGTGGTTCCACTCTTCCCTGCTGTGCGCGCTGGGGGCGCGCGGATCGCGTCCCTACCAGGAAGTGCTGACCAACGGCTGGACGCTGGACGAGCAGGGACGGGCGATGTCGAAGTCGCTGGGCAATGTGGTGGATCCGGTGGATATTGCCAACCGCATGGGAGCGGAGATCGTGCGGCTGTGGGTGGCGTCCGTGGATTTCCGCGAGGATGTGCATGCCAGCGAGAACCTGATGCAACGGGTGGCAGAGACCTACCGCAAGATCCGCAACACGTTTCGCGGCATGCTGCAGAATCTGTATGACTTCGATCCCGCGCGGGACGCAGTTCCCTTCTCCGCCATGGAGCCATTGGACCGCTACATGCTGCTGCGCATGTCGGACCTGGCAAAACAGGTGCGGCAGTGGTACGAGCAATACCAGTTCCACCGGGTTTACCAGCAGGTGAACCACTTCTGCGTGGTGGAGGTAAGCGCACTGTACCTGGACGTAACCCGGGATACGCTGTATACGCATGCTCCCGCGAGCCGGGAGCGGCGGTCGGCGCAGACGGCGCTGTGGCGGATCTGCGAGGCGCTGGTGCGGCTGGTGGCGCCCATTATGAGCTTTACGGCGGACGAGATCTGGCAGCACCTGCCCTCCATGGCGGGGCGGCAGCAGAGCGTGCATCTCGCGCTGTTCCCCGGGGAGCAGGATCTGGTGGGAGACTCTACGGCGGAAGAACTTACACGGGTGCGCCAAGAATGGCAGTCCCTGATGGCGGTGCGGGACGAGGTGCTGAAGGCGATTGAGGTGGCAAAGCAGCAGAACGTAATCGTGGACCGGGCCGAGGCGGCCGTAACTTTAGTGGCTCCGCAGGGTTTGTACGCCTTGTTGCAAGCCTACCGGGACCAGCTACGGGCGCTGTTCATTGTGTCGGCGGTGGAGCTGGAGGCAAACCCTTCGGGCAACGGCAGCGGCGGAATACGGGTTAAAATTGAGAAGGCGGCGGGAGAGAAGTGTGAACGCTGCTGGAATTACTCGGTCCGGGTGGGTGAGGACGCAGGTTATCCCACGATTTGCGAGCGCTGCAGCGCCGCCCTGGCGGAGATTGAGGCTTAGGCTCATGCCTGCATTTGCGGCCACGGACGCACACGCGATGAGGAAATACCACTTCCTGGTCGCGCTGGCTGTTGTGTTCGCCGACCGGGCGAGCAAATGGCTGGTGGCCGGGCGCATGACCCTGCACGACAGCGTGAGCGTGCTTCCGGGGTTTTTTCAGGTGACGTACGTGCAAAACAGCGGAGCGGCGTTCGGGCTATTTGCCGAGTCGCGATCGGAGTGGACCAGCGCGATGCTGGTACTGTTCTCGCTGATGGCGCTGATCGTGGTTTCGGTGATGCTGTGGAAGAACAGCCACAGCCTGACCGTCACCGGGATCGGGCTGGCGCTCATCATGGGGGGCGCACTGGGGAACCTGTGGGACCGGCTGCTGTATGGGCGGGTGGTGGACTTTTTCGACTTCTACATAGGCACCTACCACTGGCCGGCGTTCAATATTGCCGATAGCGCCATTGTGGTTGGGGCCGGACTGCTGGTGCTGGAAATCCTTCTAGCCAAGGCTCCCACGGAACAGAAGGCCCGGTAAGTTTCTGGTTTGAACCGCCTTCCTATTTAAAGAAAACACCCACGTCTGCCGAAACCGGGCAGACATGGGCACCCTGCTGCTAAAATTCTGGTGCCTTTCAGCACTACGGCCGAAGCCACGACCGTGAGGAGTCACGATGCCCACTGTAATCGCCCACCATGACGTCAAAGACAAGGATCGCTGGCTTGCCTCGCCCAAGCGGAAAGAGTTTCTCGAACCGCTCGGAGTCACCAACATCCGGACCTTCGTTGACCCGCAAAACCCGACCCGGGTAGCGTTGCTGATGGATGTTGCCGACATGAATGCACTGATGGCGGCTCTGAAGACCAAGGCGGCCGCGGAGGCGATGGCTCATGATGGCGTATTGGCCGACTCGCTGGTGCTTCTGCTCGAAGCATAGGTCTGTCCTGAGAACCCGGCATTTCAGCCTTCGAAAGGCGCGAGGGATCGGATGCCTGCAGCTCGGCTGCGTCGAAAGGGTGCGGGATTCGGCGAGCGCACGCGAGCGGATTGGGAATAAACGATGAAAGCTCCGCTAATGCTGTTGTTTCTGGTCGGGCTGCTGGCGTTTCCCACTGCCTTGCTGGCCGGGCCTCCGTTTCAGCTTGACGATCCTGATGTGATTCCTTACCGGCACTTCGAGTTCTACATATGGTCGGGCGCGAGTTCCTCGCCCGGGGTGGTGAACACGGCGGGACCGGCCGTGGAATTGAACTGGAGCGGCGTACCCAATGTGATGTTTCACTTCATCGTTCCCACGGGAGCCGCGATTGCCTCGGGCGGTCCGGTGACGTTCGGCCTGGAAGACAGCGAAGCGGGCATCCAATACCGCTTTATCCAGGAGACCAAGCACCGGCCGATGGTGGGAACCTTCACCATGATGGAAATCCCCACGGGCGACGCCAACCGGGGGCTGGGAGCGGGAGGGCCCTCGTGGAAGATCCCCATCTGGATGCAGAAGACGATTGGAGGATGGACGATCGACGGGGGCGGCGGCGAGGTGGTCAGCAACGTTGCAGGGGCCCGCGATTATCCCTGGGGCGGGACGCTGGTGCTGCACGATGTCTCCAAGAAGCTGACTCTGGGAGGAGAGCTGTTCGATCATGGGCGGGAAACGGCCGATCGGTCGCTGTCGCGCTATGCCGCGATGGTTGATATGGGCGGCTACTACACGCTGCGTGATCCGGGCGTCCAACTGCTGTTTGCCTACGGCCACAGCGTCGCCGGTCAGACCGAAAACTACGCCTATCTGGCGCTCTACTGGACCTGGGGACCGAAAGACATGACGGGGGCACCGTAGTTAGGGTGAGAAGCCCCATATCTACCAAAAGCCGGGCAGAGAAAACAGATTCCTCGTCGCGCCTCGGGTCGCCTTTGGCTCCCTCGGTGCTCCTCGGAATGACAAGGGGAAGGTACGTCTTGGATCGCAGGGCTGAAGCCCTGCGCCACCGGAGTGCACCCGATGGCATAGTGCGCTTTCTGCTGACCCCGCCTTGCGGCAAGCATAGAAGCGAAAGCATTATCCCCGTCTTCAAACATCGCGAAGGCGGGGACAGTACGTCTTGGATCGCAGGGCTGAAGCCCTGCGCCACCGGAGTGCACCCGATGGCATAGTGCGCTTTCTGCTGACCCCGCCCTGCGGCAAGCATAGATGCGAAAGCATTATCCCCGCCTTTGAACATCGCGAAGGAGGGGGCAGTATGTCTTGAATCGCAGGGCTGAAGCCCTGCGCGACCGGAGTGCACCCGATGGCATAGTGCGCTTTCTGCTGACCCCGCCTTGCGCAAACTTGCGGCTACGGGAGGGAGCTCGCCGTGGCGGTTTCCGTGCGGGCGTGTTGGTAGAGTTTGCGGTAGACGCTGGCGTTGCGCAGGATGGCCTGGACGTACTCGCGAGTTTCCGTGAAAGGGATCGACTCGACGAACTCGGCCTGATCGCGGTAGGGTCCCTGCTGCAGCCAGGAATCCACGCGGCTGGCCCCGGCGTTGTAGGCGGCCAGGGCATATTCCGTCTTGCCGTCGAAGTGGTCGAGCAGCTCGCGGAAGTGGCGCATGCCCAGGCGCAGATTGGGAGTAGGCGAGAGCAATTCATCGCTGGAGAAGCGGAGTCCCATCTGATGGGCGACCTTGCGTCCGGTGCTGGGGAGCAACTGCATCAGCCCATAGGCCTGGGCGCGGGAGATGGCATTGGGATTGAATTCCGATTCCTGGCGGATAAGGGAAGCCACCAGGAAGGGATCGAGCTTGTTGCTGCGGGCAAAGCGCTCGAGATCGTCCCAGTAGGCGCGGGGGAAGAGGCTCTCCCAATAAGTACGGGGCAGAGCGTCCAGATCGACGGCGAAATAGCCGGGCACGGTGCGCTTCATGGTGCGCAGCGCCTGATAGTACAAGCCGCTTCGGGTATACATGCTGGCAATGACGGGCACGGCCCAATCCGCGCCCGGGCCGGCGGCAGACTGTAGCTCGCGGGCTGCGAACTCGTAGAGTGCGGCGTTTTCCAGCAGGCGCGCTTTCTGGTAGCGAACGTCTCCCGCTGGAGGATCGGGAATCTCCTGGCGACGGCTGGGCAGAGCCATGGGAGGAATCTTGTCGAGCAGCGGATCGGAGACCAGTTTTGGGGGAGGGGTAAGGCGGGCCATGCGCTCGCGGGCGCGGTCCGCGTAATAGTAGTTGGGGAAGCGGTCCACGAGCTTCTGATACCAGGTCCAGGCACGGGCGGTATCTCCCTCATCTTCGGCGATACGGGCGCGCCAGTAGATGGCATTGGAGACATGCGCCGAGTCGGGATAGCGGGCGATGAGCTTTTCCAGATCGCTTTCCGCTTCCTTGGTGCGTCCCTGGCGGAGGGTGAGCCAGGTGGCTTTCCAGTCGGTATAGGCAGCCAGGTCGTCGTCGGGGAAGCGATCCCGCAGTTCGCGATAGAAGTCGATGGCGCGATCGTAGTCCGGCTTGAGCAGGTACATGTTGCCCACGGAAAACAGGGCTCGCTCCAGCCAGCGGCTAGTAGGAGCGGACTCGCGCAACTGCTGCAGCAGGGAGTTCAGGCGATCTTCATCCCCGTCGGAGCGGGCGATTTCCATCAGGTAATAGAGGCGTTCGGGGTTCTGGGACGGAGGCAGGGAGAGCGCTTCCAGGGTGCTGCGGGCCTGGTCGTCGCTGCCGCTGCGATGCAGAGTGCGTCCGATGGCAAACTCGAGATCGGCGCGGGCATCATCGCCGGCATTGGCCTCCAGGGCACGATACTCGGAGATGGCGTCGCTGTAACGTCCGCCGGCGGCCAGCAGGTCGGCGCGCTTACGGCGCTCGGCGAAGCTGACCTGGGGCACATCCGGCGCGCTCTTGAGAAGTTCGCCGGCGGCCGCGGATTCGTCCGCCAGCGGCATGGTGTAGTAGAGATTTTGCAGGACGCGAACGGCACGCGCGTTCTCGCCCGCCTGCAGCATGGCGCGGGCAAGGGTGATTTCCACGTCCGCGCGGATTGGGTCGCGGAAGCGGCCCAGAACCAAGACCGCTTTATGGCCGTCTCCCTGAATGGTGAGAGCGCGAGCATAGTCGAGCATGGCATCGCGGAGAAACAGCGAGCCCGGATAGCTGTCCTCGAAATGCTGCAAGGTGGCGATGGCGTTCGGGGCATCGCTCAGCGCGGCATAGGACGAGCCGAGGAAATAGGCGACGTAATCTGCCACCTCGCCAGCATGAGACTGGGCACGCTTGAGATCGAGGACGGCCTGGTCGAACTCTCCCGCGTTGTAGTGGGCGTAGCCGGCGGCCAGCCAGGCGAGCGCGCCGGAAGTTTCGCGGGCATGGGCGCGCGCGTAGGCCTCGACGGAAGCGTAGTTGCGAACGCCGGGGTTCTCCAGCAGGCGTTGCGCCAGAGGCTGCAGTCCCCTGGAAGCGGAGACGGCATGCTGCATGCGCCTCGCCCGGGGACCGATGGTATGGGCGGATGGGCGGGCTCTGGCAGTAGATCTGGTCCTGGCAGTTGTTTTGGACTTCGTCTTGCGAGGGCTGGTGGTTTGGGCAGCGGCCGGAGGTTCGGCAAGCACCGGACTCCCAGACTGCACGCAGACGATCAGCAGGGTGAAGACGACGAGAACGAGAAAGACTAAAACCAGATTCCGTTTGCGCACAACAAGCTAGTTTAGCTCGGATCCTCGCTTCCGAGGAGGGCAGGATTGTTATTCGCCAAGATTCGCACCAGTTCCTCACGAAAGTAATCGGTAGGATCCCCTAGAGACTGGCCGTAGCGCTTGTCGTAGGCGGCGCGGCTCTTTTCGATTTCCAGCTTCAGCCGCGAATAGAGATCGGCATTGCGGCGGCCCTGCTCGACCTTCTCGCGGTTGTAGAGTTGAATTTCATCCACCAGAAGCTTGGCGAAACGGCGCGCCTTCTTGTGCAGTTCCCCCTGATCCATCGAAGCCGGCGGTCGCGCGGGCACGCCCGGGGAAGCAGCGGAGTGCACCGGGGCAAACGGATCCAGAGCGGAAGCGTGCTCGACGCCTCCCGCGACCAAGGGCTGTTCGGCCTCGAAGTCCGAGGAATGGGCAGGAGCCGGGGGATGGGCGGGCTCGGCAACATCCGCGCCCGGGGAAAGGCCGGATTTGCGGAGCCCGGCGAGTTCCACCCAGGCGCCAGCGAAACGCACCAGGCAGTCGAGGGCGGCGGCATCGACTGCCGCAGCCGAACCGCCGGAGGCGAGGCCGGCGTCGGCATAGAGCAGGGCTGCGACCTTGTCACGCACCAGCAAAGGGACCAGGAAAATATGGCCGGCGGGAGCGCCAACGCCAGCAAGGAAGGCGGAATCAAATTCGGAGGCCGGACCGCTTGCGGCAGCGCGCTGTGATAAGGCCCGGCTAAGCAGGGGGCGCGATGAATCGAGGATGGCGCCCTTGGGTTCGCGCGCGAAAAATCCGCGAGAGCGCCAGGCAAGGATCGAGCCGCCGCGCAGCACCAAGAGGGCGGCCCGGGGCGCGAAGCTTTCCGTGGACTGCAGCAGGGCGGCGAGGATGTCCGCCTGGGTGGCGCCTTCCTGAATCGACTTGAGGGCAGCGCTCAAAACCGGGGCGGAGGAGACGCCGGGCAGGGATGGGGCCGCGAGGCCGTCCAGGCGGCTGCAAATTTCATCCACCAGTTGGGCTCGCAGGGAATCCAGGTGGTGTTCGACCGCGTCTCCTACCGCTTCCTGGACCGCCTGCTGAACCTGTGCTCTGAGTTGGGAATCCGACATAGTACACTGTGCCTTTGCTGGGAGGGATTATACGGCCAGGGGGCGGCGGGACGAAGAAATCGCAGCCCGGAGCAGGTAACGTAAGTACAAGAAAAGGCGAGACCAAAGCTCCAGCCGGCCAAGGATGGCCAGGAAAATACGCGGCCACCTGACAAACGAACCATCAGCATGCTCGTCCAATCACTAGAATCAGCCCTTCAACGGATTCAGCTACCGGGCGGACGGCATTCGAAGATAAGTTAGGAATGCCTCGCCGGAGGCGCCTGCCGGGAGGGATACCAGGGAAAGCAGAAAAAAGCTGCATCGGGAATTCGATGGAAACCATCCAAAAGGCGAACGAAGCTGTTAACGAGTTGACGCTGGTGCGGGCCGCGAAAGCGGGCGACGTCAGCGCCTACGAGCAGCTGGTGAAGCGGTACGATCGGAACGTTTTCCGGATCGCGCAGCACATTACGCACAACCGCGAAGACGCGGAAGACGTGGTGCAGGACGCGTTCCTGAAGGCGTATGAGAACCTGGGGAAGTTCCAGGAGCAATCGAAGTTTTATACCTGGCTGGTCCGGATTGCGGTCAACGAGGCGCTGATGCGTCTGCGGCGGCGGCGGCCGGAGCGGAACATCTCGCTGGACGAGAATGTGCGGACTGAGGAGGACTCGGTTCCCCGGGAGGTTGCAGACTGGTCCCCTAACCCGGAACAACTCTATTCACAGTCAGAGCTCCGGGATATTCTGCAACGAACGATTCAGGGGTTGCCGCCGGGGTTCCGGACGGTGTTTGTGCTGCGGGACGTGGAGGGGCTTTCCACGGAGGAGACCGCCGAGGCATTGGACTTGAGCGTTCCCGCAGTGAAGTCACGGCTGTTGAGGGCACGGCTGCAGCTGCGCGAGCGGCTGAATAAATATTTTGCGAATCAGCAAAAGGGCGGGGACGACAAACAGTGACTTGCTCCGAGTTTTTACAAGAGCTAACCGACTATCTCGACGACAGTCTGGATGCAAAGACAAAGGCGCAGTTGGAAGAGCATTTGCATTGGTGCCGCAACTGCTACGTGATTTGCAACACGACCAAGAAGACCATCGAGATTTATAAAGACTCGGAGCTGTACGAACTGCCGGACGATTTGCGAACCCGATTGCGAAGCGCCATTATGGCCAAGTGCCAGGCCAAGAAAGTCCCACCCAGCACGGTCTAGCCGCATATCCTTTTTACTTCCCCCTTAGATTGACAAAGAGGGAGGGCCCTGCATGCACAGCTCTTCCGTCTGTTGCTGAGTGGGATCCTCCGCTCAGGATGACTCGGGGTGGGGTGAGAATAAGGACCCAAATCTACCAAACCCAGGCAGATATGGGACACCACCAGCAAACAATCTGCAGAACCTTTTTCAGGAATTCAGAATCTAAGTGAGTGTCCGCCAGAACGGCTTGAGCGGGGTTACCCGTTCGGTGGTTCAGGGGTAGGAGAGATGATCGCGAAACTCTTTGATGTTTTATTTGGTTGCTGGCACGAACGCTACAGTTTTCCCATCACAAGCAAATCCACCCAGCGGCGCAGTCCGGCGGCTTCCCTGACCGGGACCTACGTAGTGTGCCTGGACTGCGGGAAAGAATTTCCCTATGACTGGCAGGCGATGAAGGTCCTCTCGACGTCGAACCGGAAGCAGGAGAGAATCGCCGAGGCCGCCGAGTCCTACGCGTCGAAATAGGCTATCGCTATGCGCCTCAATCGGGACGCAGGCGTTGAAGACCTGGCCGGCAAAATATTCAAAAGTTGTAGTGGACAAAGTCTCAACTGCGTAGCAAGATTCGTGCGCTCATGGGTCCCCTTACTTTTGTATTTGGAGGCGCCTTGAAGCACTCACCTCTTCTATTGTTCTTCGTTTACTTACTTGCATCGCAAGTTTGCATAGCCCAAGCGCCTGCCGGTGCGCCTGCGGGTGCAACGGGGTTGTGCAACGACGGTACCTATTCCACGACAGCAAACAAGCGCGGAGCCTGCAGAGGCCATAAGGGAGTGAAAGATTGGTACGCGACCACCAAGGCAACGCCAGCAAAGACCTCGGCGGCCCCTCCATCTTCAGCTCCCGCGGTCCCGACTTCCACGTCGAAAGAGACAACGAATAGGTCAACACCGGCCAGTGGCGGCGGAGTCGGCAAAGTGTGGCTCAATACCACCACTAAGGCGTACCACTGCCCTGGTACGAGATACTACGGCAAAACGAAAGTTGGCGCGTACATGACTGAGGCCGAAGCGAAGGCCAAAGGAGGGCGCCCTGAACATGGTAAGGCTTGCCAATAAGGACAAACCGGATTGCGCAGGACGGCAGGCCCCCAGGTCCGTAGCTATTTGCGAAAGGTAGGGCTAGATCAATATGCATCTCCTATGGTGGATCGTCGTTGGACTGATCGCGGGCTGGGCGACGGGCAAGATCATGAAAGGTGGCGGATATGGCGTGTTGATGGACATTGTTATCGGCATCGTCGGTGCGATCGTAGGTGGGTTCATCATGCGCAGCTTGGGATTTGCCGGTCGCGGAGGCATGATCTACACGATTGCGGTTGCGATTGCCGGTGCGGTGCTGCTAACCGCGATCTTACGGTGGATTACCAAGAAGTCTGCTTCTGCTTGAATTGCTAATTTCCGCTTGCCAATGCCCGCCCTGACTACCGGCAGAACTCGGACAGTCGAGTCGAGGAAAGGTGGGTTAGTGCGCAAGGCCACAGAACTGTTAGTGCAGGTTCGAAGGACAACGAAAGGTACAGAACAAACATATGAACTATAGAAAGTTCCTCTCGGTCATGCTTACCGTCGCGTTCTCCCTGTTCCTGCTGGGAAGCCAGGCAACGGCTCAGAGCAAGAGTAAGCCTGGAAAGAAGCCGATGGCGAGCCAAACGGCAACGTCGGGTACTTCTAATGAGCTGGTTGATTTGAACTCTGCGACTAAGGAACAGCTCGCAGCTCTTCCAGGCATCGGGGACGCCTATTCGCAGAAAATTATCGACAATCGACCTTACAAGGCAAAGACCGATCTGGTTAGAAAGAAGATCGTTCCTCAGGCGACTTACAAGAAGATCGCATCTCTGGTCATCGCGAAGCAGCAATAACTGAGCCGGAGAAACGAGCACGGTGGAAATCATTCTGTCATTCTGAGGTTAGGATTATGAGCTTTCTGGATAATGTCTTGAAGGCGGCGGGAACTGCTTCCGCAAATGATGGTTCCCAGTCTTCCCTTGGCTCTGCGGCGCTCTCCATGCTGGCGAACCAGAGCGGAGGAATTTCCGGTCTTGCGGAACAATTCGCCGCGCGAGGGCTCGGGCATGTCGTTTCTTCGTGGATAGGTACCGGGCAGAATCTACCAATCTCTCCCGAACAGTTGCAGAATGTTCTGGGCTCCGAGCAGGTGCAGGCCCTGGCGGCAAAGGTCGGCATCTCCCCGGAAGCCGTCAAGAGCGGGTTAGCCCAGATCCTGCCGCAGTTGGTGGATCACCTCACCCCGAACGGAGAAGTGCCGCAAGGCGATTTGATGGCGAAGGGTATCGAGCTACTGAAGGGGAAGCTTTTCTCGCAACTTAGCACAAGCACAGGAGCGTGAAGAGTGGTTACCGCCTACTTCAGGTGTTTGAGTTGCGGCGTGTATGGCCCTTGCGGGACGGAGAGCTGAATGGTCCGTGGTGGGAGCTTACGTTTATCCCACCACGGAGTTGAGTGAGGACTATTGGCGCGATGCGTCTAAACTGGCGCAATGCTGACAGAGCGGTTTCCCTCCGGTACCTTGACGGAGGTAGTGACGTTCAATGTTGTTTCCCTCGGTGCATCGCGTATTGTCATGGTGGACGTACTGAAGGATAGAGTGCCAAGGATTCATCTTGGGCATCTTGAAAAATCTCCTGGGAGCGCGTATTGTCTCCCGGTTGTCTTGCACTAAACAAATGGAGGGGTTAATCATCCCCACCACACGAAGGAGTGGCCTACCACGGGTCATTCGGGGCGGTCCCTGACAAGATCAATCCCCGGATGGCCCTTCGTGTTATGGCCCCACATGACGGCAAGCCAGACGATCATGCAGAGCTAGTTCTCTTCTCAAGATCTTCGCCCCCACTTACAGACCACTTATAACAGGAAACTACCGGATTGGTAACAGGGAAGCCCTGTGGAAAACTAGGATATTTCATTAGTTATCTGTGGATTGGCGTCGAGTGGATTGCCATGGAAAGGTGTGGAAGTCCGACCAGGTGGTTATGATATATGTGCTTATCGGGGCCTTCCAGCGTTCGCCATCGAGGTGAGAGCATTCTCCTTTGCGCTCTAGCAGGTTGCGAAAAACTCTGTTCGAGGGGTTGGTGCAGCGGCTCCTGGCCCAACCCGTGGCGACTCCACTTTCCGGGAGCATGTTGCCGTATACTCTGGGCGTGCGGCGCTCACTCAAGATAAGTCCATTCCTGATTCTCGCTCCCATATGCGCAATTTGTCAGGTTCAGGTAATCGTTCCCGCTCAAAGTTTCAAGGCGTCGGAACGGATAGCTGCAAAGGTCGTCAACGTTGGGGATCACAAGATTCTCTATTGTGTCGAGTTCGGGCAGACATCGTTCAAAGGGCCAGGCGCAGAGAACATGGAGACTACACCCATTCCGTTTTACGTTCAGAGAAAGTCTGGCGGCAGATGGAGCACTCTCATGATTGGTCCCGACGTGGGCAGTAGCAGAGGCTCCGTCGTGCTTGAACCCGGCCAATCGCATGAGTTTCCTTTTCGGCTAAACGATAAGGGAGAGATGCGGCTTGTACTTGAGTACTGGGTTGGAGAGAAGGCTGTGAACTGCAAGAACCCGCCGAGAGGCGAGAAGAAGACGCACTCGAAGGTTTTCGCTGTTCAGTAAGACGAAAGCGTACACCTCCGCAGCATCCGCACAGACCCTTCCGATAAAACTCACCCCGTACCAGAAAACTCAAAATACCGCTTTACCTTGGAATCGAAGAATGTGTCCAAGTACCAATCGCAGGTTTCAGGCATTTTGCGCGGACCGTAATAGATCGCTGCGAGACCGGCATCACCGGCAGCAATGATTCCAGACACATTCCTCGCGAACGGCCACAGATCCCGCCAGTCCTGGGGGAGAATTGTACGACCTCCGCCACTTGGTTATTTAAGTTAATTATTGCCATTCCAACTCGATGATGCAGTGTTTCGCCTTCTTTTCATCCCTGGGACAGATAGCGCAGCTCTTCCACAGCCTGCTCGATGGCGCGAGCGGGAACGTCCGAGACAATTTCCACGCAGCCGAGTTCCGTGGGCAGGACGAAGTGAACCACTCCGTTCACGGTCTTCTTGTCGGTGACCAGGCGGCGAACCACGCGCTTGCCGCGGGTGGCCACCTTGGGCAAGGGGGCGTAGGCGAGAACCACGGAGATGATGCGGCGAGCGGTTTCCGAGGAGGTCTTCTGGGTGGCGGCGGCAATCATGCAGGCGGCCACCATGCCCCAGGCCACGGCTTCCCCGTGAAGAAATTGCTTGTAGGCGGTCTCGGCCTCCAGGGCATGGCCCACGGTGTGGCCGAAGTTGAGGATGCGGCGCAGGTCGCCTTCGCGCTCGTCGGCGGCGACCACATCGCCTTTGACCTGCACGCACTGCGCAATCAGCCATTCCATGATCGCGGGATCGCGCTGCAGGATGCGCTCGCGATTCTGTTCCATAAAATCGAACAAATCGGGACGGCGGATGACGCCGCACTTGAGGGCCTCGTACAGGCCGGCACGATACTCACGGTCGGGCAAGGTATTTAAGCTGAGGGGATCGATCAGCACGGCGCGGGGCTGATGGAAGGCTCCGACCAGATTCTTGCCCTCGGGGAGATCGACGCCGGTCTTGCCACCGACGGAAGCATCCACCTGGGCCAGAAAAGTGGTGGGAATCTGGACAACGTCGAGGCCACGCATATACATGGACGCGGCGAATCCGGCGACATCGCCGACCACGCCCCCGCCCAGGGCGAGGACCACGGTCTTGCGGTCGGCTCCGTGCTTCACCATGGCGCGGGTGAGGTCGCCCACGGTCGAGAGGGTCTTGTAGCGTTCGCCGTCGGGCATTTCCACCACGTGGTAACGAAGCCCGGCGGAATCGAGCGAACGAGTGACAGCCTCACCCCAATGCTTACGGACGGGCGCGGACGTAATGAGGATGTAGCGCGAGGTCTCGGGCAGGAGTTCACGAAGCAGGGCGCCAGTTCGCTCGAGCAGTCCGGGCTCAATCAGAACAGGATAATCCCGTGAGGCCGTATGGATATCGACGCGGGTCATGGGTCTTTATCATACGTAAATATCCGGTCAGAGCGGAAGAAGCTGATTTTGCGCTACCATGCTGCTGAACGCGCGGGCTAAACGCGGGACCTAGAAAAGCGGAATGATGAAGAGCAAGTCGCACGAGACGAAAGACAGGAAAGCCACCAAAGAAACGGAATTCGTGGTGGTGGGGGCGGGCATTGCCGGGCTGCGGGCGGCGATTGAGCTGGCGTCGGCGGGACCCGTGCTGCTGCTGGCGAAGCAGGAATACACGGAGTCGAATACGCAATACGCGCAAGGCGGCATTGCCGCGGCCCTCAGCGACGAAGATGAAGTGGGACTGCACCTGCAGGACACGCTGATTGCCGGGGACGGGCTGTGCAACGAGCAAGCGGCCAGAATCCTGGTGGAAGAAGGCCCGCAGCGGATCGAAGAGCTGATTGCCTGGGGAACCGAGTTCGACCGTTCGGGAACCAAGCTCTCGTTTACGCGGGAAGCGGCGCACAGCCGGTCGCGCATTCTGCACGCTCACGGCGACTCCACGGGACGGGAGATCGGGCGGGCTCTCTACCTGAAAGCCAAATCCCAGGCCAACATCACGCTTCGCGAATTTGAGTTTGCCACGTCGCTGTGGGTTGAGGACGGGCGGGTGGTGGGACTGCACATGATTGACGAGCAGAAGCATGATCCGCAGACCGTGGCGGCCCGGGGAGTGCTGCTGGCCACGGGCGGCCTGGGACAGGTCTACCGTGAAACCACGAATCCGCGGGTGGCCACCGGAGATGGGGTGGCTATGGCGTACCGCGCGGGGGCGGAAGTCTCAGACATGGAGTTCGTGCAATTCCATCCCACAGCGCTCTACGTGAAGGATGCTCCCAGGTTTTTGCTCTCGGAGGCGCTGCGCGGCGAGGGCGCCTACTTGCGGAACATGGAGACCAACCGCTTCATGCACAAATATCATGCGGCGGGAGAGCTGGCTCCGCGGGACGTGGTGGCGCGGGCCATCGTGCATGAGCTGGAACTGACCCATGCAGCCGACCCGGTGGTGTACCTGGACCTGACTCACCTGGGCGCGGCACGGGTGCGGCAGCGGTTTCCGCGCATTTATGCCACCTGCATGGAGCACAACATCGACATTGCGACCGACCTGATTCCGGTGCGTCCGGCAGCGCATTACGCCATGGGCGGGGTACGCAGCGACCTGGAGGGCCGCACCAGCCTGCCCGGCTTGTATGCGGCGGGCGAAGTGGCCGCCACCGGGGTGCACGGGGCAAACCGGCTGGCCAGCAATTCCCTGCTGGAGGGCCTAGTCTATGGAGCGCGAGCAGGGCGGACCATGCGGGAAGAGTCCGCGGCCCGCGCCGGCCGGGCAACCGGGGATGCGGTTGCGGAAGAGGCGCATGCCAGCGCCGGGCCGCCAGTGGAAGTGGTGGTGAACAACATTCGAGATCTGATGTGGCGGGAGTTCGGGATCGTACGAAGCGGTTCGAACATGAAGCGCGGCATTGCGGAGCTGGAGAAGCTGCGTTCCTGCCTGCCGGTGGTAAAGAACCGGGCCACCGGAGAAGCCTCAAACCTGTACGATACGGCGCTGCTGATCGCGCGCTCCGCCCTGGCACGGCTGGAAAGCCGGGGGGCACACTACCGGCTGGACTATCCCGAGCACGATGACGCGCATTTTAAGAAGCACTCGGTGGTAGCGGGGGACAAAGTCAGGTTCGAGTAGAGAGTTGCTGGACGGCCTCTTCTCCCTCAGCGGCTGAAGCCGTGATTTACGGCCTTGTTTGCGGCTCGGCTGAAGCCGAGCCCTTGCAAAGAGGGTTGCGCTTATTCTTGCTTCGATCTTTCCCTTCCCTGAGCGTGTGCGACTTCCTGTTCGCCTGAGTTCGGCTCACGTTTCCGCGCCACGATCGATGCGAGGATCGAGACGCCGAGAATCAGGGCCACCACCCCCAGCGCGATTTCCACCGGGATCTCCACGAAATGAGAAACCAGCATTTTCACGCCGATGAAGATCAGGATGGCGGAGAGGCCATAGTGCAGGTAGCGGAACATTTCCATCAATCCGGCAAGGGCGAAGAAGATGGAACGCAGGCCGAGGATGGCGAAAACGTTGGAGGTGTAAACGATGAAGGGATCGTGAGTAATGGCCAGAATGGCGGGAATAGAGTCGGCGGCGAAGAGCACATCCGTGCTCTCCACCACCAGCAGGACGACGAGCAGGGGCGTGAGGTAGCGGCGTCCGTTCTTCAGGACGAGGAAGCGGTCGCCCTCGTAATCCCTGGTGACAGGAAACTTGCGGCGAACCAACTGAAGAACCGGGTTTTTCTCAGGATGGATCTCGGTTTCTTCCCCGCCCCACATTTTGTATCCGGTGTAGACGAGGAAAGCGCCGAACAGGTAGACGACCCAGTCGAAGCGTCGAATGAGGGCGACGCCGGCGAGGATAAAGGCGCCGCGCAGAATCAGCGCTCCCAGGATGCCCCAGAACAGCACTTTGTACTGGTACTCGCGAGCGACGCGGAAGTACTGAAAGATCATGAGGAAGACGAACAGGTTGTCGACGCTGAGGGATTCCTCGATGAGGTAGCCGGTATAGAACTCCAGGGCTTTGCCCGATCCCAGCCACCACCAGACCAACAGGCCGAAGGCGACGGCCAGGCCGACCCAGAAGGCGCACCAGCGCAGGGCTTCCTTGACGCTGACGACTTTGGCCTTGCGGTGAAAGACCACGAGGTCCAAAACCAGCAGCGTGAGGATGCCCGCATTGAAGATGACCCAGAAGATTACGCGGTTATCGCCCATGCCCCCTCGTGCCTCCGGATCATTCTATTGGAAGCACTGCCGCGGGAGGTTGATGACAATCCGGCCGGTTGGGAAAGAGAACTGCTTTCCGCACCTTGGGAACAGACATCAGGGTTCGCGTGGAGGGGGCCGGTTGGCGCCGCGCCGCCGGGGCGGACCCATCGACTGGCGTATGGACTGCCGAGTCTCCTGAAGAACCTGTCCCGAGAAACAGCCTAGGGTATAGGGATACTCACGGGTCAGACGATAAGCGTAGTCATAACTGCGCCCATCGACGACTACTTTTTCCGCCCGGCCATGGCAGGCATCCAGATCGGCGTTGGTAAGCTGCTTGCCCGCCGCGTCCACCATGCCGAGGATGGGATAACCATCGAGCGCCCATCCCACGACCGCATTTTCCTGGGCATGGGGCAGGCATGGGGAGCTGCTGTGGTAATGGTACTGGCCTTTGGCCTGCGGATGCCCGTCACAAAGATCTTGCACCTCATGGGCGGCAGCATCGCGCCCGGCATCGTCCAGAGCATTGTAAAAAGCAACTCCGGTCACTGTGAAACCGATCATTCCCATTGGCAGACAGCCCGGCGTCGCAGCTCTGGCTGGACTGAGGGGAATATCGAAACCCAGGTTCTGGGGCGCGATGGGATTGGGATTGGTGTCATAGGCGTAGGCAGGATCGTCGCGAGCGATCGGAAAGGTCCCGGTCGGCTCGTCGACCGGCAGCCCGTTGCTCTTTACCGCCAGCATGTCGTTCTGCCGGGTCATAACAAAGAACGCGTTCGGCCACATCACGCGACCCTGGACATGCGGCTTTTCAAGGGGATTCCAAGAGTTGCCGTGAAACCAGTCCCCAGAATGCCTCGCCCCACCTGCGCGAAAGGCACGGCTGCAGGAAAAAACATAGCCCACTTGCGGTTGGCTGCTGACCTTGCCATCCCCGAGGGGAAGTCCATTCGCCGCCAGATCGTGAGCACGAGCTTGAGAAGCAATTGCCCATACCAGAACAACAAGCAACATCCCCTTCCGCATTCCAGTCATGATTCCAATCCCTGGTGGTTTCGTTCTCCACTAGAACGTATATGGGCACGAACACAAGCGTCAGGAGGCCAGCCTCACGAAAAACTCTCCCATCATCTCCGAGGTGGTTTTCTTGTCGGCCATGGCGGGGGAGCATTGTTGCACAGATGGCGGGCCAGCCTGTAGGTTCTCTACCACGAAAATGGCCTTTTGTGTCTCTAACAACAACGTTTATCCTTCTAATTCACTCAGAAAGCAGGAACCCAGTGCCAGCTCGATTCTTCGAGGTCGGCCCAGTCGAAGAGAACTTCTCCCTGAAGGTGAAGTTTACCTGCACACTATGTGGTTTCGTCATCATCGGCAATGTCTCCGAAGGGATTGAAGATAAAATGCTGGATCATGTCAATACAGCACATCCAGAGCAAGCCACGATTCTGAGACTCCCCCCGCCCAAAAAACCAGCAACGCAACTTTAGGACACTACCGGATCCCACCAGGAAGGTGGACGCGAGGCGACTCATGATGAGGGCCTCCCGCCAGGAATCTTTTTCATTCCCATTCGATGGTGCCTGGAGGCTTGGAAGTGACGTCGTAGACCACGCGGTTGATTCCGCGAACCTCGTTCACAATGCGGTTCGAAATGCGCTTGAGCACTTCCCAGGGGAGTTCGACGACATCGGCGGTCATGCCGTCTTCGGAGTGCACGGCGCGCAGCGCACAGGTGTAGGCATAGGTGCGCTGGTCTCCCATGACACCCACCGACATGACAGGGAGAAGAACGGCAAAGGACTGCCAGATTTGTGTGTAGAGGCCGGCGGCACGGATTTCACTGACCACGATGTCGTCGGCTTCCTGCAGAAGCGCAATGCGCTCGGCGGTGACTTCGCCGAGAATGCGCACGGCGAGGCCGGGGCCGGGAAAAGGCTGGCGCTGGAGGATGTCCTCGGGCATGCCGAGATCGCGGCCGATGCGGCGGACTTCATCCTTAAAGAGATCCTTTAAGGGTTCAATGAGCTTGAACTTCATGTTTTCCGGCAGGCCGCCGACGTTGTGATGGGTTTTGATGGTCTGGGAGGGGCCGCGGACGGAGCGGGATTCGATCACGTCAGGGTAGAGAGTTCCCTGCACCAGGAACTCGGCTTCGCCGGCGCGGCCTTCGGCGTGGTTGCGGGCGAGGATTTTGGCGGCTTCCTCGTCGAAGACGGCGATGAACTCGTTACCGATAATTTTGCGCTTGCGTTCGGGATCGGTGACGCCGGCGAGTTTGGCGAGGAAGCGCTGGCCGGCATCGACGGCGATGAGCTTGAGTCCCAGCTTGTCGCGGAGGTTCTGCTGAACCTTCTGGAACTCGTTTTTGCGCAGGACGCCATTGTCGACGAAGACGCAGGTGAGACGTTCGCCGATGGCGCGCGCCATGAGGGTGGCGGCGACGGAAGAGTCCACACCTCCGGAGAGCGCGCAGATGGCGTGACCTCCGCCCACGGTGCGGCGAATCTCCTCCACGGCGGAGTCGATGAAGCGCTGCGGGGTCCAGGAGGGTTCGGCGCCGCAGATATTGAACACAAAATTGCGCAGGACCTGGGTGCCCAGCGGGGTGTGATGCACCTCGGGGTGGAACTGAACGGCAAAGTAGTTGCGCGCCGGGTCCTCGATGGCGGCAACGGCGGTTCCGGTGCGGCCGATGAGGCGAAATCCCTGGGGAAGTTCCAGGGCTTCATCGCCGTGGGACATCCAGACGGAAAGCTGCGAGGGCAGGTTCTCGAACAGGCGCGAACCATCCAGCACGGTGACCTGGGCATGGCCGTACTCGCGCTTCTCGGCGGCGCGGACTTTGCCGCCAAGTTTGTGGGTCATGAACTGCAGTCCGTAGCAGATGCCGAGCACGGGCACCCCAAGAGAAAAGACACGCTCGTCGGCGGGAGGCGCGTCGGGATCGTAAACAGAACAGGGCCCGCCGGAGAGGATGAGTCCGGCAGGATGGCAGGCGCGGATTTCGTCCAGGGAGGCGTTGCAGGGCAGGACGGCGGAGAAGACATTCTGCTCGCGGATACGACGGGCGATGAGCTGCGTGTACTGCGAACCGAAGTCGAGGATGACGATGGATTGGGCTTCCACGAATCAGCTTCTCAGAAAAGGTGGTGAATGGCAAAGAGTGTACCAGTTTGGAGGACGATTGTTTGCCGGGGCGGGTCGCTGAATGGATCAAGGTGGTGCCGCGGTGAAGCCGCAACCATTTGCTTGCCGGTTAGCGGTGGGCTGGAGCCCACCGCTTCCACCTGAAGCGAATTCAGGAAAGCGAGGGCGCGGGTTCGGGGATGGTTCCGGCGGCTCCCGGGGCCGGGGAAGCGGGGCTGGACGACAGTTGGACGTAAGCGGCGAGGCGGGCAATATACAGCCAGCCGGAGGCGGCGGAGTATGCCAGCAGGATGAGAACGAACAGGAGCAGGGCGGAAGCGGAACCGCGTCCGGCGGCGACGATGGCGAGCAGGGCGAGAGCGCTCATGAACAGAAAGAGAACGACACGACAGAAACCGAAGCAGGCCGAGAGTGAGAGGCAGGTTAGGGGATTTTCCTCAAACAGAGCCACGCACGCGGGCGAAGGCGGTCCAGGGGCCGCGCCGATCGCGCACGCTGAAGATGGGCGCCAGGCGCAGGAACCAGTCCACAAAGATCCAGGCAAGCCAGATCAGCAACACCACAATCAAGTAGAGGAGCAATGCGGCGACGGGAGCCTGCTGGCTTCCCATTGCCGGGATGAGAGAAAAGCACAACCAGAGCGCGCCCACGCAGGAGACGCCAGCAGCCAGAGCGAACAGCGCACGCAGAAGATGGATTCCGATAATTCCCGGCCAGCAGGGACGAATTCCCCCGGTGGCGGGGGAATGGGCAGCGACCAGCGTGGCGAGGATGGCCGTCCGGCTGACGGAGGCGGTCCCCACCCAGAGCAGGGCAAGAGCAGGAACCAGGACCAGGCTGGCGCGGGCGAAGAGCGGAAGGGTCCGCACGAGCAGGACGGGAATGAGGAATCTGGGATTGATGCCCGCCAGGGTCAGGGCGGCGGGGCTGACGTCCGCCGCAGGCAGGACCTGGAGGAAGGCGAAAAGCAAGACGGCGGCGGCTACCAGAAGATAAAGGCAGCGCCAGGCGGTCTCGGCCAGAACCAGCGAAGGACGCTGCCAGAGACTACGCAATGCGAGCTGGAGAGGTCCGGGTCCGGACATGAGACGCCCCAGCCAAGGATAGCAAAGGAGGAAGGTCGGAAGCGCGGATGGAACGCTTTCGTTGACAAAGGCCGAGGGCCACATGCAAACTAGCGTTCCCGAGAGGTTCTCCGCCTGAGCCCGGGAGACTATAGGTCGAAATTGAGCGACAAGCGCGGAAAATTGGCCGCCATGCAGGTTTCCTACAGGCTGGACTCTACACTCGAAAGTGTGAACCAGGCGGAAGAGGTGGCCACCAAGGTCGCGCAACAAGCCGGGTTCGCCCTGGAAGAAGCCGTTTACATTGCCATGGCCGTACGGGAAGCGACGGTGAACGCCGTGCTCCACGGAAATGCCTACGACCCGGGCAAACAAATCGAACTGGGATTTGAGCAGACGGCGTGCGATCTGGTGGTGACGGTGCGGGACCACGGCAAGGGGCTGCATCTTGAAAGCTTGCCCAATCCACTGGCTCCGGAGAATCTGTTGAAGCAGTCGGGGCGTGGCATTTTTCTGATGCGGTCGTTCATGGATGAGGTGTCGATCCGGAAGGCGGAACCCGGCACCGAAGTTCGAATGACGAAGCATCTCCATGGCAGCGGCGGCAAAAGCAAGGAGGAACGCAAGTGTCGACAATGAAGAGCAGCACACGGCAGGTGGACGGAGTCACGGTAGTGGACTTAAGCGGACGCATCACCCTGGGTGAAGGGAGCGTGGTCCTGCGCGACCAGGTGCGCGACCTGCTTGCCAAGGGCCAGAAGAAGATTCTGCTCAACATGGCAGAGGTAACCTACATCGACAGCTCGGGGATTGGGGAACTGGTGAGCGCCTTCACCACGGTCCGCAACCAGGGCGGCGAACTGAAGCTGTTGAACCTGACCAAGAAGGTCCACGACCTGCTGCAGATCACCAAGCTTTACACGGTCTTCGACGTGAAGGACGACGAAGCCGCTGCCATTGCTTCCTTCTCGCGCTAAGAGGTTTCACGGCAGCCGAAGTGGAAAAGTCTCTCCCCAGCTCGCGACGACGGGCTGGGGTTTTTCCTGCTGCATTGCCGGTGAATGCCAACCTGCGGAGAGAAGCGCCCGCAGTTCCCTCGCCTCACGAAGTTTTCTGTTCCAGTCCGGCCGCTGTCGGGTAAAGTTAACAGCCACACCATGAGGATGCAGCGGTCATTCGTGCTGATTGCCTTCGTGGCCATGCTGGCCGCAAGTGGCATGGCCCGGGCGGAGTGCGTCGATTACACGGAAGCAGCCAAACACCTGGGCGACAGCCGCTGTGTGACGGGAAAAGTGGTGGCGGTGAACCGGGGCGACAGCGGAGCGTTTTTCGTGAACTTCTGCGAAGACTACCGCACCTGCCCGTTTTCCGTGGTGGTGTTTGCCGATGACCTGCGCGACGTGGGCGACATTCGAAAACTGGACGGCAAGAAGATCGAGATCGACGGCCGCATTCAGGAGTATGAGGGGCGTCCGGAGATTATTCTTAAGGATGTCCGGCAATTGCGCGGGGAGGCGGCGAAGATTCCTCCAGTTCCGAAGGATTTCGACGTAGCTCGGCGGGGGAATTTCAGCGCGCGAGCGCCAAGCAGTTCCAGTTCGTCTTCTTCCAGCAGTTCGCGGAAACCGAGCACACGCCGGGGTCCACCAGACCAGCCGGATCCGCAGTTGCAGTAGCTTCTGTTGTTGGCGCAACGGGTCGAAGTACCTCAGCGGCTAAAGCCGCCAAATAAGTTCAGGCATGGATCGCAGGCCTGAAGGCCTGCGCCACCGGTTTGCGCATCGAATCAAGCCTGAAAGGCCTGCGCCACCGGTATACGCATCGAACCAGGCCTGAAGGCCTGCGCCACCGGTTTGCGCATCGAATCAAGCCTGAAAGGCCTGTGCCACCGGTTTGCGCATCGAACCAGGCCTGAAAGGCCTGCGCCACCGGTTTGCGCATCGAATCAAGCCTGAAGGCCCGCGCCACCAGTTTGCGCATCGAACCAAGCCTCAAAGGCCTACGCCACCGGTATGCGCATCGAATCAAGCCTGAAGGCCTGTGCCACCGGTTTGCGCATCGAACCAAGCCTGAAAGCCTGCGCCACCAGTATGTGCATCGAACCAAGCCTGAAGGCCTGTGCCACCGGTTTGCGCATCGAACCAAGCCTGAAGTCCTGCGCCACCGGTTTCTGCGTCGAATCAAGCCTGAAAGGCCTGCGCCACCAGTTTGCGCATCGAACCAAGCCTGAAAGGCCTACGCCACCGGTTTGCGCATCGAACCAGGCCTGAAGGCCTGCGCCACCGGTTTGCGCATCGAACCAAGCCTGAAAGCCTGCGCCCGTGCGCGCGTTGGGGACGTCCTACTCAAGCACACGGGAAAAGCAGATTCCTGCGCGCTGCGAGGAATGACAATTCCTTAGATTTAGATATGGTTACACCATTCCCTTCCTCAAATCCTCCAGCGAATACCAGGTTCCGCGCCAGATGATGCCGTGATGGCGGACGGCATGGGCCATGGAGCGCGCCATGGTGTAGAGCAGCAGGAGCGAAGACAGCGGATGAAGGATGACCCAGAGGGGAGAAACCCGCATGAGGCGCGACAGGCCGCCATAGAGAGCAGCCAGTGCGGCGAGGGCGACAGCAAAGGGCAGGCGGGCCCAGCCCGGGGCGAGGGCGAGTCCGACGAAGGGAAACAGGTTGAGAAAGCAGAACAAAACGCAGGCTGCGATGGCGCGTGCCCAACTGAATTGCATAGAAGCGAACATGTTCTTGGTGAGGTTGCGGACGATGCCGAAGGCGCCGCGTCCCCACTGCCAGGGGAGGAGGTCCGGACCGAGCACGTTGCGCTGCGCCAAGCCATGCTGCTTGACCAGCTTGCCCAGCTTCATATCCTCGATGACCTCCATGCGCAGGGCGCGGAAGGTACCGATCTTCTGGTAAGCGTGGCGGCGGATTAGGTTGAACGGGCCGAGGCCCATCCAGTCGGCGGCTTTGGGGTCGGCCACCTTCCAGGCGCGGTGTCCCCAGAGAAAGAGCATGGCAAAGCCGGAGAGCATGAGGCGCTCGCCGAAGCTGGGCGCGATGTAGCTGGGGACCAGCACAATGTGATCGGCGCGGCTGGACTCGCCGTAGGCGATAGCGCGGCGGAGACAGTCGGGGCGGAAGCCGACGTCGGCGTCGGTGAACAGAATCCACTCGGCATGGGTCTGCTGGGCGGCCAACCACATGGCGTGCGGCTTGCCCAGCCATCCCGAGGGAAGCTCGCTGATGTGGAGGACGCGGAGCGCGGGATTGCCGCTGTGGGACGCGGCAACGCGATCCAGAATTTCGCCCGTGGAATCGACGGACCGGTCGTTGATGGCGATGACCTCGTAGTCCGGATACTGGAGAGCGAGAAGAGAGCGTAACGATGCTTCGACCTTCTGCTCCTCGTTGCGCGCGGGAACAATAATGCAAAGCCGGGGGCAGGGCTGCTCGCGGAGTTGAGAAACATCCCCACTCAGGCCAAAACCGGGCTTGAATGGGACACTCGCAGCCGGCGCGAGGTCCCACTCTGGTTGTGAGATATCGGCCAGGGTGGACATGCCGGAAAAGGCGTCGCGGGCGCGGTCCAGCCACACCAGAGCCAGCAGCAGGCCGGTGATCCAGAAGAAGAGGGTCATGTGAGGCTCTATGTTAGCTGAGGGGCTGGGGTGGAACCTCCGCGCCCCAGCCAAACCCCGGCTTGAATGGAGGCACCTGGCTCTATCAATGCAAGTTTCAAAAATCAGAATGCTCCGGCGGCGCGGGCCAGGCGGGCTTTCTCTTCATTCACCTGTGACAGCAGCAGCAGGCCGACAACAAAGAAACTGATGAGCGAGACGATGGCCAGGCGCGAAGAACCGGTGGCCTGCTTGATGATGCCGAAGACCAGCGGTCCCCAGATGGAAGAAAACTTGGTGAAGACGGTATAGAAGCCGTAGAACTCGGCACTGGCGGATTCGGGGACCATGCTGCCGAAGAAGGAGCGGCTGAGGGCTTGCGATCCGCCGAGGACCAGTCCGACCACGGCTCCCAGGGTCATGAATTGCGCGGCGGAATGAATGAAGTAGGCGTAGATGACCACGCCCGACCAGATGAGCAGCGAGATCATGATGGCGTGTTTGGCGCCGATACGCTCGGCGATGCGTCCGAAGAGCAGGGCTCCGCCCATGGCGATGAACTGGATGAGCAGCAGGGTCAGCATGAGGATGGAGGCGGAGAGGTGCAGTTCGACCGAGCCATAGGTGGTAGCCAGGTTGATGACCGTCTGGATGCCGTCGTTGTAGAGCATGAAGGCGATGAGGAACAGGAGCAGATGGCGAAAGCGTCCGGCATGGCGGGTGGTTTCTATGGTGCGGCTTATGCCGACTGCGATGAGCGCCAGGGGCCGCACCAAGGTGGCGGAAGCGCTGGGGAATGGTGGCGCGCCGTCGGGCTCGCGCAGGTAGCGCGCGGTGAACAACGAGAATCCTGCCCACCAGACGCCGGCGGAGGCGAGTCCGATGCGCATGGCCAGGAGTTGCGAAATTCCAAAGCGCTGGTGTTCGGTGATCAGAAGCAGAGCGAGCGCAAACTGCAATCCTCCGCCGACGTAGCCATAGGAGTAGCCCTTGCCGGAGATCCAATCCATCTGGTCGTCGGAGGCGATGTGCGGCAGGAAGGCGTCGTAAAAAACGTTGGCGCTGACGAAGGCGAACTGCGAGACAACGAAGAAGAAGATGGTACGGCCAACGTCGCCGGCGCGGGAGAAGAACAGAAGGATGGTAAAGAGCGAGCCTCCGTAGGCGAAGGCCAGCAGAAAACGGCGGCGCGCTCCGGAGAAGTCGGCCACAGCACCAAGGACGGGAGCGGCCAGGAAAGCCAGCACGTCGGCAAAACCGATCATGAACGCCCACAGGCTGTCAGGATGAAAGTGCGTGCCCAGAAGAGTGACGCCATTCGCGCCTACGATGGTGCCGGTGAAATAGACGGGCAGCAGGCTGACGATGGCCATTTGATAGGCGGAGTTCGCCCAGTCATACATGCACCAGCCGAAGACCGTCTTCGGGTCGTTTTTCCGTTCCATGCGGGGTTGGGGGATGGTAGCACGGGAGGGTTTTCACCGCAGAGAGGCAGAGGAACGGAAATTAAATGTATTTAAATTAAAGCTTTCAGATTTTCTCTGGTCTTTTCTCGGCCTCGGCCACTTGGCTTCGACCACAGTGCCGATGCCGCCGCGCGGACGAAAGTCTCCGCGCACGAGGGCCCAGACGGGCCTGGCGGCGCGGACCATGTCTTCCAGGACGCGGTTGACGATGTTCTCCTGGAAGATGCCGAGGTTGCGATACTCCAAGAGGTATTCCTTCAGCGACTTCAGTTCGAGACAGCGCTGGTCGGGCATGTAGCGGATGGTAATGGTGCCGAAGTCCGGCAGGCCGGTCTTGGGGCAGACCGAGGTGAACTCGGGAATGTCGATCACGATTTCATAGGCGGGAAACTGGTTGGGCCAGGTTTCGATTTCGGGGAAAGAATGGTCGAGGCCCGCCTGGGCATGCTCGTCCGTATAGCGGGGCTTGGTTGCCATGGAGATATTGTAAATGGGATGCAGCTTGCAGGAAGGAACCACAAGAGTCTGCGATTTCCAAGAGCCTGCGAGTCTAAAACTCGCGAGTCGGCTTTCCCTCGCCTGACGCGGAATTGCCTGCAAAGTCTGCAACTTGAATCCGCAGGGTGAATCTAAGTGAGAAGGCATGGCCGGGCAGGCAAGCTCCCGGGGACAGAGTATTTCCGCTCCAAGCCGTGTTTGCAGATAAGACACCGTGAACTGCGGGTTTCCGATGCGCTAGGTTATACTCCGTCTTGATAACGAATGGCACCTCAACCTCAACATACAGCAGCTCTTAGCCGCAGGCGGCGGTTGTGGACCCTGCTCGCCCTGATTGTGCTGGCGGTGGTGTTGCTGGCGGCCTTCGGAACGCGCCAGAAAGATGTTCCGGTGATAGCGGCGCACGCCGAGAAGCAAGTCATTACCGCCACCGTGGATACCAACGGCGTGGTCGAGCCGCTGGATAACTTTCAGGCGCATGCTCCCATTGCCGCCGTGGTGAAAGAGATCAACGTCCACGAGGGCGAAAAGGTAAAGCCGGGACAGTTGTTGCTGCGCCTGGACGATGCGGACGCGCGGGTGCAAAACGCGCGGGCTTTGGCACAGATGCGGGCGGCCGAGGCCGATCTGGATGCGTTGCGGGCGGGCGGCACGCGCGAGGAAGTGCTGACTACGCAGGCGCAACTAGAAAGCGCCAAGTCAGAACTGGACGCGGCGCAACGGAATCTGACGGCGATGCAAAGACTGGAACAGCAGGGCGCGGCCGCCGCAGGAGAGGTCAAGAACGCGCAGAGCCGCTTTAGCGCGGCCCAGGCCCAGGTGGACCTGCTGCAGAAGAAGCTGAATTCGCGTTTCGCCAATTCCGAAATTGCCAGGGCACAGGCGCAATTGGACCAGGCCAAGGCCGCGCATGCGGCAGCGGTGGACCTATTGAATCAGGCAAACGTACGGGCGCCGCGGGCAGGCACGGTTTATTCGGTACCGGTGCGCCAGGGCCAGTTTGTAAATGCCGGGGACTTGCTACTGCAGATGGCGAATCTCGGCGAGGTACAGGTGCGGGCGTTTGTGGATGAGCCGGAAGTGGGCAAACTTCGCGAGGGACAGCCAGTCATCGTGACTTGGGACGCCCTTCCCGGGAAGAGCTGGGACGGGCATCTCATGCAGACGCCTTCGACGATCGTGACCCGCGGTACGCGGAACGTGGGCGAGGCCATCAGCCGGGTGGATAACAGCAGGGGATCGCTGCTTCCCAATGTGAACGTGACCGTGAAGATCGTCACCGACCGCGAGTCGAATGTTCTCACCTTGCCGAGGGAGGCCGTGCGGGAGGACGACGGTACACACTACGTCTACGAAATTCGCAATGGCACGCTGCACAGGCAGACGGTGACCACAGGCCTGTCGAATCTGACCAGCATTCAGGTGACCGGAGGATTGCAGCAGGGCGCGGAAGTGGCCATGTCTTCCACCTCGACCACACCGTTGCAGGAGGACATGCCGGTTCGAGTGGTGCAACAGTGATGTGGCGAATCCGGCTTCCACTTTTGCTGTTGGTGATGGCAGCACTGCTGGAAGGCGCGGTGGCGCAGGCGGCGCTGGCGACGGCCTCCTCCGGCATTCAGGACCTGCTAGTTGCGGGACAGGTGGACAAGGCGATTGCGGCGGCGCGCGGGCAGATCGCACACGCGCCGGATGACGCCCAAGCTTATTACCTGATGGGGCGGGCCTACTACTCGGTGAAGGACTTCGACCGGGCCATCGCCGATTTGGAGCGGGCCACGGCCATCAAGCCGGAGAGCAGCCTGTATGAACTATGGCTGGGACGTGCTTACGGCGACAAAGCGTCGGACGTGAGTTTTCTCTCAGCGATGGGCTGGGCCAAGAAAGCTCGCGCGGCCTTCGAGCGCGCGGTGGAACTGGACCCGGGCAACACGGACGCGCGCAGCGACCTGACCGAGTTCTACATGGAAGCTCCCGGATTTCTGGGGGGCGGGACGGACAAGGCCGACCAGCAAATCCAGAAAATCGCGGCGACCGACCCGGCCCGGGCGCTGAACTTCCGCGCGCGCATGGCGGAGAAGGACAAGAACTACGCGGAAGCCGAGCAGGAGTTCCGCAAGGCGATCGCCGCCAGCGGCAACGATCCGAGTTACTGGCTGGATCTAGCTTCCTTCTACCGGCGGCGCTCGCGCTGGGACGACATGCAAAAAGCCATTCAGACGGCGGTGGACTCGGAACGGGGCAAGCCTTACACATGGTTTGAAGGGGCGGAAATCCTGCAGCGTACGGGCCGGAACCTGCGCCAGGCCGCCGACCTGCTGCGGAAATATCTCTCTTCCGACAAGAAGGACGAGGAGGCTCCTGCATTCCGCGCCCATTACCTGCTGGGATCCATCCTGGAAAAACAGAATCAACCGGCGGAAGCCGCGGCGCAGTACCGGGAAGCGCTGGCCATGGCCCACGACTACCGGCCGGCGCGCGATGCGCTGAAGAAGATCGGAAGGTAGAAAGCTTCGTCTTGGCGATTCCTCAAATGCTTCCCGCCTGCGGCCCCGCCCTGGCGCTCTGCCTTACCCGCGCCCAATCGGCGCGCTGGAGTGGACCCCGCGTTTGCGATTGCTGTACTCAGCGGAAATTCAGAATAAGGTGACATGATGCGCGGAAGACTGCACTGCCTCCGGTTACCCATCTGTTTGCTTGCCCTGCTGGTATTGCCGGCCGCACGGGCCGCAGCGGAACCGCTCACCTTCCGGCGGGCGGTGGAGTTGGCGGTGGCGCGCGCCAATGTCCATGATCTTGCCGTGTCGGACCAGGCGCGGGCGCAGGCCGCGTACGACGAAGCACGCAGTGCCTATCTGCCGCACGTCTCGGCGGGGTCGGGTCTGGGCTGGACCTATGGATATCCACTCACCCTGGATGGGGGCGCGCCCTCCATCGTCAACCTGAACTATCAGTCCATGGTGTTCAGCCTGCAGCAGCGGGCGCTGACGCGGGCAGCGAGAGAAAGCCTGAACGCGCAGAAGGAGACGCTGGAGGATGCGCGCCGCGACGCCGCCCTGGAGACCAGCGTGACCTATGTGCAACTGAACAGCCTGAATGACCAACTGAAGATTCTGCAGCAGCAGTTGCAGACGGCCTCGCAACTGGTGCAGATCACGGGAGAGCGGGTGCAGGCGGGAGTGGAAGCGCAGGTGGAGTTGACGCGGGCGCGGCTGAGCGAGGCACAAACCCGTATGGCGATTGCCAACGCGGATGGCGGCGTGAGCGTGCTGCGCCTGCGGCTATCGCAGCTGACGGGAGTGGCGGTTGCCGCCATTGAACTCGATCCGGCTTCCATTCCGGCGGCTCCGGCGCCGGATCCCAATGAAAATCTGGTGAGCCAGGCGCTGGAGAACAGCGCCGCGGTGCGGGCGGCGCAGCAGCAGGTGCTGGCGCAGCAATCGCGGGCGGAGGCGGCCCGTAAGGCGAGATACCCTTCCATCGACTTGGCGGGGCAGTACGGCGTTTTCAGCAAGATCAACAACTACGATCAGTTTTTTTCCAAGTTCCAGAGGAATAATGCGACTGTCGGCCTGTCAATTCGCTTTCCCTTTCTGGATTTCACGCAGAAAGCGAATGTGGAAGCAGCGGACGCGGAGGCGGTGAAGGCGAAGCAGCAACTGGAGCAGGTGCGTAACCAGATTTCGACGCAGACGCTGCAACTGGCGCAGGCGAGCGAGCAAATGGCGATTGCAGAACAGGTGGCACAACTCCAGTACCAACTGGCGCAATCCAATCTGGATGCAACCCAGCAGCGGATTCAGACCCAGGCTCCCCCGGCCCCCGGCGTCAGCGCGGCCAGTCCACGCGATCTGGAAATGGCGCGGATTGAGGCCAGCCAGCGCGACGTATCGGCCGTGGAGGCCGCCTTCGAGGTGCAAAGAGCGCGGCTCCAGCTCTTGCGGGCTACGGGAAAGCTTGAGGCCTGGGCGCTGGGAAAGTAAACAACACTGCCGCCGGTTATAGCCTGTGATCCCCGTTGCGCAAGTTCTTGATTCTTGGCAAACCGGGGCAGATGCTACTATGGACGAGTTAACCTTATGCCACGAAAGACGTTGTTGCTGAATCCTCCTTCGTTCGACAATTTTGACGGCGGCGCCGGTTCGCGCTGGCCGGCAACGCGCGAAATTGAGTCCTACTGGTATCCGGTGTGGCTTGCCTACCCTGCCGGGATGCTGGAGGGATCGCGGCTACTGGATGCTCCGCCTCACCACATCAGCCAGGATGAAACGGTGGAAATCGCGAAGGACTACGAGTTCCTGGTCCTGTTCACCAGCACGCCCGGATTCCCCGGTGACATACGGCTGGCGCAGCGGATCAAGGACAGCAATCCCAAGATCCAGATCGCCTTCGTAGGACCGCACGTCACCGTGCTGCCTGAGCAGTCGCTGCGGGAGTGCGCGGCCATTGATTTCATCGTCCGCAAGGAATTCGACTACGCGGTGCGGGACTTCGCTAATGGCAAACCGCTGGAGGAGATTGGCAGCGTCTCCTATCGCAAGAACGGCGAAGTGGTGCACAACCCGGAAGCGCCGCAGATCACCGACCTGGATGCCCTGCCGCACGTGACCGACGTCTACAAGCGCGACCTGGACGTAAAGCGCTACAACGTGCCCTTCCTGCTGCATCCATTCGTGTCGCTGTACACCACGCGGGGATGCCCCGCCATGTGCACCTTCTGCCTGTGGCCGCAGACGCTGAGCGGGCATCCGTGGCGCAAGCGCAGCAGCGACGATGTGGCCCGGGAGATGGCGCAGGCGAAGGAATACTGGCCCTGGGTGAAGGAGTTCTTCTTCGATGACGACACCTTCAACATTCAGAAGGCACGCACCATCGAACTGTGCGAGAAGCTCAAGCCGCTGAACCTCACCTGGTCCTGCACATCGCGGGTGACCACGGATTTCGAAACACTGAAGGCCATGCGCGATTCCGGCTGCCGGCTGCTGATTGTGGGTTACGAGTCGGGCGATGCTCAGATCCTGAAGAACATCAAGAAGGGCGCGACCATCGAGCGGGCCCGGCAGTTCACCAAGGACTGCCGCAAACTGGGGCTAACCGTGCATGGAGACTTCATTCTGGGGCTTCCCGGGGAGTCCCGCGAAAGCATCCGCCGCACCATCGGGTTTGCCAAGGAGCTGGATGTGGAGACGATTCAGGTCTCGGTGGCGCATGCCTATCCGGGCACCGAGCTGTACGATTCCATGCTGCAAAACGGGTTCCTGCAGCGGGACCAGGCGATGACGGACGCGGGCGGGCACCAACTGGCGCATATTGAAAATCCGGGACTGCCGGCGGAAGAAGTGCTGGAGTCGGTGCACCGTTTTTACGACGAGTATTATTTCCGGCCCAAGGCTGTGTTCCGCATCGTGCGCAAAGCGGCCTTTGATTCCGGCGAGCGCAAGCGCCTCTACAAGGAGGCGCGGGCCTTTATGAAACTGCGCAAGAGCCGGAAGAAGTACGTTGAGGAGCAACGGAACAAGGCTCCGATTGCTCCGGCAAGCGCCTAATCCAAACACGGAGTCACGGAGGCAACGGGACGGGAGTGCGTCGATCCCGATTGCCGCCGCTCTGTTTCCCTTGCTTGCTGAACCGCGAGGCGCCCCGGGAAGCCGGTCCGGGTGGGCCCTGGCGGATGGAGAGGTCCGGGGTAGGGTCCAGCGTGACGATTGCAAGACGAGCAACTCTGGCAGGCGTGGCCATCTTTGCGGCCTGTGGTGACGTAGCCCTGGCCCATGGAATGGATCACGTGGGATCGGTATCGCTGGCGAATTGGACGGTTGCAATCCACGCCATCTTCACCCCCTGGGTGGCAATTGGAATTGTGCTGCTCAGCGGATTTTTCGCCACCTACCTGGCGGCGTTATCGTTCGCCGACCTCACCTACGTTCTTCCCGCAACTTCGCTCGGCTACGTGCTGATGGCGCTGATGGCAAGGTTTCTTCTGCACGAGCAAATTCCCTTGAACCGCTGGCTGGGAATCGGGCTGATCGTGGTGGGAGTGGGGTTCGTGGCGGGCGGTCCCTCAAGCAGCGAGCAACTGCATGAAGCGGAGGTCGCGGTTTCCGGCCGCTCCGTGGCGGGAGACGACTAAGTGAAGCACGCTTATACCTGGGGCGGCATCGCCGTGATCGTGCTGGCCTCGATCGGGGGCGATGTGCTGATCGCCCACGCCATGAAGCGGGTGGGAAACGTGGGAGCGCTGTGGCGCAGCCGCGGCCTGGCCGGAACAGCAGTCCGCATGGCGAGTACGCCGACGCTGTGGCTGGGCGTCCTCTGCATGGTCCTGGCTTTCTTTTCCCTGCTCACGGCTCTTTCCTGGGCCGACGTCAGCCTGGTGGGACCGGCGTCCGCGTCCCTCACCTTCATTGGGAATGCGGTCGCCGGCAAGGTTCTCCTGCACGAGAATGTGGACAAGCGGCGGTGGATGGCGGCACTGCTGGTGGCTGGCGGAGTGGCGCTGATCGCGTGGTAAATGCCCTATCCGCCAAGAGCAGGGAAGGGTCTTCGAGGCGAGTGACGAGCGCAGGACGAATTCCCCATCCTTTCCTACGCCATGGAGCCAACGCAGGAGCCATTGGGCTCAAATGCCATTGGCGCTGCGGGCACGAATGAGCGCCAGGAACTCGTCGCGCGTCTGCTGCTCTTCGCGGAAGGCGCCCAGCATGGACGAGGTCACGGCGGCAGAATGCTGCTTCTCGACGCCGCGCATCATCATGCAGAGGTGACGCGCTTCGATGACCACGCCGACGCCCTGGGGCTCGATGACCCGCTGAATGGTCTCTGCAATCTGGGTGGTCAGGCGCTCCTGCACCTGCAGGCGGCGGGAGAAAATTTCCACCAGGCGCGGCAGCTTGCTCAAGCCGATGACCTTGCCGTTGGGGATATAGGCGACGTGCACTTTGCCGAAAAACGGAAGCAGATGATGTTCGCAGAGGCTGAACATCTCAATGTCTTTGACGATCACCATCTCGTCGTAGCTGACGGTGAACAGCGCACTCTTCAGCATGCCCTCGGGATCTTCTCCATATCCCTTGGTGAGGTGCTCCATGGCACGGTGCACGCGCTCGGGAGTGCGCGCCAGTCCCTCGCGCTCCGGGTTCTCTCCCAGGCGGACGAGCATCTCACGCACCAGGCTGGGGAAATCCGCCGCCTTCAGGGCATCACCGCGTGATCCATTGCCGGCAGCGGGCACTTCCACTTTGGCCGCCGCCCTCTTCATATTCACTGTCATTCGTTCTCTCTTTCCCATGGGGCCGCTGCGACCGCTATTTGCGCAACTCCGCTCCCCCGGCGTATTCGAAGGAGTTCATCAGGGTCTCGTCGAGTTTCACCCTTTCCAGATGAGCATGGAGGAAGCCGCGCTGCATTATTTCATGCACGCGCTGGCAAAGCTTCTCGGTGGTGGGGACCACGCGGGAGAACTCCGGGAGCAGGTTGAGATTGGTCTGGTCGTAGCGCTCCAGAATTTCCGCGCGCACAAAGCTGTCGAGATCGGCGAGGTTGCAGACCATCCCGGTATGCGGGTCCACCGGCCCGCTGACCGTTACTTCCAGCACGTAGTTGTGACCGTGACCATGGGGGTTGTTGCACTTTCCATAGACTCGCTGGTTTTCCTCCACGCTCATAGCGGGATTATGCAGGCGGTGCGAAGCGCAAAAGCGGTAGCGGCGGTTCAAGTATGCCTTCATGCGGAGGCGGGGTCCTCTTCGCCGTAGAAATCCACGAACAGGTCGGGGCTCTCGTACACACGCACGCGATGCATGCGGGCCACCTTGAGCCTGGGTTGAACGCGCTTCCAGATGGCAATGGCGACGTTCTCGGTGGTCGGAATCTGATCGCGAAACTCCGGAACTTCCAGATTCAGGTGGCGGTGATCAAATACGTCCATCACCTCGCGCTCGAGGACTTCTTTCAATTCGCGCAAGTCTACGACAAAGCCGGAGCGCTCATCGACTTCACCTTTCACCGTGAGCTCCAGGGTGTAGTTGTGCCCGTGGCCGTTCGGGTTATTGCACTTTCCGAAGATGCGACGGTTCTCTTCCGCCGTGAATTCCGGGTTGTGATAGTAGTGCGAGGCGGAAAATTCACACCTGCGGGTCAAGTAAACCATGGGGCTTCGCTTCCTTGTCGGTTACGGCATGGACTGCAAGTTCGATTGCCTGCCCGGAGAGCCGCTCTCCAGGGTAAACCCTTCCCTTCCACAGGAGGAGGCCGCGGCCGCTATGGGCGCGATGGGAGCGCAGCAGCAGCCAGGCAAACACCGGCAAGCCGGCGGGGGAGAGCGCGGCTTCCGGCAGACGAAAGCGGGCCCGCCGCATGCGCACCAGAAAGCCAATCGCAAGCAGCGCGGCCACGCCAAATCCGGCGGCGCTCCAGGCCGGACGGCGAGTGGCGAGGCCGGCGATGCCCAGCCCGGCTCCGGCGGCAGCGGCCAGAATTTCCGCGGCACGGCGGAGCGCCAGCCGAGGGGCATCGGGAAACAGCAAGGCCAAATTCTTTGTCCAGCCATCGCGCAATTCTTCGAAACTGCGATACATGCGCGCGCGAACCAGGTCTCCACCGTAGCGGAAGCGAATGCGCCGTCCCGACTGCTTCACCGCCCGCGCGAGTTCGACGTCTTCCAGCAGGGTGTGGGCCACGGCGGCATGTCCGCCCACGGCCTGGTAGGCATCGCGCCGGATCAGCAGATACTGACCGTTGGCGGCGGCGACGGGCGATGCCGGATCGCAGACGGCGGTGGAGCGATAGCGGCTTGCCAGCTCGGCGAAGACCACCGGCATAACGGCCCTTTCCCAGAAGCCGCGCACCTCCTGCCGCGGAGAATAGGAAAGCAGCGCGACGCTGTGCTCGCGGGCTTCCGCCAGAGCCCGCGCCAGCGATTCCGGCTGGTGGACCGTATCGGCGTCGGTGAACAGCAGCCACTCGCCGCGGGCGGCATCGGCGCCAGCCTGGGCGGCATTGCATTTGCCGGAGTATTCGGGGACGAGGGGACCGGCAGACAAAACGCGTATTCCGGGAAAACTGGCGGCAATGGAGCGGGTAGCGTCCGTAGAAGCGTCATCCACTACCAGGATTTCCAAGGCCACGCCACGCTGGCGAACCAGCGATGCCAGACAATCTCCCAGGCATGCCTGTTCATTGCGCGCCGGAACGATGATGGAGACCAGCGGGCTGTGCCGCCCCGGAACCGCCTTCCGCTGCAAGAGCTTCAATCATGGATCGCCAAGCATCCCATTATAAATACCTGGCATTCCCGGGCTGCGCAGCGCGGTCGTGCATCTCCGTCCGAATGGCCTTCGGGCTTATGCTGGGGATGAGCGGATTTCCCACTCGCTTGGGATGACGCCTCAAAAGGATGTGCTTTTTGCTCATTTTCCTGAAGCAGCAGTGCCCGGCTGTTCCTGTATCATGAAAGATGTGAGGGCCATGCGTCGCAGCCGGATCTGGATGTCGTTCCCGCTCCTTTTGGTGCTTGCGGGCTGCTACAGCGGCTCCCGGCCGCCACGTATTGGAGAGTCCGCCCCCAACTTCACGGTGCAGGATTCCGAGCGGAAGGTGACGCTCAGCGATTTCGAGGCCAGGTGGTGGTGCTGAACTTCTGGGCCAGCTGGTGCCCACCATGCGTGGAAGAGACGCCTTCCCTGGTCGACATGCAGAAGCGCCTGAAGGACCGGGGCGTGACGGTTCTGGCAGTCAGCGTCGACGAAGACGGAGCGCCTATCATCGTTTTCTGGCAGAGCACCAGATCCACGACTGCTCACGATGCGCGATCCCAGGAAAAGGCAGCTCCCTTTCGGGACCAACATGTGGCCGGAAACCTACATCATCGACCAAAACGGCGTCGTGCGCCGCAAATTCATCGGCGCGGTGCAGTGGAACCAGCCCGACATCCTCGCCTATCTGCAAACCTGGCCGGACCGAAGCTGACGTCGAGTGGCCAGACTTCGCCTATCCGCCAGAAAGCTCCCAGCGCGGAGTAAGCGGCTCATCGCCGCAGGTCGGTCAGGCGGCGGTCATATTCTTCTTTCTCAATTTCGCCGCGCGCGTAGCGCCGTTTCAGTATCTGCTCGGGTGAGTCTTCGGTTCCTCCCAGGGATGTCCTGCTCGAACCTGCCCGCATGAGAAACCACAGCACCGCTACGATCAGGAGCAGCCAGAACAGCCACATGAAGCCTAGATGTCCCCATCCCCATCCGTTCCAGTAATGCCAGGGCATTGTTCACCTCTCTAGCCTAGATTCCATCACAATTTAGCGGTTCACAATTTCACCGTGCGCAGCCTGAGAGCGTTGCTGATCACGCTTACCGAACTGAAGCTCATGGCGGCCGCGGCGATGATCGGGCTCAGCAGCACGCCCAAGAAGGGATAGAGCACGCCTGCCGCAATCGGCACACCCACGCGTTATAGACAAAGGCGAAGAACAGGTTCTGCTTAATGTTGCGCATGGTGGCGCTGGCTGAGCTTGCGGGCACGCACGATGCCGCGCAGGTCGCCTTTGACCAGGGTGACGCCGGCGCTCTCCATGGCGACGTCGGTGCCGGTTCCCATGGCGATTCCCACCTGGGCCTGGGCCAGCGCGGGCGCATCGTTGATGCCGTCGCCGGCCATGGCGACCATGCGTCCCTGCGGCCTGAAGCTTGCTTGACCACCTCTGCCTTCTGGTCCGGGAAGCACTTCGGCATGCACCTCGTCGATACCGAGCTTGCGCGCCACGGCTTCGCCCGTCGCGCGGTTGTCGCCGGTGAGCATGACGACGCGGATACCTTCTTCGTGCAAGCTGCCGGATGGCTTCCGGCGTGCGAGGCCTTGATCGGATCGGCAACGCCCAGCACGCCCGCGGCACGCGCCGTCGACGGCCACGAACATGGCCGTCTGCCCTCCTGCGCGCAGCTGCTTCCGCGGCGTGCTGCAAGCTCGCCCAGGTCGATGCCTGGCTCTTCGAACAGTCTGTGCATTGCCCAGCGCAACCTCGTGACCCTCGACCGCGCCCGATGACGCCCTGTCCGGTCAGGGACTGGAACTCCGTCGGCCGGGGCAAGTTGCAGCCGCGCTCTTCCGCGCCGCCGACGATGGCTGCGGCCAAGGGGATGTTCGCTGCCGCGTTCCAGGCTGGCCGCCAGGCGAAGCACTCGTCTTCCTGCCAGTCCGAAGCCGCAGGCAACGCGACGTCAGCTTGGGCTTGCCCTCGGTCAAGGTTCCGGTCTTGTCGACCACCAGGGTATCGACCTGCCGCAGGATCTCGATGGCCTAGGCGTCCTTGAACAGCACGCCCATGGTCGCGCCTTTGCCGGTGGCCACCATGATGGACATCGGAGTTGCCAGTCCCAGGGCGCAAGGGCAGGCGATGATCAGCACGGAGACGGCGGCAATCAGCCCATAGGCCAAGCGCGGCTCCGGTCCGACCAGTGCCCAGACGATAAAGCTGATCACGGCCGCGGCGACGACCGCGGGAACGAAATATCCCGCGACCACATCGGCCAGCTTCTGGATGGGAGCGCGGCTGCGCTGCGCCTCGGCCACCATCCGCACGATCTGCGCCAGCAGGGTCTCTGATCCGACGCTGCTCGGCCCGCATGATGAGCGAGCCGGTCCCGTTGACTGTTGCGCCCGTCACCTTGCGACCGGGTTCCTTTTCCACCGGGATGGGTTCGCCGCTGATCATGGATTCATCCACGCTGCTGGCGCCTTCCAGGACCACGCCATCGACCGGCACTTTTTCTCCCGGACGGACCCGCAGCCGATCGCCCGGACTTCACCTGCTCCAGGGGGACGTCCGCTTCGCGACCATCCTCGACGCAGCAGGCGCGCCGTTTTGGGAGCCAGCCCCAGCAGGGTGCGGATGCGCGGCTCCGGTCTGGCTGCGCGCCCGAAGTTCCAGGACCTGCCCCAGCAGGACCAGGGTGGTGATCATCGCCGCGGCCTCGAAATACACCGGCACCTGGCCGCCCGCCTCGCGAAATGAGGTCGGGAAAATTTCCGGAAACAGGGTTGCGACCAGGCTGTAGCCGTAGGCGCACACTCACGCCCATGGAAATCAGCGTGAACATGTTCAGGCTGCGGTTGACGAGCGAATTCCAGCCACGCACGAAAAACGGCCAACCGCCCCAGAGCACCACCGGTGTCGCCAGCGACAGTTCAACCCAGTTCCAGACCGCAGGAGAAGCAATGCGGGCAAGCGCACCATGGAGCAAGTGTCCGCCCATGGCGACGACCAGCAAGGGAATGGTCAGCACGACGCTCACCACGAAACGGCGGCGCATGTCCACGTATTCGGGATTGACTTCTTCTTCGACGCTGACCGTAAGCGGCTCCAGGGCCATGCCGCAGATGGGGCAGGAGCCGGGCTGGTCGCGCACGATCTCGGGATGCATGGGGCAGGTGTAGCTGGGTGCGGGTGGCGGGAGCGGCGGGCATCTCCGGCTCCAGGGCCATGCCGCACTTCGGACAGGAGCCCGGTCCCTGCTGCCGCACCTCGGGATCCATGGGGCACAGATAGGCACCATGAACCGCCGAGGGCCCGAGTGCTGCCTGCGGGGCTGTTGCTTTGGGAAGCATGGGGGGAGCCAGGGGCTTCAGGTATTGCTCGGGATCCTGACGAAACTTCTGCTCGCAATGGCCGCAACAGAAATAGTAGGTGTGGCCATTGTGAAGCACCTGGGCGGCGGCACGAGCAGGATCAACCTGCATTCCGCACACGGGATCGACCGCCGCACTCGCGCCCGACAGCGTTGGCCGGACTGGTTGCCGGGGCGGGCGCTGTGCCAATCGACACCATCGCCGGTCCGCCAATGCTTACCAACGGCGGCGGCTTCGACGCTCCCGGAGCTGAGAGATACTTCGCGGGGTTTTCCTGAAATTTGCGAGCGCAGCCCGGGCAGCAGAAAGAGTAGGTCTTGCCTTCATGCTCCACCTGGGCGGCGGCGCGGCCGGGGTCCACCTCCATGCCGCAGACTACATCTCGAACTGCTGGCGCTTTCACCGCGTTTCCCTTTCCAGGCTCCAGGCTGATGCCTTCAACGTGCATGCTTGTAAAACAGAGCCGTCAATTCCTCGTAGGTACGTGCCGCGCGGGCCGGGTCTCCGGAGCGAATGGCGTTGGTGGCGCAGTGCTCCAGGTGGTTGCGCAGCAGCAGTTGTCCTACGGCGCGCAGCGATTCATGAACCGCGGAGAGCTGCTCCAGGACATCGGGACAGTAGCGCTCCTCTTCCACCATGCGCTGCAGCCCGCGCACCTGGCCCTCGATGCGGCGCAGGCGCAGCAGCATGCGGCGCTTGGTCTGTTCTCCGACTTCGTCGGCCTTGCGCGCCAGCGCTGCTGAGGAGTTCTTCACCTGAGTCTTCACTTATACCCCCTAGGGGTATAGTGTATAAAAAGGCTCTGGCGCATGCAAGGCGATCGCGGCGGAGCCCGCACCGGGGTTTTTCGCAGGCGACGCATGACCGGCGGCAGCTCGCCGATGCGCGGCCTCTCCCGCTGTGATATTTTCTAGGCGAGAGGAACTCGATGACAATCGTGGACGTCACGTTCGGCTACAACCAACCGCCCACCCCGGCGACGCTGCGGGCCATCCAGGGACTGCGCGAGGTGTACGGCATACGCCGCATCCGCTTTGAGGAGCGGGAACGCACGGTGCGCGTGGAGTACGACGCCTCCCGCCTGAGCGAACCCGTTGTGACCGGGCTGTTGCGCCGCAGCGGGCTGGACCTGGGCGAGAAGCTTTCCCTGGTCTGATCCTCCCGTAGTCTTGCGATCCGGCATGCGCATCTTCGTTGGACTTGATATCACCCCGGAAATTCGCCAGTCGATCCGCACGTTCCTGGACAGCATGCGGCCGTATGCCCCGGAGGCAAAGTGGGTTGCGGCGGAGTCTCTTCATATCACCCTGAAGTTCCTCGGGGAGCAGCCAGGAGAGCGGGTCGACGAAATCCACCGCGCCCTCGCCCGGGTTCCAGGAAGCGGATTCGAAGTCAGCTTCCGGAACTGCGGGTTCTTTCCTTCGGCCGGCCGCTCGGCGCGGGTCTTCTGGATTGGAGTTGAAGCCGGGGAGCGACTGCGCGAACTGGCGCAGAACATCGACGAAGTCATGGAGCAGTTCGGCATCGCGCGCGAGAAAGGGTACACGCCCCACCTCACGCTGGCGCGGGCGAGGCCGGAGCCGCGGGGACAGGAACGGTCTCCCCTGGCCAGGCGACGGGGCTCGGGACCACAGTTCCTGGAGCTGCAGTCGGAACTTGCGAAGGTTCCTGTGCCGGAGTTCGGTACAATGACGGCCCGGGAGTTTTTTCTGTACCAGAGCCAGCTTTCGCCGAAGGGGGCGCGGTATAGCAAGATTGCGCGGTTTGCGCTGGAAGGAGGCGTGATCGTTTAGCGTTCCGCTTCTGGCCCGCGGCCGGTGCATAGACTTCGCGACAGCTCCATGAGCACAGTGCTTATCTTCGGTGTCGTAGTTCCCTACCTGCTGGGGTCGATTCCCTTCGGGTATCTCCTGGTGCGGATTTTCCGCGGGGAGGATGTGCGGAACCTGGGCAGCGGGAACATTGGAGCCACCAACGTCGCGCGAAAGTCTCCGGCATTGGGAATTGCGACCCTGGCGCTGGACGCTCTCAAGGGATTTCTGGCGGTGGGGACCGCGCTGACGCTGGCTCCCGCGATGCATGCAACGGTGGCGGCAACGGGCGGCATGGCGGCGCAAGCCGCCTCTTGGGAGAACCCGGTGCCGGCGCTGGCGGCTGTATTTGCCATCCTGGGACATATGTTTCCCGTGTGGTTGAGGTTCAAGGGAGGCAAGGGAGTCGCCACGGGGGTAGGAGCATTTCTGGCCCTGGCGCCGAAAGCGGTGGTGATGGTGCTGCTGATCTTTGTCGCCGTGGTGGCGCTCTCGCGCTATGTTTCGCTGGGCTCGATTGCGGCTACGGCGGCGTTTCCGGCCATGGTGTGGCTGCTCTACCGCTACGAGGCGGGACCGCTGGTGATGGCAGCGGTGCTGGCCGCCGCCGTGCTTATCATTTACAAGCACAAGGAAAACATCCGGCGTCTACTGGCGGGGACCGAGAATCGTTTTGAACTCAAGCGCGGAGCGAAAGCGTGAGCGAAATCGCCATCATCGGCGGCGGCGCCTGGGGCACGGCTCTTTCCATTGTGCTCACCCGCAAAAATACCCACCGGGTGCGGCTCTGGGCCTACGAAACGGAAGTTGCCCAAGCCATTAACCGGCACCGCCATAATGACTTATTTCTTCCCGGCTTTGAAGTTCCCGCCGCCGTGCGCGCCACCAACGACCTGGGGGATGCGGTGGCGGGGGCGCAGGTTCTGGTGAGCGTGATGCCGTCCCATCACTGCCGCCAGCTCTTCCGGCAGATGCTTCCCTTCCTGCGGCCGGACATGCTGATCGTGAGCGCCACCAAGGGACTGGAGAACGACTCCCTGATGCGCATGTCGCAGATCATCCCGGAGGTGCTGGGGGAAGGCGGAATCGCACGACCCCGGCTTGGCGGCGTTGAGCGGTCCCTCGTTCGCGGTGGAGGTGGCGCGCGGCGATCCCACGGCGGTAACCGTGGCGTCGCCGGATGCGGAATTGGCTTGTATTGTGCAGCGCGAGTTCAGCGATCCCGGATTCCGCGTCTACACCAACGGCGACCTTGTAGGGGTGGAACTGGGGGGAGCGCTGAAGAATGTAATTGCCATTGCCGCGGGCGTATGCGACGGCCTGCAGCTTGGGCACAATACAGTTGCGGCGCTGATTACGCGCGGCCTGGCGGAAATGACCCGCCTGGCGACCGCCTGCGGCTCCCAGGCCGAGACCATGGCCGGACTTGCCGGTCTGGGCGATCTGGTGCTGACCTGCACCGGGGGGCTTTCACGCAACCGCAGCGTAGGCGTGGAATTGGGACGCGGCCGCAAGCTGCCGGACATTATCGCCGGCATGCACGGCAAAGTGGCGGAAGGTGTCCTGACGACGAATGCTGCGGTTGGACTCGCCCATCGTTACCAGGCGGAAATGCCCATCACCGGACAGATGCATGCCATCCTGAACGAAGGCAAGCCGCCCCGCAGCGCCATCCAGGAACTGATGACGCGGCCCGGGACCAGGGAACTCTGGACCTGACGGCGCTCAGGCCGCCAGCTTCAGCTCGCGCAACTGGCCGACATCTGTGGTGCAGAAGTTCCGCACGATGTGGACCGCTCCCCTGGTCATACTGCAAACGGGATGAAGCCTCAGGGTGGGATGATGCCCGCGGGGAGTTCGGGAGGCGCGGGAAGTGCTATTCTGCCCCTACCCTCAGCCCAGGAGGCGCTTCGCCGGAATGCCCCAAGAGGTCGAAATCAAATTTCCGCTGACCGACAAGCCTGCTCTGGAACGCAAGCTTCGCCGTTTGGGATTTCGCCGACTCACCCCGGAGACTTACGAAGCCAATATTCTTTACGATCTGCCGGGAAACGCCCTACGGCGGCGCGGGCAATTGTTGCGCCTGCGGCACTACGGCGACTCCTGGACTCTCACCCACAAGGCCCGGGCCGCCCGGGGGGCGCGCCATAAGTCGCGCATGGAGCGCGAAGTGCGGGTGGCGGACGGAGCAGCCCTGGCGGGAATTCTGGAGGCGCTGGGATTTGCTCCGGTGTTTCGCTACGAAAAGTTTCGCAGCGAATGGGGCGACGAGCAGGGACATGTGGTGCTGGACCGGACCCCGATTGGAAACTATGGAGAGATTGAGGGGCCCGCGCGCTGGATCGACAGCCTGGCCGGCAAGCTGGATATCAAGTCAAGCTGCTATATAACATTAAGTTACAGCGAACTCTTCGAGCAATGGAAGAGGCGGAATCGCAGCCCCGCGAAGGAGATGACCTTCCGCGCTGTCGGCGGCAAGGGAGCGGGCGGTGCGGGGCCAAGATGAGAAACTCCCGGGGCGAGACGCAGACGGCTGCTCCGCCGCCGCAGTTTTGTCCGGCTAGCGCAACCGCAGACCCAAAACACTCCATCCTAGCTCTGAGTTGCCGTCGAAACATGAAGAACATGGGGATGCGCAAGCAGCGGGTTGCGCTCCCGTTCAGGAACCGACCAATGAAAACCGATCCCCGAACGCCTGAATACCGGGAAACATTACGTGCGGTGGTTGAGGCATTGCTGCGTGCCACCGCCGATAGCCGCTTGCCGGCGCTCAGCGCGGAAGAGATCCATCATTGGCTCATGCATCTGACGCTGGAAGACGTACGCGAAGCCCATGATTCTCTCCTGGTCTCGACTTCTCTGCTCTCGAGTGCGACGGCAGGGGAAGGGCCGGAACTCCCCGAGATGGCAGCCTCCACCCCGGCCGGGCAGACCTGCGCCGGTTGCGGGACCCAGCTTCCGGGGCCGGCCAAGTTCTGTCCAGAATGCGGGCGGACAGTAGCAGGAGCGCGGCTCTGCATCAACTGCAACGCTCACCTGCAGGAGAACGCGAACTTCTGCTCCTCCTGCGGTTTTCGGGCAAGCTGAGCTAACCGCCAGTCATTCAGCCCGCAATCAGAGGCTGACGGCCTTTTGCAGTCCGGCATGGGCAGCGGCCGTGCCCCGGCTCTCCTGGTATCCTTCGACCCCGTAATAGAGGGCCCGCTCAAAGAACTGAGTGAGGCCCTGCATGAGTTCGAGTTCGCCATAAAGCTCCAGTGCCCGCCCGGAAAGGCCTTGCCTCTGGAGAAACGCCCAGAGGTTTTCCCGTGACAGGACCAGCGCCCAAACGTACTCGGAAAGGGGGATGCCCTGCGCCGAGCGCTTCATGCCGATGCGTTTGTAGTGGAGTTCGACGTCGCCTTCGGTCTTGGAGAGCAACCACTCTCCCAGATTGCGATATACCTCGATGGCTGAATTCTGCAGCTCCGCCGCGGGAACCTGCCGAAAATGAGTTGTCCGGGAGGAAGTGCGCAGCTTGTCTGTCAGGGCCCGAGCCAGCTGTTCCGCATTTTCTTCGACCAAATGAATAAGATTAAGACCTAACATCCTTACGCCTCCCTTTATTCGATGCAAAAAGGGACCCTCGAGAGGCAATATCTATCGCGAGACGATATACCTAACCGCACCAGGGTCTACTGCCATATTTGCGTAACTTACAGCCAGAACAACAAAAAGAAAAATCGAAAATGCCGCACACGCGCATCGGGAAAAGCGGGGCAACTTCTAGGCGCCGCAGCACTTTTTGTATTTCTTGCCCGAGCCGCAAGGGCAAAGATCATTGCGCCCCACTTTAGCGCCAGCACGAACCACCTGCTGCACCGGCTGGTATTCGCCGGATCCGGCCATACGGGCCTGAGCCAGTTCGCGCCGTTTGCGCCGCTGGAAGTCTTCCTCCATCTCATCCACGGAAGTAGCAGCCATTCTGCCGCGGCCGTCCGCGGAGGCAGGCGCGGCCTGGGGCTGCTCGATGATCTGCATCAGGTAGAGGTAGCGGACCGTCTCTTCCTGGAAGCGTCCCATCATGGCTTCGAACATGTCGAAGGACTCGCGCTTGTATTCCACCAGGGGATCATGCTGTCCGTAGCCACGCAGGCCAATGCCTTCCTTCAGATGGTCCATGTTCAGCAGGTGGTCCTTCCACTGCTGGTCCAGGACGCTGAGCATGATCATGCGTTCGTGGTGGCGCATAGCCTCGAGCCCGATCAACTGCTCTTTGGCGTCGTAGCGCGCCTTCAGCTTCTCGAAGATGGCGTCTCCCAGTTCAGCGCGGTTGAGGTCCTCCACCTTGATGCCATCCGCCACGATGTCGACGCCAAAGCGGGTAAACAAGGCATTGCGCAGACCCTTCTCATCCCAGGTATCGGGATGGGAGTCCTTGGGAGCAAACTGGTCGAGCAGGCCAGCGAGAATCGCGGACACGTAGTCTTCCAGGACCAGATCTTTCTGATCGAGTCCCTCGAGCAACTGGCGACGCAGGCCGTAGACCGCCTCGCGCTGCTTGTTCATGACATCGTCATATTCAAGCAGGTGCTTACGAGACTCGAAGTTCTGCGCCTCGACCGCCTTCTGCGCCGCCTCGATGCGGCGGGTGATCATCTTCGACTCGATGGGGACGCCCTCTTCCATGCCCAGCCTCTGCAGCAGGGTGGAAACCCATTCCTTGGCGAAGATGCGCATCAGGTCATCTTGCAGCGAGAGGTAAAAGCGGGAGCTGCCGGGATCGCCCTGGCGCCCGGCGCGGCCGCGCAACTGGTTGTCGATGCGGCGGGCCTCGTGGCGCTCGGTGGCCAGGATGTGCAGGCCGCCGGCGGCGATGACCTCGTCGTGCTCTACGTCGGTTTCCGCCTTGAACTGCTCAAAGGCCGATTCCCATTCGCGCGTGGGCACCTGGAATTCGGTGCCCTGATAGTAGAAGCGGGTGAACTCTTCGCTTTCGGCGCGGGCTTCGACTTCCCCGCCGGCAACCTGCAGGCGCTGGGCGACTCCGCGCTTCACCAGTTCCTGCTTGGCCATGAACTCGGGATTGCCGCCGAGCAGAATATCCGTGCCACGGCCAGCCATGTTGGTGGCGATGGTGACGGTGCCCTTGCGGCCCGCCTGGGCCACAATCTCCGCCTCACGCTCGTGATATTTGGCGTTCAGCACGACGTGGCGGATGTTGCGCTTCTTCAGCAGGTCGGAAAGCTGCTCGGACTTTTCAATCGAGGTGGTGCCCACCAGCACCGGCTGGCCCTTCTGGCTCCGTTCGGCGATCTCATCCGCGGCCGCGATGTACTTTTCCGGCGCGGTACGATAAACGATGTCGGGATGTTCAATGCGCGCCAGCGGGCGGTTGGTGGGGATAACGGCAACTTCCAGCTTGTAGATGCTGTCGAACTCCGCCGCTTCGGTTTCCGCGGTGCCAGTCATGCCGGCCAGTTTCTTGTACATACGGAAGTAATTCTGGAAAGTAATGGTCGCCAGCGTCTGGTTTTCGCGCTCGACTTTCACTCCTTCCTTGGCTTCCACGGCCTGGTGCAGCCCGTCGGACCAGCGCCGGCCCGGCATCAGGCGTCCGGTGAACTCGTCGACGATCACGACCTGGCCATCCTGCACCACGTATTCATCGTCGCGCCGGTACAGGGAATGGGCCTTGATGCCGGTTTCCACGTGGTGCTTCAGGTCCCAGTTTTCAGGGTCGGCGATATTGCTGATGCCGAGCAGTTCCTCAACTTTCTCCCAGCCTTCATCGGTGACGGTGATGGCGCGGCGCTTTTCGTCGACCACATAGTCGCCGGTCAGCGTGGGAGGCTCGCCCGGACCGTTGGGGATTTCTTCTCCGGCTTTCAGGCGCGGAATGATGCGGTTGACGTGGTGATACTTGTCGGTGGACTCCTCGCTGGCACCGGAAATGATCAGCGGGGTGCGGGCTTCGTCGATCAGGATGGAGTCCACTTCGTCGACGATGGCGAAATTATGGCCGCGCTGCACGCACTCGCGCATGTCAAACTTCATGTTGTCGCGGAGATAATCGAAGCCGAACTCGTTGTTGGTGCCGTAGGTGATGTCGGCCGCGTAGGCCTCGCGGTGCTCGTCGTCGGAAAGGTCGTGGACGATCACGCCCACGGTCAGGCCCAGGAAGTTGTAGAGCTTGCCCATCCACTCCGCGTCGCGCTTGGCCAGGTAATCGTTGACCGTAACCACATGCACGCCGCGCCCGGTGAGGGCGTTCAGATAGACGGGAAGGGTAGCGACCAGGGTCTTGCCTTCACCGGTCTTCATTTCGGCGATCTTGCCCTGGTGCAGCACCATGCCGCCGATGAGCTGGACATCGAAATGACGCATGTTCAGCACGCGCCATCCGGCCTCGCGGACCACGGCAAAGGCCTCGCGGCAGGATTTCCTCGAGGACCTCGTTTTCGACGCGCCGCCGCTCGTCGTCGTCCTCGAGACCTTGCGTGCGCTCGCGGAGCAACGCCCGGAACTCATCCGTCTTGGCGCGAAGCTGCTCGTCGGTGAGCTGCTTCATCTCAGGCTCGAGAGCGCTAATCTGCTCCACACGCGGGCGCATGCGCTTTACTTCGCGATCGTTCTTGGTGCCAAATAGTTTTGCTGCCAGATCGTTGATCAAAGGAAATCCTGCCTGTGCCCGGCCTACGCCGGGTACCTGAACCCCTACCCCATTAGTATAAGCGGAGAGCGCGGGCCGCGCCCCCGGCATCGCCAATGAGAGGGCTAACCCATTAGATGCTGTGGGTTTCCGGGCGTCGCAAGGAAGCAAGCCGGCGGCGTTCGGCCTCCGCTGGCGGTGGTTCCGCTGTGAGGTGCTCCCGAGCTCTCATTGAAATGCTTCCTTGTTCACCACAAAGGGCATTTTGGTGAGGTCGCCGCCGTAGTTCCCTTCCAGGACATCGATCAAGCCCTGCACGGCCCTGCCGGACATGCCCTTGCTGGGGTCCGGGGAGAGACGGGTCTCGCGGGCGGCGCTGCCGAAATGGGGATAGAGGCGGCAGCGGTCCTCGATGGCGGGATCGCGGAGCGGAGAGTCGGGAGGGAGAGGCTCCTTCTCGTAGACATCGAGGGCAGCGCCTCCGATCCAGCGCTCCTTGAGCGCCCTGGCCAGGGCAGCTTCATCCACCACCGGCCCACGAGAGGTATTCACCAGGAATGCCGTCGGCTTCATCAGCTTCAAGGTTTGCTCGTTGAACATGTGGTACGTGGGAGTGGGGCTTTCGCCGGGGCGGGTGAGAGGCACGTGAATGCTGACAAAATCGGCGCCGGCCAGGGCCTCCGGCAGAGGAACAACCTTAATCCAGGTGCGCTCGCGGACCAGGCCGCGGCTGAAACGAAAATCTTTTTCTTCCTGGATGGCAGAGACAAACTCCCGATTCGCCTGCCTGGGGCTGTAGCACAGGATGTTCATGTCGAAACCGGAGCACTTCTTGATCATTGCCTGCCCAATGCGGCCCGTACCGATGACGGCGATGGTTTTCCCGGTGACCTCCTCGCCCAAGAATGGCAGGTACAGGTGCCAGGTGCCCCAACGGTTCTCGCGCACGATTTTCTCGGTCTCCCACAGGCGCCGGGCCAGAGCGCCCAGCATGAAGAAGGCAAACTCGGCGGTCGTGTCAGTCAGGACGTCGGGAGTGTTGGTGAAGGGAATGCGGAAGCGGTTGGCGTCCGCGCGCTTGATGTTATCGACTCCCACCGAAACCTGAGAGACCACTTTGAGGTTCGCAGCCGCTCCCGCCTCGAAGACGTCAGCGTCCACCGAGTCGCGCAGCACCGTAATGAGCCCGTCGATGCCGGAGCGCACCTTCTCCAGCAGCAGCTTCCTGGGAGGCGCTTCCGGACCCGGGTACACCTCAACTTCGTAACCCCGCTGGCGGAGCACATCCACGGACGGACCAATGTCACAGGTGATAAATACGCGAAAATGATGGTTGTTGGGCATAGGGTTGTTCTCAGAAACCGTTCAGGTTAGCAGAAACACCACGCCATGACACAGAGCAGAGACGTAGGGGAAGAAGATCTTACGGCTGCGGAAAAACCTAATCGAACCACCTCAGCGGCTAAAGCCGCCATTTCGATTCGGCCATTGAACGCAGTCCTGAAAGGACTGAGCCGCCGGTTTTGGGTGTTTTCAGCAACCTGCTCTGTACGGCGCCCTGCTGGGGGAGCTTCACGAAAATAGCCAGTACGGGCAAACACTCTGTCCCTTGCTGAATCCAATATTCAGCATTAGAACTCCGCAGGCGGGGGAGGCTTGGGTATGCTTAAGTGGGCGCTGATATTCGCCATTCTGGCTATCATCGCGGGCGCGCTCGGGTTCGGCGGTCTGGCGACGGGCTTCGCGGTGATTGCCAAAGTGTTGTTCGGAATTTTCCTGGCAGTCTTTTTGTTGATGCTGGTTCTGGGCCTGACCGTCTATCGCTCGGTCACCTGAAGAGGATGGCAATCCGATCCCCTGGTGGGCCGGAGTGGGTTACCGGAGTAAGTTACGGCGGGCATTTGCGCGGGACAGCAAGCGGACTGAGAATGTCCCGACAGCGCAAATGGGGCTTACTTCCAAATTCGTTCTTGTGATCGTCGCACTTTACGTGGGCGGGGTTGCCGGGTTCCTGGGCGGCTATCTGACCAACGCCTCCATTCTTCGGGGGTATCGCGAGGAAGCCGACGACCTGCGCATCCAACTGTACCGCCAGTGGCGCGACGTGAAATAGGTTGTAGAAGCGCCGCCGATTTCATCGCAGCGCGGCGGAATCCAGGGTGTGCGCCTTGAACTTCTCACTTCGGGCCACATCGGTGGCAATGCCCTGAAACAGTCCGTCGGCGAGCGCCTGCCGGTGAGCCGGCTGCATCAACTCTTGTTCCTCGGCCTTGCTGGAGAGGAAAGAAATCTCGGCCAGGACCGCTGGCATCCGGGCATCTTTCAGCACGACAAAGGGGGCTGTGCGCACACCACGGTCCCGGGTGCCGCCTTGTTGCGCCGCCGCTTTGTAGAGCGATTCCTGTACGTCCTCGGCAAGCTGGCGGGACTGGTCCGGTGGGGCCACGGCGACCGTACCCGTTGCGCTCTGGGCCGCCAGCTGCAGGTGGGGAATTGAATTGGAGGCAGATTCATTTTCCGCTTGCGCGACATGGGCATCCTTCGAGGACGCCGATTCACCCAGGTAATAGGTTTCGATTCCCTTGGCGGAGGCATAGTCACTGCCGTTGCAGTGAATGGAGAGGAACAGGTTTGCCCGCGCCCGGTTCGCAATTTGCGAGCGCGCCTCCAGCGACAGGTAGCGGTCGGTAGTGCGGGTGAGGATTACGCGTGCTCCCAGGCGCGAGCGCAGCATCTTGGCCAGGCGACGGGCCACGTCCAATGCCAGATCTTTTTCTTTAAGTCCTGCCGGTCCGATGGCGCCGGTATCGCGACCGCCATGTCCGGGATCAATGACGATGGTGAAATCAGCGGCCGCGGCGGCCCGCGAAGGGGCATCGCCTGCTGAATTGGCGCTCGATGGAACCGTTTCCCTCGGGGCAGTGCTGGAACTCTCCGGCAGTCCCATTTTGGAGAGCTGCATCAGTTCCACGATGAGGCGGGGGGGATTGTCCAGAACCGCAATGGCGTGCCGGGCGGCTGGAGCTTTCAGGTCGAAGACCACGCGGGCCACGCCGGAGCGGTATTCTCCCACGCGCAGACCGGCCACCAGCGGATCACCCTGGAAGTCCTCGCCCGCGTAATCCGCGGGAAAGGTAAGTCCGTCGAAGTCGCAGTAGAGCCGTTCGGGGTCAGGGAGGCGTCCGCAATCAGGCTGGCGCTGGTGATCGAGGTGGATGGTAATGCGGGTGTATCCCGGGCTGGACCAGTGCTCGACGCTGCCGGCGATGCCGGTTCCCGCTCCCAGCACCTGCCCGGCTGATGCTGAGGTGGCTTGCGGTGCGGGGGCGTTGCCAGTGGCGCCGGAGGCCGCTGCAGCGATGGAGGATTGCGCCGGACGAGAGGCCCCCGAGCGGGCGAAAAACAGCGCAGCCGCTCCCACCGTGACCACCACCGCCGCGGCAATACTCAATACAAGCGGGCTCAATGCGAGCGGGCCCAGCGCGAAGCGTTTGGAGGGGCCTTCTTCCGGGGCAGCGCTGGTTGCGGCGGGGCTGCTATCTTCCGCGCGAAATGCGGGTTCCCGGTTCGCGACCAAGGCCTGGGACCCGGGAGGAGCAATGGCCGAGGCGTGGCTGACGAAGGAGGCAATGAACTCCAGCAGAAAGACCTGCCGGTCGGTGAAGTACCCGGGCCGATCGGAAAAGACGCCCAGGATGCCGACGGGCTCGCCGTGGAGCAACAGGGGCACGACGACAGTGGAACGAATGTTGTTCCGACGGCAAGCTTCACGGTTCACTCGCGGGTCCAGGAAGGCGTCGTTGCTGATCCTGGTTTCGCGGGTTCGCAGGCACTCGGCAGACAATCCGCGAGAGCGGTCGAGCGGCGTGCCATGGGGCGGTGCCGCCGGTCCGCTGGAGGCGACACAAACCACGGGGTTTTCCGGGTCGCCTGCCTCTCCGTTTTGCTCAAGGGCTATGGCAACGCCGGTGAGCCGGACCAACTGCTGCAGCCGGGAGCTGAAATCCTGCAGAGCCTCGTTGCCGCCATGAACGGCGGTCCAAAGCTCTCTCCCGAGATCTTCATCCATCGGAACAATCGGGGGCAGCACGGTGTGAGGGGTACCCTGGAGGGCGGACGAGAGATGGCTGCGCCCGGAAAATCGACTCATGAAGACACTCACCCGGCTGGGACAAGAGAAACATGCACGGGACTTGTTGCTTTGCTTCTCATTATCCAGAATCTTAGTCCAGCGTCAAACCCTTTCCACCTCGGAAGTTGTGCCCGAATCCCGAAAACGTTGCTTCGCAAGGCAGGCAGGACAGTGGTAGCCTTTGACGGCAACGCCAAACAGGAAAAGAATGATGCCATCTGTAGAGCAAACCAATCCGGAACGAAAGAAAGCGTCGGATTTCGACCCCGACCTGCTCAAGCTTTTCGACCAGTATGTGCATGGGGGAGTCAGCCGCCGCGAGTTTCTAGACCGGGCCGCGCGCTTCGCCGTTGGGGGCCTGACGGCGGCAGCGCTGCTGGAGAGTCTCGCTCCGAATTACGCCTGGGCGGAGCAGGTTGCGAAAACCGATCCCCGGATTCAGGGCGAGTACATCCACTATGACTCGCCTGAGGGTTCGGGCACCATGCGCGCCTACCTGGTGAGCCCGGCAAAGTCCGGCGGCAAACTGCCGGGCGTGCTGGTGATCCACGAAAACCGGGGACTGAATCCCTATATCGAAGATGTGACCCGGCGGCTGGCTGTGGCCGGGTTTCTGGCCATGGCGCCCGACGCCCTTACGCCCCTGGGCGGCTATCCCGGCAACGACGACGAAGGCCGCGAGATGCAGGCGAAACTGGACGGCGCAAAGATGATCGAAGATTTCGTGGCCGGGGCAAACCACCTGAGGTCGCTGCCCAACTGCACGGGAAAGATTGGCGCCGTGGGATTCTGCTACGGAGGCGGGGTGGTGAACACGCTGGCGGTTCGCCTGCCCTACCTGGTTGCGGCAGTTCCCTTCTACGGAATGCAGCCCAAGGCCGAGGACGTTTCCAAAATCAAGGCGTCGCTGCTGATCCACTACGCGGGCCTCGACGAGCGCATCGACGCGGGATGGCCGGCCTATGAAGCCGCGCTCAAGGCCAATCATGTGCACTACACCGCCTACATCTACGAAGGCGTGAACCACGGCTTCCACAACGATACGACTCCGCGTTACGACAGGGCGGCGGCGACGCTGGCCTGGGACCGAACGATAGAATTCTTCGACAAGCTGCTGAAATAGGGCGCCAGGCGCGGCTTCAGGCTTCGGGCTTCTAAAAAAAGAAAATGCGAGAGGCTTCGACTCGCCCGGAGCCGAGCTGGTTCAGCATGACGAGTCCTGAAAGTTTCGCAAAGCAAAAAAGTGGGCAGGATGGGCAGGAACAAGAGCCCGGAAAAAAGCCGCAACAGAACAAGTTCTGCTGCGGCTTACGTTTTTCCCAGGAATACGGCGCAACTTTGGTTGCGACTGAGTTTATCTGCGGCTGATGGTGCTGGCCGGGGGATTACTGGGAGGCTTGCCCGTGTTGAAGAAGATAAAGGTGCCACGGTTGGTGGAAGTGACGATGTCCGGCTTACCGTCTTTGTTCAGGTCCACCACGGCGAACTGCGATCCCACGCCGGAGCGGTTGTTAATGAGCTCGGGAACAAACCTGGCACCTCCGGGCGCTTTAGGATCGCGCACGGTGCGAAACCAGTAGAGCACGGCAGGGCCCATGGGGTTGGCATCCGTATAGCTGTCCAGGTGGGACCAACTGCGCTTTCCGGTGATGAAATCAGGAACGCCGTCGCCGTCGATATCCGCTACCTGGGCGGCGTGCATCTCGGTCATGGTGACGTTGCCGGCGTTCTTGGTGGCAAAGCTGTCGATGATCATGTGGCGAACGAAGGTGATGTTGCCCGCGCTGTCGCGTTTCTGCTCGAACCAGGCGAGTCCAAAGCCGTGGGCATTCAGCCCGCCCACCACGTCGTTGAGACCGTCGCCGTTGACGTCATAGACGGCCATCAAGGCGCCGCCCGCACCTTCTGAGCGTCCCCAGCGGCCGAAACCGAACTTGTGATACTTCCACAGGCCGCTGTCGCCATGCGGCGGCTGCTCCCACCAGCCTGCAGCCTGAACCACATCAAGCCGCCCATCACCGTTGATGTCTCCCACTCCCATGCCGTGGCCGTAGCCATATCCCGGCTGGGAAATCTGATGGGCGATCCAGGGACCGGTGGGATTGGCGGGGTCGGGCTTGCCGTAATAAAGAGTCGCCTTGCTGCCAAAGACAATTTCGGGCTTGCCATCGCCATCCACGTCGTACATCAAGGCCAACTCGCTATCGATCTGCGGCAGGACGGGGTACTTCTCCCAGCGCCGGTTTTCACCCTTGGGATTGACGTAGAGGTTCATGGCACGTCCCTGTCCAGCCAGCACGTCGGGCCATCCGTCCCCGGTGAAGTCGTAGACGTAGGCGACCATGTTGTTGGTGAACTGCGTGCCCGGGGCGAAGGGATTGACCAGGTAGATTTCGCGGCGCTGCAGATAATCCGGGCCCAGGTAATAGTAAGGACCGGCGACGACGTCCAGAACTCCGTCGCGGTTGATGTCGCCGGCGTCAGCTCCCCAGGCGTAGTAGAACTGATCGAGCTGCTGCTCGCGGAAGCGGCTGGATTCGTAGGCCGCAGGAATGGTTTGCAGGTTCAGGTCCTTGAATGCGACTTCCTTGAAGGTCACCTGCGCGCCGGGGCCGACATAGAGCGCCATGGGGCCGTAGCCATCGCCTTCGTCCCCGGAATCACGCGGGAGGATGCCATTGGCATCGTTCACATAGGGCCGCAGGATGTTGGCATCCATGACGACTTCGATGGTGTTCCAGTCCGGATGCAGACCGGTGGGCGCCGGTTCGAGAGAAGGGATTTCGACTGGGGGCGGCAGACCCGGGCGGCCGCCAGGCGCGACCACTCCGTTGGCACGCCGCGAGGCTTCGACGGCAGCGGGCGTTGCCGTGAGCGGGCCTTCGGTGCCCGGCCTTCTGGGTTCGCTCTCAGGAGGCGCGACTCGCGCCATTCCAGTAAAGACTTCTCCCTGCTTGCGCGAGAGTTCCTGTCCCTGGTTGTCGAGGGTGACCTGATAGGAATTCAGATCGTCGGGCGAGAGGGAGACAAACTGTCCTTTGTATCCGGTGGGAGTTTTTTGCGCCCGCACCAGCACACCCGTTTTGCACTCGCCTGTGCAGCGGAACTGGGCAAAGAACTGCAGGTCCTGATAGGACTTGTCCAGCATGAGCCAGCCACCCTTGCCACCGGGCCTGCCTGTGCCGGTAATTTCTCCGTTCTGCGCTTTCCAATCGGCCTGACCGACAACGTGCCAGGCGGCGAGGCTGGAGCCCTGAAAGATGTTGTCGGGAATGAAGTCGGCGGCCGGACTTTGTTGCGCGCACGCCAGTCCGGCTGTTCCGAGCATCAGAAGCGCGATGCTCCCGAGGCGCTGAATTTTCATAGCTCCCCCACAGAACGTAATTGGTTGAAGCCCCCTGCAGCGCAGGCGGGGTAGAACCGATGTCGTGCTTTTTCGAGTTTCGATTCGAGCTTCGACGTTTGAGCTTGGGGACCGTTGTCTGAAGTGTGCAATATACGATCCGCGCTCGCCTGAGGAATCCGATCCGCAATTGTTCGAGGATCCCACAAAAACCGCAACATTGTACACCCGCGCGGGTTTAGAACGACGATGCCGCGGGCTGGTCGCAGGCGCATTTCGGGCTCTCTCGAACAGAGTCTCGATGATGTCCCGGCTTGTTCTTTGCATGGGCATCTAACCACGACACTGTTCACCAGTGTTGATCTGGTTCGTCTTAGGCAGGCTGATGAGAAACGTAATCGAACTACCTCAGCGGCTAAAGCCGCCATTTCGATTCGCCCTATTAACGCAGGCCTGAAAGGCCTGCGCCACCGGTTGTGGGTATTTTCCAGCAACCGTTAGAGAGGAATGTTGGCATCGGCCTGTGGAGCGGAATCCGCGATGCAAAGTTGATCTGGTTCGTCTTAGGGCACGCTGATGAGAAACCCAATCAAACTACCTCAGCGGCTAAAGCGCCATTTCGATCCGCCATATTAATGCAGGCCTGAAAAGGCCTGCGCTACCGGTTGTGGGTATTTTCCAGCAACCGTTAGAGAGGATGTTGGCATCGGCCTGTGGAGCGGAATCCGCGATGCAAAGTTGATCTGGTTCGTCTTAGGGCAGGCTGATGAGAAACGTAATCGAACTACCTCAGCGGCTAAAGCCGCCATTTCGATTCGCCGTATTAACGCAGGCCTGAAAGGCCTGCGCCACCGGTTGTGGGTATTTTCCAGCAACCGTTAGAGAGGAATGTTGGCAGCGGCCTGTGAAGCGGAATCCGCGATGCAAAGCGGAGGTCCTATTTGCCACGCGCTTGAGGCAGGCTTAGATTCGAAACAGCGGCATGGCGAAAGATCCAGATCGAGAGGAAGAACTCCGATGAATCCGAAAGTGACAAACTCTCTGCTTCGGGTGGGACTCGTAGTGTGTTTGTTGATCTCGGTTGCGTCGCAGGCGCAGACCGCGAACGCCACGCTGTCCGGTACGGTGAAGGGACCATCGGGGGTGGGCGTGCCGGACGCGGCAATTTCCATCAAGAACGCCGCCAGCGGGCATTCGATCCAAATCCAGACCAGCTCCAGCGGATCCTTTACGGCGGCGAATTTGGCGCCCGGAGATTATGAGGTTTCGGCCACGGCGGCGGGCTTCGAGACCAAAACCGAAAAGGTAACGCTGGCGGCAGGAGCGACTGAAACCCTCGACATGAGTTTGAACGGGGCGATTTCGCTGCAGGACCTGGGATTCGGCCAATCCCAGACCCAGGGCAGCGCCCAGCAGCAGGCCCTGTTGAATAAGCGGTCGCACATGCTGCAGGTGCACCAGCGGCTAGGCCTGCTGGCGGCAATTCCCATGGTGGCCACGGTTTTCACGGGCGGCTTCGCCGGAGGAAGAAGCACCAGCTCTTCTAGCCGGGACCTGCATGCCGCCTTAGGCACGGCCACGGCGGGCTTGTACTTTGCCAGCGCCTACTATGCGATTTTTGCTCCCAAGATTCCGGGCACCCGCAGCGAAGGCCCGATTCGCCTGCACAAAGCGCTGGCCTGGATCCATGGTCCGGGGATGATCCTGACTCCGATTCTGGGCGCGATGGCGTTTTCGCAGAAAAGCAATGGGGAGCGGGTTCACGGAATCGCCAGCGCGCACGGCGCGGTGGCTGCTGTAACGGCCATCGCGTACGGGCTGGCAATTGCGTCCGTGGCCATCAGGTCGGGCTCGGCATCGAGCGCGGGCAACGGCCTGCTTTCCGCAGTCCATCTTCGTCATCCCTCGCCCGAACATACGTTTGTTCAACAGGACGCTGGTGACTGGATCAGCGCAGCGGCGCGAAACAGCGGCAACGAAAAATAACCAGCTCTCGTGCCTCTCCCGACGAGGTTCCCGACAAGGACGAATGAATGAACAAACTGCGGATTCTTCTTTTACTTCTTACCTTCCCGCTGCTTGCCCGAGCGGACAGCCAATGGGTCCTGACGAAATCGACACTCAGCTATCATGTATCCCACCCGCTGCACGAGATGAACGGCGTCAGCCACGACGCCAAGGGCAAGGGTGTTTGCCAGTCCGGAAGCTGCAACTTCCTGGTCGCGGTGCCGGTGAAATCCTTTGACTCGGGAGACAGCAACCGCGACCTGCACATGCTGCAGGTGACGCGGGGGGCGCAATATCCCATGATTACGGTGCGTTTCGACTTGCCGCAATCGGAAATTGACGACGCCACCATCCGCTGCAGTCTCGATATCCAGTTTGCCGGCCAGATGGCGCATTACAACCAGGTCACGTTCCATCAGGTGATTCAGGGAGACGTCCACGAAGTAACTGGGACGATTCCCACGACGGTGTCCGATTTCAAAATTGATCCGCCCAAACTCTTCACTATTCCCATCAAGAACGACATTCCGGTGACGGTGAATATGACCTGGAAGAAGCAATAAAAAAATGTGCCGGCGCGCAGGGCGATGCGCGAGAGTCCTGGTGAGCAGGATCATCGTATGGCCATGGGCGCGATAGTCGATCCGGAGGCGCCCTGCATCTTCAGGGGCTCGAGCACGAGCGCAAACGCAGGCCTGAAAGGCCTGCGCCATCGGTTTGGGTGTTTTTCAACAACCGTTGGGGCACAGAAGCATACCTTGAATCCCACTGATACGGCGAGAGCCAGTTTCCCGCAACGCAGGCCCGGGCGGGCGCATGGGGACGGCAAAGGCTTGATTTCGAGTGCGATGTTTGTTACAGGTAGCGCGCGTCGCAGCGCGAGACAACATTCCGACAGGTGAAACGATGCAGCAGGTGAAAATGCGCGGGCCCGCCATTTGGGCCACAGTCCTTGTTTCCGTTGCTTCGGTTGTTTTCGTGGCCGTTCTGTTCGCAGGGAATGCCATGGCCCAGGATTTCGACCAGCGGGCGCGGGCGATTGTGAAGCAGATGACCCTGGACGAGAAAGTCCAGGAACTGCACGGCATTCGGGACGACGATCACTATCGCTATGTTCCGGGCATAGCGCGGCTGGGGATTCCTGCCTTTCGGATTACCAATGGTCCAGCGGGCGCTGGTCCGGGCGACGTGACCCAGAGCCACCCACAGGACCCGGCGACGGCGCTTCCCTCTCCCATTTCTCTGGCCGCTACCTGGGACGTGAACCTGGCAAGGCAGTACGGCAGCATCGCAGGCGAGGAATCGAAGGACATCGGGAACGCGCTGGTGGAGGCTCCCGACATCAACATTGCGCGCCTGCCGCAGAACGGGCGGACCTTCGAGGGTTATGGCGAAGACCCGTTTCTGGCCGGGCAAATGTCGGCGAGCAACATTGAGGGCATCCAGAGCCAGGGAGTGATTGCCAACGTGAAGCACTATGTCGCGAATAACCAGGAGACGGACCGATTCACCGTCAACGAAGAGATTGGCGAGCGCACGCTGCGCGAGATTTATCTGCCGGCTTTCCGGGCGTCCATCGTGCAGGGGCACAGCGCCTCGCTGATGTGCGCCTACCCGCGTGTAAACGGGACGTTCAACTGCGAGAATGCTCCGCTACTGGACATCGTAACGAAGGAGTGGCATTTCGAGGGGTTCATTACCTCCGACTTTCGAGCTGTGCACAGCACGGTTCCCTCGGCCATGGGCGGACTCGACCTGGAGATGCCGACGGGGCAATACTTTGGGGACGCGCTGAAGGCTGCGGTGGAGTCGGGCCAGGTTCCGGTTTCGGTGATTGACGAGAAGCTGGTGCGACGCTTCCGGACCATGATGCGCTTTGGAGTGTTCGACCATCCGCCGGTACCCAAGCCCATTCCAGCCAGGGAAAACGGAGCGAAATCGCGCGCCATGGCAGAACAGGGCATGGTGCTGCTGAAGAACGAGGGAGGACTGCTGCCACTGGGCAAGGTGAAGACCATTGCGGTGATCGGTCCGGGCGCAGCGGCGGCGGTCACCGGCGGGGGCGGAAGCTCGCATGTAGTTCCGCTGTACACGGTGGATCCGGTGGCGGGAATTCAAAAGCGCGCGGGTTCGGCGGTGCAAGTGACTTCTTCCGATGGCAGCGATATGGAGAAAGCGGCGGCCCTGGCGCAGGGCGCGGATGTGGCCATCGTGATGGTCAGCAAGGTCGACCGTGAAGGCCGCGACCAGACCCTGAACCTGGAAGCAAACCAGGATGAACTGATTGCAAAGGTCGCGGCGGCGAATCCACGGACGATTGTCGTGCTGAAGACGGGTTCGGCCGTACTGATGCCGTGGATCGAGAAGGTCCCGGCCATTCTGGAGGCATGGTATCCGGGAGAAGAAGACGGCAACGCGGTGGCCGACGTGCTTTTTGGAACGGTAAATCCCTCGGGAAAATTGCCGCTGACATTTCCCCGCCGCGTGCAGGACGAGCCGACGAACACCCCGGCACAATATCCGGGAGTGGACGGGGTGGCGCATTATTCGGAAGGCGTGTTCGTGGGCTACCGGCATTATGACGAGAAGAACATTGAACCGCTGTTTGCCTTCGGGCACGGGTTGTCGTACACGACCTTTGCCTACTCGAATTTGAAGGTGGCTGCCCAGCCCGGCAACCCAGGCCACTGGTCGGTGGATTTCGATCTCCGTAACTCCGGACACGTGGCCGGCGCCGAGGTGGCGCAACTGTATGTGGGGCTTCCCTCGACGACCGGAGCGCCTCAGCCGCCGAAGCAGCTGAAAGGGTTTGAGAAAGTCTCACTGGCGCCGGGCAGGACCAAGCACGTGCACCTGATGCTGGACACTCCGGCACTTTCCTACTGGGACGTGCAGCAGCACCGCTGGAACCTGGCTCCTGGGACGTACAAAGTGATGGTGGGGTCCTCGTCGCGGGACATCCGGCTTCATGGCCAATTTCAGGCCGGAGGGGCATCGTCGCCAGGCGCGGAGCAATAATGAGACTTCCTACAAAAGCGGCTTTTGCGAGGAGCGCGTGAGCCTGTTTTCCCGAAGAGAATTTTGCGCGGCCTTGTTTGCCGCGACCGCAGCCGGGCGAGCTTTTGCTTCGCCGGCCGACGAGTCGGTTGCTGTTCCGGACATCGCGACCATTGACCGGCATCGGATCTTGACGGCCGCGAACCGCTACCTGAAAGAAGAACCGATCACCGTCACGGCGTACTCAAGCCCGCGCAGCGCCGGAGGCAAGCACGATTACTTCTCCGAGGGAGACTACTGGTGGCCGGACCCGAAGAATCCGGGCGGGCCGTACATTCAGCGCGACGGCATGTCGAATCCCGGCAATTTCAATCAGCACCGTCACGCGCTCATCCGCTTAAGCCTGCAGGCACCTGCGCTGGCAGCGGCATGGATGGTCACCCATGAGGGGAAATATGCGGAACATGCGGCGAAGCACCTGCGGGCGTGGTTTCTCGATCCCAAGACGCTGATGAATCCCAACCTGCAATATGCGCAGGCAATTCACGGCATCACTACGGGACGAGGGATCGGCATTATCGATACGCTGCACCTGGTGGAGGTGGCGCGCGCCGTGCCGGTGATTGCCGAGGGCAAAGGATTGTCCGCCGCGGAAGCGAAAGGGGTGAAGCAGTGGTTCAGCCAATACCTCAAGTGGATGACGACCTCCAAGAACGGCATGCAGGAGCGGGACGCCAGGAACAATCACGGCACCTGCTGGGCGGTGCAGGCGTCGGAATTTGCGACGCTGACGGGCAACGAAGAGGTCCGGGAAGACTGCAGGACACGATTCAAGCAGATGCAGTTGCCGCACCAGGTGGCGGCGAACGGCAGCTTTCCCGAGGAACTGCGGCGCACGAAACCTTACGGCTATTGCCTGTTTAACCTCGATGCCATGGGGACTCTATGCCAGATCCTGAGCACGCCCGAGGACAATCTGTTCGCCTACCAACTGCCGGACGGACGCAGCTTTGCCAAGGCGATGGCGTTCCTGTACCCGTTTATCGCGGACAAGGGGGAGTGGCCCTACAAACACGACGTGGAATATTGGAATGACTGGCCGGTGCGCCAGCCCAGTCTGCTGTTCGCGGGAGTGGCGCTGGAGCAGCCGAAATACATTCAGCTGTGGAAGCAACTGGATCCTGATCCAACGGTTGAAGAAATTATCCGCAACTATCCGATTCGGCAGCCTATTTTATGGCTGCCGAGCCGGCATTCCTAGCCGGCTGGCGAGGGCGGCGCGGAGAAGCGCCTGGCCGATGCTCTCCGGGTCGCTCTTGAGATGGTCCGCCGCCCGCGCATACTTTGGGTCACCGAGCGCCTTAGCGGCGCGAAGCAACGGGAGCAACAGCTCTTCTCCGTGAAAGCCCAGGATCTTCTGGTAGGGCCAACCCTTTTTCCCGCTGGCATATGGAATTAGAAAGTCGAGCGCGGCCTGGATGCTGCGGCCGTCCGCGGTGCGGTAGTGCCACAGGTCGACTCCGGCGGATTCGCCGAGGGTGGCCAGCAGGCTGTAGGCGGCTACATTGAAGGCGCTATAGCCGAACGACTTGGTGCGCGCGAGTTCCAGGGGTTGGCGGCCATCCGTTTCCACCTGGCGCGCAATGCGCTTCTGTTTTGCCTGCTCGATGATGCTGCGGGCAAGATCTCGCTTACCGACGAAGAGCGCAAAATCCGCTACCTGCACATCGTAGTAGGTGCCGTGATTATTCTTGGCGGCAGACTCGACCTTGCCGTGATCGCTGGTCTGCAGCCAAGCCAGAAAGTTGTCGAACCAGGCTTTGACGGCTTCCTGGTCAGAGGCGCTCCAGTCCGGCGAGCCCTGGAGCAATCCCACGGCATCCACCGCCGAGGTCAACAGCCGGCTCTCAATAATTCCGATACCCCGTCCGGTGGTAATGCCTGGAATTCCCTGCGCATACTCGAAATTCGGGTTCATCCGGGTTGCGGGATCGATAAACCACGCGCGCAGCAGCAGAGCCGCGCGTTGGGAGTATTGGCGGTCCCCGGTGAGATAGTAGGCGAGGGCGAGCGTGCGGGAATCGCCGGCCATGCTGCCCATCAGCTTCTCGTCGGGTAACTTGTCGAGTTCGGGATTGCGTTCCCCGTCGCGGCGAATGTAGGGGAGGCCGGCGGGCTTGTTCGGGTTCGGCCACCAGTAGGGTCCCTGAGTCATGTAGTCATGGCGATCCCCGCTGGGAGGAACGATCTTGCTCTGCATCACCGAGAAAGGCCCCTCGGGCAAAGCACGGCCGGCGGCGCGCCGAACGGCCTGCAGAATGGCATTCTGCGGGTTGGCGGAGGCCAGCCTCTTCTCCTGCCGCAGGACATGGGCGTCCAAAAGAAAGACGCGCGGGAGGGCGGACGGATGGTCTACCGCCGCAGCGGGAATTGCGCAGCATGCAGAAAGAGCGACAGCTAGAATTCCATACCTGAAGCGTCTCACCTGACTATTCCTTGGGCTGCAATTGAAGGAGCGTGTCCAGCAGGAAGTATTGGCCGTAGATCAGGCCTCCGTCATCGGGACGGGTAGAGCAGCCGTGGCGGAGCAGGCCCGGAGGCGTGGTGTCCCCGGCAAAGGACGGAGTGAGGTAGCGGTCGATCAACGACTGGGTGATATGGCGGCTGGCCTCGCGGTAGGCATCAGCCTGAGATTTATCGGGCGTGGCATCGGCAAGGGTGAGCAGGCCGTCGGCGGTAATGGCGGCAGCCGAGGAGTCGCGGTTGCGGTAAAGAACGCCCTCGTCGTTGAAGTCGTACCAGGGAACGCCATCCTCGGGCAGTTCGCCGAGGATATAACCGGCAATCTTCTGCGCGGTGTCCAGCATGCGCTGATCGTGGGTCTCGCGATAGGCGGTGGCAAAGCCGTAGAGTGCCCAGGCTTCTCCCCGCGACCAGGTGGTGTTCCAGGCCAGACCCTGGTGGGTATGAGAGAACACCCGCTGGCCGGGCGCGGCGTGGTTCGGCAAAACCAGAGTCTCATCGCCGCCGCCGTGCAAGTGGAACTCCTGCCGGTTGTCGCCGGGATTGTAGTGCACGGACTGCACGGTAGAGCCGTCGGGACGCACGAACCATTCGGCGGTGCGCACAGCGTGCTTCAGGCCGATCTCCCGCCATTTGGGATCACCGGTTTCATCGCTGGCCCAAAAAAGAGTTTGCAGGTTCATCATGGTGTCGATGATGGTGTCGTCGCCGTTCGGTCCCCAGGCGGGGATGAGCTGGGTTGCCGGGTTGTAAAGGTCGGAGAGGCGCTGGGCGGCGCGCAGACCGCTCTGGCGCAGTTTGGCGTCGTGCGTGAGCTGGTAACCGGCGATGGAAGAATAGAAGTACAGAAAGCCGGTGTCGTGGTTCTGCTCGCCTTCCTTGCCGGTCAGGCGGGAGGTCCACAACTCAGCCCAGCGGCGGTACTTCTCGTCGTGGGTGCGCTGGTAGAGCTTCCAGAGCTCACCGGTCCAGAAACTCCCGGTCCAGAAAAAGCCTTTCTGCTGTTTCCACTCGCCGGTTTTGTTATCGGCTTCGGTGAAGAATCCCGCGCCAGTGTGGGCGTTCAAGGAGGCGGGAGCAGCCGCGCTCACCACCGGCGCCCACTTTTGCGCGGTGCGGTCTACCTCGGCCCGAAGCAGATCAATGGCCTGCTGGTAACTGCGCTGGCCCGCGGGATGGAGCGTATCCGGAGGCGCGGACTGGGTTTGGGGCGCGGAGGAGAGGAAGCGCACAGTTGCCGGATGCTGCATGCGCGAGGCCTGCTGGCGCACGGCGTCGAGGAAGCGGTCCTGGGTGGTGATGGCCTGGCCGTTAGCAAGGAAGTTGACGTAAGAACGGCGCTCGTTGGCGGTTCCGACGGGGACGGGGTCGTTGCTGGCCTCCTGGTCCCAGGCGGCCATGGTGTACCAGGAGGCGCTCTGATTCTTCAAGGGGAAGGTGAGCAGGTAGTCCTTGCTGTCCTGCTGGGCGGAAGCGGCGGACCCCGGCGCCATGATGACGGCCAATCCCAGATTCGTCCCTTTCAGGATGGGCGAGGCGGCCTGGTTCGCGGGTTGAACCACCTGCTGGCCCCACATTGCGACCCAGGGCTCGGCGTCACCGGAAGCGGAGCGCAGATCCGGGATGTTCTGCTGCCGGGTGAGGCCGGTGGCGAAGACGAAGTCGCCGGCGTCGGCCGAGGTGATGGTCTGAGTGAAGCCGCGTTCCCCCGCCCACATGACAATGCGGGATCGGACGCTGAGGGTCTTTCCGGCGACCGTCCAGCGGTTGTAGTCCAATTCGACAATGGCGCGCACCGGGCCGGTGGAGATGATGCGCCACTGGCGATCGGCGACATCCGCGACTTTGGCAGCGGCGCCATCGACCCATCCGGCAACCGCGCCGGCGCCGATGGCGTCGGCAACCAGATAGATGTCGCGGCCGTCCGGCGAGGCATTGTGGTAGACGTATCCGGGAGTCTGGAAACGGTCCAGCAGCAGCATGGGACGGGTTTTGCCATAGATATCGATAGCGTTACGCTTATCGAAGTAGAGGCGGAAGGCGATGCGATCCGACTCCCAGCCCATGCCGTCAATTTTCAGATTAAAAGCGCATTGGTACGCGGGGCATAGTCGCCGCGCAAGCGGAAAATGCGGTCCGGAGGACCGTAGGTGATGGTGACCACGCGCGTCTGATGAGGCTTGAGGTCGAGCTGAAAGGCCAGCTCATCGGGTTTATGGTCGCCGTCGAGATCGTCGACCTGAGAAGGCAATTCGTCGGCCTGCAGAACCGCCGCGTCTTCTGCCACGGTGGCCGCATCGGTGGCGGTAACGATCTGCGAGCCGGCATAGAAATCGGGAGCGACTTTCAGAAGATCCGCGATGGAAAGAGTGATGCCGGCGGCGGGACGATCTTGGCCGGTGGGATTGGTGACGGCGATCTTGATGGCCTTCAAATGCGGCTCAGCCCATGCGCCGCCCGCCGCAAGGAGCACCATCAGAACCACGCGCAACAGCTTCACGAATCCTCCTGTACGGTCCTGGAACGCAGGCCTGAGGGCCTGCGCCACCGGTGGTTCTGGAAACGCAGCGATCTCGAGCGGCACTGCGCCACCGGTGGTTCTGGAACGCAGGATCGAGGGCCTGCGCCACCGGTCCTTGAAATCCCCAGCATCCCGTGGACCCGCCTCCTCAGGAACAGCGCATGCTTGCCGCACGGTTGAACGGTTTGCTGAAAACCGGGAACGAGGTACAGCACAGAGTTTCACTTTATGCGTTTACTTCTCTTCAGGCTTTCACTTCTCCCATGCTGCCGCTGCAACGGCTTCATGCCTTCACTTCCGCTTCCACCGGCGCCGGCGTGAGTTGGGGCGCGAGCAGGTGGATGACCAGCAATGCAATCAAGTAGGCGGAACCGGCAATCAGAAACAGGGAAAAGTAGCTGTGGGTCCACTGCAGGACGTGGCCGGCGAAATCGGCGATAAACATTCCGCCGATGGCGCCGCCGAAGCCGCCCATGCCCACGACCGAAGCGACCGCCCTGCGAGGAAACATGTCGGACGTCAGCGTAAACAGATTGCAGGACCAGCCCTGATGAGCGGCGGTGGCCAGACCGATCAGCAGAACTGCCGGCCACAAGCTGCTGACCCTGGACACGGTGACGATGGGTAGCACAGCCAGGGCGCAAATCAGCATGGCAGTTTTACGGGCCCGGTTGGGCGTCCATCCCCGCTTCAGAAGAGTGGAGGACAGCCAGCCGCCGGCAACGCTGCCGACATCCGCCATCACGTAGATCACCACCAGCGGAGGGCCGAGTTGGGTGAGCGACAACCCGTGCGCGCTGTGCAGGTAGCTTGGCATCCAGAAGAGATAGAACCACCAGACGGGATCAGTGAGAAACTTGCCGAGCACAAAGGCCCAAGTCTGCCGATGGGGCAACAGGTGGCTCCAGGGAATTTGGGTGGTGGGCTCGGCGGGATCGCTGAGGATATACGCCAGCTCGCTTTTGGAAACCCTGGGATCTTCCTGCGGTTTGCGATAGATGAGCAGCCAGCACACCAACCACGTAGCGCTGAAGAAGCCGGTGAACAGGAATGCCCAGCGCCAGCCCCAGTGCAGTGTGATCCAAGGCACCGTCAGGGGGGCGATTACAGCGCCGATATTGGTGCCGGAGTTGAAGATTCCGGTGGCGAGGGCCCGCTCTTTCTTGGGGAACCATTCGGCGACGGTCTTGATCGCAGCGGGAAAATTTCCGGATTCGCCGATGCCCAGCATGAAGCGTGCTGTCATGAATCCCGAAACCGATCCAGCCAGGGCATGGCCCATGGCGGAAAGGCTCCAGATTCCGATGGAGATCGCGTATCCGATGCGGGTCCCCAAACGATCAATCACACGGCCCATGCCAAGCAGGCCAATGGCGTAGGCGGCCTGAAAGGCGGCAATGATGTAGCCGTACTGGATGTCGCTCCAGCCGATGGTGCGCTGCAGGTAGGGCGCCAGGATTCCCAGCACCTGGCGATCCATGTAATTGATGGTCGTGGCAAAGAAAATCAGCGCGCAGATGACCCAGCGATAGTGGCCGCCGGGGCGGGCGGATTCTCCCGGAGGCACGCCTGGAACCGAGGTGGAACGCGTCGAAGGCGAAACAGGAGACATAAGCGAGTCCTTTATCTAGTTAACGCTGTCGAACGCCAAAGGGGGTATACGGTATCACACCCGAAAGCGAAATGTTCAGCGCGCCATCCACCCGCCATCCACCACCAGGAGGTGTCCGTGCACGTAGCGGCTGGCGTCGGAGGCAAGGAAGACCGCAGCCCCGCAGATGTCCTCTGGTTGTCCCCAACGGCCGGCAGGAATGCGCTCAAGGATCTGACGGTTGCGAGTTTCGTTCCGCTGCAGCGGCAGAGTGTTGTCGGTATTCATATAGCCCGGGACAATGGCGTTCACGTTGATGCTGCGCCCCGCCCACTCGTTGGCGAGCGCCTTACTGAGCTGCCCCACGGCGCCCTTGGAAGAGGCATACGCGGGAACGGTGATGCCGCCCTGGAAGGCAAGCAACGACGCAATGTTGATGATTTTTCCTGTCCGTTTGTTTTCCAGCCACCTGGCGCCCGCCATGCGGCACAAGCGGAAGACGCTGTTGAGATTGACTTCCAGGATGAAAGCCCAATCCTGGTCGCTATATTCGGCGGCCGGGCTGCGATGAATGGCTCCGGCGTTATTGACCAGGATATCGACCGGAGCGAAGCGCTCGGCTTGCTCAAATGTTTGCTGCGCGCCCTCGGGCCGCGACAAATCGGCCTGGACGGCGGTGGCGCGGCGTCCGAGGCGCTGGATTTGCGCGCAGGTATCCTGGGGAGAGCGCGAGTTGCCGTGGCAGATGACGTCCGCGCCGGCTTCCGCCAGGGCCACGGCAATGGCAGCGCCCAATCCACGGGAAGCTCCCGTCACCAGGGCAGTTTTTCCATCGAGCTTGAACTCGTCCAGGACCACGAGCTATTTCCTGCTCGCTTCTTTTCGGCTGGCTTCCAGGCCCGATCCCGACTGGTTCAAGCCGGGCTGGACGTTCACCACTCCGAACTGGCGGTCCTCTTTCTCGCGGTGAGCGGCCATCGCCCAAAGAAAGCCGATGCGGTGGCCGGGCGCCGAGACGTTGGGATGATAGCCGGCGGGCATGAGCACGGCGTCACCGTCACGCACCATGACGGCGAGTTCAGGCTGATCGGTATCGGTGTAGACGAACTGCACTCCGAAAGCGGGAGGCGGCATGTAAATGTACACGTACATCTCTTCCAGCATGGCGGCGTGCTCGTGGGGCGGCCAACTGGTCCAGTTGCCGGCATCGGAAACGGTAAGGCCGGCCACCAGCCGTCCCGCCTGCACGTTCTTGCCAAGAAGAATATTCAGGTCGCGAGTGCAGCTGGGGCCTCCGGCCACAAAGTGCAGGGAGTCATTCTTCTCCACCTCGGAGTAGGGCACGACCTGCAGCGGGTAATCGTTGTCCACGTCGGAGGAGAACTCGGCGATATCGGCACTGCTACCGGTCTTGAGGGTGATTTCCGAGTTGCGAGGAATATAGGCAGAGTCGCGCGCCTTCAGGGTGAATTGCCGTCCACCGGCTGCGACCTGCACTTCGCCGGCGAGACAGATGAGGCCGGTTTCGCGGGGGCCGGTGGAAAAGCGCACTTCCGGCGTGGAGCCGTCGAGCAGCGTGCGCGCATAGCAAAGATGCTTCATGGTGCTGTTTTCGGGGGTGATACAGACCTTGCGCCCTTTGTGGGCATTGGTCTTGCGGAAGATATTTCCCTGGCTACTCAGCGAAGAGGAACTGGTCATCGAATTGGCACTCACTTGTTTCACTCCTAAGCGGATTGATCCACATGACTCATCGTCGGCGTCGAAGGCGTCTTAGAGCGGCTGCGGGGCCAAAGCCCAGTTTATTATCAATCCTGGCGGCAGCGATGAGGCCGTGCGGTTTCAAAACAAGGCACGGTCTTGGAGTCTTTCAGCAGCCTGCTAGGCCTGTATCAACCGGGCGTCGCTTTCCTCTGCCGCTGCCGGGGCCTGGTAACCCAGCTCGCGGGACAGGCCTGCAGCGCTGGCGACCACCGCCTGCGCCACCTGCGGAATTTTGTCACTGGTGATGCGGAAAGTGGGACCGGATACGCTGATTGCCGCCAACGGATAAGGAGAAAATCCCCAGATGGCAGCTCCGACACAACTCAGTCCTTCCTCGTTTTCCTCGTTGTCGACGGCGTAACCCTGGGCACGTACATTCGCCAGTTCCGCGTGCAGTTCCTCCAGGGTGCAGATGGTATTACGAGTCAGACGCTTCAGGCCGTGTCTCTGGGTAGCGGCTTCGAGCTGGTCTTGCGGGAGATGCGCCATGATGGCCTTGCCAACCGCGGTGCAATAAGCCGGATTCCGCCTTCCCACGGTAGAAGCCATGCGTACGCTGCGCGCCGGCTCGATCTTGTCCAGGTAGACCACCTCTCCCGCGTCATAGACACAGAGGTGGACGGTTTCGCCGGTCGAAAGCATCACCTGTTCCAGAAAGGGATGGGCGCGCTCCCGCAGGTCGAGCTGCGATACGGCACGGGTACCGAGTTCGAACAGCTTCAGTCCCAGCCGATACTTGCCGTTGTTGATATTTTTCTCAACCAGCCGGTGGCGTTCCAAAACCCGGATCAACCGGTGGGCCGTGCTCTTGTGCAAGCCCAGGGCCTCGGAAAGCTGCCCCAGGGTCAAATCGGGGCCGCGACGAGCCAGTGCCTCCAGCGCGCCTAAAGCGCGGTCAAGGACCTGAATCTGGTAGGGGGAGCGGCGAGGAGTCGTTGCTGTCTTATCATGTGGCACGGCGAGGCATTATATGGTAACCGATGGGATAGTCAAAGCGCTTTTTAGTACTGTGGTGGAACACGTTTCGGCATAATTGATTATCGAGCCAGCAGGAAAGCCCTAATGCCAAGCCATAAAGCCAGCTTGACCCGCCGTGAATTCCTGAAGTCCTCCACCATCGCGGCGGCCGCGAGCGTGGTTTCGCCAGCCCTCGTTTCGCCAACCCTCATGGCACAGGCGCCGAGCGCGCCCTCCAGCCCGGCGACAAACAAAATGCGGTTACTGAAAGGCTGGGAATACTTTCGCGGCCCCCTGGGAGGCATGTGGGAGGTATGGCAGGGCGCGGCCGTCAATCCGGGCGTTCGCTGGACGCCGGTGGTGATGCCACATTGCTTCAATGCCACCGACGCCGTGGATCCCGATACAACCTACTACCGCGGTGCGGGCTGGTATCGCACGAACCTGCGGCTGGCCAATCCGTTTCCCGGGGGGCGCACGCTGCTCCACTTTGAAGGCGCGGGACAGACAACGAAGTTGTTTGTCGGCCAGGAAGAAGTTGGCGAGCATGTCGGCGGTTACGACGAATTCACCTTCGACATCACCGAGCCGGCGGAGCGGGCCCGGCGCGATCCGGCCAATAAAGAGAATGTCCCGGTGGCGGTGGTTTGCGACAACACTCGCGACCTGGAACGGCTGCCATCGGATCTGAGCGACTTCAATCTCTACGGCGGCGCCTACCGCTACATCAATCTGGAATACGTGCCGGCGGTCTCGCTGGAGCGAGTACACATTGCACCCAAGCTGCAGCCTTCGGGCAGAGCTACGGTCACGGTCCGGGCCCGCCTCCACAATCCATCGCGGGCGTCCGGTTCGCTGGGCGTGGCGATTCGCATTGTGGATCCTAATGGCCGCCAGGTTGAGTCGAAGTCCCTGACCCTGGTGCCATGGTCCGGCAATCGCGACCTGGCAAGCTTCGAGATCGCCCGCCCGGAGCTTTGGTCGCCTGCTCGTCCTGCCCTCTACCGCTGCGAGGTAACCCTGGAGAACGAGCATGGGACGAGTGCCGCGAGCGAGCGCTTCGGCGTGCGTTCCTACGAATTTGTGACCCACGGCCCATTCAAGCTGAATGGCGAGCGCCTGCTGATTCGCGGCACGCAACGGCACGAAGACCATGCCGGGCTAGGCGCGGCCATGACCGAAGACCTGATTCGCCGGGAAATGCGGATGATCAAGGACCTGGGGGCGAACTTCATCCGCCTGGCGCATTACCAGCAATCGCGCATTGTGCTCGAGTGCTGCGATGAACTGGGGATCATGGTATGGGAAGAGATTCCCTGGTGCCGCAGCGGCATCGGAGGAGAGCGCTGGCAGGCGCAGGCGCGGGCCAGCCTGCACAGCCTGATCGACCAGCACTCCAATCATCCCGCGGTGGTGATCTGGGGCCTGGGCAACGAGGATGACTGGCCGGGAGAGTATCCCACGCAGGACCAGGAGCGCATTCGCGCCTTCCTTGCGGAACTGAACGCCACGGCGCACCAATTGGACCCCTCGCGCGTGACTGGCATCCGGCGCTGCGACTTCGCCAAAGATATTCCGGACGTCTACTCACCCTCGATCTGGGCGGGATGGTACCGCGGCCGCTACACCGAATACAAAAGTTCCTCGGAAGAGGAGATGAAGAAGGTCAACCACTTCATCCACATGGAATGGGGGGCCGACAGCCATGCCGGGCGCCACTCGGAAGATCCCGACAAGGTGATTTCCAGCATCGCGACCGGGCAGGGTACGGACGAGCGCGGCATGGACTACCTGCTGACCGGCGGCGTCACGCGGGCTTCCGCCGACGGCGACTGGTCAGAAACCTACGCCTGCAACCTGTTCGACTGGCACCTGAAGGAACAGGAGACCATGCCCTGGCTGACAGGGGCGGCGCAGTGGATTTTCAAGGACTTTTCGACTCCCGTGCGTCCGGAGAACCCATTGCCCAAGGTCAACGAAAAGGGCCTTACACGCCGCGACCTGACGCCCAAGGAGGGCTATTACGTCTTTCAGTCGTATTGGACGGAAAAGCCGATGGCGCATATCTATGGGCACACCTGGCCGGTGCGCTGGGGCGGGAAGGGGGAAAAGAAACTGGTGAAGGTGTACTCGAACTGCGAGAGCGCAGAGTTGTTCCTGAACGGCGCCTCGCAGGGGACCAAGAAGCGCGACAGCCAGGACTTCCCTGCCGCCGGACTGCGCTGGCTGGTGCCCTTCCGCGAAGGCGAGAACCATGTTCGAGTGGTGGCCACCAAGGGTGGAATGGAAGTGAGCGACGAGATTTCGCTTGAGTACACGACCGAGCCCTGGGGCAAGCCGGCGCGACTGGAAGTGCGCGAGCTAAAGCGCAACCCTGACCGCGTGACGGTTGAAGCAAGGCTTCTGGACGGGAAAGGCAGTCTGTGTCTCGATGCGCGCAACGTTGTCCGCTTTGAAGTGGCGGGCGACGGCACCCTGATCGACGATCTCGGAGTGACGAGCGCGGCCCGCGTAGTGCAACTGGCCAATGGCCGCGCTCAAATCAGCTTACGGACAAACGGTGGTAAGTCGGAGCTCAGTGTGTCGAGCGGCGGCATTCCCACGGCGCTGCTGGAAGTGGCGTAGATTCCGGCCGCGGGCCTGAAGGCCTGCTCCACCATTCCAATGTTTCCGTGCACCTACTGCTTCTGGACCTTGACGACATAATCCACCACCGGCGATTCAATGCTCTTGAACCAGTGAGGAACTCCGGCGGGAATGATGATGAGCGCTCCTTTTTCCAGGTGGTGGACTTCGCCGCCTTCGATGTGGTCGCCACGCATCTCGCCCGGGGCGGTGGTCTTGCCGTTGATCATCTTTCCCCCGGTGACAAAGGTCGCCGCTCCCTCAGTGATGTAAATCAGGTCGGTCCAGCCGGTGTGCACCTCGACCTGCCCGGGTTGGTCGCGCCTGCCGGTGCTGGCCCGGAAGTTCAGGCCGGGCTGGTCAATCAGGGTCGCTCCCTTGGAGAAGGCCGCGGCCATTTCGGAGGCGCTGAAGTAGGTGGCCTGATGGGGCTCAACTTTCTTCATGGCCTGGGTCTGGGCGAGCGCAACCGAGGCTACGCACAGGAGCAACGCAACTGCAACGAGCTTTACAATTCGCATAAGCCTTTCCTTCCTTACCTTGCTCTGAAGCAATAGCACAACAGAATTTACCAAGTTCAAGGCGATACTGAATTCCCTGGCTCCTGGCAGCCGGCAATCTCCAGACTTGCGTTCCAAACCCAGGGGCGGCCGGCCTCGACCTACTGTTTGGGGACTTTCACTACGTAGTCCACCAGGGGCAACTTCACACTCTTGAGCCAATGCGGAACGCCAGCAGGAATGACGAGGAACGCTCCCTTTTGGAGGTGGTAGGTCTGGCCGCCCTCGACGTCATCGCCACGGATCTCGCCGGGAGCGGTCGTCTTGCCGTTCATCAGCTTTCCACCGGTCACAAAGGTTGCGTCGCCACCCATGACGTACATAATGTCGGTCCAGTTCTCGTGCACTTCCACTTGCCCGGCTTTATCCCGCCATCCGGTGCTGGCGCGGAAATTGAGTCCAGGCTGACTGATCAGTGTGGTTGCCTTGCTGAAGGCCTGGACCATGTCGGCGGGCCCAAAGTATGTGGCCGTGTTCGGCTCAACCTTCTTCATCGCCTGGGGTGTCTGGGCAAGCGCAACCGGGGCTGCGCACAGGAGCAGCGCGGCCAAACTGAGCAGGGTGAATCGCATGGAAACTGTCCTCCTTGGTTTGAATACTCGTTCCAGGCCCAATTTGTTTTTGCCCGAGGCACCTCAGCGGCTCCAGGCGCCTGGGGATATGCCGACTCAGGCCGAAGGGCTGCGCCAAAGATTTTTTCACTAGCTGTGAGTGACGTTCACCTGCTGGCGCGGCTTATTTTCACGCACAAAGATGGAATCCTGAGTTGGCTCGGCATCGCACTCGATGGCCAAGGTGGTGACTGGGGAATCCGGGGCCTTGCCAGGCAAGCCCGTCAGACGCACGCGAAATTCGTCCTGCAGGAACTTGACGGGCTGTCCGGAGACGTGGAGCCGCGCCGAGGTCACCTTCTCCCGCAGTCCGCTGAAGGCCACCTGCCCGCCTTCGGGCCAGAAATGCACGTGCATGTACAGCGTGTTTCCTTTGCGGGTAAAGCTGGCGTAATTGTGGCGCCGCACCTGGCAGAGCTCGGACTGGCGCACGGTTTCGCCGCTTCCCTCCATCCATTTTCCGACCTCGCCGAGAATGCGCACCGACTCCTCAGGGACGGAGCCGTCAGGCTTGGGACCGATGTTCAGCAGGTAATTGCCGGTATCGCGGCAGCAGGTGATGAGGTTGCGGATGACGGTTCGCGACGACTTCCAGTTATCGTCGGCGGCCTGGTATCCCCAACTGTCGTTGAGGGTCATGCAGGACTCCCAGGCGCGGCCCTGGTTTTCCGGGGTAATGCGCTGTTCGGGAGTGGCGAAGTCGCCGGCCAGCTTATTGCGGTTGTTGACGATGATGTCCGGCTGCAGCTTGAACACCATTTCGTTCATCTTGTCGGACTCCCATCCGGCGCGGTCGAGAGGCCAGGAGACGTCGTACCAGAGCACGTCCACCTTGCCGTAATTACTCATCAGTTCGCGGATGTGAGTGTGAATGTAATCCACGAAGCGGCGGCGCGCGGCTTCATCGGTGGCGCAGCGGGCGCCGTCGGGATGGTGCCAGTCCATGAGGGAATAATAAAAGCCGACACGCATGCCCTCGGCGCGGGCGGCTTCGACGTACTCCCGCACCAGGTCGCGGCCGGGGCCCTGTTTAGGGGCGCAGTAGTCGGTGGTCTGGGTAGCAAAGTTGCAGAAGCCCTCATGGTGTTTGGTCGTCATCACCATGTACTTCTGGCCGGTCGCCTTGGCGAGCGCAGCCCATTCGCGCGCGGCATTCGGCTTGGGCTGGAAGCGCTTGGCCAGGGGCTCATACTCGGCCACGGGAATACCTTCATTCTCCATCACCCACTCATGCCGCCCGAGGACGCTATACAGGCCCCAGTGAATAAACATGCCGAAGCGCGCCTGGTGCCACCATTGCATGCGACGCGCCCGGTCGGCGGGATCGCCGGACTGCGGAGGCTCGTCGGTTGGAGGCACCAACTGGGCTGACAGGTTCCAGGGCACTGCCGCCAGGCCAGCGGCAGTTGCGGCTCCCGCGAGCCATGCCCGTCGCGAAAATCCAGGGTGGTCCATGAATTCATCCTCCTCGTGCGTTTGCGTCGGGCGTGCGCTTGCCCAATCTGTGTACTGCGACCCGAGTCTTTGGCCCTCTGTGCTTGTCGATCCGTGCCTGCCGATCATTGCGACTTCAAGTCGAACACCTTATCCATCAGCAGCCACTTTTCGCCCGGGCGGGCCTGGGGAAGCGGCTTCTGGAATCGCCACATCAGCTCCTCCCATTGGCGCACCTTGGGGTTGGCATCGTCGGCGCGCTGCTTGGCTTCAAACGAAAAGTCTTCATTTACATCCATGATCATGAACATGCGCGTAGCGATGCGGTAGATCTGGAGGTCTTCGATGCCGGCGTCGCGAATACTCGCGGCGATCTCAGGCCAGATCTTCTGGTGGTAGCGCTCGTACTCGGCGATGAGTTGGGGATCGTCCTTCAGATCGAGGGCAAGGCAATAGCGTCGGGTCATAATTCCTGCGCTCCGCTGCGCGCCAGCGCCGGACGTGGCACGAGGGCGTGCGTGGGTTTGTATCCACTCATAGCGAAATACAGAATGTAGACGTAGCAGACCAGCGGAACCAGAAACGCGGTCTGGATATTGCTGGCATCGGAGATGCGGCCCATGATCGCCGGAAACAGCGCACCCCCGATAATGGCCATGACCATCAGCGACGAGCCGCGCTTGGTGAGCGGCCCGAGATTCTTGATGCCCAGGGCAAAAATGGTGGGAAACATGATGGAGTGGAAGAATCCGATCAGCACCACGGCTCCTACGGGCACGATGCCGGAGCCGGTGATGGCCACCACCGCGCACACCAGAGAGCCCATGGTAAACAGCGCCAGCAGGCGCGCCGGGGGAACACGCTTCATCAGGGCGGAGCCACCGAAGCGTCCCAGCATGAAGCCGATCCAGTGTCCCAGCAGGTAGTACCACGCCATGCGCGCGGTCAATCCAGGCATGGTGTGTTGCGCAAAGCGGATGACGAAGCTTCCCACTCCAACCTGCGCGCCCACGTAGAAGAATTGCGCTACCACGCCCCTGACCAGGTGGCGCTGCGCCAGAACATTCGCCCACGAGGGGCTTTGCTCGGCGCCGGCGTCGCCGCCCTTCTCGACCACCTCCGGCAGGTGGGTAACCACGATCAGGATGGCCACGAACACGAAGATGGCGGCAATCAGGACGTAGGGGAGACGTACGCTGCTTGCCTGGGCGGTACGGTAGGCCTGCTCCTGGGCGGCGGACAAAAGGGCCCGTTGCTGCGGGGTGTACTCGCTGCCGGTGAGAATAAACAGGCCCAGCAGCATGGCTCCCACGGCCCCAACCGCATTGAAGGACTGCGCCAGATTCAGGCGCCGTTCCGAACTTTCGCTGGGGCCCAGGATGGTCACGTAGGGATTGGACGCCACCTCCAGAAAACTCTGGCCACACGCCATGATGAACAGAGCGACCAGAAAGAACGCGTAGGTGCCGAGCGCCGAAGCGGGCACAAACAGCAGGGCCCCAAAGGCACACAGCGCCAGCCCGGTCAGGATGCCGCGCTTATATCCAATGCGCTCCATCAAGCGTCCGGCCGGCAGGGCGGCCAGGAAGTATCCGCCGAAGAAGGCCACCTGGATGAACGACGACTGAAAATCGTTGAGCGCGAATGCGTCCTTGAAGCGGGGGATGAGGATGTCGTTCAGGTTGACGCCAAACGCCCACAGGAAGAACAGGCTGGTGATCAGAATGAAGGGCGCGAGATAACGCCGTTCGGTGATAGGCGCCGCGGTTGCGGGTTGGGGGGAAGCCGCCATTGGCTGTTTCACTCCTAAGTGAGTGCGCGGTCCAGGTGCACGTATCCGCCATCCACGAATACATGCTGCGCGGTGATGTGTCCGGCTTGCGGGCTCAGCAGGAACAGCACCGCCGCGGCGATATCTTCCGGGCGGGTCATGCGCTTGCCCAGGGGAATCTTGACCATGATGGCCGCAAGTTTTTCCTCAGGATCAGGAAAGGTATTCAGCCACTGGCGGTAGAGGGGCGTCATGACCTCGGAGGGGACGATGGCGTTGACGCGCATGCCGTAGGGCAACAGCTCCACGGCCCATTCCCGCGTGAGGGCGAGAATAGCGCCCTTGGAGGAGGCGTAACCCGAGGTGCCGCCCTGGCCGGTGAGCGCCGTCTTGGAGGCAATATTCACAATCGGCCCCGAGACACGCTTGAGGTAGGGCAGCGCAAAGTGCGCCATGTTGTAGTAGTGCAGCAGATTGCGCTCGAGCGACTCGATGTACTGCTGGGGGCTGCCATGCTCCAGCCCAATCTTGTCGTTGACGCCGGCATTGTTCACCAGGGCGTCAATGTGGCCGCAGGCTTCCGCGGCCTGGCGAACCGCGGCTTCGCAACTGCGCGCGTCCTTCAGGTCCGCGTTAACGCAATAGGCGGTCGCGCCCGACTTGCGAAGGTCCGCCAGAAGATTCCCGGCGGCATCGGCATCGCGATCCACGATGACAGGCACGGCGCCTTCCTCCACGCAGCCGCGCACGATGGCCTCGCCAATTCCCTTGGCGCCGCCGGTGACAAGCACAACCCGCTGGCTTAGTTGGAGGTCCATGCCGCCGCCTTGATTCGGTAGAACCGAGTCGCATTGAGGCCCAAAATTCCCTCCTGTTCGGCAGGCGAGCACTGCGCGATGTACTCGCGAACCAGGTTCGCGACCTGGCTGTAGCTCGCCGCCAGCAGACATACCGGCCAGTCCGAACCGAACATCAGGCGGTCTGGCCCGAATGCTTCAAAGACCGTGTCGAGATAAGGCTTGAGTTCCCCGGCAGTCCACTTGTCCCAATGGGCTTCGGTGACGATTCCGGAAAGCTTGCAGCAGACATTGGGATGCTCGGCCAGCTTGCGGATCCAGCCTCTCCAGCCCGCACTCTGGCCGTCGCGGATTTCGGGCTTGGCGATGTGGTCGAGCACGAAAGCCTGCTGCGGGAGCCGCGCCGCGAGTCCCACCGCCGCCGGCAACTGCCGGGGGTATACCAGCAAATCGTAGGTAAAGCCGAAGGGTTGCAACTCCCGCAGGCCGCGCAGGAACTCGCGCCCAAGCAGGAAGAAATCATCGGTCTCGGACTGCGCAATGTGGCGGAAGCCCACCAGCCGCTCGAACTGGGAAAAATGCCGCAGGCGCTCGGCCACGCCGGGTGAGCGGAGGTCGACCCAGCCCACTACGCCAGCAATGAAGCTGTGCTTTTGAGCCAAGTCCAGCAAAAATTCGGTTTCTTCCTCGGACTGGTCCGCCTGCACGGCGATGCTGGCGTCGATGCCGTTGCGGGCCAGCTCGGGAGCGAGATCGGCGGGCAGGTAATCGCGCTTCAGCACCGGCATAGCATCGGTGATCCAGGCATCGCGGACCGGATTATAGCGCCAAAAGTGCTGATGAGCGTCGATTCTCATAGATGATGTTCAGCGGCGCAGCTTGAAAAAGCCGCCGTCGATAGGATAATCCGCTCCGGTGACAAACGACCCCTCGTCGGAGCAGAGGAACAGCGCCAGAGCGGCCACCTCACGAGGCTCGCCCATGCGCCCCACGGGCTGAGCCTGCGAGAGTTTCTCGAACATCTCCTGTTCGCGTCCTGGGTAGTTCCTGGCCAGGTAGCCGTCCACAAACGGGGTGTGGATGCGCGCCGGCGAAACGCAGTTGCAGCGGATGTTGTGTTGCACGTAGTCCTGGGCGACCGAGTAGGTCATGGCGACGACCGCTCCCTTGCTCATGGAATAGGCAAAGCGATCGGCTACCGCGGTGGTGGCGGCGGTGGAGGCCATATTCAGGATGACGCCGCCGCCGTTCTGCTTCATGGGTCCGACACAGGCCCGCATGCAGTGGTACATGCCTTTCACGTTGACGCGAAAGACGGCGTCAAAATCCTTCTCGCTGGTATCTTCGATCTTTCCGATATGGGCGATACCGGCGTTGTTCACCAGAATGTGAATGGGGCCGGCCTGGGCAATGCGGGCAAATGTTTTCTCGACCTGGTCCCAACTGCCGACATCGCACTGAAAGGCTTCCGCACGGCCGCCGCCGCGGGTGATTTCCTTGACTGCCTGATCGGCGGCGCCGCCGTTAAGTTCAAGGATGCAAATGCTGGCCCCTGCAGCGGCAAAGCAGTCCGCGATGGCCCGGCCAATGCCGCTGGCCCCGCCGGTGACGACGGCGGTTTTTCCGTCGAGGCGAAAATTGGGGGCGCGTAAAACCTCAGGTTCGGTCCGAGCCGCGTCTTTCGGCGGCGCTTGCAGCTTCACAATGAAACTCCTCGTTTCCAGGGAATGAAATCGTCCTGCCGCAGCAACTCGGCCTTGGTGTTCAGCTTGCCGCTGGCAACATCAATAATCTTTTCCAGCAAAGCCTCGGCGGATTCCGCAATGCTGGTGCCGTCCTCGAGAATGGTTCCGGTGTTGAAGTCAATAATGTCGGACATGCGGCGGGCCAAGTCGGAATTGGTAGCGATCTTCATGACCGGCGCGACGGGGTTGCCCGTGGGCGTGCCCAGTCCGGTGGTAAACAGGACGATATTCGCTCCCGCGCCCACCTGGGCGGTGACGCACTCCACGTCGTTGCCCGGCGTGCACTGCAGGTGCAGGCCTTTTGCCCTCGAGTATTCAGGATAGTCAATCACCGCGGCCACGGGCGCGGTTCCGCCCTTCTTGGCCGCCCCGGCCGACTTCATGGCGTCCGTGATGAGCCCGTCGCGGATATTGCCGGGAGACGGATTCATGTCGAAGGCGGCCTTGACGGCTTTGGCGCGCGCCGCGTAGTCGCGCATGAGGTCGATGAAGCGATTGGCGACGGACTCGTCGACGCAGCGGTTAATCAGCTCCTGCTCCACGCCGCACAGCTCGGGGAACTCAGAGAGAATGGTGGCGCCGCCGAGGGCGACCAGCATGTCAGAAACATGGCCAAGGACGGGATTGGCGGTGAGGCCGGAAAAGCCGTCCGAGCCGCCGCATTTCAGGCCGATCCTCAGGTCGGCAAGCGGTGCGGGCTCGCGTTTGGAGGTCTGGTCCAATTTGGCGAGGCCTTCGAAAGTCTGGCGGATGGCCTGGAAGAGCATTTCCCTCTCGGAAGGGCTCTTCTGCTGCTCGAAGATGAGTACGGGTTTGTCGAGATGGGGATTGCGCTGCCGGATCTGCTCCTCGAGCATGGAGGTCTGCGAATGCTGGCAGCCCAGGCTCAGGACGGTGGCTCCGGCGACGTTGGGATGGTTGATGTACCCGGCCAGAAGCCCGCAGAGGTTGTGGGCGTCCTCCCGGGTTCCACCGCAGCCGGCCTGGTGGATGAGGAACTTGATGCCGTCGACGTTCTCAAAGACGCGATGGGGGGCACTGGTTGGAAGCTCGCGGCCGGAGCCGTTGCCCGGAGTTTGCGTCTGGAAGCGTTCTTTCACCAGATCAGCGACGAACTGGCGGTAGGGGCGCGGCGGCCCGGCGAATCCTAGCTCTTCTTCAAAGGCCTCCTTCAAGGCCTCGATGTTGCGGTTCTCGCAAAACACCAGTGGAACCACCAGCCAGTAATTGCGCGTTCCTACCTGACCGTCAGCGCGGCGATAGCCGGAGAATGTGCGCGAACGCCAGCGCGACACATCGGGCGCGGTCCAGGAATAGGTTCGCGACTTGCCATGAAAGCCGGAGGTGGCGTGGACCAGGTTCAAAGTAGTGACGGCCTCGCCCCGGGCGATGGGCTTCGTGGCCTTGCCCACGGTAATGCCATACATGCGGACCTCGTCTCCGACGGCGCGGTCCTCCAGCATGAATTTATGCTTGGGAGCGACATCGGACACCAGTTCCACCTGCGCACCATTCACGGCGATGCTTTCGCCGCGGCGCAACGCGACCAATGCGATGGCCACATTATCGTGAGGGTCCATCTGCAAGACCCGCCGGCCGGCGCCTTCGCGGACTCCTTCTGTTGCTTCGATCTGGGCGCGGTCCGTCATGGCCGGCCTCCATTCCCTGCTTCCGGCGGCGCCTGCCCACAGGCAGGTTGTGAATGTAGAAACAGCTCCCGACATCATGGCCTCGCTACTCCACGGAATCTTTAGACCAGCATTTTACATGGAGTGGATACTGCCGCTTTGCGGCCTGGCGCGCCAAGCGCGAGCATCAGCAGCACTATCGTTTGCGATGGGCTGCAATCTATATCAATGAATTAGGCCTAATTCAACATAAAAAACAGGCAGTTTACGTTGTAAATGCCGCCAGCATCCATCGGGGAACAGAGGGCGGCATGTTGCGATTGAAAGAATCCAAGTCTGCGCCAGTCGGCGTCATCACCAAGGTGCTGAGAATTCTGGAGACGCTGCAGGATGCTCGCGCTCCGCTGCAGCTGAAGGAAATCTCGGTCCTAACGGAGATCAACAAGAGCACCGCCTATCGCTTTCTCGCCCACCTGGAGAGCGAAGGCTACCTGTTCCGCAACGACGCGGGCGCCTATGTCGATGGGTCCGAAGCTGGTGCGCCTGGGTTCCGGCGGCGCCTATCATGCCACGTTGCGGCACGGTGAGCCGCCCGGTAATGCAGAACCTGTGGATTTCCACCACCGAAACCGTGAACCTCGGAGTGGTATCGGGACTCGACGTGCTTTATGTGGATGTGCTGGAGAGCACGCACTCCTTCCGCATGGTGTCACAAATCGGCGCCCGGCGCCCGCTGCACTGCACCGCGCTGGGCAAAGCCATGCTTGCCTTTCTCAGCCCCAGCGAGCGCGAAGGGGCCATAGGATCGCTGCGGCTGGAGAAGTTCGCTCCGCAAACCATCTCCTCGGCTGCCAGCCTTCGCAAGGAACTGAAGAAGGTGGCGGAGCAGGGCTACGCTGTGGACGACGAAGAAGCCTGCGTGGGCTCCCGCTGCGTGGCCTGTCCCATCTTCGACCAGAGCGGAAAGATGGCAGGCGCGCTAGTGTATCGGGCCCGGTCAGCCGCATCGATCGACAACGGCTGCTCGCCATCGGCCGACAGGTACGCCAAGGCGCGGAACTCATCTCCCACAATCTCGGCTACAAGAAGCCCACGGCAAGGGTGGCGGGCACGGGCTGAACCGGTTTGCCCCGTCGCCGCCCTCTCCCGTGTTGCTAGCGGGCGCTGGCGACCTTCAACAGAACTACTCCATGACCGGGCACCAGGGTCTCATAAGTTCCCTGCATGGTTCCCAGGTCCTTGGCCTGCCAGATATCGCGCACCTTCACTTTGCCGTTGAAACCCACCTGGGGGAAATCGAGGTGAATGGTGAGCGGCTGGGGATGGCGATTGAACAAGCCTACCGCCTTCGATCCATCCGCCAGGGTACGCGTCCAGATTTCCAGCGGGCCTTGGGCGCTGACCCGGTCGCCCTGCTTGCCCAGGGGATCCTGGTCGATGGCGATCACTTCCCGGTTGGTCAGCATCGCGATGCGTCTCCGGCGTCATGTGGTGAGATCGTTGCCCGCCAGCAGCGGGGCGGCCAGCATGGCCCACAGGCTCATGTGGGTGCGGTACTCATCGGTGTCATGCCGCCGTTGCCGACTTCGAGCATGTCGGGATCGTTCCAGTGGCCCGGGCCCGGCATATGTTGCCAGGCCGGCCTGGCTGAAGCCGATCTGCGCCATGCGCGCGTATTGATCTTTGATGTCGCCCGTGGTGCGCCACAGGTTGCCGCCCACCGACGCTCCCCAGCGCCAGACCGCGTCATTGCCGTACTGGCAGAGGCTGTACACGATGGGCCGGCCGGTCTTTTGCAGGCGCGTGCTCCATCTTGAGGTAGGCGTCGATCATGATCTGGTGCGCCGCCTCCGGCGAGGGCGCGGCCTTCATCTGCTCGCGCAGGCCGCAGAGATCGTACTTCAGGTAATCGATGCCCCACTGCGGCATAGGTCTGGGCGTCCTGCTCCTCGTGCCCCAGGCTGCCTTCATACTTGGCGCAGGTCTTGTCGCCGGGCGAGGAGTAGATGCCGAGCTTGAGTCCTTTGCTGTGCACGTAATCGGCAAGCGCCTTCATGTCGGGAAACTTCTCATTGCTGTGAATGAAGCCCTGGGCGTCGCGCTGGCCTTCCCAGGTGTCGTCGATGTTGATGTACACGTAGCCGGCGTCGCTGCATTCCGCTGGAAACCATGGCGTCCGCCTGCGCCCGCACAATGGCGTCGTCGATGTTGCGGCGAAAATGGTTCCAACTGTTCCAGCCCATCGGCGGCGTCTGAGCAACCTTGGTTTGCTGGGCTTGAATTTGCTGGGGTCGCGCAGCCAGAGCGCACATGACAATCAGGAAAAGAGCAACAGAGAAGCCGCGAGATCGACGTTTCATAGCATCCGCCTTGATAAGGGATAGTCAGCGACAGCGCATTATAGACAGCAAGAGCGGCCCCGCTCAAAATTTCACCTACTAAAACCTCAATTTTGAACTTGAACACGGAACGGGCCTCCTCTATGTTAGAGCGTCTTCGAGGAGTGGGATGCCTCAGCCGATCGTTCGCAAAAGCGCAGTGCTCCCCCTGATCTTGCTGTTGGTTCTGAATACCAGCCTCCTTCCGGCCCAAAATGGCGCTTCTCCGCCGCAGGGCACAGCCTCGACTCTACCGCGCGACTGGTCGAAGGCGCTGGTGGACTCGACCTTGACGCGCTATCCCGATGCGACGAAGTTCGGCGACTGGGCCTATGCGCGGTCGCTGTACCTGTTCGGGCAGTATCTCGTCTACAAGCGCACCCACGAGCGGCGCTATCTGGATTACATCCAGAAGTGGGTGGACACACATGTCGACGAGAATGGCAACGTCGACCGTCCGATTGACGCGCTCGATTACATTCTGCCGGCGAACCTGCTGATCATCCTGTACAACGAGACGGGGGAGGCGAGATACAAAAAGGCGCTGGACAAGTTCCGCCATCGCTTCGACGACTATCCGCGTACCAGCGATGGAGGCTTCTGGCATGCCACCTTTGCCGGCCGCCAGCACCAGCTTTGGCTGGACGGAATCTTCATGAGCATGCCGTTCCTGGTGCGCTATGGCCAGATCTTCGATGACGCCAAGTATGCCGACGAGGAAGCGGCCAAGCAGATCCTGATCGATGACCACCACCTGAAGGACCCCTCGGGCCTGCTGTATCACGCCTACGACGAAACCGGCACCCAGCCCTGGGCGGATCCCGCGACGCACCACTCGAGATATTTCTGGGGCCGCGCCATAGGCTGGTACGGCATGGCGACGGTGGACCTTCTGGATGTGCTGCCCAAGAACCATCCCGATCGCGGCAAGCTGATCAAGATTGTCCATGACCTTGTCGCCGGCCTGGCGCGCTACCAGGATCCGAAAACCGGCCTGTGGTACCAGGTGGTGGACAAAGGCAAGGATCCCAACAACTGGCTGGAAACCTCCAGTTCGTGCATGTACATCTACATCACCGACGTGGCGGTGAAGCGCGGCTACGTGAGCAAGAAATATAAGGCGATGGCGGAGCGCGGCTATCGCGGCGTGATGTCGAAGCTGTCGCTAGGGGACGACGGGCTGGTCAACATCTCCGATATCTCGGAAGGGACCAGCGTTTCCGATCTGGCCTATTACTACGGACGCAAGCGCAACGTGAACGACTTTCACGGGCTGGGCGCCTTCCTCATCATGAACGAGGAGTACCACAGCTCGCTTTCTTCCATGCAGCAGACGGTTCCCGCAGCCTCCGCGAGCGGGTCTTGGAACACAGGGCAAACGCAGGCAACCATGTTGAACGAGCTCACGCGCAGGGGCCTCCATGACAGACAACAATAATCTGGATCGCAGAACGTTTCTCCGTCTCAGCGGCGGCGGCCTGGTCGCATGCACCGCGACCGGCCTGCTGGCGCAAGTATCGGAAGCCCCCGGCAAGGCTCGCAGTGCGCCGTCGCGGCCGGTGATCCTCAAGTCGCCAGCCCTCGAAGTGGTTCTCGACGGCAGCGATGGACTTCCCTTCGAGTACCGCATGTCCACGCCGGACACGCGCTTTTTGGGGGAAGAAGGCGGACAGCCGATGACCGCGACCGTGTGCCAGCGGGATGGCTGGAAATTCCCGGCGGTACCGCTTCGGGTGGAGTCCGTAAAGCACACCGCGACACAGGCGGATTTTGGCTTCACGGCGCGGGTGGGCGGGCAGCCGGCGGCCAGCTTCACGATTTCCTACCTGCTCGACGGCTCGACGGTGACGGTCAAGATGCGCAACGTCCGGGAGCACGCCGGGTACGATCTGATCGAAGTGGCCATGCCCTCGCTGGTAACGGTCCGGGAAAGCGACGGCGCGGCCTGGCTGGCGCATGGCGATTCCGGCGGCAGCCTGGCGATGTTGCGCGACGCCAGCCCGGCCCACCTGGCGCCCAACCGCTTTTGGGGAAATGTGCTGGCCACTTTGCCGGTGGTGATGGTGGGCAACGGAACCGCGCTATGCGTGCAGGAGGTAACCGCCTTCATGGACGGCACCGAGCTGCGCGTGAGCGGGGAAAACGGCAGCCGCCGCGGTTCGCTGGGCACAACTAAGACCCATCGCATCAATGGCAGCCTGTGCTACGACATGAATGCCGGGAACGGGGCCCCGCTCAACTGCGGTGCGCGCAATACTCCGAACCTGCTGGTGGACCAGGAATCCTCCTGCCGGCTGGACTTCGTAGCGGGCGGAAACGGCGGCGCCGGGTGGCTGAAGGGCGCTGAACTGGTGCGCGGGCGGATGCCACCCATCCCCAAGCATCTCTACGATGACACGTTCACCTACGGCATCCTGTGCGACCAGCCGTTGTTCGAAAAGCCAACCGCCACCTTCGAGGACTGCGAGCGAATCATCCGCAACGTGGCAGCGCTCACCGATCACGCGCCGCAGATTGTTCACCTCTGGGGCTGGCAGTTCCGGGGCAAGGATACCGGCTATCCGGCCGTGAACGAAGTGAACCCCCGCATCGGCGGATACGAGGGGATGATGCGCCTGATGCAGCGCGCCCGTGCGTTCAACTGCACCGTCACTCTCTCGGACAACTACGACGACGCCTACCGCAGCAGCCCGGCATGGAATGCCGACTGGATCGCGCGCCGTCCCGACGGCGAACTATGGGAAAGCCGCAACTGGACGGGGGAAAATTCCTACATTCTGGGCATGGCGAAATATGTCAAGGCCGCGGCGCTCGAGCGCGTCCGCTATACGTGCAGCCGCTATCGGCTACCCGCGACAACGCATGTCGACGTGTTGTCGTATTACTCGATCCGCAATGACTGGGACCCGGCGCATCCGGCGAGCGGGGTGGAGAATCTGCAGGCGCGCTACAAAATTCTGGAGGAATTTGCCAAACATGGCGTGGACGTCAGTTCCGAGGCGCTGCGCTATGCATTCCTTGGCAAGATCAGCTCGTTCTGGTACATGACCGGTCCGGGCAAGTGTCCGTTCGGCGGCACGCCCATCCCGCTGCTGGCTACCATCTACCGCAAGAGCGCGGTGTGGGGGCAGTCCGGACGGATGGACGGCCTGGCGAACGGCATTCTGAAGATGCTTTTCTACAATGGCTACGCGCATGCATCGTTCCGGGATGGCGGGGATCTGCGTGCCACCACCGACTTGTACTACCTGATGATGGTTCCCTGGTTTAAACTCCATGGACGCAACGTGGAGAGCTTCCGGCGCGAGGGAGATCGCACCGTAGTGGAACTGGAAGGCAACGCGGTCGCGGACATGGACTGGGCGAAACAGACCTACACGGTTTCGATCGACGGGTCGGAAGTTGCGCGCGATCTGGCAACCTACTGCCCGCTGGACGACCATCGCATCGCGTTTTACTCCGCGAGTGCGCGCGAACTTTCGGCTCCGCTGCCGGCAGGATGGGACGCAGGGCGCATTGCGGGTTCGGCGCTTTCCGCCTCCGGGCGCGAGGCGGTGCCTGTTACCGTAAGAGACGGGCGAGTGGTGGTGGCCGTGGATGCGCAGACGCCGGTGATTGTGTATCGCGACAGTGGCAGCATTCCACAGGCGTCGTTGTAGCTCCAACGCGGGGATGCGTTGGCCTTCGCGGGGCTGGCGCGAAAGACGTGGCGTTCGCAAATTCGTCTTGGATGACTCAAATCGGAGCCTGCGAGTGTTCTCATCCCAGGAACTATTAAGGAAGCAAGCGTGAGTCTCTCGGGAATCGACTGGCTCATCATGGGGCTGTACTTCGCGTTTGTGCTGGGAATTGGGGTGGCCCTCAAGCGCTACACCAAAACCAGCGCGGATTTTTTCCTCGCGGGACGCTCCCTGCCGGCGTGGATTTGCGGGCTTGCCTTCATTTCCGCCAACCTGGGCGCGCAGGAAGTGATCGGCATGGCGGCTTCCGGCGCGAAGTACGGAATCGTAACCAGCCACTTTTATTGGATCGGCGCCATTCCGGCCATGGTGTTTGTGGGCGTCTTCATGATGCCCTTCTACTATGGCTCGCGGGCGCGTTCCGTCCCCGAGTACCTGCGCCTGCGCTTCGACGAGAAGACGCGGGGCCTGAATGCCATTTCCTTTGCCGTGATGACAGTGTTCTCCTCCGGCATCTCGATGTATGCCATGGCGAAGCTGATCGACATTCTGCACATTTTCGATGTGCCGTTTGCCGAGCTCCACATCCCGCATACGTGGACCTTCCACGTCAGCATCGTGCTTTCGGCGCTGATCGTTCTGGTCTACATTTTCCTGGGAGGCCTGACCAGCGCGATCTACAACGAAGTGCTGCAGTTTTTCCTGATCGTGGCCGGCTTTCTGCCGCTGGTGTACCTGGGGCTGAAGAACGTGGGCGGCTGGACGGGACTGAAGCAACAGTTGCCGTCCTCGTTTGTGCATTCCTGGCAGGGAATGGGGAGTCCGCAGACCAACCCGCTGGGGGTGGACGCCTTTGGCCTGGTCGTGGGATTGGGGTTTGTCCTGTCCTTCGGGTACTGGTGCACGGATTTTCTGGTGGTGCAGCGCGCCATGGCCGCGGATTCCATGGGCGCCGCGCGGCGCACTCCCCTGCTGGCGGCCTTTCCCAAAATGCTGTTCCCGTTCCTGGTGATTCTGCCGGGTATGATTGCCATCGCCCTGCCCAAGCTCGCGGTGCTGGAAGGGGCGCCGGCGGGCAGCCAGGCGCAGGTCCTGAATACGTATGGGAAAGGCCTGATTCCCGCCAAGATCGACATGGAGACCGGGCAGCCGTTGCGGGACACCAACGGCAACGTGATTCTGGATTACGATCTCGCCGTGCCCAGCATGCTGCTGCACTACTTCCCCACCGGCCTGCTGGGGCTGGGGATCACGGCGCTGCTGGCCAGCTTCATGTCGGGGATGGCGGGAAACGTGACCGCATTCAACACGGTCTGGACCTACGATATCTATCAGTCCTACATCAACAAGAATGCCACGGACGCGCATTATCTCTGGATGGGACGCATGGCGACCGTCTGGGGCATTGCGTTGTCGATTGCCGCGGCCTATGCGGCCACGCGCTTCAACAACATCATGGATTTTCTGCAGCTGGTGTTTGCCTTCGTCAATGCCCCCCTGTTCGCGACTTTTTTGCTGGGTATGTTCTGGAAACGGACGACCGGGCATGCGGCGTTTTTTGGGTTGCTCTCGGGCACCATCGCCGCGGCCGTGCATCATGGACTGACGCTGCCGGTCGGGGCGGTTGCCGGTATCAAGGGCGGTTGGATCGCCACCGTGCATACCTATCCCAGCGACATGGCGCAAAATTTCTGGACCGCAATCTGGGCCTTCACCGCGTGCATCGTGATTACCATCGTAGTGAGCCTGGTGACGAGGCCGCGCGAAGAGAATGAGCTGAAGGGATTGGTCTATTCCCTTACGGAACGGCCGCACGAGGAGAACACGCCGTGGTATGAACGGCCGGCGGTTCTGGCGGTGATCGTGCTGGCGCTGACGGCTGGCCTGAACTTCATTTTCTGGTAGACCCGCAAGGAGGCAAAGCTTGGGTCTGGATATTCGATTGCCGATCGGCGGGTTCTTTACCCTGCTGGGCTTTGCACTGTCGCTTTACGGGCTGCTGGGAAACAAAGCCATTTATGAACGCTCGCTGGGCATCAACGTAAACCTGGAATGGGGACTTGTCCTGCTTCTATTCGGCATCATCATGGTAGTGCTCGGCCGCAAAGGAGCCGCACCGCGTTGACCCCGGCTTTCCACGATCAGGCGCGGCCGGACGATTCGCGCAGCATGGAGGTGGCGTCCATGCTGCGGGAGGCGGAATTTGGCGGCACCGGGAATGGCGCTTCGAATGTCTTTCCCGGTTCTGCTTCTCCCGCTTCTGCTTTTCCCGCTTCCTCTGCCGGGACGCAGACGGCAGAACTGCGGGAGAAGTTTCAGCGGCGATACGGCAGCGCAGCGCGAATCTACCGGGCGCCGGGAAGAATCAACCTGATCGGAGAGCATACCGATTACAACGACGGCTTTGTCCTGCCCGCCGCCATCAACCTGCATACATGGGTCGCCATAGCTCCACGCCAGGATGGCGCGCTTGTCGTCTACTCGGAGAATTTTGACCAGACTGCGGAAGTATTGCTGGACGACCCGGGCATCGCGCCCAACCGAAGCTGGCGTGATTATGTGGTTGGAGTCGCGGTGATGCTGAAGCAGGCGGGATACGATCTCCCCGGGGCCAATGTGCTGATCCGGGGAGAGCTGCCCATTGGGTCGGGACTGAGCTCTTCGGCCTCGATCGAAGTGGCGACGGGACTGGCGCTGCTGGGACTGGCGAATTCCTCGATGAGCCGGCTGGAGCTGGCGCAGCTCTGCCAGCGGGCGGAGAATGAGTTTGTGGGCATGCGCTGCGGAATCATGGACCAGTTTGTTGCCTGCCACGGAGTTGCCGGGCATGCCATTTTGCTCGATTGCCGGTCTTTGGACTACTCGGTTCTGCCGCTCGATCCCGAAATCAGCCTGGTTGCCTGCAACACCATGGTCAAGCACGAGCTGGCTACCGGGGAATACAACAAGCGGCGGGCGGAATGCGAAGAAGGGGTTCGCCTGCTGTCCCGAGTGCTGCCCGGGGTGAAGGCGCTTCGGGACGTGAGCCTGGCGGAGCTGGAGCGGTACGCGGATCGGATTCCCGAGGTCGTCTACCGCCGCTGCCGTCACATCACCAGCGAAAACGAGCGTGTTGTGCGGGCCGCGGAGCGGCTGAATGCTCACGATCTTGCCGGTTTTGGAAGCTTGATGGCGGAGTCTCACCGCAGTCTGCGCGACGATTTCGAAGTCAGTTGCGTGGAACTGGACTTGATGGTCGAACTCGCGGGCAAGGCGGAAGGCGTCCTGGGGGCGCGCATGACGGGGGGAGGATTCGGCGGCTGCACCGTGAATCTCGTCCGTTCAAATTGCGTGGGCCAGTTCTCCTCTTCCATAGCCCGGGGATACAAGCAAGCGACCGGCATCGATCCGGAAATCTACGTCCTGCAGGCCGGGCAAGGAGTGGAAGAGCTAACGTGAGCCGGGAGGCAGAGGGCAGGACGTCCGCGAAAACATTGCCGGGGCAGGCTCTGCCGGCGAGGAGACTCGGGTACTGAGGAATGGCTCCTTTCGACCTGCAGCAGCAGCCGCACCGCCGCTTCAATCCGCTGACACGAGAATGGGTGCTGGTGTCACCACACCGCACGCAGCGTCCCTGGCTGGGGCAGACGGAAACGGTTTCCACCAGGGCGGAACCCGCCTACGACCCGGCGTGCTACATGTGTCCCGGCAACAGGCGCTCGGGAGGCATGCCGAACCCGCAGTATGAGAGCGTTTACGTCTTCGACAATGATTTTCCGGCTCTGCTGCCCGATACTCCGGAGGCGAGTTACGAGCAGGGAGATTTGCTGATCGCGAAGAGCGAAGCGGGAATCTGCCGGGTGATGTGTTTTTCTCCGCGTCACGATCTCACCCTCTCGCGCATGAGCGTTCCGGACCTGGAGCAGGTGGTGAACGCCTGGTCAGAAGAGTATGCGAAGCTGAGAGCGCTGCCCTTCGTCCGCCACGTGCAGATTTTCGAGAACCGGGGCTCCATGATGGGCGCCAGCAATCCGCATCCGCATTGCCAGATTTGGGCGAATGCCACGGTTCCCGGCTCTCCCCGAACAGAACAGGAATCCTTTGAGGAGTATCAACGGGCGCACGGAACCTGCCTGCTGTGCGACTACATGCGCCTGGAGAGTGTGAGCCAGGAGCGCATGATTTGCCAGAATGAGCACTTTCTTGCGGTCGTTCCCTTCTGGGCGAACTGGCCTTTTGAAACCTTGCTGCTCAGCAAGCGCCACCTCGCGGACGTGACCATGCTGGAGGCGGGCGAGCGTGCCGCTCTGGCAGAGATTCTGAAGCGGCTCACCACGCGCTACGACAACCTGTTTGAAACCTCGTTTCCATATTCCATGGGATTTCATCAGGCTTTTGCCGGCGTAAAGCAGGCGGAATGGCACTTCCACGCACACTTTTTCCTCCCCTGCTGCGCTCGGCCACGGTGCGAAAGTTTGCGGTTGGATATGAGTTGCTGGCCGCTCCCCAACGCGACATTACCGCAGAAACCGCCGCCGGCCGCTTGCGCTCGCTTCCGGAACAGCATTATTTGGAGAAAGGCTGAGTGCTGCCCGCTCGCGCCTGCCAGTTCCGTACAAACAGGTTCGAAAGACGGACACCACGGCGAACCCGAAGGGCAGGAAGAAATTGACCTGTTGCTGCGGTTTCATATTGTGAACCTCATATTTTTCTTGTTAAATTGATCGGAGAGCGATATAACTGCGGGCCGGTTCTCGAGATAGGACGCGTGTACCACTTGTGGTCCCTGAAATAGCAGCCTTGAAGGCGCGCCGCGGTTCTCTGATCCGTTCTGTTTTCCCGGGGGAGACTTTCGTGGATGTTCGATTCTTTCTTGCCTAGAAAGGTTTCGAATCCGTTCGTGTTGGTTCGCTGCCGTTCCTGTTTCGGCTATTTTTTGCTGCTTGCCGTTGCCTTCTCCGCCGTTATGGCGGGGGCACAGTCCCAGCCATACCGAAGTAGTGCTCTCCCTTACCAACTTAAAGATTCGGCGGTGGAGTTTAGCGGGAGCGCGCCCGCACCGGCGCAGGCCCTGTCGTTGTGGTACCGCCGTCCGGCGCAAGAGTGGCTGCAAGCCCTGCCGGTGGGGAACGGGCGGCTGGGCGCGATGGTATTTGGAGGCATCAACCGGGAGATTCTGCAACTGAACGAAGACACGCTCTGGGCTGGGGGACCCTACAGCAACGCCAACCCGGAGGCGCTGGCGGCGCTCCCGGAGGCTCGGCGCCTGGTGTTCGCGGGGAAATACAAGGAAGCGGAAGAGCTTATCAACGCCCGCATGATGGCGCACCCCCTGCGGGAGATGCCGCTGGAGCCGCTGGGCAATCTGATTGTCGACTTCCCCACGGTTGCGTCCGTGGCCAATTACCGGCGTGACCTGGACCTGGACAGCGCCATCGCCACGGTGAGCTACGAGGCCGGCGGGGTGACTTACCGGCGCGAAGTATTCGTGAGCCCGGTGGACCAGGTGATCGTCCTTCATCTCACGGCGAACAAGAGCGGCCATATCAGCTTTTCCGCCCGCGTGCAGACTCCCCAGGACGCTTCAATCGGCACGGAGGATCCAGCAACCCTTCTGCTGACCGGCCACAATGGGTCCTACCAGGGGATTGAGGGGGCGCTCAAATTCCAGGCCCGGGTAAGCGTTCTGGCAGAGGGCGGGGAGACGAACGCGACGGCGGATTCCATCCGCGTCTCGGGCGCCGACTCGGCCACGATTCTGGTGGCCGCCGCCACCAGCTACCGCGACTATCACGACGTGAGCGGGAATCCTGAGGCGCTGACCAGCAGGACCATCGCGGAAGCGCGGATGCTGCCCTACGAGCGTCTGCGCAGCAATCACGTAGCGGAGCACCGGCGGCTGTTCCGCCGCGTCCAGCTCGATCTTGGGCATACGGCCGCGATGCAGCTTCCTACCGACCAGCGCATCGCTAATTTCGCTTCAGCCGACGATCCCCAACTGGCGGCGCTTTATTTCCAGTACGGCCGCTATCTGCTCATCTCCAGTTCGCGCCCGGGCAGCCAGCCAGCCACGCTGCAAGGCATCTGGAACGATATGATGAAGCCGCCGTGGGAGAGCAAGTACACCATCAACATCAATACCGAGATGAACTACTGGCCGGCCGAGGAGACCAATTTGGCGGAACTGGTGGAGCCGCTGGTCAACATGGTGATGGATCTGACGGTCACGGGCGCGCGGACGGCGAAGGTGCAGTACGGCGCGCGCGGCTGGGTGGCCCACCACAATACCGACCTGTGGCGCGCCACGGCTCCGGTCGACAAGGCGACGTCGGGAATGTGGCCCACCGGCGGAGCATGGTTGTGCCGCGCGCTGTGGCGGCACTATGAATACTCCGGCGACCCAGCTTACCTGGCGAAGATTTATCCGGCGCTGAAGGGCGCGGCGGAATTTTTTCTCGACACCCTGGTCGAGGAACCTACGCATCACTGGCTGGTCACGAACCCGTCTCTGTCTCCCGAGAACAAGCACCCTTACGGCACCAGCATCGTGGACGGTCCCACGCTCGATGAGCAGATTCTTCGCGACCTGTTCACGCATACCATTCGCGCGGCAGAAATTCTGGGAGTGGATTCGGGCCTTCAGGAACAGATGCGCACGGCCCGCGGGCGGCTGGCGCCCAACCAGATCGGCAGCGCCGGGCAGTTGCAGGAGTGGCTGCAGGACTGGGATTTGAAGGCCCCGGAAATTCATCACCGGCACGTTTCGCACCTCTATGCTCTCTACCCGAGCTGGCAGATCAGCCTGCGCGATACTCCGAAGCTGGCGGCGGCGGCGCGCAAGTCGCTGGAGATGCGCGGCGATGAGGCCACAGGCTGGGGGCTGGCGTGGCGGATGAATCTTTGGGCGCGACTGCACGACGGCGAGCATGCTTACAAACTGCTTACGCTGCTGATTCGTCCGGACAGGACCTATCCCAACATGTTCGACGCGAACCCCCCATTCCAGATCGACGGCAATTTTGGGGGAACGGCCGGCATTACGGAAATGCTCATGCAGAGCCGCGACGGCGAGATTGATTTTCTCCCCGCCCTGCCCAGCGCCTGGCCCAGTGGCAGCGTGACCGGGCTGCGGGCGGTGGGAGGATTTCAAGTTGACGTGCAATGGAGAAGCGGGAAACTGATTCGGGCTACGGTGCGCTCCTCCCTGGGCAAGGCGGTCATATTGCGGTATGGAGATGCCGCGCGCAAGATTCAACCCAAGGCGGGAGCAAGCTATCGCTGGACACCGTGAGTCCTGCATGGTCCAATACGCAAACTTTCAAAAAGCGAGGAAAAATGAGCACAATTCGAAGAGACTTCCTGAAGCGCGCGGGCCTGAGCGTGGGCGTCGCGGCGGCAGTGGCACCCCTGGCCAGCGCACAATCCGTCAGCCGAGCGGCCGGCAGCCAGACGTTTAGCGTACGCAGCTTCGGCGCTACCGGCGACGGCAAGACAATTGACACTGCTGCGATCAACCGGGCGATAGACGCCGCCGCAGCCGCCGGTGGCGGCACGGTGCACTTTCCTGCCGGAACCTACGAGTCCTACTCCATCCACCTGAAAAGTAACGTGGTGTTGTATCTCGAGATGGGGGCGACGATCCGCGCCGCCAGCACGCCCATGGAAGGCATGAGTTCCGGCGGTTATGACGCGGCCGAGGAAAGCAACGGCGACAACCATTTCCAGGATTATGGCCACAGCCATTGGCATAACAGCCTGATCTGGGGCGAGGACCTGCACAATTTCGGGATCATCGGCCCGGGGCTGATTCACGGCGCAGGGTTGAGCCGCGGCGGGGGCACCGATACACCGCGGGCCGAAGCGCCTCACGTGGGCAACAAGGCGATCGCGCTCAAAAACTGCCACAATGTTCTGCTGAAGGACTTTTCGATTCTCAAGGGCGGCCACTTTGCCGTGCTTGCCACCGGGGTGGACAATTTCAACGTAGACGGCCTTACTATCGACACCAATCGCGACGGAATTGACTTCGACTGCTGCCGCAACGTGCACATGGCGAACTGCTTCGTGAATTCGCCGTGGGATGACGGCATCTGCCCCAAAAGCTCCTACGCCCTGGGCTACGCCCGGGCGACGGAGAACATGACCATCACCAACTGTTATGTTTCCGGATCCTACGAGCTGGGCGCTTTTCTGGACGGCACCTTCAAGAAGTTCGCTCCCGACGTGCGCGTTCCCCGCACCGGACGCATCAAGTTCGGGACCGAGTCCAACGGCGGCTTCAAGAATATTACGGTCAGTAACTGCGTTTTTGACGGCTGCAACGGCATCGCGCTGGAGAGCGTGGACGGCGCTCTGCTGCAGGATGTCTCTTTCAACAACATCACTATGCGCGACATCACGGGCGCGCCGATTTTCCTGCGCCTTGGTTCCCGCATGCGGGGGCCGAAAGGGGTTCCGGTGGGCCAGGTGCAACGCGTCATCCTGAGTAACATTGTGAGCTATAACGCGGTGGGCAAGCTGTCGTCCATCATCAGCGGCATCCCCGATCACGACATCGAGGACATCAAGATCCACGATATCTATCTGCACCACCGCGGCGGCGGAACCAAGGAGATGGCCGCGATCCAGGTACCGGAAGACCCGGACAAATATCCCGATCCGCACATGTTCGGCCCTGAACTGCCGGCCAGCGGATTCTTTGTGCGGCACGCCAAAAACCTGGAATTCAGCAACGTGGAAATTGCCTACGACGCTCCCGACGAGCGGCCGGCTTTCATCGTGAACAACGTGCAGGGCGCGGATTTCTTCCGCATCAAGGTGCCGACGGCCGCCAGTGGCAGAACCTTCTCGCTCAACAACGTTGGGGACTTCCGCACACTAGCCTGCCGCGGCGTGCAGGATCAGCAGGCGGATCACGTCGGAAACAAAACGATGTAAGCACGCGGCATGATGCCGCCAGCCCCGCTGCGCGGGTCCGCTCGACGGATGGCGCAGCGGTGGCTCCGCGCGGTATTGGATTGCGGCGAACGAGCGGTTGGGGAAACTCGGCAACTCATCCGCAGCCGGGATCACGATGGGAACGGCCGGACCGAAAGTTGCCAGGTTCCGTGCCGAGTCTTCGCATTTCCCGGGCGAGTCTGCAGCGCGCCCGAAATGCGGCCTTCCGCCAAACAGGTGCTTCCAATGAACCGTATCCTCAAAGCGTTGGGAAGTCTGCTGTCTTTGCTGGCGTCTTTGCTCGTGCCTCTGCTCGTTACGGGGGCCGTGCTCGCGCAGCCGGCTCCCGCCAATGTGTCCCCCGACCGGCCGTGGATGAATGCGACTCTGGCTCCGCGAAAGCGCGCGGAACTTCTGGTTCGCGCCATGACCCTCGATGAAAAGATCAGCCAAATTCACATGCGCGATGTGCACGATTTCCCGCGTGAAGTTGTGGGCATCCCGCGGCTCGGCATTCCCGCACTCAAAATCTCCAATGGGCCGGCGGGCGCAGGACCAGGCGACAGCCGCAAGCCGCAGCCGGCTACTGCCCTTCCCGCCGCCCTGGGCGTGGCCGCATCATGGGACCCTGCGCTGGCCGAGACCTTTGGCCGAATCGCTGCGGAGGAGGTCGCCAGCCGGGGCGAACATCTGCTGGAGGGCCCCGGCCTGAATATCACACGGGTTCCGAGGAACGGGCGCAACTTCGAGTATTTTGGCGAGGACCCCTACCTGGCCGGGCGCATGGGAGTTGCCGAAGTGCGGGGCATCCAGAGCGCCGGCATCATTGCCGAACCCAAACACTACGACGCGAACAGCCAGGAACAGGACCGCAAGACCATCAACGAGGTCATCGATGAGCGCACCCTGCGCGAAATTTATCTGCCCGCCTTCGAGGCGACCGTGAAGGATGCCAGCCCGGGCGCCATCATGTGCGCGTACCCGAGCGTGAACGGGCAGTTCGACTGCGAGAACGTTCATCTGCTGAAAGACATTCTGCGCGGCGAGTGGGGCTTCCAAGGCTTCGTGCAGTCGGACTACACCGCTACGCGCAACGCCGTGGCAAGCGCAACCGCCGGCCTTGATCTTTCCATGAAGCCCGACCATTACGGCGCCGAGGTAAAGACGGCGATCGAAAACGGGCAGCTCTCCGAGTCTGATGTGGACAACATGCTGCTGCGGCGGTTTGCCGTGATGTTCCGGGTGGGCTGGTTCGATCATCCCTCCGTTCCCGGCCCGATTCCGGCCCGCAGGAACGGCGCAATCGCGCGCCAGATCGCCGAAGACAGCGCGGTGCTGCTTAAGAATTCGAACCATCTGCTTCCGTTGAGCGCAGCGCGGCTGCATTCCATCGCCCTGATCGGACCTTACGCCGGCGCCGCGCACACCGGCGGTGGAGGCAGCTCGCAGGTCGCTCCGCTCTACACTGTGGCTCCCCTGGAGGGACTGCAGAAGGTGACGGGCTCGCGGGTTCGCATCACCTACAACGACGGAAGCGACCCGCAGGCCGCGGCAACCGCGGCGAAATCCGCCGACGTGGCGCTGGTAATGGTTGGAAACAAGGACCGCGAAGGCGCCGACCGCCCCAACCTCTCTCTCCCCGACCGGCAGGATGAGCTGGTGTCCGCGGTAGCGGCGGCGAATCCGCGCACCATTGTTGTCCTGAAGACCGGCGGACCGGTCCTGATGCCATGGCTGGAACAGGTGCCCGCCGTGCTGGAGGCGTGGTATCCCGGCGAGGAAGACGGCAACGTGGTCGCCGATTTACTGTTCGGAAACGCCAACCCTTCCGGCAAGCTGCCCATGACGTTTCCCAAGGCCGAAGGGGAAACGCCGGCTCACACGCCGGAGCGGTATCCGGGCGTGAATGGGACGGCTGTGTACTCGGAGAAGCTGCAGGTTGGTTATCGCTGGTACGATGCGCAGAACGTGGCGCCGCTTTTTCCCTTCGGCTTCGGCCTTTCCTACACTACCTTCAAATTCGACCACCTCAAGGTATCCCCGCCGAAAGCCGGCAAGGTCACGGTTACGTTTGACGTCAGCAACCGGGGGACGCGGGACGGGGCGGAGGTCGCTCAAGTCTATCTGGCCTTCCCGGCCGCCGCGGGAGAACCTCCGAAGCGCTTGAGCGCATTCGTCAAGGTCAACTTACATCGGCGGGAGACGCGGCACGTCGCCCTTACGCTCGACTCGCGTTCCTTCGCAACGTGGAACACGGACGCAAAAGACTGGAGAGTGGCGCCCGGCAGCTATGAAGTCCTGGCAGGAGATTCCTCGCGCGACCTGCCGCTACGCGCGACCGTTACCATCCCGTCCGCCAACTAACCTAAGCAGTCGTCTGCAGATGGCAAAGCCACCGACGCTGCCGTGGGCTTGCGCTCAGGGCATTGCTGTCAGGCTCTGGTGCCGGCCTCCGAGGCGACCGGGAGTTCCAGTTCCAGAAAGTTGGCGGCGTTGCTGAAGCAGATATTTTCAACCATCCCGCCGATTAGCTTTTCGTCGTCGGGCAGGAGGCCGGCTTCAACATCGGAACCCACCAGGTTGCAAAGCACGCGGCGGAAGTATTCATGCCGCGGGAACGACATCCAGGAGCGCGAATCGGTTACCATGCCGACGAAGCGCGACAACAGTCCCACATTGGAAAGCGCGTTCAACTGCCACTCGATGCCTTCCTTCTGATCCAAAAACCACCAGCCGCTGCCAAACTGGATTTTTCCGGCAACACTTCCGTCCTGGAAATTCCCCACCATGGTGGCGAACAAGAAATTGTCGGCGGGATTCAGGTTGTACAGGATCATCTTGGGCAACGAGCCTTCTCGATCGAGGGCGTCGAGATATGCGGCCAGGGACTGCGCCTGGGGAAAATCGCCAACCGAGTCGCAGCCGGTGTCCCGGCCAATGTTGCGGTAGGCACGTGTGTTCACATTGCGCAGCGCGCCCAGGTGAAGCTGCTTGGTCCACTTCTTCTGGGCGTCGAGAGCACCGAAAAACAACATGAGATTGCTGGCGAACTTTTCGGAGTCTTCGGCAGTCAGGCGCTGTCCCGAGCGCACGCGGGAAAAGATGGCACTCGCCTCCTGATCGCTGCAGAACGAGGCGGGACACTGGTTCAGACCATGGTCCGACAGGCGGCAACCATGCTTATGGAAATCGTCGTGCCGCTGCTGGAGCGCAGCGAGCAAATCCTTCATGGTGAGGATGGAAACGTTCGACACTCCCTGAAGCTGGTCCACCCAGGCATTGAACGCGACCGGGTCTTGCGTCTCCATGGCACGGTCGGGGCGAAAGCAGGGATAGATGCGCGTCTCCAAATTTGACTGGGCGATGCGCTTGTGCTGCGCGAGGGAAACGGCGGGATCGTCCGTGGTACACAACACCCGCACCTGGAAGCGGCGAAGGATGCCGTGAACGGTAAGATCGTCGTGCTTCAGTTGTTCATTGGCACGCTGCCAGATTGCGTCGGCCGTGTGCTCGTCGAGCAGCTCGTCAATACCGAAGTAGCGCTTCTGCTCGAGGTGTGTCCAGTGATAGAGGGGGTTGCGCAGGGTCTGCGGGACGGTGCGAGCCCAGGCGCGGAACTTCTCCTGGGGCTTGGCGTCCCCGGTGCAATAGCGCTCGTTGACGCCGTTGGCGCGCATGGCACGCCACTTATAGTGGTCGCCTTCGAGAGCCAGCTCGTAGAGGTCGTTGAAGCGGCGATCGGAGACGATGTCAGCGGGAGGCATGTGCGAGTGGTAGTCGAGGATCGGCTTACCCTCCGCGTACTTCCGGTACAAGTGGCGGGCGGTTTCGCCCTGCAGAAGAAAATCTTGATCTATGAAAGACATAAGAATGGCCCCCGCCAGGTGACGTGCCCAGAAATTGTAGTTGATTGGGGTTGAAGCGGGCAAGAAGTCAACAGGCCCGGCCGGGGTTACCCGAGCGGGCCTGTTGAGCAAGGCAGCGTGTTGCGGCTGCGTTAGAAGTACAGCTTAAGCGCCAATTGCCCGATCCGAGGATCCAGCGAGGAAGTAATCGCGCCGAAGTTGCCCTTGCTGGTACCGGAGCTCAGCTTCGCGACGTTGCCGCCCGAGGTGGTGTCGTCGAAGTTGACGTTATTGAACACGTTGAAGTATTCAGCACGGAACTCGAAGCGAACGCGCTCGGTGATCGGAAACGCCTTCTGCAGCTTCATGTCCCAATTGAAGTAGCTAGGGAAGCGGAACTGACCCTTCCCAGTGGTCCCGTAGGGGTTGGTGGCAATGTTCGTCACGGTACTGACGGCAGGAGCCGTAAACGAGCTGGGAATCAACAGGTCGTGGCAAGGTTTGGTTGCATTCAAACAAGCGCCGGCCCCGTAGGCTGGTCCGACCAGGTTCAGACGGTCGGCGTTCAAGCCGGTACCGGAATTGTCCTTCCCCGCAAGCACGGTAAAGGGCTTGCCAGTTTGCGCTTGCGCAACGCCGCCCCACTGCCAGCCGTTGAATATGGCCTTCAGGAAGCCATTAGCGTTGGGCATACTCGGCAAGTTGATGACGTAGGTTGCCACGAAACGGTGCCTGTGGTCGATGTCGGACGGACCTCTGTCAAACACGTGACGTAAAGGATCGTCCCATTGCAGCGGCGAAGCCACCGCAGGGGAATCATCCGTGGTTTTCGAGAACGTGTAATTTCCCGTGATCGTCATCATCTTGCCACGATGCTCCAATCCAACCTGCAGCGAATTGTAATTCGCATTGACGTCGAAGGTTGAGATTTGCATCTGGCCGAAGACGGAACAAGGGGACGAAGCTGCGACCCCGTTAAGAATACATCCAGGCCCGCTCACCAGAGCCTGGTTGAGACGAGTCAGCGTGCCAGGAGTATGGGTTCCACCCACCGGGTACGGGTTCTGCTGGAAGCTGCTTCCCAAGTGGCTGGTGTGAGCCCCGATGTATCCCGCGCGCACCAGGTAGCCGGAAGGCAACTGCCGCTCCAGAACCAGGTTCCAGTTGTAGATGGTCGGAGTCTGCCAGGTCTGGTGCGCTGGATCGAAGCCCAGGTACAGGTCGCCCGGGTTGAACCTCGCGCTTGAAGTCGGCGGAAGCGTAGCCGGGAAGGGATAGTTCGCAGCCGTGCTGGTGCAGTCCGAGGGCCAACTGAGTCGATGCCTGCGTGCAGATGGGATCGGTGAAGCTGCCGGCATTCAGGCCTGTCTCCAGGATGAACTGCGGGCTGAAGGGGGTTTCATCCACGAAGCGGTTGTTGGTGCTGGTCATGCGGGTATCGTAGAAGATGCCCGTGCCGCCGCGCACGCTGGTCTTGCCGTCGCCCAACACGTCCAGAGCAAAGCCCAGGCGGGGAGCGAAACAGCTTCCAGTTGTTGTTCAGAGCGTTCACCGGCGAATCCCGCGTCACCGGGGAAGAACAATCCCGCAGGCGCATTGGGGAACTGCGTGGAATGCACACCGTTGAGCATGTCCGCCAGGCGGAACTGCGTCCAGCGGCCGTTGGCTTCGTCGACGCAGGCAGACCGGGTTCCCAGCGCAGGCCGACGATTCGAGCGTCAAACGGCGGGTGGCGCGAATGTTGTCCTGAATGTACAGCCCGGCAAACTTGCCGCGGTCATCCTTGAACTCGCCTTCGCCCTGCCGGAAGGCAGGCAGCGAGTCGCCGCTTCCGTAGCCGCTCAGCTTGCCGGCCAGGAAATTGGCCATGCTGGAAAAGTTGAAATCGGGTGCCTGGAAGAAGCTGTTGCGCAAATCGATGCGGCTGACTTCGTAGATGCCGCCGATGTGCAGTTCGTGTCGTCCGGCTACCCAGCTGTAATCGTCGGCTATTGTGATGTTATTGCGTTTGAACTTTGCGGGGTTGTTATCCCCGAACGTGAATCCGTTTTGTACGCGGACGTGGGAAACACCAGGCACCGGATAGAAGGGCAGCATCACGCCCCAGGTGGTTACCTGAGGGGTGTTGGGGTCCGGCCCGCGGTCGGCGATTTCACGCGCATAGCTCAGGCGGAACGAATTGACTTTGGTGCCGCTGAACACGTGGGTTTCGTGAATCAACGAGTTCTGCTGCGTGATTTTGGATCCGTCGGCGTAGCTCAGGATGTTCGTGGGATCGAAAACCGCCTGCTTGGTGAAGCGGCTGTAGACAAAGCGCAGGGCCAACTGATCGTTCGGGCCGAGCACCTGGTCTCCCCGGCCGACTGCCTGCTGGGTGTTCTCATGGTCCGGGTTGACAAAGCTGGCGTGACCGCTGGCATCGCCCTCCGGAATGAACTTCAGCAGAGCAATCGTAGCCGGATCCGTGGCTGCGGCGCGTTCCGCCGCGGTGGGAACGACGGGGCTCGCTGCGCTGCCCAAGTTGCGGAGCGTGGTTGCCTGGTATCCACCGAAGAAGAAGGTCTTGTCTTTAATGATCGGACCACCGAAGGTTCCGCCGAACTGGTTGCGCTTGAGCTGGTCTTTCCCATCGGGATTCGCCGCCGTCGGGACGGACTGCCAAGACTTGGCATTGAAGATCTTGTTGCGCACGAATTCAAACGCGTCCCCGTGGAACGCATTGGTTCCGGACTTGGTAACCACGTTGACGACCGCACCGGAATTCTGTCCGAACTCAGCGGTATAGTTGCTGGTTTGAATGCTGAATTCCTGCAGCGCGTCGGGGAACGGGAAAGGCTGATTTACGTTGGTGTACTCGTCGACGTAGTTGGCGCCGTCGAGCTGATAGCTGTTCTGATTCTCTCTCGACCCATTCACGGAAATCGTGACCGCGCCGGGGAAAGTTTTGGTGACGCCCTGATCGGAACCGCTGCCGGGCACGTTCACCGAGCCTGCGGTGGTGAGCGTCAACTGGGCCGCGTTGCGGCCGTTCAGTGGCAGCTCCTGGATCTGTGTCTGCTCGACTACGTTTCTCACGGTTGAAGTGGATGTATCCACCTGCAGTTGCTGTCCCGTGACTTCCACGGTTTCGGTCGTCTGGCCTACGCTCAGTTGAGCATTCACCGTGGCGGACTGGTTGGCCAGCAGGGTCAATCCAGTTCGGGAAAAGGTCTGGAATGACGGCGCAGTGACAGTGACTTTGTATTGCGCCGGCGGCATGGCGGACATGCTGTAGGCGCCCTGTTGATTGGTGGTGGTCGAGCGGGAAACCCCCGTGCCTACATCGGTCGCAGTAACGGTTGCTCCGGGGACAACGGCGCCGGTCGGATCACTCACGGTGCCGACGATACTTCCTGTTGCTTGTCCGAAAGCTAGTACAGAACACAGCAGAAAGACACAAAAGCAGAAAACACGAACCTGACGATTCATTGGTACTCTCCATACAGTGACAGCAGTAACGGCATCCAAGTGCCGTATTGGAGGTCACAGTATGAGCACGCGTCAGGCTTGTCAAGCCAAAATTCTCAAGAGCCCGTTGGTTACTCCTTTAAAATCAGATATTTACAACGCCTTGGTGGTGTCACCTTTGGGGGACACTCACCAGGTCCCGGGGGACCTGGTGAGCTGTATATCCCGTTAGAAGAACAGCTTAAGCGCCAACTGCCCGATCCGAGGATCCAGCGAGGAAGTGATAGCGCCGAAGTTGCCCTTGCTGGTACCGGAGCTGAGCTTCGCAACGTTGCCGCCCGAGGTGGTGTCGTTGAAGTTCGTGTGATTGAACACATTGAAGTATTCAGCACGGAACTCGAAACGAACCCGCTCGGTAACCGGGAACGCCTTCTGCAGCTTCATGTCCCAGTTGAACGTACCGGGGAAGCGGAACTGGCCCTTCCCGGTGGTTCCGTAGGGGTTGGTGGCAATCGACCCCACTGTACTCACGCCAGGCGCCGTGAATGAACTCGGAATCAACAAGTCGTGGCAGGGTTTGGTTGCGTTCAAACAGGCCCCATGCCCGTAGGCTTGTCCGACCAGGTTCAGACGATCAGCATTCAAGCCCGTACCGGAATTGTCCTTACCCGCGAGCACGGTAAACGCCTTGCCAGTCTGCGCTTCCGCAACGCCGCCCCACTGCCAGCCGTTGAACACGGCTCTCATAAAGCCATTGGCATTGGGAATGCTCGGCAAATTGAATACATACGTTGCCACGAAGCGGTGGGTGTGATCGAGGTCCGACGGCCCGTAGTCAAACGCATGACGCGCGGGATCGTCCCACTGCAGCGGCGAGGCCACCGCAGGTGAGTCATCCTTAGAGCGAGACAACGTGTAATTCGCCGTCACCGTCAGGCTCCGACCACGATGTTCCAACCCAATCTGCATCGAGTTGTAATGGGAGTTGATGTCGAAGGTTGAGATTTGCATCTGGCCGAAGACGGAACAAGGGGACGAAGCTGCGACCCCGTTAAGAATACAGCCAGGCCCGTCCACCAGCGCCTGGTTGAGACGGTGAAGCGTGCCGGGAGTATGGCTTCCACCCACCGGGTACGGGTTCTGCTGGAAGCTGCTTCCCAGGTGGCTGCTGTGAGCCCCGATGTATCCCGCGCGTACCAGGAAGCCGGAAGGCAACTGCCGCTCCACAACCAGGTTCCAGTTGTAGGTGGTCGGAGTCTGCCAGGTGAGATGCGCCGGATCGAAGCCGAGGTACAGATCGCCCGGGTTGAACCTCGCGCTTGAAGTCGGCGGAAGCGTAACCGGGAAGGGATAGTTCGCAGCCGTGCTGGTACAACCGAGAGCCGTCTGAGTCGATGCCTGCGTGCAGATGGGATCGGTGAAGCTGCCGGCATTCAGGCCTTCTCCCAGGATGTACTGCGGGCTGAAGGGGGTTTCATCCACGAAACGGTTGTTGGTGCTGGTCATGCGCGTGTCGTAGAAGATACCCGCGCCGCCACGCAGGCTGGTTTTGCCGTCGCCAAACATATCCCAGGCAAAGCCCACGCGAGGGGCAAATAATTTGTAATTGTTGTAAAGAGCATTCTTCGGCATTCCCGCGTCGCCAGGGAAGAACAATCCCGCAGGCGCGTTGGGGAACTGTGCGGAATGCACACCATTGAGCATGTCTGCCAGACGGAATTGCATCCAGCGGCCGTTGGCTTCCTGCCGCACCAGACCGGGTTCCCAGCGCAGGCCCAAGTTGACTGTCAGACGACGGGTGGCGCGAAGATTGTCCTGAACGTACACGCCAAAAAACTTCCCGCGGTCATCCTTGAACTCGCCTTCGCCCTGCCGGAAAGCAGGCAGCGAGTCGCCGCTTCCGTAGCCGCTCAGCTTGCCAGCCAGGAAGTTGGCCATGCTGGAGAAGTTGAAATCAGGCGCCTGGAAGAAGTGGTTGCGCAAATCGATGCGGCTGACTTCGAAGATAGCGCCAAAGTGCAGTTCGTGTCTTCCGGCCACCCAGCTAAAGTCGTCGGCGACGGAAATGTTATTCCGCTTAAACTTGGCGGGGTTGTTATCACCGAAGCTAAAGGCGTTCTGCACGCGAACGTGCGAAACACCAGGGACCGGATAGAACGGCAGCATCACGCCCCATGTGGTTGCCTGAGGGGTGTTGGGGTCCGGGCCGCGGTCGGCGATTTCACGCGCATAGCTCAGACGGAACGAATTGACTTTGGTGCCGCTGAACACGTGGGTCTCGTGAATCAACGAGTTCTGCTGCGTGATTTTCGATCCGTCGGCGTAGCTGAGGATGTTCGTGGGATCGAAAACCGCCTTCTTGGTGAAGCGGCTGTAGACGAAGCGCAGGGCCAACTGATCGTTCGGGCCGAGCACCTGGTCTCCGCGGCCGATCAGCTGATTCGTGTTCTCGGAATCGGGCTTGGTGAAACTCGCCTTGCCGCTAGCGTCGCCCACGGGAATGAACTTCAACAAAGCGATCGTGGCCGGATCGGTCGCCGTGGCGCGTTCCGCTGCGCTGGGAACCGTAGTGCTTCCGGCACTACCCACATTGCGCAAGAGCGTTCCCTGATACCCAGCGAAGAAGAAGGTCTTGTCCTTAATGATCGGGCCGCCGAAGGTTCCGCCAAACTGGTTGCGCTTCAGATTGTCCCTGGCATCGGGATTCGACGCCGTCGGAACCGCTTGCCAGGATCTGGCGTTGAAGACCTTGTTGCGCACGAACTCAAAGGCGTCACCATGGAAGGCATTGGTGCCGGACTTGGTGACCACGTTCACCACCGCACCGGAATTCTGGCCATACTCAGCGGTGTAGTTGCTGGTCTGCACGCTGAATTCCTGCAGCGCATCGGGGAACGGGAAAGGCTGATTGACGTTGGTGTACTCGTCGACGTAGTTGGCGCCGTCGAGCTGATAGCTGTTCTGATTCTCCCGGTTCCCGTTTACGGAAATCGTGACTGCGCCGGGGAAGGTCTTGGTTGGACCCTGATCGGAGCCGCTGCCCGGCACGTTCACCGATCCCGCGACTGTGAGCGCCAACTGGGCGGCGTTACGGCCGTTCAGAGGCAGTTCCTGGATTTGCGCCTGCTCGACCACATTTTGCACCGTCGAGGTCGAGGTATCCACCTGCAACTGTTGCCCGGTCACTTCCACGGTTTCGGTGGTCTGACCAACCTGGAGCTTGGGATTGACGCTCAGCGACTGGTTGGCCAGCAGCGTGACGTCCTGTTTGCGAAAAGGTGCGGAATGACGGCGCTTCCACCGTGATCTTGTACTGCGAGGGCGGCATGGCGGACATGCTGAATGCGCCCTGCTGGTTGGTTTTGGTGGTGCGGGAAACTCCCGTACCCACATCGGTCGCGGTAACGGTTGCGCCCGGGACCACCGCGCCGGTCGGATCCTGACTGTTCCGACAATGCTGCCTGTCGCTTGCCCGAAGGCGAAAAGCGAAGACAGGAAAAATGCGAGGAAACAGATAAACTGAATCTGTCGTTTCATGTGAAGTCTCTCCATTTCTATATCGACCCCTCCAAAGGTGCGATACAACTACTCCCACCACAGATGGTGCATTTAGTGTCCCTATTAACTGCTACATCATGTGCTCATGAGGTGCAGTATTAATACCCCACCAAGCGTGGGGCTACCGAGGGGCACAGTACGGGCCCACGGTGGCAGGTGTCAAGCCAATATTTTCCCAAATGCGCTTTTCGCCTTACTAACCTGGGTTGGCGTCGCCGGAAACCCCATCTAAAGTGGGTGCACACGTTGGCCCTAACGTGCCATCCGGTTCCTCTTATATATGAGGGGCCAGCTCTGGAAATTTCCTCTTGCGGCCCCAAGGTGCTTTTGGTTCCCCTAACAAGCCCAAGGGAAAGTAGCTGGCTAGCGCGGGAGCTGAGTTGGACCAGGTTGCCGAAAGGAGCGAGAGGATTCCTGCGGCTTCCGCGAATCGCTGGAGACAAAAAAAGCAGGTCCGCCGGTTAGGTGAGCGGACCTGCCAGTGACGCGCTGGGGTTAGAAGTGCAGCTTCAGGGCCAGTTGCCCAATGCGCGGATCCTTCGCCGAAGTCAACGCGCCGAAGTTACCCTTGGAGGTGCCGGAGCTGTACTTGGAGGTGTTTCCACTGGCAGAGCTAGTCCTGCCGTACCGCTGTCGGCGTAGTTGGTGTGGTTGAAGACGTTGAAGAACTCCGCACGGAACTCCAGCCGCCAGCGTTCGGTGAACTGGAAGTTTTTGTGCATCGCCATATCCCAGTTGAAGTATCCGGGGTAGCGCACGGAGTTTCTGGCAGCGTTCCCAAAGGTTAAGGGATCGTTGAAAGCAAACGAGGCCGGGTTCAACCAGTCCTTGCACGGCGAAGAGCTGCCTGCGCAAGCACCGGAGCCGTAGGGACTGCCGAGTACGACTACCCTGTCGTGCCCGATGCCGGTTCCGGAAAAGTCCTTGCCGGAAACCAGGGTAAAGGGCGCTCCGCTCTGCACGGTTGCGATTCCACTCCATCTCCAACCGCCAAACACGGCCTTCATGAAGCCATTCGCGTTGGGCACGCCGGGCAACGAGATCACATAGGAACCCACGAACGCGTGGGTGTGGTCGAAGCCTGACGGCCCGTAGTCGAAGGCGTGGCGATTGGGATCATCCCAAGGAAGCGCCGAAGTTCCGGCAACATCGTCCATGGCGCGGGACAGTGTGTAACTCCCTTGGAAGGTCACCCTCTGACCACGGTGGATAATCCCAATCTGCAGCGAGTTGTAGTGCGCGTTCTCGTCGTAGATATGGTTTTGGATTTCGCCCAACACCGGCTGATCCGCGGCCGTGACGTAACCTTTATCCTGAAGGATCTGGTTGATCCGGCGCGGAGCCTCGAGTGCCGTGCACTTACCGTTGCAACCCGTGCCGCCAAGCGGGAAGGGGTTCTGGTTCATTACCTCTTCGAGGTGACGGGT
>CAVTBJ010000011.1:0-215259 GCA_963732925.1 Terriglobia bacterium
ATGGGAAACCAAAAAGCAACTGTTGCGAGTACTAACCACCAGCCACGTAGCCCAAGAAAATAGCAACCAAAAACACTCATCCCAAGGGCGATTACGCCTGACAGATTCGTTTGCCACCTTGCGTGTTGTAACTCTCGAGAACAACTTGGACACTTCAGAGGTTGGCCCAGTCTCAATTCTGTATTTCGAGAGTACGCCTCCGCAAAGCGGACAGATCAGGGTTGGCCACTCCAAGGCTTTCATCAAACGACGAGAAATACTGCCTGTGTATTTCATTTGCTCAAGGGCCCAGAAAATACCGGTCTAAAAGCCAGCTGGTTCCGGTACCCACACCTCCCCACCTAGAGGTAGGGCTGAAGGGCAACAAACCTCCAAGAAATTCAATCGTGTTTGGTATAATTTCAGGGTTTCTCGCAAAATTCTGTGCGGCAGTAATTAGCCCAACCAAAGTGGGTCCAACTGGTAAAGCTGACATCGCACTTGCCGCGTACGGCCCAATAATAACCACTCCCGTAGCACCAGCAGCCGCATTCCCCCAGGTTGAGCGCTATTCCAGAGATTGCCACACTTCGGACAGCTAGCATTATTATGAAAAAAGTCCTTTTCGACCGGCGGATCATATGGCTTTGACTGCGGTGTAGGCTGAGATTGTGGCGGCGGCGTTGTTCCTCAATTCTGTCGGGCCCAGTAGGCCCGCACTGCCTCCGCGTAAGCGTCCCTGTTGAGCCAAGCTAAGTAGGCTTCGTCGACGGGGGTATTGTTCGGAATTCCAAGTATGGGATAAAGGCTGAATAGGTCGTCGCCCGTTCCCGCCCATCCTTCTCCGCGATCCACCCACCGGCATCCTCCGGTTGTCAGTTGGCCGTTAATCGAGGAAGTGATGCACTCCACGCCAAGACCAGAGGGATCACGCAAGTTTATCGGATCATTCAGCACGTACGCGTACCGGTTCCAGGTCTGCGGGTTCAAAACATTGCCGGGAGCAGGGTCCGGGCTCATAAAGCGTCCTATGGTGTGCTTGTAGTAGCGAGCTCCAGCATAGTCCAGGCCCAGAGTTGAATCTCGATCATATCCTGTGAACGTAAAGTTCGTCGCGGAAATTTGGGAAATCAATCGCGAGGAGTGGCATGCGCGCAGGAAGGACCGCCCACCGGAGTGATTCGAAAGCGGCACGGCTCAGCAGTGTACACGGTGCTCTCCCACCCTTCGAACACCGCGAAGGATGGGGCACCCACTTTCTCGCGGGTTATACAAGGGTGGGCTACCCGCCGCCCTGCTTAGGACAGGCGAACACCCCCCACTTCAAGCCAAAACCAGGCTTGAAATGGGGCAGTTGTACTCGCGGCGGGGAATTTCCGGCGGGGGGAAGGTCGCCGCTCCGCAGGCATCGGCTCCGCATCACTCAACATCTCATTTCTCAGGGGCGTTAGAGAAATACGCTTAGGAAAAATATCGAGTGATGGAAAGTGGGTTACCAAACAAACAAAGGGACAGATGGAAGGGAGCGAGATGAAGCGTTTGAGTTGGTTGGCAGCAGCGTTGGTGACATTTGCATTCGTGGGTGTGATGGCGGCTCAAATGTACAACGAAACGCACGATAAAGTTGTGGTTACATTTCCGTATCCGGTGCATGTGGAAGGCGAGGTGCTACCGCCGGGCCAGTACAGAATTGTTGAAGAGAATGAGCCGACCGGGACTCCAAGCCTGATCGTCGAGGGCCAACAAGGCTACATGTTGAAGACGGTTGCGTTGACGCCGGCCAGAAAAATCCCAACGAATTCGAAGGCGGCCTCCTCGGAGACACAGGTGATGCTGTGGAAACTGGGAAACGACTATTACCTGAATAAAGTCTGGATGAAGGGCAGGACCGTTGGATGGGAGGTTCAATTACCCGGAGACGTGAACAGCCAGCAGGGGAAATCCGTGGAAGTTTCCGGCACCTACTGGCCGGCCCAACATCAAGCAAAACAGTCCGGCAACTCGGCTGCCGGGGGCATGTACTAGGCCGGCGCTCTGCCCTGGTTTTGCCGGCAGCAACTCCACCCACATATGGCCGCCGATGATTTGTGCCCGGCTGAAAAGCGACACTCACGGCCAAATGTGGGCCACCGCGAATCGTGGGCCACGCGCGCGCAAGAGCTTGTAACCAATGCATGGCCCCTCGACTTCGCTCGGGGTGACACAAAACCTGAACTCAAGCCGGGGTTGAATGGGGCAGCCGCTGAATGGGGTACCCGGCATTAACATCCCACAGGCATCAATGCCTGCGCCACCGGTTCGGTTCCTATCTTGCTGAATCAGCCCCCTGCAACTAAATTAGAACGGCAAATGTCCCAGCGGTTCGTTTTTCGCATGAAAGACCACCTTGTTGACGAACCCGAGCCCATGCAAGGGATCCCAAGCGGATATGGAAAGTCTCCGCTGCCAGCAATTCAAAGCTGGCTGGAGGCTTTTTCTTGAACTGGAACGCCTTCGCACTGACCGCCCGCCTGGCTTCCCTGACGGCTGCCATTCTTGTGCTTCTGGGTGTTCCCGTTGCCTACTGGATCACTTTTTCCCGCTGGCGCTGGAAGTTTCTGGTGGAAGCCGTGGTCGCCCTGCCCCTGGTTCTTCCTCCCACCGTGCTGGGGTTCTATCTTCTTATTGCCTTCGGAACGGGCACTCCGCTGGGCCGGTGGATTGAGGCCCGCCTTGGCCATACCCTGGCATTTACTTTCGAGGGCCTGGTTGCCGGTTCGGTGCTCTACAGCCTTCCCTTCGCGGTGCAGCCTTTCGCCGCTTCCTTCGCGGCGGTCGACCCGCGGCTGATGGCCGCCTCGGCGAGCCTGGGCGCTTCCCGCTTTCGCACCTTTCGCCGCATCGTCCTGCCGCTGTCCTTGCCCGGACTGGTTACTGGCGTCGCCCTCAGCTTTGCCCACACCGTAGGCGAGTTCGGAGTGGTGCTGATGGTGGGAGGCAACATCCCCGGCGTCACCCGCACCGTCTCCATCGATATCTATGACCAGGTGCAGCTCGCCAACTACGGGGGCGCGCAGCGCACGGCCCTGCTCCTGCTGGTGTTTTCCTTTCTGACGCTGGCGCTCATTTATGCCCTGAACCGCCGTGTCTGGGCAGTCTGGCCGTTCAAGTGAGGAACGTTTCCAGCTCTCCAGGCCAGCAGCGAAGTGCTGCAACAGGCCTGTAGATCTTCGCTCCCGGGAAAATGTTTCCTTGAAACTTGAAAGCTGAAACTCGAAACTTATTCAACTTGAACCTCGAAACTGAAAGTAAGAACGAAACTCAGGACGCGCTCAGCGTCCGGCTGCGCCACGAATTTCCCGGCGGATTTTCCCTGCATCTGGATTTTTCCGTCGCTGCGGGCATCACCATGCTGTTCGGGCCTTCCGGGGCGGGGAAGAGCACGGTACTGGACTCCATCGCCGGGCTGCTGCATCCCCAGGCGGGGCAGGTTGCGATCGGCGGCCGCACCCTGCTGGATACCGAAGCCGGCGTCAACGTCCCTATCTCCCGGCGCGGTATCGGCTACGTGTTTCAGACTCTGGCCCTGTTTCCCCACCTGAGCGTGGAAGCCAATGTGCAGTACGGCATCAACAGGCTTGCCGCCTCCGAGCGCCGGCGGCGGGTCGATGCCATGTTCGAGGCCTTTCGCATCGGCCATCTGCGCGAGCAGTCTCCCCGCAATCTTTCCGGAGGCGAGCGCCAGCGCGTGGCCCTGGCCCGCTCGCTGGTCACCGATCCTTGCGCTTTGCTGCTGGACGAACCGCTGGCCGCTCTCGATGCAGCCACCAAGTCACGCATCATCGCCGACCTGCGCGCGTGGAATGAGGCGCGCCGCATTCCGGTCCTCTATGTCACCCACGATCGCCAGGAACTGTTTGCGCTCGGTGAACGCGTCCTTGCGATCGCTGACGGCAGGCTTCTGGCTGTGGGAACCCCGCGGGAACTGCTACGCGCTCCCCGGCATGAGCTACTGGCCCAGCTTGCCGGTTTTGAGAATATCTTCGACGCGGCCGTGATCGCGCGGGACGAAGCCTCCGGCACCATGACGTGCCGCATTGCTTCCGCCGGCATCCTGCTGGAAGTTCCTCTCAGCTCGGAAGCCACTGGCGATTCTGTTCGCCTCGGCATCCATGCCGGCGACATTTTGCTGGCCGTCCGCAAGCCAGAAGGACTCAGCGCCCGCAACCTTCTATCGGGCCGGCTCTGCCGCCTCGAACGCCGCGACGCCACCGTCGTCGCCGAGGTGGATTGCGGCATCCTGTTCCAGGCTCATCTCACTCCCGGCTCCCAGCAGTCATTGCAGCTCGAGCCTGGGGCGGAAGTCTGGCTGGTCATCAAGACCTACTCCTGTCACCTGCTGCGTCCCGCCTGAGAGCACCTTTGTGGATGCCGCCTTAATTCTTCTGAACTCAAGTGAAAATTGCCATTGCCTCATGCTTCCTGCGATTAGACTTTTAAGAGCCGCAGCAGGCAATCTGACCGTGAGAGGTGTCTATGGCAGTCAAACCTATTCCCGACGGCTATCATGCCGTAACCCCTTACCTGGTGGTTGAGGGCGCAGCCAAGGCCATTGACTTCTATAAGAAAGTTTTTGGCGCCACGGAGAAACACCGCATGGCCGGGCCGGATGGCAAAGTCATGCATGCGGAACTCAAAATCGGTGACTCGGTGGTTATGCTGGCCGATGAGTTTCCGGAGATGGGTTTTCGCAGTCCTCGCGCGCTGGGAGGCACGCCCGTCAGCCTCATGCTCTACGTCAACAATATGGACGAAGTTGCCGGGAAACTCACCGATGCGGGAGGTAAGACGCTGAAGCCCGCTCAGAACCAGTTCTGGGGAGACCGCATGGGGACCTACAGCGATCCCTTCGGCCACGTCTGGAGTATCGCGACGCACGTGGAAGATGTTGACCCGCAGGAGATGCGGAAGCGCATGGAAGCCGCCATGGCGCAGCACACGCACTGACCTGGCGCGGCATTTCAGGATGCCAGGCGCCGGTTCCCGGACGAAGTGCACGCTTGGAGGGGATGCGATCACGACCGGGCTTGGTTTCGCGAGCCCCAAACAGGAGCACGGACGCCCTGGTCCGCGCTCCTTTTCATTTCCGAACGAGCACAATCCCTGACCGATCTGCTTTTGTCAGGAATTTCGTTACCAAAGAAATGTTGGGAAGGGAAGGCCCCGGGGCCTGTGTCGAACCGGGGAAGCTGAGCTGAAGCTCGCCGCCCCTTGGCCGCGGAAGGTATCTACTGCACACCCTGCAAACGCGCAATCAGCTTCTGCGCCAGGTTTTCTTCCGACTCCGACCACAGCAGCCGCCCGCTGATGCCGAGGTTCTTCTCCACCGCGGCGGTAAAACTCACCAGCTTATGGATGTTGGCGCGCACCGACTCCCGGGGATTGCCCACCAACGCCGTTTGCTCCTGCAGAAACGGACCGTCCAGCCCGAAGTCAACCTTCACATGCCCCTCTGCCTGAAAAACGGCATCGTCAAACTCCGGACCATAGGCGATGAATCTGACCAGGTGGGGTTGCAGGGCCCAGGGTTCCGGCTCCTCTGGCTCGCGATCTGCAGGCGTGGAAACTTCCGGAACCTTCTTGGACCACAGGTCCCAATATGCCTCGAACACGTAGCCATAATCATCGTGCAGAAGGTCGGCGGCAATGGTCGTAGCCTCCTCGGGGTCTACTCCCGGACGGAAGCGCCGCTCCAGCACGGTAGGTTCGCTCCACGAAACCGGGTGCACCGCCAGGTACTCCACTCCCGGACGCACCGGCGAAAAGGGAAACTGCCGCATCACCAGCAGGGCGCGCGCCACGGTACTGTCGCGATCACTCTGCGGAAACCAGACGCTAAGATAAAGAGGATCGGCCATAACCTTACATAACTATTGTAAGCGTCCTCTGCAGTGGACGGCTTACTCGAGCTCCAGCCGCCACGGAGAGCGCTCGTTCCAGCGCCGCATTTCCGCCGTCGCCCAGGCAGTGGACTTGCCGCTGTGGCAGGAGGTGCAGGGATTGGGGACCTTGTATTTCTCCGTCATTTGGGGGCTGATGAAGCGGAACGTGTGCGCGTGAACGAAAGTGTTGGGCACGCCTTCGGTTTCGATCGCGGGCATATGACAGGCCACGCACTGGCTTCCCGCGCTGCCTTGCTTGTGGTGCGTGTGTTCTTCGAGAGTCGCCGTGCGCGGCCCGTTCGGCGACATGGGACCGTGGCACTCCAGGCAAAGCTTGTCTGCGGGCTCCCGCAATTGCGCGTAATTGCCGGTGCCGTGCACATCGTGACAGTCGAAACAGGTGATGCCGCGGCGGTACATCACGCTCTGCACGAAGTCATTGCCCTGCATGCGGTTTTTGTGCGCGGTGCCGTCGGGGAAATAGTAAAAATCGGTCTTACCGAGTGAGATGTCTTCCAGCTTCCAATAGTCCGCCAGCTTCCGGCCTACGTCATATCCTACCGGCCAGTCGTAGTACTTGCCCTCGAGCGGAATCTGCAGCGGACGTCCCTGAGAGTGGCACTGGATGCAGGTATCGCTGGCGGCCACATAGTCCATGTGTGACGGATTCAAGATATTGCCGCGCTCAGGGTGTGCCACGTGTTCGCTTCCGGGACCATGGCAGCGCTCACAGCCCACGTTCCATTCCGCCACTTTCCTGGTATGGATGTCATACCCGACCGAATGGCAGCCGTCGCAGGTGGGCCCGGTGGGCCGCTGCATGTTGTCCGGAGGATAAAACTCCACCCACCAGTCGGCTCCTTGGGGAGCGACATACTTGCGCCACACTTTGTTGGTCACATCCCACTGCACCGGCAGAGGAAAATAATCATCCCCGACCTTTGTAAAGTAGCGCTGCTTCCACAGGCTGCCGTAGACGAAGGCAACCTGGTCCTTGCTGAACCTGGCAACGTTGTTGGTGGCCAGGTCTGGAATGATTGCGTCCGGATGCTCTCGCGGATCGCGCACGATATTGGCCATGGGAGTTTTCTTCCAGCGCCGGTAAATTCCCTGGTGGCATTTCTCGCACGCCTGGGAACCTACGTAGTGGGCCACGGTGTTCAACCGTGCCTGCTGGGCCTGTTCTGGTTGCGTCAACGGCCGCAGGCCGCGGATGTAGAGAACCAGTTTCCAACTGGTGTCGTCCCCTACCTTGTGAGGATTGCCCCAGGCCGGCATCCCCGTCAGTTGAACTCCATTTTCAATGATGTAATGAATTTCGCCGTTGGTCAGGTTTTGGGTCTTGGCCGAGGTCAGGTCGGGAACTCTCGGATAGAGAGAGCGACCGACAGCAGTCTTCCCAGTGCCATCATTCCCATGGCAGTTCGCACACCGGGCCAGGAACTCGTTCCGCCCTGCCACCAGGTTCTGCGAAGTCGGCTTCCAGAGGGTTCTTCCCCATGCGTGCGCTACGTGGAATCGCCAGATTGCGTGCCGTTCGAGCGATAACGGTCTCCAACCGGAAGGGCTCGTTGCGGGCGCTGAAGCCTCTTCGAAGAAGTAAAACTGCGCCCACGGTGCCGACGATCAGAAATAAGATGCCGGTCAGCAGAACTACTTTCCATGGTTTCATGCCCGCTCCCATTGCAGCGCAATCGTGACAATCACCGGGGTTACGGAAATTTCCTCTTCACCGCTGCTGCAAAATCATCCTTCGAGCACCTGAAGATTGTCTGAAGGCTGGCCAGCGTTTCCGCGACAGGCCCTGCTTAGTGGGAGCGCTGGCAGGCAGCTTTATAGCACGAGAGCTACGCAGATTTGCAAATGGGAGGGTTCAAGGCTTGAGCTAAAGTCCCGCCGGATGACGATGACGAGAGCGATCGCCGTCATGATGATGAGCAAAATAACAACCAGAATAAAAGCCTTCCAGGGTTTCATGGCCCAGCTTTCTTCGAGAGATTCGCATCGAGACCTTGAACGCGGCCACCCGGGGCAAACAACCCGGAGGGAATCAGCCGCACTTCACAGGAACTTCCTTCTCACCATGTCCAAAGCCTGCTGGCTGGCGAACTGCCGAATGCGTTCGCGGTCTCCCAGAAAGCGGCGTTCGACTACTTCGGTTCCGGTAGCGTCGGCCACGGCATGATAGACCAAGCCAACCGGTTTCTCCTCAGTTCCGCCCATTGGCCCCGCAACTCCCGTGATCCCGACTCCCACGCTGGCGCCGGTTTCATCTCGAATGCCCTCCGCCAGCGCCGCCGCCACTTCGCGGCTCACCGCCCCGTGCTGGGCGATGAACAGGGGCGGCACATTGGCAAACAGCGTCTTCAGATCGTTGGAATAGACCACGGCTCCTCCCAGGAAATACCGTGAGCTGCCGCTTACGGAAGTGATCCGTTGCGCCAGCAGCCCGCCCGTGCACGACTCCGCCACTGCCAGCGTCGCCCCCCGCATTTGCAGAAACAAGCCGACGATCTGCTCCAGGGTTTCGCCCGCTCGCGAGAAGACGTGGTCTCCCAGCTCCTCCTCGATCTTGTCCGCCAGTTGGTTCACTCGTGAGCGCGCCAGCTCCATGGTTTCTGCCTGTGCCCGCAGATGAAGCTGGATTTCCCCCGCTCCGGCCAGAATCGTGGTCTGCACCTCGTGAGACCGGGTATAGATGGGGGCCACGCGCGCGTCGCACTCCGACTCCGCCATCATGGCGACCTTCAGCTGGCGCGTGGCAATGTAAAACGGAGGCAGCCTTTCCCGCAAGCGGGGCATGCACTGCTCCTCGAACATGGGCTTGATTTCACGGGGAGGGCCGGGCAACAGCATCACATAGCGCAGCTTGCCCGCGTGCTGCACCTCCAGCCACTGCCCCGGAGCCGAGCCGTGCGGATTGGGCAGCGACACCGCGCCCTCAATCAGCTCAGCCTGCCGCTCATTGTTGGGAGACATGGTTCGCCGCAGTGTCGCAAAGCGCTTGTAGAGTTCCGTAATCAGGACCGGATCGCGATGGACCTCCCGCCCCAGCGCCTCCGCCACCGCCTGGCGGGTCAGGTCGTCTTCCGTGGGCCCCAGCCCGCCCATAAAGATGACGATATCGGCCCGCGCAACCGCCGTCCGTGCCGCGCAGGTCAGGTGCTCGAGGTTGTCGCCCACCACATCCTTGAAGGCAACCTCGACCCCAAGCTCATTGAGCTTTTCCGTAAGGAAAAGGGAATTGGTGTCCTGACGGTAGGGAGTCAGCAGTTCCGAGCCAATGGCAACGATTTCCGCGATCACGTTCGTCAGTCTAACGAAGCCGCTGGCGATCAGCAATCAGCACCCGGCTTTTGAACATTCGGTTAATCCCGGCTGATCAGCCGAAAGCCAGCAGCTATGGCAGCAGCGGCAAGCCCTGAATTCCCCAGGCCAGATGGTGGACCGCATCCGTGGTCGCCAGAATGGCGGATTTTCCCGGGGCGAACGCCAGTCCCACCACGTCGCGCCCGGCGGCAATCAGGCTGGCCTTTTTGTCCGCGGTGAGCTTCACGATGCCGCGGCGCCCGCTGAGAGAAGCCGCAATATACAGATTGCCGTCAATATCGAACGCCAGTCCCTGAGGACGCCCCAGCCCGCGATAGAAAATCTCGGCGTTGCCGTGAGGATCGATGCGGTAAACGGAATCGAAGCTGGAAGTCGTTGGCCCGGTCACGAACAGGTCTCCCGCCGGACTCAGCGCCAGGTGATACGCCGAGACGCTGGGGTCCAGCGTGGCGAAGACGAAGATCTGCCGGTCCCGCCCGATCTTGAAAATGGTTCCGCTGCGGTCGCCGACATACAAGTTCTCTTCACGGTCAAACGCCATGCCCGTGGCTACTCCCATGCCTTCGGCGTATGCGGACATGGTCCCGTTGGGCGCGACCCGGTACACCGTTCCGTCATGCCGCGAGGAGACATACATCTGTCCGGCGCGGTCAAAGGCAATCGCCGTGGCGTTCATCATCTCGGTGACGAACGGCTTGATGTTGTAGTTGGTGTCGATCTTGAAGATGGCCACGGGAACCTTCTGTCCGCGTGACCCGGAGAAGGTGACGTAGATGTTGCCCTCGATGTCGAGCGCCGGGTTGGCTACCGGGTGCAGGTTCTCGGCAATGGTGACCGCCACCGTGATCTCGTGTGGGTTGCTGCTATGGCCATCCGTGGTCACTACCACCGGCCCGGAGCTGGCGCCCTCCGGAACCCGCGCCACCAGGAATTGCTCCGAGCTGATTACCACTGCGCCTTCCACTTCGCCAAACTGGACCCGCGGGCGGCGCATGGCCTGCGGCCGCAGACGGCTGCCGATAATGCGAATTTCGCCGCCGGGCAGCGCGGCGGAGGGCTCCACGGCTTCAATTCGCGGCGCGCCGTTCACGTTTCTGCTTCCCGGAATGCGTTCTGAAGTGCCCATGGGAATGAATCATCCACTCTTTCGCTACAATCGCCGGAACATCGCGCCATTTCGCGGCCGGGGTTACCCGAGCACCCGCCAGAATCTCAGCAGTTGCAGCGTTCCCAGCGCGTACAGCCCGGCGCCCACATCATCGAGCATCACTCCGAAACCGCCCGGCAGATGTTCGAGCCGTCGCAGCGGAGGTGGTTTCAGAATGTCGAATGCTCGAAAAAGTATAAGACCCACCAGTGCCGATTTCCAATCAGCAGCCGCCCACATGAGAGTGATTAGCTGTCCCGCAACTTCATCAATGACCACGCAGGAGGGGTCGGGATCCCCCATCGCCTCTCCCATGCGTGTCGCCGCCGGCACGCCCAGCGCCAGGGCCAGAATGGCGGCCGACGCGGTGGCCATCGCCAGCCGGTCGGGCGGCGCTGCCATCGCCATCGCCCACCACAGCGCCACTCCGCCCAGCGATCCCCAGGTGCCGGGCCCGGGGCGCAGGTAGCCCAATCCCAGTGCAGTCGCAACCGCGCGGGCCCATGCAGGCGCGGCGCTCGTCCCTTTCGATTTCTGCAACGGGGTTCCTGTTGCCGGCAACTAGCGTTCTCCCGAACCGGATTCTGTTTTGCGCCCCCGGCGGCCGGAGCGTTCCTCCTCCTGGGCGCTGTCGAACTGCTCAGGGTCGCTGATGGGTGTCGAGATCACGTATCCCCCGCTCGCCCATTTGCCAAGATCGATTAACCGGCAACGCTCGCTGCAGAAAGGGAAGTCCGCTTCCTTCTGCAGAACCACCACTCTGCAGGTCGGACAACGCATGCTGATGACGCGCTTCGCCATGGCACTATTGTAATGGGATGTGAAAAGCGATGGCGGAGTGACCTTCGAGGAACAGTCGCAGCTTTAGCCCAGGGTGCCCAGCGATGCCGGGGTGCCAGCGATGCCAGGCCTTGCGCTATGAAGACAACCGTCCCTCGAAGGTATTGAGGGAGCTCCTGGCCGGATCACCGGCATGGAATTTTCCCGCGCGTACCATCCGAAACCGGTGGTCATCTTGGTCTTGAGAAAGCCAAGGGAAGAGCGAGGGAAGAGCGAAAGAACCTTCCAATTCAGGCCGGGAGCCGGTCGCTGACAGCCCACGGCGAGTCCACTACCGCGCTTTCGGTTGCAGCACCTGGTTGCGCTCGCTGGAACTCATGTCCCGCCACAGCATGTTCAGGTTTTCTTCCAGCAATGGATTCTTGCTGTCTTGGGCCAGCGCCCGGGTGAACCAGTTGTACGCCACCACGCGATTCATGGGGACGCAGGTTCCGGTGGCATAAAGCGCGCCCATGCGGCTCAGGGCTTTGGGATTCTGCTGTTCCGCTCCCGCCCGGAAGTACACCATGGCCTGGTTGCAGTCGCGGCGTACTCCCTCGCCATACAGAAAGCGCTCACCCTGGGTGACCAGTTCGTCTCCCTTCTGTTCCTGCGGCGTTGCCGGCTTGCTCTGCGTCTTCAGTGCCGGAGCAGCGCTCTTAGCCGCTGCCGGCGGCTTCGGCTTGGGTTCCGCGATCTTTCCTGTTTCCTGTTTGGCATTGGAGCTCGCGGAAGGGGCCTGGGTGGCCGCCTGGTACTCAGGATTCTGTCCCGCAACGTTGTCTTTGCCGCCACTCTTGTCGTTGTCCACTGTAATCGTGGGTCCTGCGCCCGCCTGGGCTTCCGCGCTCTTCTCCGGGCCTGTTTCCGTTGCCTTACTGTCCGGCGACGGCTGCTGCTGCGCCGTTTGTCCTGGTGCAGTTTCCTGGCTTCCATTGGGCGCTACGGCGCCGTTGGGCACGGAAGTAGAAGATGAGATCCCCGATTCGGAAGCAGCAGACGAGGTCCCCGATTCGTTCATGGGCTGGGAGGCGGTTTGCTGGCCGTTTTCCGGCAGGGGAGCGGATCCCGATCGCCAGTCGCGCACCTTTTCCGCCAACAGGGTGCTACGCGTAAGTGCCCAGTCACGGGACCCATGCCAGTTCTGCCCCAGCGCCACCACTGCCGCCCCTACGACCAGCAGCATCACCAGCGCGACAATCCAGCCGTGTCCGGAACCCTCCGGTTCCTCGTCCAGAAGATAACTGTTGCTCCGGCCTCCTGTGGGAACTTCTCCCAAACCAAGAAATGAGGGCCCTCCGATCGAAATCGGGGGTTGCTGCTCTTCTTCGTGCTCTTGAAATAGCTGTTCGAAGCCGCTGCCCACGGGCTCCGCAGGCTCCGCGCTCTCAGCCCAGAGGCGCCGGTTGGGCTGCGCAGGATTGGGGTCGTAGGCTGGTGTGCCGGACTCCGCCGGCGTCAGGTCGGCCAGCAGGGCGTCGGTATATTCCCCATAGCCACCCTGCAGGGGGCGTTCTTCCGGTGGCTGTTGCCCGGTTGTCTCAGTGGATCGGGGCCCCAAGAACTGCTGGGGAAGGGAAACCAGGGGCTCAAGAGGCTCAGGAGCGATATCCGGAGTGTAGCTCTCCGCATTCGACCATCGCAGCCGCGATCCGCACATGCCGCAGAACCGGTTGGGCTCCGGGTTCGGATGTTTGCATTCAGGGCAAAGCAACGCGCCCTCCTGAAAACGGATTGCCGGGAACGAAGCCGCTCCTGTTGTGAGATTCCATTGCTCCTGCCTTGGTTGGTTGGCTGGTTACAGCATGGCACAAATTGCGCCCCGGCCGTCCCAGCCATTTGCCTTAGGCCTTGAGTTCAGAATCGCAGGAATTAGACCGGTTGCGTGAGAATCATTGCTGCACCATGACTTAGCGCCATGACTTAGCGTCCCATGCCTGCCTGGCTGCGGCCTCTGCCCGGCTTTACACTTCCGGAAGCGACATGTTACTCTCAAAATCGTAACAAGGAGATTTGAGAGTCAGGAGTGCACCAAGTTCAGTGTTAGCCAGAGAACAAAAACAGGCCATCATTGGCCAGTACCGTGCGCACGAGTCAGACACCGGCAGTCCCGAGGTGCAGATTGCCATTCTGAGCGAGCGTATTGGCCAGTTGACGGAGCACTTCAAAACGCACGCCAAAGACCATGCCTCCCGGCGCGGCCTTCTGATGCTGGTGAGCAAGCGGCGTGGCCTGCTCGATTACCTGAAGAAGTACGACACCGAGCGCTACAAGGACGTCATTCAGAAACTCGGCATTCGTAAATAATGTGCCCGCCGTATTAGTACGGGTTTCCGGACATTTTCCGGGAGAGACTGAAGTGTTCCTGCCCCCAGCGGGGCGCGTAAGCGCACAGGCCAGCATACGGCGTTGTTCCGGTCGCGCCCAGGTGGAGCGTGAGCTCCGGGTTCCGCGGCCACGATTTGCTGTATGTGCTTTCTCTGGACATACTTGTCGTTTTCCCTCCTTCATGGTGCTCTCCGGAAGGAATAAAAGCTGATGAAGCAAGAAGTAACAGTCGAGCTGTCCGGCGGCAAATTCATTACATTTGAAACCGGTAAAGTTGCCAAACAGGCGCACGGCGCCGCCTGGACTCGCATGGGTGACAACGTGGTGCTGGGCACCGCCTGCGCCCAGGCAGAAGCCCGCGAAGGTATCGATTTTTTCCCGCTCACGGTGGACTACCGCGAGTACACCTACGCCGGCGGCCGCATCCCCGGTGGATTTATCAAGCGCGAGGGCCGGCCGAGCGAGCGCGAAACCCTCACCAGCCGCCAGATTGATCGTCCCATTCGCCCGCTGTTTCCCGAGGGCTTCCGCAGCGAAACTCAAGTGATCGCCTTCTGCCTGTCGGCGGACGCGCAAAACGATCCCGACGTGGTCGCGATCAACGCCGCTTCCTGCGCGCTCACCTTGTCCGATATTCCCTTCGAAGGCCCCATCGGCGCTGTCCGCGTGGGCCTGGTTGATGGAAGCTTTGTGCTCAATCCCACCTACAGCCAGATGCGCGAGGGTTTGCTCTCCCTGATGGTTGTAGGCACGGAAAACGGCATCGTGATGATCGAATCGGGGGCTCGGGAGGTCTCCGAGGACACCATCGTCGACGCCATCGAATTTGCCCACACCGAGATCAAAAAGATCTGCCGCGGCATGAATGAACTGCGCGAAAAGGCCGGCAAGCCCAAGCGGCCCGTCACCCCGCCGGAATTCGACGAGGCCTACTACAACGATCTGAAGTCCCGCATCGGCGATCGCTTGCTGGACGCGCTCGATACGCAGAAGCATTCCAAAAGCGAAAGCCACGACCTGGTCAAGTCGATCAAGGACGAGGTCAAGGCCACGATTTCGGATGAAAACCCGCAAGCGGAAGCCGAGCGCCAGAAGTTCTCTCACTATTACGAGATGCTGCGCGAGCGGCTCTTCCGTGAGCAGGTGGCGATTCAGCGGCGCCGTCCCGACGGACGCGCTTTCGACCAGATTCGCGATATCTGGATCGAAGTCGGCCTTCTACCCCGGACGCACGGCTCCGCGATCTTCACGCGCGGCGAGACCCAGGCTCTGGTGACCACCACACTGGGCACCGCCGATGACATGCAGCGCCTGGAGCTGTTCGAAGGCGAAGCCAAAAAGCGCTTCATGCTGCACTACAACTTCCCGCCGTTCTCCGTCGGGGAAGTGAAGTTTCTGCGCGGCGCCGGACGCCGTGAAATCGGTCATGGCGCTCTCGCCGAGCGCGCCGTTGCCGCGGTGCTTCCCGACGCAGTCGACTGGCCCTATGCCATGCGCGTGGTCTCCGACATTCTGGAGTCCAACGGTTCCTCGTCCATGGCCACGGTCTGCGGCGCTTCTTTGTCGCTGATGGACGCCGGCGTTCCCCTGAAAGCCACCGTGGCCGGAGTTGCTATGGGCCTGGTGAAGGAAGGCGATCAGTACGCCATCCTCTCCGACATCGCCGGGGCTGAAGATCACTACGGTGATATGGATTTCAAAGTCGCGGGCACTGCCGAAGGCATTACCGCGCTGCAGATGGATATCAAGGTGATGGGCATCACCTCGCAGATCATGCGCGAAGCCCTCGACCAGGCCCGCCGCGGACGCCTGCACATTCTGGGCAAGATGAAAGAAGCCCTGCCGGAAGCTCGCACCGCCATCAGCGAGTATGCGCCGCGCTTCTACACCATCCAGATTCCCCAGGACAAGATTCGAGATCTCATCGGACCCGGTGGCAAGGTAATCAAAGGCATCATCGAGCAGACCGGAGTGAAGATCGAAGTCGAGGACTCCGGCCGCGTCAACGTCGCTTCCAGCGATCAGGAATCCGCCAAGAAAGCACTGCAGATCATTGGCGAGATCACCGCGACCGCGGAACTCGGCAAGACCTACCTGGGCACGGTAGTCCGCCTGGCGGACTTTGGAGCGTTCGTCGAAATTATCCCCGGGACCGACGGCCTGCTGCACATCAGCGAAGTCGCCGAGCACCGGATTAAGGACATTCACGACGAGCTGAAAGAAGGCGACCAGATTCTGGTGAAGGTGCTCTCCATTGAGGGCAACCGCATCCGCCTCTCGCGCAAAGCCATCCTCAAGGAGCAGCGCGCCAAGATGAGCCAGGGCGAAACCAGCCTGGAAGGCGTGACAGCCGTGACCTTCGAAGGTGGCGGGGAGTTCGAGGAAGAGAACGGCAACGACAATGACAGTGAGCCCAACTTCAACCGCGTCGAAGCCAGCGCCGAAGGTCAGGAAGCGGGCGCCGGTCCACGTCCGGATCGCGGACCGCGTGGCGACCGCGGAGGCAGACCCGGCGGCGGACGTCCCGGCGGCGGAGGTGGCCGGGGTGGGCCCGGAGGACGCCGTGGCGGCGGGGGTGGACGCGGACGGCGGTAAGAGAAGCTGTCAGTACTCAGCCCTCAGTATTCAGTGATTTGAGTTAGATGATGGAGCCTGGTCGCCCCCGACCGGGCTTTTTTGTGAGCGTTAAGCGGAACCTCGGTGCCGCCCAGGAATCGCGGGTGCCTAGGTTCGCGCCGGTTTTTTCGGCGCTAGCTTGGGGAATACTTTGCTCACGGCTTGTAGAGTCGTGAATTTCTCTCACCATGCCTCGCAACTCGCGGCGGTTCCAGGGATCCGGACAGTCGGCACTTCGTGATATTCAGTTGCTACCATCATCAGCCTTATTTCACGACGACCGAAAGGTGCGACCTGTTTCTTCAGTGCCTTGAAGACATGCCGTCTCGATTCAAAATGTGTTTACCGATAAAGAAGCAGACGACCGGGGGACCGGGAAAAACCTTTCTTAATCCCAACTCCCCGTCGGTTTCGCTGGGGCATTCCTGACAATAGGTTGAAAGACAGGCAAAAGGTAGCCAAACGGCCACACACCAGAACACACTTGAAGCTGCGTCCTGGATGGGGGTACGATCCCGGCCTCTGGAGGCTGCGTCATGCTTCGTCGCGCTCTGCTCCTTTCGATTTCACCTGCTTCCTGCCTCGCTGCCCCGGCCTGGGGCGATGCAATTACGCTGCCCATTTCTGGAGTTTGGTTCACAAGCGGTGGTACTGGAGACTTTGCGACCTAACGGTGGTCACTGCTTACGTTGGGAACCCTTTCTTCATTTTTGGATCAACAGGCCCAGCAATTCGGGCGCCGGTACTGCCGCTGATCCCTATATCTACGGCCATTCAGATTGGTATTTGTCGAAGCAAGGAGGCCCTCCCTTGCTCTATTGCGATAGCGGATTGGCTTACGGTTGTTCGGATTGGCAGATGTCCGAGATGGTAGGCTACTATGCAGATCCTCAGACCTTTCTCCTCACTGGAACTTTCACGGCCAGGTTTGATCCTGCCTTTTATCTACTACAAGGCCTGCCGATTGGAGAATCGTCGGGAACTCGGATCGCTGTTCCTTATAGCTAACCAGATAATAACTTCTCCTCCTTTTACCATTTGGGAAGGGGAAGCCGATTCAAACGAATCCTTCGTTCGCATTGAGCCAGTTCCGGAGCCCACGACTTTATTTCTGGTTGGAACTGGGCTGGCTATCGGAATGTGGAAGCGCCGACGTGCCTAAGCTCGCGCTACTCCCTGGAATTGTGCAAAGCTGTGTACTCCAGTCTGGTAGCTGAAAGCCGATGGCTCATTCTCCCCGATCAATCTGCGCCCGCTGCAATTTGTCGGAGTAATCGATATACAGTGATTTCCAGTCGGTGTAGAAGTCAATGGCTCCTACACCGCCTTCGCGATGTCCGTTGCCCGTCTGCTTGGTGCCGCCAAAGGGAAGATGGACTTCCGCGCCAATGGTCGGAGCATTGATATAGGTAATGCCGCAATTCAGGTCACGCATGGCGGTGAAGGCCTTGTTTACGTCGCGAGTGTACAGAGACGCTGAGAGGCCATAGGTCGCGTCGTTGGCAATCTGAATTGCGTCTTCCAAATTGTCGCAGCGAATCACGCCTACCACTGGCCCGAAGATCTCCTCTTGCGCAATGCGCATCTTTGGCTGCACATCGCCGAACACCGTGGGTGACAGAAACCAGCCCTTCGCATAGTCGCCTTTCTCCAGACGCTGTCCGCCGCAGAGCAGACGCGCTCCTTCGTTCTGCCCGATTTCGATGTACTGGAGAATCTTTTCCATTTGCGTCCGGTTGATGATCGGACCCATATCGGTGGTTTCATCCAGCCCATTGCCTACTTGGAGCTTTTTGGCGCGCTCCACCAGCCGTTGCGTGAACTCGCCGTAGACGTTTTTCTGCACGATGAGGCGGCTGGTTGCCGTGCAGCGCTGGCCGCTGGTGCCGAAGGCTCCCCACACCGCGCCCTCCAGCGCCAGGTCGAGGTTGGCATCGTCGAGCACGATCATGGGATTTTTGCCTCCCATCTCCAGCGAGCAGCGTTTGAAGGTGCGAGCGCAGGATTCTCCGACCGTGCGTCCCACCCGGCTCGATCCGGTAAAGGAAATCGCGGAAATCGCCGGATGCCCGGTCAGGGGTACTCCAACGTCGGTTCCAAAGCCGCAGACGACATTGACGACGCCATGCGGAACGCCGGCCTCCATCAAAGCTTCCACCAGCAGGATGGTTGAGAGAGGAGTATCCTGCGCCGGCTTGATCACGCAGGTATTTCCGGCGACCAGGGCAGGGAACAGCTTCCAGGAAGGAATGGCCATGGGGAAGTTCCACGGGGTAATCATTCCCGCCACTCCCACCGGCTGGCGCACCGCCATGGCAAACTTGTTCGGCAGTTCGGAAGGCGTGGTTGGTCCGAACATGCGCCGCCCCTCACCCGCCATGTAGTACCCGGTATCGATGGCTTCCTGCACGTCCCCGCGCGTTTCTTTGAGGATTTTTCCCATCTCGCGAGTCATGGCGCGGGCGTAGGCCTCTTTGCGTTCCGAAAGAATTTCCGACGCGCGATACAGAATTTCCGCTCTCCGCGGAGCCGGAACCAGCCGCCACTTCGGGAACGCCCGCTGCGCCGCCTCCACCGCGTCATCAACATCCTGCTTCTTCGATTTCTGAAAGATGCCGACGACATCCCGGGTATCGGCGGGGTTCAGGTTCTCGAAAGTTTCGCCGCCGGCCGACTCAACCCATTCGCCGTCGATCAGGTTCTTGTAGACTCTGCCAATTTCGATTCCGGTAACCGTTTCCATGGCCATGGCGGGCTGCCTCCGGGAAAAAACTTACGTAGAGGTAGATGCTAGTCTGCGCGTCTTGAGCCTGCAAGGCGGTGGGCTGCAAGCGGGGTGTGACGCGCCGATGCGGCCTGCGGAGCCATGCCGGAGAAAGTTCACTTTCCGCAATGGGGTTGATACCAAAGTGATGTTACCCGCCGCTGGAATCCAACTGTTCACCATCCCGCGGCAGATACCATTGTGCTAATCTCGCCGGAGATTCGTTTCCAACACTAGGTTTTCGGTCGAAACAGTGTCAAACCAGGAAAAGTCGGCGGTCCATCTGGCGTGGACTGCGGTCACCTACCGCAGTGTGCTGGTGATCCTTCTGCTGGCGTTCATCATTCTGGGCACGGTTGCGCATCTGGCTTTTCCGGAAGAGACTCGCGCTGGTCTGGACAAGGCGATCGCATTCGCGGACAGGATCGTGCAGCCCAGCATGGACGACGATGGCACAGAGCGGGGCCAGCAGGCGGCCAGCTTCACCCAGTTCGACGGCACCGTCCGGGTCAAAAAGGCGAACAGCAATCTCTGGGTGAGTGCCGACTACAAGCTTCCCCTGGAAAAGGGGGACGTGGTGCAGACCGGCGGCGACGGCATTGCCCAGATCGTATTCGCCGACGGCAGCAACTACAACCTGAAGCAGGATTCGCTCATCGTGATTGAGGAGAACTCCTCCAACCAGGCTAAGCAGACCAACGTGGCCGTTCAGCTCACTACTGGAACGGTGGATCTGTCCACCGCTACCTTCTCGGCCGGCTCGCATTCCCAAGTGATTGTGGCGGGCGCGACCGCCAGCTTCGCCGCCGACAGTTCTGCCATGGTCCACAACGATCCCAGGGCGGACCGGCACGAGATTTTGGTCAAGCATGGCAGCGGCGAAGTAAGCCGAAACGGCGAGACCGTCCGCCTGGCCGATTACGAGGGCGTAACGTTTAAGGCCGACTCGGTGCATATGGCCAAGAGCAAGGAGATGGCTCCGCCCACGCTCATTGCTCCAGCCAACATGATGCCCATCTTTACCGCCGGCCTCACACCGCTGGAATTCATCTGGACCCCGGTTCCGGCCTCCACGGGCTACCGCCTGCGTATTTCCCGGAATCCGTATTTCACGTCCACCGTGTATGATCACAAGCTTCCAGTTGCCCAGGTCAAGGTATCCGATCTCGGCGAAGGGGCCTATTATTGGGCGGTGCAGTCGGTCGATTCCTCGGGCAAGGAATCGGTGGAGAGCGAACGCAATCGCTTTACCATCATTGCCAAAGGTCCTCAGGATGTGGAAATTCCCTTGCAGTTGTCGCCGTTCGTGCAGCATGGCCGCGTGATCGAGGTACGGGGCAAGACCGAACCCAAGGCCCGCGTGATGGTCAACGGGCAGCAGGTGCCGGTGCTTCATCCTGACGGCTCGTTCGAGTTTTTTACTCCGCCGCTGTCCGATGGCGAGAACGTCATCACGATCACAGCCCAGAATTCCAAGGGGGGCGTCAAGACCACCCAGCGTAAAATCGTGATTCAATGAGTCTGGCTGAACCGGGCGCAGGTCCGGCGGAGGTCACCAGAGCAGCAACTTTCGATTCTGCTTTGCGGCGCGTTTATCGAATAAAATGAGAGTTAAGGTGGAGGGGCAGAGGGGCCTCTGCGAGAAGAAGTAAATGTCTATGTCATCGAACGGCTTCCATTCGACATCCCGGTTTCACAACCTGCGTTCGCTGTTCAGCATGTTTTCCAGCGACCTGGCGATTGACCTGGGAACAGCCAACACGCTGGTCTACGCCAAGGGCAAGGGCATCGTGGTCAACGAGCCTTCCATTGTCGCCATCAACAAGAACACCGGCGAAGTGGAAGCCGTGGGCAAAGAAGCCAAGGAAATGCTGGGTCGCACCCCTGGCAACATCGTGGCCATCAAGCCCATGAAGGACGGCGTGATTGCCGACTTCAAGGTCACGGAAAAGATGCTGAACTACTTCATCCAGAAGGCGCACAACCGCAAGATGCTGGTGCATCCCCGCATCGTCATCGGCGTGCCTTCGGAAATCACCCAGGTGGAGAAGCGCGCGGTCGATGGACTCGGCCTATCGCGCCAAGGCCAGCGAAGTGCATCTGGTGGAGCAGGCCATGGTGGCCGCCATTGGCGCCGGTCTGCCCATCACCGAGCCCAGCGGCAACATGGTCGTCGACATCGGCGGCGGCACTACCGATATTGCGGTGATTTCTCTCAGCGGCATCGTCTATTCGCGTTCCGTGCGCATGGCCGGCAACCAGATGGACGAAGCCATCATGAATTACCTCAAGCGCAAATACAATCTGCTGATCGGCGAGCGCACCGCCGAGCAGATCAAGATGGAAATCGGCTCCGCCTATCCCCTGGACAAGCCGCTGACGATGGAGATCAAGGGCCGCAACCTGATCGAAGGCGTGCCCAAGACCATCACCGTGGACGACAGCGAGATTCGCGAAGCTCTGAGCGAGTGCGTCTCCACGATCATGAATGCCATCCGCGTAGCACTGGAGCGTACCCCGCCGGAACTGAGCGCTGACATCAGCGATCGCGGCATCGTGCTCACCGGCGGCGGAGCGCTGCTTGAAGAATCTCGACAAGCGTATCCGCGAGGAAACCGGGCTGCCGGTTTCGATTGCCGACGATCCGCTTTGCAGCGTGGTTCTGGGCACCGGAAAAATGCTCAGCGATTTCAAGCTGCTGCGCAAAATCTCGCTCGAGTAGTTTGAGCGGTTCGACTCGTGGGCACGCCCGGCGCGCGGGCGGCTGAAGGCTGAAAACAGAAGTGGAAAACCTTGTGAATCGGCACCGGAGCCTGCTTGTACTGGTTGCCGTCCTTTTTGCCCAGGTTTTGGGTCTGGCGGTGCAGGTCAAGCGCTCCAACGACCACGGTTCCACTATGTTGCTGCGGGTTTGGATGGTGCGTCTGGTCACCCCGCTGCAGGAATCGGTTGTCCACAGCGGCGACTGGGTGGGAACGCTGTGGCGCAACTATCTCGACCTGCGCGGCGTTCGCCAGGAAAACGCTGCCCTGCGCGATGAGATTCGCCAGCTCAACCTGGAGCGGGTACGCATGGCCGAGGATGCCAGTCAGGCCCGCCGCCTGCAGGCCCTGCTGGGCTTCAAGGAGCAGTTCATCTCCCAAACCCTGCCGGCCCAGGTGATCAGCACCACAGGCACGGATTTTTCCCGTGGCATCTACATCGACAAAGGCTCCAACGACGGCGTCCGACGCGATATGCCGGTGATCACCCCGCGGGGAGTCATTGGCAAGATCTATCAGGTTTATCCTTCTTCTTCCCTGATCTTGTTAATTAATGATCCCAGCAGCGGCGCGGGCGTCATTCTGGAGAAATCGCGGCTACAGGGAATCCTGAAGGGAACTCCCAGCGGGGAAACCGTTCTGCAGAACGTCATGAGCGACGAGAAGATCGAGGTCGGGGAAAAGGTTCTGACCAGCGGCGGCGACCGCGTCTATCCTAAGGGACTTCCGGTCGGCACCGTGGCCGAAGTATCGCCCAGGCGCGGATATTTTCCTGCGTGTCCGCGTGAAGCCGGCGGCGCGCCTGGACCGCCTGGAAGAGGTGCTGGTGCTCACGAAGGTTGAGGAGCGCGGCCCTTCGGTCAACGACATCACCGGACCGGTCAGCGCCGCGGACATCCTCAGCCGGCGACTGCCGTCGGTTCCCAAGACTTCCGAAGATAAGATGGCCAGCCCGGGATCGGGCATGCCTGCGCCCACGCGGAACTTGCCGCCGGTTGCGCCGGGACAAGGGCAGGCAGCCCAGCCTGCGGCTTCGCCCGCCGCGCCACAGGGTGGAGCCTCCCCCGCGGAGCCATCCGGCGCCGCTCCCAAGACCACAGCCTCCCGCAATGCGACTGCTGCGGGTTCCGCCGCTGCTCCGGCTTCTTCCGCCAGCCAGCCGGCGAATCCTCCTGCTGAGGACAGCGCTCGCTAGTGCCCGCCACTTTCGCCATCACCCGTGAAGAGATTGAGGTCCACCGGTTCAGTCCGCCTGCTGCCGTGGGGATTCCGCTGCTGGCCGTGCTCTTGCAGGCCTACCTGCCGGTGCATCTGCCCTTCTTTCGGATGTTCGATCTGCCCCTGCTGGTCACGATCTACTTCGCTGTCTCCCGCAGAAAACAGGTGACCGGTTTGCTGACCGGGAGCGCCATTGGATTACTGCAGGATAGCTTGACCCACCAGCCCATCGGCCTTTTCGGAATTGCCAAGACGGTGGTGGGCTATCTGGCGTCGTCGATCGGCGTCAAGCTTGATGTGGACAACCCCGGATCGCGCCTGCTCCTCACTTTTGTGTTCTACCTCATTCACCAGATCGTGTACTTCATTGTGGCGCGCTTTCTGGCCGAGCAGATCCTGGCTTGGCGTTGGGGCTACAGCGCGCTGGCTGCCCTTGCCAACTCCATCCTGGCGGTATTTCTGTTCGCTTTTCTCGATCGTTTTCGGCAGCGGGCATAGCGAATAGGCTTTGCTCCTTGTTCCGCCGCGCGGTTGCACCATTCTGGCGGCACTTTCATAACAGGCCCGGAGACTGTTGCGAACCGCATCCGACATCCCGTAATGAAACTTTGTCCATTTCTGTGCAAGCAAGTGCAACTTTCGCCGTCTGGGGCCATTGCGCGGCGCCGCGGCATTGCGGACTAAGTTCCTGGGCGGACAGGCGAATCGGATTTATCCACACTTCTGCAAATCTCTGGCATGGCACGTGCTCCCTCCGTGGAATAGCCAGGGTCGGTTCCCAGTTGCAATCGTTCCCATTAGTAATAACCAATCACAATTAACTTTTCTGGCCGGTGATTTCCTGTTTTCAGGAAGGTAGTTATGAAGTGCAAGTTTTCTCGCCGGACGACTGCTTGGCTGTTTGCTGCCTTGTTGTTCCCCGCCACCTGCTTCAGTAGTGCTTACGCCAGTCCCTTTCTGGCTGTCGAGGGGGCCGGCGTCTTGTCCGTCGCTGCCGGAATTCCTTGCCTGGGAAGCGCCTGTGCTGTCGCAGGCGCGAAGGATTCGGGCGTGAATTTTGCCTGGCACATTGCAAATATCTACGTCTTCCGCTCGAACCTGGACTGCGGAGCCGATTGCATGGCCGGCAGCGGTTATCCGGCGGTAGGCGCGTCACAGGCAGAAGCGGGCTGGCCCGTGGGGGTGGATTCCGCGGTGTTTGTGCCCGGTTGGTTCCCCCCGGAAGTCGAATCAGGGGCCTTGGTTCCCGAGCCTGCAACCCTGTTTCTGCTTGCATCCGGCCTTACGGCTCTCGCCATGGCCAATCGGCGGCTGCGCAGGTAAGCGCCTCCACTCCCCTCTGTCCCCTCTGGAAGCTGGAACGAATGGTGTAGCACTGGTAGTCATCTCCAGCTCGCATTCTCCGGCCTTCCGGCGTGCTAGACTCCAGGTACATCGGCAAGACGCAAGCTTAAATCTAAAGAAATAAAGAGGGGAATCCTCGGGCGGCTTCCCGCTTTCCGCAATGTTTGGACGTGATGACCGAGTTCCGCAGGGCAGGGTAACAGCGGTCCAGTATGGGATTTTGGCTGTGTTCTTGCTGCTTGCCTTTGGCTTGTGGCGGCTGCAGGTCGTGGGCGGAGACTACTACGAGCAACTGGCGGAGAAAAATCGCATCCGCACGGTTCCCATCCTGGCGCCCCGGGGCAAGATCGTGGACCGCCAGGGCCGTATCATTGTCGACAATTATCCTTCCTTCTCCGCGCTGCTGTTGCGCGACCAGCAACGCAACCTCGACGGGGACGTGCAACTGATTGCTTCGGGACTGCACATGGACCCGCAAGATGTGCGCGACCGGCTGCAGCACTTCGCCGGTGTCCCCCAGTACCAGCCCATCATTCTGAAGGACGACATTACTCCCGACGAACTGGCCTTCATTGAAGCCCATCGTAACGAGCTTCCGGAGCTGGAAACCATCATGGCGTACCGCCGCCTATATCCCAGGGACGGATTCATGGCGCACCTGATCGGATACGTGGGCGAGGTGAGCGAGGACATGCTCAACCGCCCGCAATGGGAGCTGTACCAGCCCGGCGACGTGGTTGGCAAGTCCGGCGTGGAGCAGTACTACAACAGCATCCTCATGGGCAAGAACGGCGAGCGCCGGGTGCTGGTGAACAGCCTGGGACGCGAGGTCGATCGTCTGGGGCAAACGCCGGCAGTGCCGGGCAAGGACCTGCGCCTGACCGTCGATCTGGATCTGCAGATTGCCGCCGAGCAGGCGCTGGGCGATAACGAAGGCGCGGTGGTCGCCATGGACCCGCATAGCGGGGAAATCCTGGCCATGGTCAGCCGCCCCACCTTCGACCCCAATGCCTTTGCTGTGCATATCAGCCGCCAGCAATGGAACCACCTGGTCACGGACGACGGCAATCCTCTGATGAACAAGGCCATTCAGGCGCAGCTTGCTCCCGGCTCGGTGTTCAAAATCATCATGGCGGTGGCCGGCCTGCAGGAACATATTGCCCAGGACATGCACGTCCGCTGCAACGGCGGGGCCATGTTCTATGGACGATACTTCCGCTGCTGGGTGGGAAAGGGCGGTCACGGGATGGTGGATATTGCCAAGGCGATTTACCAGTCGTGCGATACCTTCTTCTATACTCTCGCGGACCGGCTGGGCATCGACCGCATCCACCAGTATGCGACCGAATTCGGCTTAGGCGAGAAGACGGGCATCGACCTCCCCAATGAGGCTACCGGCCTGGTTCCATCGGAGAGATGGAAGATCCGTAATTTCCGCCAGAAGTGGTACGCCGGAGAAACTATTTCCGTGGGTATCGGTCAGGGCGCCGTCACCGTCACTCCGCTGCAGTTGCTGCGCGCCATTGCCGGGGTGGCAACGGACGGCGACCTGGTGCGCCCGCATGTCGCTTTTCCCGACGATCTCGCCAAATTGGGGCGCCCGGTTTCCGAGGAGCTCAACCGCACCGAACACGTGCAGCTTGATCCCGCCAACTGGGAGGTGATCACCGACGCCATGGCGGAAGTGGTCAATCCCATCGGCACCGCTCCCAGCGCCCATCTGCAGGGCGTAGATTTCGCCGGCAAGACCGGCAGTTCGCAGACAATCAGCAATGCCACTAAGGCGAGACTCGGCGCGCAAGGGAGCAAGTTCAAGGACAATGGCTGGTTTGTGGGCTTCGCTCCGCGCCGCAACCCCGAAGTGATCGTCTCCGTCCTGATGGTGGGCGGAGAGCATGGCTACTACGCCGCCCGCGTTGCCGCGGAAGTGGTTCGTGCCTACATGGAGAAGAAGCACAACCTGAAACCGGAGACCAAGGTGGCGGTCGCAGCGCCCGGCATGGAGCCGTTTGCGGGAGACTCGGTGGCGGAGCGCAGGCAACTTGCGGCAGGGACCGCTCCCGCTCCCATCGTCAGCAGGGCACGGCATCCCCGGCTCGAACCCGGGAAGCCGGAAATGACCAACGACCTGGAAATGGCTGCTATGTGGACCAAGCAAGATGCCGATGGCCACGAAGTGCTGCACGCCGGAAGGTTTGCCCTGGCCCAGTGGGCGCCGTAGACGGCCATTGGCCGTTCGCAGTTAGCGTTTCGACATGTGGAATCGGGCAATGATGGAGGATTCGTCAGGGAAATCTGATTGAAGTGCTCAAGTTTGTAATGACAGGAAGCTTTTCATCGGGAAACACCGGGTCATCTTGAAACGCTATATCTCATTTCGTGACTTCGACTGGTTTCTGTTGGCGCTGGTGCTGCTGATCTGTGCGCTGGGCGTGGTGCAGATTTACAGCGCCACCCACAACACGCGCTATGCTGGCGCGCACGAGAAGCAGGTGTATTGGATCCTGATTGGCCTAGCGTTGATGTTCGTAGTCAGCCGCATCAACTATCAGGTTCTGCTCGGGCAGTCTCCCTGGCTCTATGGCGTGTCGCTGCTGTCGCTCATCTCGGTACTGGCCTTTGGGCAAAAGTACCTGGGGGCTCGGCGTTGGATCCGGGTCTATGGCAACGTCCACTTGCAGCCGTCGGAATGGGTGAAGCTGGTGTTGATTCTGGCGGTGGCCAAGTACTGGGCCGACGCACGCACGCGGGAGTGCTCCTGGTCCGATGTCATCAAAGCAGGCCTGCTGGTTGGAGTGCCGTGTCTGCTGGTTCTGGCACAGCCCGACCTCGGCACTGCTTTGACCTACGTTCCGATAGTTCTGATGGGCCTGTTTCTCGGCGGGCTGCGTTTCAAGCAGGCCATGATTCTGGTGCTGATGGGAGCTCTGCTCGCACCCATTGCCTGGAAGGTGCTCAAGCCCTACCAGCGTGACCGGCTGGTCAGCTTTATGGACCCGGAGGCGGACTATCACGGCTCCGGCTACCAGGTGATTCAGTCCCTGATCGCCGTGGGTTCCGGCGGCCTGACCGGGAAGGGACTGCTGCAGGGGAGCCAGTCCGCGCTGCAATTCCTGCCCGTGCCGCAGACCGATTTTATCTTCGCCGCCTTTGCCGAGGAGCACGGATTCATAGGAGCAATCGGCCTGCTGCTGCTATACTTTATGGTGCTGATGCGGTTGATCCACAATGCCCAAACGGCGCCTGACCGGGCCGGAGGCTTTGTGGTCCTGGGTGTGGTTGCTGTTTTGCTCTTTCACATCCTGGTGAATGTCGGCATGGTGGTCGGCTTTATGCCGGTCACCGGGATACCCTTGCCGTTGATGAGTTACGGCGGGTCTTCTGTAGTGTTTATGTTCCTGGCGCTGGGATTGGTAATGAATATCCGCATGCGCCGGTTCGTGAATTAAAGTTTTGCGAATGAAGGTTCAGGTGCCTCCTTGCGGGTGAATGATTCCGGCCTGGAGGCTGGGGAACCAAAAAGATGGATTACGGCGCCCTCCCGTGACGGGGGCATTGCCGGTCGAAGGGCCGGACAGAATTGCAAAGCAAACATTTCGCGGGAAGGTGGCGCGAAATGCGAGTCGCCCAGGATTGTGAGATAGGGGCGGCATCGAGGCGCAACAGGGCGGGTAACGGCCCCCTCGGAAACGGCGTGCGGCGGGACACCTGGCGCGGAGGGAAGATGGAATCCGCGTGGGACTACCGGGCGTGCGACGGTCTGAGAGAGCGGTCACAAACCCTAGGCGCGTTGCAGGGGCTTTCCAGCGGCAGTCCGTTGGCAAGCCATGGTGCGAAACATTTCTAAGCTGATCGAAAAGTTCTTCTTCGGCTACCGCCAGCCAGGTGCACACTTGCATCGTCGGCAGGGTGTTGGGAACAGGACTCCCGCTTCCACATGCTCTTTCGGATCTGCGCTTCCAGTGGAAGGCGCAGGCTTGCCGGAAAGTTGGTTTCCGGAGCGGCAGGGACTGTTGCCTCATCATCGCCAAGAGCGGCACAGCCGGCAGGAATTCCAGTCTCAGCTGCAGACTGCCCCATAGCTTTACGTGCGGCAGTCGTGTTCCGCCCCCTTTCCTGTCCCTTGCTCTGAACCGGCAACACACTCGTTCCGCCTTCCCGGCGGCGCGAGTCCGGAGCAAGCATGTCGAAAGAACTTTTCGTGTCTTCCACTCCGCACGAAACCCGTGTGGCCGTGGTGGAAGACGGTCAATTATCCGAGGTCTACTACGAGCGCGAGAACGAATACACGCTCGCCGGGTCGATCTATAAAGGCAAAGTAACCCGCGTCCTTCCCGGGATGCAGTCCGCGTTCGTCGATGTCGGTTTGGAGCGCGACGCCTTTCTCTACGTTTCCGATTTCTTCGAAATGGGAGAGGGAGAGGAAGAGGATGAGGAATTCGAGCCTGTCGTCAGCTCACGTCCGCAGGGCAATGGACGGGAATCGGGCCGGGGCCGTCCTCGTCCTGAGTTCCGGCGGCCGCCCAACCCTCCTGCTGCGGCAGCTCCCAGGGTAAGCGGAAGCGAAGCCGGGGAAAGGGAACACGAGCCTTTCGTTCTGGAAGGCGGATCCCTTGAGGGGAACGAGGTCCAGCAGGCCGCGGAAACTCAGCCTCAGGAAACTGAGGAGAGCTCCGACGCCTCCGATCAGGAACGCCATGGTCCGCGCCCCTGGGGGGGCCGCCGCCGCCGTCGCGGCCGTCGTGGCCGGGGTTTTTCCGAGTCCCGTTCTGCCGACCGCGAAGGGGCGGACGAAGCGAAGACGCCGCCGCAGGAATCTCCTGTGGCCGGCCGGCTTGCTCCCGAGCGCGCTGCTTCGGAACGAACCGATAGGGACCGAACCGATCGGGAACGAAACGATCGGGAACGGAATGACCGGGAGCGGAATGACCGGCCGCGGCGCGACTATGGTCCGCCTCCGGGATATCAGCCCATCATCCTTCCCGGAGAATCCATCTCCAAGTATCAGCATCTCGGCAAGACGCCCGCACCCGGAGTGGCGCCCAGGCCACAGGAACGCGGGCATCAGGAACCGGCGTCCGTGCAGGCCGGGCCGGGGCCGTTCAGCGCGCCCGATGCGCGGCCCGGGTCTTCCTCCCGCGACAGGGAAGAGATCTCTTCGCGAAGCACGCAGATTCCAACCTCGCATGCTTCGGAAACAGAACCTGCTTCTGAAGCGCAAGACCCTGTGCGCGCCTTTGTTGCTCCTGAGCCGCCCGCCCCGCTGGCCGCCCAGGATGCTCAGGAATCGGGACTGGCGAGTGAAGCAGGGGAGCAGGAAGCGGAAGCCGATCTTCGCTGGGAAAGCCGTGCCCAGTTCTACCAGCAGGCAGCAGCCCGGGCGGAAGCTCCTCAGCAGGCCGATTTGGAATCTTCATCGTTCCGCGAGGACAGTGGCCCAGCGCACGAAAGCGTAAGCGAAAATGCGCTCCAGGAAGGCGGCGCCGAACCCTGGCGCGAACACGCGGAAGAATCTGCCCGCCGCACCGGGCAGGCCAGCGAGGCGCAGCAGGACTCCATGCAGAGCGGGGGCAGGCAGGATTTCGCCCGGCCACAGGAGCAGGCGCTGGTGGGGCCAGCCGAGTCTCCCGAATCCCCCATTCTTGCGGCTCCGTTCGAGCAGGCGATCGAAGAGGAAGAGATCGACGGAGAAGAAGAGGACGAGCGCGTCGATTTCTCCGCCATGTCCGAGCACTTCGATGATCTGCAGTTCGAAGAGCTGGAAGAAGAGACCTTCGAGCCGGGCCAGAACGCGGGCGGCGATGTGGAATATGCCGGAGGTCTGACGGAGGCGGTGGAAGACGCCGAGATCGACCGGGAAGTGCTGGAAAGTTCCTTCGAAGAAGAGGACGAGCACACGGGCGGGTGGGAGGAAGAAGGGACGGAGCGCGCCGAACTGCGCGTGCCTCCCTCCACCGCGCCCTATCAGCAGCGCAGTGAAAGGGCAGATCGTCCCGGCTTCGACCGCCGTTCCCGCAGCCGGCGTGGCGGTCCCCGGCGTCCGATGGGCCGCGAGCTGCAGCGTCCGCAGGTCATGATTTCCGACGTTCTGAAGGAAGGCCAGGAAATTCTGGTCCAGATCGCCAAGGAACCTATCGGCAAAAAGGGCGCGCGCATCACCAGCCACATCGCGCTGCCGGGACGTTTCCTGGTCTACATGCCGACGGTCAATCACATCGGTGTCTCGCGCAAGATTGCCTCCGATGAAGAGCGCCAGCGCCTGAAGCGCATCGTCATGGGCGAGCGTGAAGACGGCCGCGGGGGCTTCATTGTTCGTACCGCCGCCGAAAACGTCCGCGAAGACGAACTGCTCGCCGACATCCGCTTCCTGAAGCACTTGTGGGCGGAAATCAAGCAGCGCACCGAAAGCTCGCGTCCCCCGGCGCTCATCTACCACGACCTCAACCTGGTGGAACGCACCCTGCGCGACCTGGTCACCGAGGACTTCTCCCACGTCTGGGTTGATACCGAGCAGGAATACGAGCGCATTTTGCGCTTTGTGAACCGCTTCCAGCCCAGCCTGGTGCGCCGTGTCCGCCTCTACACCAAGGAAATGCCGCTGTACGAGCAGTTCGGCATTCAGGAGGAGATCAACAAGGCGCTCAAGTCCAAGGTGTGGCTCAAATCAGGCGGCTACATCGTCATCAACCAGACGGAGGCGCTGGTTGCCATCGACGTCAATACCGGCAAGTACGTCGGCAAGACGCAGCGCCTGGAAGACACCATCGTCAAGACCAATGTCGACGCCATCAAGGAAATCGTGCGCCAGATCCGCCTGCGCGATCTGGGCGGCATCATCGTGGTGGACTTCATCGACATGGACGAGCGCAAAAACCGGCAGAAGGTGATGCAGGCTCTGGAAGAAGCGCTCACGCATGACCGCGCGCCATCCAAGGTTCTGCAGTTTAACGACTTCGGACTGGTGGCCATCACCCGCAAGCGGGTAAAGCATTCCCTGGAACGCGTGCTGGGCAATCCCTGTCCGTACTGCACCGGCACCGGACTGGTGAAGTCGGTGAACACCGTATGCAACGAGATCTACATCGAGATGAAAAAGCTGCGGCGGCAGTTCGAGAAGGACCGCGACATCCTGCTGCGCGTCAATCCCGAGGTCGCCAAGGCGCTCAAGGCAAACAACGCCCGCTGGCTGAATGAAATGGAAGAACTGGTGGGCAAGTCGATCATCGTCAAACCCGATCCGCTGGTCCACCAGGAGCAGTTCGATATGTAGTTTGCCGAGCTTGTGAAGGGACGGGCCTTACCCCGTCGCTGCATGTGCGGCCCGCAAGGGCCGCATTTTTATTGCGCGGCAACTTCCGATGACGGTACCTGCACAACTTTCTGTGCCGCGACGTGTTTACTTCAATGACAAGGCCAGCAAATGTGGACTGGGAAACGCATCCGAATCGCGGTGTCGCTGATTTGCCTCCTGCTGGTATTTACGGCGGAGACGGCACATCTGGTTCACACCAGCCAGTCTCATCGTGAGCACGCCAAGAAGACTTCCGAGCTGGCCTGTTCTCTGTGTGCGTTTTCCCTGAAGACTGCGGCGCTGACGGCCTTTGCGCCACCCGCCCTCGTCTTGCTGGCTATGCGGCAATCGCAGGAGCCAGCGGAGTTCAGCACGGACGGGTCCCTCCCGCGTGTAGGAACCCGGGCGCCGCCAGTTCGTGTCTGACAAAAGACAATCCACATTATTGAAGATGAAAGCGTTGGAAAGGGCGCGCTGTTGTGCGAAGCCGCCGCGAATCTTGAGGTGTGTTCCGCCAGCGCGAAGGTCGAGGACCGCGTGATTAAGCCATGCCTCGACCGGTTAGGCAAGGTAGGAGAAATAGGAGAAGAAGAGAGACATGAAAACGAAAAAACAATTCAACATGGGCCCAGTCAAGGCAGGGGCTATGGCATTCATTTTTGTGATGAGCCTGGGGCTATGCTCGTGGGCGAAAACAACGCCGCCCCAGGCACCATCGCTGGAAGAGGCGGTTCACCATGCGATTGTGATGCAGCCTTATTACGGCGTGTTCGACGACATTCAGTACTCGGTGGATAACGGCACGGTGACGCTCGAGGGGCAGGTGACCCAGCCCGTCCTGAAGAGCGACGTGGAGAGGTCGATTGAGCGCCTCGCGGGCGTCAGCAAGGTTGTGAACCACATCCAGGTGCTGCCCCTGTCACCTTTCGACGATTCCATCCGGCTGGCCGAGTATCGCACGCTGTATTCGCCGGCGGGGACCTTGTCTCGCTACAGCTGGGGACCGATTCCCTCGATCCACATCATCGTCAACCACGGGCATGTGACCTTGACCGGCATGGTCGATCGCCAGGCCGATAAGAACATGGCCACCCTGCGGGCGAGGCTGGTGCCCAATGTGTTTTCGGTGGAGAACAAACTGTCCGTGAAATAGCCCGGCGCTGAATGGCTGGCGGTCCGCATTCCTGAAGCAGGCTGGGGATGCGGGCCGCCGGGCTCATTGTTTCTCCGTATGATTCGAACCCGCGAATGGGCGCGCGCGCCTCGGGAAACCATTGAGAAAAGCCCAGCCGTGGACGGCCGGGCTCGCTCAGGTCCGTTATTTCCAGGTTCGATTATTCCGACGCTACTGCTTTAGCCCGGGCCTTGGCGACAGCTGCAACGAAGCCACGCGCCGCCGCCGGGACGGGAACCTTTCCAGTCAGAACCGTGGTGTTGCTCAGGTCTTTTCCATACATGGCCTTGGTGGAATCACCGTCTCGTTCAACTTCCGTACCCGCCAGGTCGATGCCAGCGAACAGGCCACGGGCCCGCGAGTAGGTGAGAATTTCGGAGTTCATCTTCCAGCCCGCACTGGCCGAGGCTTGGCGGCCTACTGGACCCGCGCTTGCCGATGCCCCGCCACCAATCTGAAACTTATCCTGCAACAGGTTGCGCATGCCATCGGCATTCATGATCATCATGACCAACTGAACGTCCTCCACGCCGATTTGTGCTCCCCAGCTTCCACCGCTGATGGTGAAAAATGCCGGCGCACTCCAGTTGCCGCTGGGAAGCCGGCAGGTAGCAACGCCGCGACCATGGCGTCCGCCAAAAATGAACCCACCTTTAATCATACTGGGCACGATGGCGATGCACTTGACGCCTTCGAATACCTCTTGTGGAATGCCTTTGTCGGGAGCGTTCTCGATCTGCTGCAGGGCTTGCATTGCGTCAGCCAGGCGGTCCTCGACATCGGTCTTGGTCTGATCAGCCCAGGCGAAACTGACCAATGCAAGAAGTGCGAACAGAAGGGTGAGTTTCCTTCTCATTGTGAATACCTCATGGAGACAAACCTCTGGGTTGTTGGACGCCAGCAAAGGATTAGGGGATACCTGGGGAAGCTCACGGGCAAGACGGCCAACAGCGTAAGACTCCGGGCAGGTGTTTGATTCAGAGGCGGTAAGCCCTTGATTCCACGCGGAACGCAGGAAGGCTATCCTCTTCCCACCAATGGCATCTTCGTAGCCATCACGGTCATGGATAGCACGTTGGCGTCGGGCGGCAAACTGGCCATGTAGACCACGGCGTCGGCCACGTGCTGCATGCTCATGCGGGGCTCGGGCATCATGCTGCCATTGGGCTGGCGGACGCCTCCAGTCATGCGCTCCGTCATCTCGCTGGCGGCGTTGCCGATGTCGATCTGGCCGCAGGCGATGTCGTACTTGCGGCCGTCGAGCGCGATGCACTTGGTCAGGCCGGTAATCGCGTGTTTGGTGGAAGTGTAGGGCGCGGAGTTGGGCCGGGGCACGTGGGCGGAGATGGAGCCGTTGTTGATAATGCGTCCGCCGCGCGGCTGCTGGTCTTTCATCAGGCGCACCGCTTCCCGGGCGCAAAGAAACGATCCCGTCAGGTTCACCGCAACCACGGTGTTCCACTGCTCGAAGGAGAGCTCTTCGATGGGAACGTCGGGAGCATTCACGCCGGCATTGTTGAAAAGAAGGTCGACGCGTCCGAACTCAGCGCGGGCACGGGCGAACAGGGCGCGCACGCTTTCCGGATTGCTCACATCGGTGGAGACGGGAATCATTCTGCCGGCCGTCCCTTTCGCCATGCCGGCGGTCTTTTCCAGTTCCCCCTGCCGCCGCCCCGCGAGTACCACGGAACAGCCTTCCGCCTGCAAACCCAGGCTGACGGCGCGTCCGATGCCGCTGCCGGCTCCGGTTACAACTGCGATTTTGCCTTCAAGTTTCATAGGTTGTCGGGTGCGCTACCTTGATTGGGTAAGAGATGGGAACAGACGCTGTGCCGCCTCCCCGCCAAAAGTGACGAGCGCGGGTTGAAGCGCGCCCGCCCAGGCATTATGTCTGCGAGCTTTCGAAGGCCAGGGTCAGCAGTGTCTTCTGTTCCAGTTCATGTGCCTTGGCCGAGCCGGTGGAGGGGCTGGCGCTGGCGGAACGCCGCAGCGAACGGACCGGGCGTCCCCGGGCCAGGCGCCGCAGGCGCGGCATAACGAACGACAGGGCGCCCATGTTGGCGGGCTCTTCCTGGATCCACAGAATGTCTTTGGCCTGCGACTGGCGCTCCAGTTCGGCGCTGATTTCCGCTTCCGGAAAAGGGTACATCTGCTCGAGGAAAATGATGGCCGTAGAAGTATCCTTGCGCTTCTTGCGCTCCACGCGCAGCTCGTGACCGATTTTGCCGGAGCAGAACAGCAGGCGCGTGGGACTCTCCGCGTCATGGTCGGCGAGCACGTTTTGGAAGCGTCCCTGGGTCAGGTCGGAGAGCGGGGAAGAGGCGTCGGGGTGGCGCAGCATGCTTTTGGGGGTGAACACTACCATGGGCTTGCGCCAGCGGCGAAGCATCTGCCGGCGCAGAAGATGGAAGTACTGTGCCGCATTAGAAGGCTGCACGATCTGCATGTTGTCGCGCGCCGCCAGTTGCAGAAAACGCTCGATGCGGGCGCTGGAGTGCTCCGGTCCCTGGCCTTCGTAGCCGTGGGGCAGCAGCAGCACCAGATTGGAGAGCAGTCCCCATTTGTCTTCTCCGGAAGAGATGAACTGGTCGATGATCACCTGGCCGGAGTTGGCGAAGTCCCCGAACTGCGCTTCCCACAGCGTGAGGGACTCGGGATAATCGCGGCTGTAGCCGTATTCGAATCCCAGCACTCCGGCTTCCGAGAGCGTGGAGTTGTAAATTTCAAAGCGCGGCTGGTTGGGCGCGACGTGGGCCAGTGGAATGTATTCCTGCTCGTTTTCCACGTCGATGAGCACCGCGTGGCGTTGGTTGAAGGTGCCGCGGCAGGTATCCTGCCCGCTGGCACGTACCGCGTAGCCTTCCAGCAGCAGGGAGCCGAAAGCCAAGGCCTCGGCCATGCCATAGTCGAGCAGGCGCTTGCCCGATTCCCATCTGTGCGCGCTGCTCCAGCAGCTTCTGGATTTTGGGGTGAACGTGGAAGCCCTCGGGAGCCTGCGTAAGCTTCTGGGCAATCTGGCCCAGCGTTTCGGCGGAGACGGCACTGCTTTCGATTTCGTAGGACGCGTCGTAGCAGCCGCCATTAAAGGGATTCCAGTATGCGGGCAAGGTGGCCAGTTGCGGCTTCTTCTTGGCGGCCGCGCCCTTCTTGTGGGCTTCCAGCAGTTCCGCCTGAATACGCTGTGCGACGGCGGCGCCGTCCACCCCGGTGCGCTCGGAATAGATCTCCCACAGCCGGGGATGGTTGGCAATGCGTTTGTACAGCAGCGGCTGGGTGATCGTGGGATCGTCCACCTCGCTGTGGCCATGGCGGCGATAACCGATCAGGTCGACCACTACGTCGCTCTGGAAGCGGTAGCGGTACTCCATGGCTACACGGGCCACGCGCACCACGTTGTCCGGGTCCTCGGAATTCACGTGGAAGATGGGGATATTCAGCCGCTTGGCCACATCGGAGGCATAACGCGAAGCATGAGCTTCGCGAGGCTCGGTGGTGAAGCCAATGAGGTTGTTGACCAGCACATGAATGGCGCCGCCGACGGTATAGCCATCGAGTCCGGAAAAGTTCAGCACCTCGGCCAGGATGCCCTGGCCGGCAAAGGCGGCATCTCCGTGCATGAGGATGGGAATGACGCGGCCCGTCCCGTTCTCGCCCAGGCGGACCTGCTTGGCGCGGGTGCGTCCCAGAGCCACAGGGTCTACGGCCTCCAGGTGGCTGGGGTTGGAGACCACGTGCATGCCCATGCTGCGCCCGCTGCGCGAGGTGTAGGTTCCGGTGGCTCCAATGTGATATTTCACGTCGCCCCCGCCGAGTACGCTGCGGGGATCTACGTCTTCAAACTTGGCGAAAATATCGGCGGCCGGACGGCCTACGATGTGGACCAGCACATTCAGGCGTCCGCGGTGGCTCATGGCGAGCACGCCCTGCTCGGCTCCGGCTTCCGAAGCGGTGTCCAGCATTTCGCTGAGTGCTGGGATCAGCGCGGTGACGCCTTCCAGGGAAAAGCGCTTGGTCCCCAGATAGCGCGACTGGATGACCTGCTCGAAAAGATCGGCGCGGACCAGTTGCTCCAGAATGCGGTTGCGGTCGGGCTGGGGAGCTTCCGCTTCCATGCGCTCCTGAATCCACTGCCGCCGTTCACAATCGATAATGTGCATGAACTCGGCGCCAATTGTGCCGCAGTAGTAGCGCCGGGCGGCGTCCGCGTACTCGCCGGAGATGTCCAGTTCGGGGCAGTGAACCGGCTGCAGGTGTAGCTGCAGGGGATCAAGATCGGCCTCGAGGTAGCCCAAACGGCGGAAAAGATCAAAGACTCGCGTGCGCTCGTCCCCCGCTTCCATGACGAACGATGTTGCAGACGCCTTGTAGTCGGCCTTCATTTGCAATACCCGGAAGATCAGAAATTGCCCAAACTAGTTAGTTTAAACCGTGGGCGGTGCAGTGGGAAATGACGTTTCAGGAGCAGCCAGGCGTTTGCTGCCTGAGCGCTTTCTTGCCCAAAGACGGAAAGTTCGACAGAATAAGGGCCACTTCCCGGGGGCACATAACATTTCCGGTAATCGTTGAGCCCTCGTGAGGGCCGCACCGGAACCTCATCCGGGCGGCAGGAGGCCTTATGCGGCTGGTTGTGCGAATTGCAATCTGGGGGGCGGTGGCCGTCTGGGCGCCCTGGCGTTTGCCACCATCGCCCTGCGCCGGGAGGAACCAATCAATGCCATCTGGCTGGTCACCGCCGCCGTCTGCACCTATGCCATCGGATATCGCTTTTACAGCAAATTCATTGCCGCCAAGGTGCTAACCCTGGATGCCAGCCGGGCCACTCCGGCGGAACGGCTGGAGGATGGCCGGGACTTCGTTCCCACCAACAAGTATGTAGTCTTCGGGCATCATTTCGCTGCCATTGCGGGGCCCGGACCCCTGGTAGGCCCGGTGCTGGCGGCCCAGTTCGGCTATCTGCCGGGGACGCTGTGGATCCTGGTCGGGGCGGTGTTAGGCGGCTGCGTGCAGGATTTCGTGACCCTGGCATTCTCCGTGCGACGCAATGGCAAGTCGCTGGGCCAGATGGCGCGGGAGGAGATCGGCCGCATGGGCGGGTTCGTGGCCTTCGTGGCCGTATTTGCCATCATTACCATCCTGCTGGGTGTGGTGGCGCTGGTGGTGGTGAATGCTCTCAAGGCGAGTCCGTGGGGATTTTTCACGATTGCGGCGACCATGCCCATTGCCCTCCTGATGGGGATTTACCTGCGCTATCTGCGGCCGGGGAAGGTGCTGGAAGTTTCCGTCCTGGGTTTTGCCCTGGTAATGCTCTCCATCTGGGGAGGGCAGCTCATATCCCAGTCTCCGGCCTGGGCTCCGCTGTTTACCTTTGGCGCGCCGGCCCTGGCGATCATGATCATGATCTACGGCTTCGCCGCCTCGTCGCTGCCGGTATGGCTGCTGCTGGCGCCCCGCGATTACCTGAGCACGTTTGTGAAGCTGGGTGTGGTGGCGGTCCTGGCTCTGGGCATTCTGGTTTTGCGGCCGCAACTGCAGATGCCCGCACTGACCCGGTTTATTGACGGCACCGGGCCGGTGTTTGCGGGAACCTTGTTTCCCTTCGTATTCATCACCATTGCCTGTGGAGCGGTGAGCGGCTTTCACGCCCTGATCTCCAGCGGAACCACGCCGAAACTGATTGCCCGCGAAACCCAGACCCGCATGGTCGGCTACGGCGCCATGCTGGCCGAATCGTTCGTGGGCATCATGGCGATCATTGCCGCCTGCGTGCTGCAGCCGGGCATGTATTTCGCCATCAACAGCCCGGCATCGCTGGCAGGCTCCACGCCGGCGGCGGCGGCGGCCACCATCAGCAGTTGGGGTTTTCCCATCGGCGCGGCCCAGATTGAATCCATGGCCAGAAGCGTGGGCGAAGCCACTCTACTGAACCGCACGGGAGGAGCCCCGGCGTTTGCCGTGGGCATGGCGCATATCTTTCCCGCACTCTGGGCGGGGACATGCTGATGGGCATCTGGTATCACTTCGCGATCATGTTCGAGGCGCTGTTCATCCTGACGATTCTCGACGCCGGGACGCGCGTGGGACGCTTTATGCTGCAGGATGGGCTGGGCCACATCTGGAAGCCCCTGGGCCGCACCAGTTGGTATCCGGGTGTGCTGGCAACCAGCGCGCTGATGACCGGGGCCTGGGGTTATTTCCTGTGGCAGGGAGTCAAGGACCCGCTGGGGGGAATCAACTCACTATGGCCGCTGTTCGGAATCAGCAATCAACTGCTGGCAACGGTGGCCATGTGCGTGGCCACCACTATCATCATCAATATGGGCAAGACGCGCTATGCCCTGGTGACGCTGGGTCCGCTGCTCTGGCTGGTCATCATTACGTTTACGGCTTCCTGGTACAAGGCGTTCAGCCCCGATCCCCGCATTGGCTTTCTCTCTCATGCCCGGCAACTGAGCGAGCAGGCGGCACTGTTTCCCGCGCGTGCGGGCGAATTTTCGCAACTCATCTTCAATGATCGTCTGGATGCTGTGGTAACCATCGCCCTGGTGGTGATGGTGGTGCTGGTGATAGGCGAAGCCGCCCGCAAATGGGTTGGGGTGGTTTCCGGACGCAGAGAAGCCGTGGTCAGCGAGACTCCGTTCGTTCCCAGCCGCTATGCGCCGGAGGAGGTGTGATGGCCAGCGAAGCCCATTTGCACGAGCCCCTGCCCGTTGCGGAACGGCTTGCTCACGGAAACACGGCACGGCTGGGGCGCCGCCTGCGCCGTGCCGGCGAGCTTTTCCTGGAGACCTTGAGGGAGATCTTCGACGAGAATGCTTACCAGCGCTTCTTAACGCGGCGCGGGATGCTGAGCTCGCGGGCCTCCTATGGCGAGTTTGTTGAGGAGATGCGTCAGCGGCGGGAACGCCGGGTGAGGTGCTGCTGAAGGCTCAATCGCCAATTTGGGGTCCCGCTTTCGGCTTCCCAAGCCGCCTTCAACAGTTACAATTCAGGTGATGCGTGTCCTGGGAATCGATTGCGGCGGTGAATTCACCGGCTACGGCGTGGTGGAGCAGCCGGAGAATGGGACATTGCGGTGTCTGGCGGCGGGCGCCATACGCCTTCCCGCGCAGAAACCGCTGGCGGACCGCCTGCAAATTATCTTCGACGGCCTGCGCGCGATCATTGCGGCAAACGCGCCGGATGTGGTCGCCATCGAAGAAGTTTTCTACGCATGCAACGCCAAGTCCGCGCTCAAGCTGGGGCAGGTGAGGGGAGTGGCGATGCTGACGGCGTCCAGTTCCGGACTGCCCGTGGCTGAGTATGCTCCCCTGTCGATCAAGGCTGCGGTGGCCGGATACGGGCGGGCGGAGAAGGTGCAGGTCCAGTACATGGTACAGCGCCTGCTGAAGCTGCCGGAGATTCCCCGTCCCCCCGATGCTGCGGACGCGCTCGCCATTGCCATCTGCCACCTGCACACGGCGGCTACGATGGCGCGCCAGGCAGAGGGAGCGGAACCCGCCCGCGGGCGCTCCTCCAGGGCCATTCCCGCGCCGGTAAAATGATTCGGGCGGGTTCTGTGGAGGTGGGGTGCTGGTGCGCAACATGAGACCTGGCTTGCTGACAATGGCTGCCTTTCTGCTCTGCCATGCGGCACTGGTGCAGGGGCAGGTTCCCGACCTTACGCCGCAGACGCCGCAGACGCCGGTGCCTACGGTGGCATTTGAGTTTGAGCTGCCGCAGAGCACTCCGGCTCACTATGCCATCACCGTCGATTCCCTGGGCAGAGCGGCCTACCGCGCGGAGCCTGTGCCTTCGGAAACGGTTGCCGGCGATCCCTTCCTGGACAGCTTTGTGGTCACCGGTTCTTTGCGCGATCGTATATTCCAGTTGGCGAAGGAACTCGACTATTTCAAGAATGCTGACTTCAATTATCGGGGCAAGGTGGCCAACATGGGCACGAAGACCCTCATCTTCCGCGATGCCGGCAAGGAATACCGCACCTCGTACAACTACACCACCAACGTCAAGGTACAGGAACTTACCACGCTGTTTCAGGGCATCTCGACCACCCTGGAGTATGTGCGGCGGATCGAGCGGCTCCATCGCTTCGAGCCCCTGGGGCTGGATGCGGAACTGAAGAAGCTGGAAGCAGACGAAAAAGCCGGACACCTGGAAGAAGCCCAACTTCTGCAGCCGGCACTTTCCAGCATCGTGGCCGACCATTCCGTCATGAATATGACTCGCAGAAGGGCGCAAGCGCTGCTGGCGCGCAGTGCGACCGCGGCTGGGGCCAAGCATTAGCTTTTTTCCCGCCGCCGATGCCAAGGGGATTTCGCCAATTTCTGATTGCCGGTCTCTGAGGTCTGACTCGAAGGCGCTGCAAATCAGAATTGACAAATCGGAATTGAGAAAGCGGAATCGGAATTGCCCCGCGGCTCAGCGCCTCTGGGTTCATCTCACGCGATCAGGGTTCGGAAGTCAGCTCCACGATCAAGCCATCTCCCCAGCCGTACTTCTGGCGGGAAAGATCCTGAATAGCGCGGTTGAGATCGGCGTCCACATCGGGACGGAGGATGCGGGCGCGGCCGCGGTAAGACGCCGCATCCACGCTCCACGTGGCGCGGGCATCGGCTTGCAGGTTTTGCACCCACTGCGCTTTGTCTCCGTGCTCGGAGATGATGTAGAAGCAGCCCTCCCACCGGGTAAACCAGATTTCGATTTTGCGGGGCAGTCCGGTGCGCCGGCCGGTGGTGGTGAGGTACAGGAATTGGGGTTCGACGGGCATGGCACAAATCATCGAGTGTAGCTGCGGAGTGTAGCTGCGGTCAGAAATTCACGCCAGTGCGAATGGGCACGAGAAAAGCCGGGAAGCAGGCTGACCAGGCAACAAATCGGGAAACCTTCTCTGCGTGCTATCATCAAAACTGCTGATTCGATGGCATCTCTCTCCAGCACTTCCGCGACTGAGACTCTGTTGCCTTCGCAACCTCCTCCTCTTGACCCTGGAGTGCCGGGGCTGGCGAGGAAGTATCTGGTTCTTATCCTGCTGGCCTTATCCAGTCTTCTTTATATCGGGACCGCGTTCAGTCCCGCTTTGCTCGATGATGCGGACTCGTCGCACGCGCTGGTTTCACGGGCCATGCTGGAGCGCGGCGACTGGGTCGTGATGTATCTGAACGGGGTTCGTTATCTGCAGAAATCGCCGCTGCATTTCTGGTGGGTGGCGGTCGACTACATGGTGCTGGGACAGAACGCGTTCGCTACGCGCTTGCCCGTGGCATTGTCGATGATCGGCCTGGTGCTGATGGGTTTTGAATTCGGTCGGCGGTTTTTTGGCGCGCGCGCCGGATTCTACTCGGGACTGGTGCTGGCGACCAGTGCGGGCATGTTTATCTTTACCCGCATTATGATTCCTGAGGCGATTTACGCCCTCGAGTTCACCATTCTGTTTTATCTCTTCCTGCGGGCCTGGACGGGAAGCTTGTCTCCGCGTGTTGGCTACTGGGGTGCGGCGGCCATGATGGGATTGGCGGTCCTGACGCGAGAACTGCTTGGCGTGGTCCTCCCTATGGGAGCGGTCGTTGCCTTCCTCTTGGCGACCCGGTCATGGAATCGCTGGCGGGAACTGCGCCCGTTCTCCGGCGCCGCTATCTTTCTCGCCATCGCCGCGCCCTGGCATATCCTGGCCGCGTGGCGCGCTCCCGGCTTTCTCTGGTCGTACTTCATCAACGAGCATTTGAACCGCGCATTGGGGACGCGCTGGCCCCCGGACTATGACGCCGTCCCGCTCTGGCTGTGGTGGCTGGCGCACCTGGCGTGGTTTTTTCCCTGGAGCGTGTTTGTGCCCTTCGCGCTCAAGCAGCTTCCCTCGCCGCGTTCCTGGGGAAGAAAAATGACGGTGGAGGCGCAGGCGCGCCTGCTGCTGTTCGCCTGGGCGGGAGTGATCCTGGGATTCTTCTCGGTGGTGGACGGGTCGCGCATGGAGTACTACAGCTTCGGCGCCTGGCCGGCCATCGGAATCCTTCTGGGTCTGGGACTGGCTCGCGCGGAGGAGGCTGCCAGCCCCTGGCTTCCCCGCTTGCAGGCAACCATGGCGGTGCTCGGAACTGCCATTGCGGCGGTGCTGACCTACCTGGTGTTGCGCTCGGATGGCATTCAGGCCAACGGAGATATTTCCCAGTTTCTCCAGACCCACACCAGCCTTTACCGCCTTTCCATGGGACATCTCCTGGATCTCACGCCGCGCGCTTTTGCCGACCTGCGGGCTCCCGCGCTGCTGGCCGCCGCGGCTTTTGCCATTGCTCCCATCCTGGCCTGGATTCTTCGGCGCCGAGGACGAAGGCTGGCTTCCAGTCTAGCCATTGCCTCGGGGATGGCCGTGTTCTTCTTTGCCGCGAATATGGCCTACGCCCGCTTCGAACCGCAGATGGGTTCCTATCAGTTGGCGCGGGTGGTGCAGCAGCACCTGCGGCCGGACGATCAACTCGCCATTTATGGAGAATTCGACGCCGGTTCCAGTATGTCCTTCTATCTGCATCGCCAGGCGTGGATTTACAACGGGCGCTATAACAATCTGGCATTTGGATCGCACTACCCGGATGCTCCCAGGATTTTTCTGGACGACGCCCAATTCCGAATCTTCTGGCAGGGCCCGGAACGCATTTTCCTGTTCATTCCGGCCAACAAACGGAAGGAGGCAGCCGCGAAATTGCTGGACCTGCAGAAATGGAAAGTAGTGGAGCTCGGCGGAAAAATTGTTTACGTCAATCAGCCGCTGGAGAGCGAGCAAGGGTCGCTGGCACAGACCGGAAGTGCAGGAGGCGCGGAGGAGATTTCTGATTCGAAGATTTCTCATCGCTGACTTTTGACCCCAGAAACAAACTTCTTCTTCGGTCCTCCTGAGCGAAGCGAGCGTCCGGATCTTCTTCTTTTCGGTTGGAAAAAACTAGCGGCTTGCCATCGCGACCGTCTGTTCCTTGTACCAGTTGACGGTCTGCGACAGTCCCTGTTCGAAATTGACCAGAGGGCGATATCCCAGGTGCTGCTTTGCCAGGGAGATGTCCGCCAGCGAGTGCTTGATGTCGCCGGTACGCTCCGGTCCATAGGCGGCGGGCCCGTGAAAGCCAGTTAGACCCTGCAACAGAGCATAGGTGTGGTTCAGGGTGACGCGCTCTGCGGTGGCGCAGTTGAAGGCCTTGCCGGCCACTTGCGGCCCCGGGGCGGCACAGGCCAGAAGATTGGCGGAGACGACGTTGTCAATATAGGTGAAGTCCCGGCTCTGCTCTCCGTCTCCGAGGATCGTGGGCTGTTCCCCGCGCAGCATGCGGCTGATAAAGATGGCCAGCACGCCGGAATACATCGAAGTCGGGTCCTGAAAGGGACCGAAGACGTTGAAGTACCGCAGGGAAACCGTTTCCAGGCCATAGGTGCGGTAGAACGCCGTCATATAGTGCTCCGCCGCCAGCTTCGAGACTGCATACGGAGAAATGGGGTTGGGCACCATGTCTTCGTGCTTCGGCAGGGCGGGCGTGTCTCCGTAGAGTGAGGAAGAAGAGGCGTAGACCACGCGCTTCACCTTGGCATCGCGCGCCGCCAGCAGCAGGTTCAGTGTGCCGTTCACGTTGGCCAGGTTGGCGCCCATCGGGTCTGCGACCGAGCGCGGAACCGAGGCCACGGCTGCCTGATGCAGCACGAAATCCACGTCGCGGCAGGCATCGGCCATGGCGCCGGCATCGTTGATGTCTGCCCGGCGGAAGTCGATCCGGTCGCGGATGGCGGCCATGTTTTCTGGCTTGCCGGTGCTCAGGTTGTCCACTCCGCGCACGCTCTCCCCGCGCGCCACCAGGGCACGGGCCAGCGACGACCCGATAAAACCCGCGATTCCCGTGATTAGATACCGAGCCATATGTTGTTTTCCTGCACCGCTGCAATCCCGGAATGAAAGCACAAACTACGTTACTCGCCCCTGCAGGCGAGGCGCTCAGGATGACAAAGGGTTAGCTTGCCGCCGGTTCTCGTCAGCAGCGCACCACGTTCGGAGCATCGATGCCGGCGGTGGCATTACGCGTGTCCACCACCAGCTGCGACTCGGCAACAACGCGCTTGAAGTCGTAAGAGGAGTGGTCCGTAACGATCAGCACGCAGTCATACTGGCCCAGGTTGTCGAGGGGGGCGCAGCGCATCTGCAGGTCGTAGTGCCGGCCCTTGCCCACGGAAGGGAAGTAGGGGTCGTTATAGCTGACCTCGGCTCCGGCCTTCTTGAGCAGCTCGATGATGGTGAGTGCGGGCGATTCGCGCAGATCGTCGATGTCTTTCTTGTAGGCGATGCCCAGCACCAGGACATTAGCGCCGTTCAGCGCTTTCGATGCCCGTTCAACGCCTCCCCCAGCGACTGCACGACCTGGTAGGGCATTTGCGTGTTGATGTCGCCGGCCAGTTCGATAAAGCGCGTCTGAAAGTCGAACTCTTTGGCCTTCCAGGAAAGGTAGTAGGGGTCCACCGGAATGCAGTGTCCGCCGAGTCCGGGTCCGGGATAAAACGCCTGAAAGCCAAAGGGCTTGGTCTTGGCCGCGGCAATGACCTCCCAGATATTAATGCCCATGCGCAGGCAAAGCATCTTGAGCTCGTTCACCAGGGCGATATTGACGCAGCGATAAATGTTTTCCAGCAGCTTAGCCATCTCCGCCACTGCGGGGCTGGAGACGGGAACGGTGCGGCGGAAAATCGTGCCGTAGACCGAGCAGGCCATATCGGTGGCGGTCGGGTCGAGTCCGCCCACTACCTTGGGAATGTCATGACGGGCAACGTCGGTGTTGCCGGGATCTTCGCGTTCGGGAGAAAAAGCCACGAAGAAGGCGCCATCCTCAGGTCCGTTGCGGGCAGCCCTGAGCCCCAGAGAATTGCATTTCTCCAGGATGGGAACCATCACTTCCTCGGTGGTGCCGGGATAGGTTGTGCTTTCCAGGATGACGAGCTGTCCCGGGCGCAAATGGGGCGCGATGGCCTGAGCGGTATTGGTGATGTAACTCAGGTCCGGCTGCCGGTACTCGTCGAGCGGAGTGGGGACGCAGATGATGATGGCGTCCATCTCCGCGATGCGCGCGAAGTCCGTGGTGGGAACAAAGCCGGCGGCCTGGGCGGCGCGGATTTCTTCCGCTTCGATGCGCACGATGTAGCTGCCGCCCTGCGACAGGGTGCTGACTTTTCTTTGATCGATATCGAAACCGGTAATGGCAAAGCGCTCGCCACTGAACAGCAGGGCAAGAGGCAGGCCCACATAGCCCAGTCCGATGATTCCGATTTTCGCGGTGCGGGTTTCGACCCCGGCCTGGAACCGCTCGGGCGTCAGAAAGGTAGTTTTAGCAACAGTTGACATACGTGACCCAGATTTACTCCCGCGAAGTGCCGTTACTTGAACTGTAGGACAGTTCCACTCGCCTGAGAAGATGACTAGCGTAACGGAATCCGCAGCTTGCAAGATACCGGAAGCGGCGCGTCTTCTCTACTGAACCGAGGAGCTGGCCACCCGCTGCAGGTCGTACTGGCGAATCTTGTACAAGAGCGCCTTGTAGCTGATCTGCAGCAGGGCGGCAGCCTTCTTCCGATTCCAGTTCGTCTGCTCCAGCGCCCGCGCAATGGCTTCCATTTCCGCCTCGTCTTTCAGGCTGCGAACCAGGCCTTTCAAACCGGAGCCTTCCACGGTTGCATCGCCACCCGCGCCAGCCCGGGAGCGCTCTTCCCTGGAGGGGATAAGATCTGCGATTGCAAGCTCTTCGTCCCCAAGAATCAAGTAACGCTTCACAAAATTGCTGAGCTCGCGCAGGTTTCCCGGCCAGTTGTAGCGATCGCACGCTTCCACCAGCTTCGGGGTCAGGGGCAAGGAGGGACGTGCATAGCGCTCGGCGACCTGGCTCATGAAATGCTTCAGCAGAATGGGTATCTCTTCCTTGCGCTCGCGCAGGGGCGGCATATGAATGGAGAATCCGTTAAGCCGGTAGTAGAGATCTTCGCGCAGCTTGCGGCTGGCGATCGCCTCCTCAATGTTGATGTTGGTGGCCGCCAGCACGCGAACGTCGGCTTTCATCATGGTGCGGCTGCCCAGCCGGGAGAACGTCCCATCCTGAAGGACGTGCAGCAGCTTGGCCTGAAGCTGCGGCGGCATCTCGCCAATCTCGTCGAGCAGGATGGTGCCCTTGTTGCAAATCTCGAACTTGCCAGGCTTGGCGTGGGTGGCCCCGGTGAAGGCGCCGGGCTCGTAGCCGAACAGTTCGCTTTCCAGAAGATCGGCAGGAACGGCCGCGCAGTTGACCTTCAGGAACGTACGGTGCGCGCGCGGAGAGTGTTTATGGATCAACCGGGCCGCAACTTCCTTGCCGGTGCCGCTCTCGCCCAGGATCAGAACCGGAATGTCTACGTTGGCTACCAGCTTGGCCTGGGAACGGATCTTGCGCATGGCGGGGCTGGCGGCGACGAAGAAGACGTCATCGCCCAGGTCCTCAATTTCTCCCTGCAGCGGAACGTGATCGCTGCGCGTACCCAGGCACTGTTCAATCACCGCCTCCAGTTCGGCTTTCTGAAAGGGTTTGGTGAGATAGTCCTGAGCGCCCAACCGGATGGCCTGTACGACTTTGCGCGTGTCGGTCAGGCAGGACAGCATGATGACTTTAAGATGGGGATACTGCTCCCGGATCTTCTCCAGGGTCTGCAGCCCGTCCATGCCCGGCATCAACACGTCGAGCAGAACCACCTCGGGAAGGGGAGTCTGCTGCAAGCGCACCAGGGCTTCCTCCCCGTTGGTGGCGGTGATCACACGGTACGACTCTACTTCCAGCAATGTCTGCAGGTAGCGCAGCATGCTCGGTTCGTCGTCCACCACAAGAATTCTCGCTGGCTTACTCATGAGCTCGTCAGTTACCGAAATCTCGAATTATTCGTCCTGCCGGGATTGCCGCAAGGGAACCAGGAAGGAAAACTTGCAGCCATTGCCGGGATCGCTCTCCACCCAGAGCTTGCCGCCGTGCGCCTGCACCAGCCGCCGGGCAATTCCCAATCCTAATCCCATTCCGTCGTTAGAGTCCCTTTCATCCGGGACCTGAAAAAAATCGCAAAAAATATCCTGATGATACTCCGGCGGTATTCCGCGGCCGGTATCGGCCACAGTGATTCTGACCGCGTTGGGGTTGCTGTTCCGGGAGGAGCGGCGATCCTGGTGGAAGGAGGCCGGGTTGTCGGCCACGCGGCGCTCCCACATCTGCATCTCGGCGTTCAGCCACACCGTACCGCCCGCTGGCGTGAACTTCAGGGCATTCTCAAGCAGATTCGAGACCACCCGCTGGATGCGATCCCGGTCGAAAATGAAGGGCCGAACGTTTTCTGTTCCCAGGCAGTAAAAGGCGATCTCCTTGGATTGGAAGCGGGGAAGCCAAAACCCGCAAATTTCCAGCAGGCACTCATGCAAGCTGCTTTCCTCGTCCAAACGCAGGTTCAGGGTCCCAGTTTCCAGAGCGCTGAACGTTAAAAAGTCTGTAATAAGGCGCTGCAGCCGGGAACTGCTGGACTGCATATCGTGCAGAACACGCTGCTGGCGATCGTTCAAGTCGCCCAGCTTGCCGCTCATCAGAAGTTCGATATATCCCGAGACCACGGCCAAGGGCGTGCGCAAGTCATGGGCCGCCGTCGCCAGCGCCTGGGAACAACGCTGGTATTGCTCCTGCAACTGGCGGTGCTCATAAACCAGGGTCTCAAGATCGGTCGCGGCAACTCCCGCCAGCGGCATGCGCAGAGTCGCTCACACGGGTACTTGGGGTTTCTGAGCCTTCTGCAAAATCAGACATAAAGGGCGCCTGTTGAAACGCAGATCTTATTCTGGGGGAGGCTTGCTTCAAGTCGGGATTGAACTTTAAGCAACCAAAATGCTAGCCGGGCAGTTTCTAATGTGTCAACGCAATTCTGGCGAAAACTGCAATTTGTTTCCCTTTTGTCGGCAAAACTTTGCTGCTCCCATGCGCTAGAGCGAATTCAGTGTAACCGCATTTCACTTGAATAGTTACGCGTAAACAAAAGGTTGTCCATTACTTAAGTACTCGCAGGCAAGGGCGGAGTTCGGGTCCGAAGTTTGGCCCATGGTGTGCCACGTAGTGAGCCGATAACGCCATGGCTAACCCCCTCCCCGATCGGCGAAAATATCCGCGTCTCCCGCTCTCGATTCCAGTATTTGTTCGAGGTACGGACAAGGAGGGGCGTGATTTCCTGGAGTTTGCCACTGCCCTGAACATCAGCGCGGGGGGCATTCTGCTGGCTACCCGGCGCAACCTTCCCAAGTCGGCCGTTCTTTCGCTGGAAATTCCCGTGGCGCCCTTGCCGACCAGCGCCGCCTTTGCCCAATCCATTCGAACGTTGAAAGCGCGCCTCGTCCGGGTAAGCCATGGAGAGAAGTACAACCTCCTGGGAATGAAATTCAGCAGGCCCATTACCGCCCAGCTTCTAGGGGGCGATCAAGCCACCGAATAGGGAAAGCAAGTTCCTCGAAGTGAAGAAGGTTTCCCACCCCGGCCAGCGCCGCCATCCCGAAGTTCTTCCTATCCCAATTCGCGTCCCTTCCTGTAAAGTACTGACTCCCCTCCCGTTTGGGTTCCTGCGGTGCGCAACTGCGGATTTTTTTTGCAGGTGAAAGGTTTTGGCGCGAAAGGTGCAATTCTGTGAAGCGGGGCATGGGCGCCCAAGAGGACATACTACGTGGGAATAACGGCTGTCGCACCAGGTAAGCATTCGGACTCGGCCTTTCCGCCGGATTCGGTTATTTTCGGGGTCTCGCACCACATGCAGGTGGTACGGGGACGGCTGGAGAAGATCGCTCTGGCGAATGTTCCCGTCCTCATCGAGGGGGAGAGCGGTACGGGCAAGGACATCATCGCCCGGCTCATTCATCAACTCTCGCCGTGGCGCGACGGGCCGTACGTAAAGATCAACTGTCCCGCCATTCCCGACACTTTGCTGGAAAGCGAGTTGTTCGGCTACGAAAAGGGTGCCTTCACCGGCGCCGGCGACAGCCGGCCTGGCCGCGTCGAGATGGCCAACCGCGGAACCTTGTTCCTGGACGAAATTTCCGAACTGGAGTCCGGCCTGCAATCCAAGCTGCTGCAGTTGTTGCAGGACGGCCAGTTCTGCCGCATCGGCGCACAGGAAGAGAAGAAGATGGAGGCGCGTGTTGTCTGCGCCACCAATCGTGTGTTGGAACGTGAGATTGAGCGCGGCGGTTTTCGCCAGGACCTCTATTACCGGATTAACGTCCTGAAGGTTTCCATGCCCGCGCTGCGGGAGCGTTCGGCCGATATCCCGGTCCTGGTCAACTACTTCTTCCATCTCTACAACGAAAAGTACAATTGCCGGGCCCGGCCCCTTTCCCAGCACGCTTTGTCGCAGATGCAGAGCTACCACTGGCCGGGAAACATCCGCCAGTTGGAGAACCTGATGAAGCGCTACGTCATCGTGGGCTCCGAAGAGGTTCTCACCAGCGAAATGACGGCGCGCGAGGAACGCAGCTTTCTGGACCCGGACATTCAATTCGACGGCCCGGTGTACCTGAAGAAAATTACTCGCGAGGCCGTGCGCGAGCTGGAAGCGAAAATCATTCTCAAGGTCCTGGAAGCGAACCACTGGAACCGCAAGCAGGCAGCCCGCGCTTTGCGCATCAGCTATCGCGCGCTGTTGTACAAAATGCAGAATAGCGGCCTGGCAAGCGCCAATCGCAAGGACGAATCGGAAGCACCCAATCACAGCCTTTCCGCCGACTGAAAACGCCATGGCTGAGCGATGCCGGCGGCGGATAGGATAAGCCAGTGACCCAGACTTCGCCGGACAACCTTCCTGCTCTGACCCCTTCGGCGGCCGCAACGCCGATGCCCGCCAGGGCCATGCCCGACGCGCTCAGCGTGGACGTCGAAGATTACTTCCACGTGGAAGCATTCGCGGATCGTATCCCCCACGAAACCTGGGACAGTTATCCCTCCCGCGTTGTGGACAATACCCGCCGGGTGCTGGAACTGTTTGCCGGCGCCGAGGTGCAAGGCACGTTCTTCATCCTGGGATGGGTGGCGGAGCGTTTTCCGCATCTGGTTCGCGAAATCCAGGCCGCCGGGCACGAATTGGGATGCCACAGCTATCTGCATCAGTGCATCTGGCGCCTGAGTCCGGACCAGTTTCGCAGCGACACCCGCCGCGCGCTGGCTGCCATTCAGGACGCGGGCGGCGCGGCAGTCACCGGATACCGCGCTCCCACCTTCTCCATCGTTCAGCGCACACTGTGGGCGCTGGAGATTCTCGCGGAAGAAGGACTGCAATACGATTCCAGTGTCTTTCCCGTACGCCACGATGTTTACGGGATGCCAGCCGCGCCGCGCACCGCCTTTTGTTGGGACCTCGGCGCCGGGCGTGGAGTGCCGGAACTCCCTATGAGTACCGTCCGGCTCTTTGACAGCAACCTGCCCGTGGGCGGTGGCGGCTATCTGCGGCTTCTCCCCATGGCATACAGCCGCTGGGGACAGAAGCGCCTGCGAGCCCATGGCATGCCCTTTCAGCTTTACCTCCATCCCTGGGAAATCGACCCCAGCCAGCCGCGTCTGCCGGGCCGCTGGAAGTCCCGCCTGCGGCACTATCGCAACCTGAACCTCATGGAGCGCAGGATCGGAGTTCTGCTGCGCCAGGGCAGCTTTGGCCCCCTGGCAAGGGTCCTCGCTGCCTATGGCGGCCCCCAGAGCCTGCCCAGCGTTCCTTTCCGGACCAACGTGGGCTCGTCGGTGGTGGCGCGCGTGGAACCTTCCGGCTAGTGGGCATCTAAGCTCGGGGACTTCCCCAGGAATGGTGTGAAATGGTTTGCACTCATGTCCGCATAGTTTCGTCGCTTAGTGATCTAAGCTATTGAAAAGATAGCAAACTAATTTGCAACATTTTGGAATGAGACCTGCTCTAGGATGGTTGTCCCCCCCAGCAGCTAGCCCGCTGGAGGACACTTGAAGCATCTTTCCGTAATTTGTTTTTTGACGCTGTTCCTGACGTTTGTTCCGTTCCTTCGAGCCGACACCATGACGGTTTCGAATGGCGGATCTCTTGATGTCAACTACAACGGTTTTGTGGCAACCGGTGACCCGTCTATCGACGGCCTTTCCGCTTCGGCCCACTTTTCGAACTTCCAGTTCCAGTACATCGGGGGCTCCAATATCACTCAGCTCACGTTCGACATTGCGCTGACCAACACATCCAGCGCTCCGATCACCGCCAGCCGGGTTGCGATCATGGGCTTCGACACCTCGCCCACGATTCTTAGCAGTCCACCGAGTCCCTATCAGAATAGCGTCACGGGTGTGTACGACTCGCTGAAGGTCAGCGGCAATTTCCCCTATGGAATCGGCAATGTCGAGTTCTGCTTCAGTGGCGTCAACTGTGCCGGCAGCGGGAGTGCAGGTGTGACCCAGGGGAACACAGGCAACATCAGCGCGACTCTGTACTTCGCTGGAAATATCAGCTCGCTGACTTTCGACGACATGTACATCAAATGGCAGTCGGTGGATTGTCCCACGTGCAGTCCAGTGATTAATGGCGGTTCCTTCGGCGGTTCGGGAAGCACGGCTCCAGTGCCGGAACCGGCGACGCTCAGCCTGTTAGGCAGCGGATTTCTGGGAGCCTGGTACCGGAGGCGGAAACGGGGAAGGGCAGCTTAGGGAGACTAGCCTCCAGCAATGCAAGCAAGAACCAGCAAGGCGAGCATGTTTTCCTCGCCTTGCTGGCACCTCATTAAAAAGCAAGTCCAGGTAAGCCAAGCAGACCTTTACTTTTTGGAGAGAGGCACCTGCCCGAAATCTGCAAATGTTTGCATATGGTCGCGATCACCCACAGGCTAGAGAATTCCGCGCAAGGATTTTCAGACCTTAAGTGCTACTGGTACTGCCATGAGTTGGCACTTAGCTTGCACCGAATGGTGTTAATCAGAACAGTCGGGAGACGTAGGGCAGAGGTACAGTCCTTCCGGGAGGACTGTGAACCCGGGCAGGAGATCCGCCACGCCGTCAGGTGCAAATGAAAGTCGAGAACGAGTTCGATATTGCGATTGTGGGTATGTCGGGCCGGTTCCCAGGAGCCGGTAACCTTGGCCAATTTTGGTGCAATCTGGCTTCCGGGGTTGAGTCGATTTATCGCTTTTCAGACGAGGAGCTGCTCAGCTCCGGTGTACCTGCTTCTTACATCAACGACCCGCAATACGTGAAAGCAGCACCGATTCTTGAGGACCCTGGCGCTTTCGATGCGGGATTCTTCAGCTTCACGCCCGCAGAAGCCAAGACCATGGACCCCCAGCAACGGATACTGCTGGAACTGGCTTATGAGGCCCTGGAGAATGCCGGATACGACACGGAGCGGTATTCAGGGCGGGTTGGCGTTTTCACCGGGTCCGCTTTCAATACCTATTTTCTTCATCGCGAGGACGGTAGCGGCCAGTTAGCGGAAGATTACATCCCCACACTCATTGGGACAGACAAGGATTTCCTGAGCACGCGGATTTCTTACAAACTCAACCTAAAGGGACCTAGCCTCACAATACAGACGGCATGTTCCACCTCAATGGTTGCCGTTCATCTGGCCAGGCAGAGCCTGCTCAGCAATGAAGTTGACATGGTTTTAGCGGGAGGCATCTCCATACGGGTTCCCCACCGTGCCGGCTATTTCTATGATGGCGGCGGAGTAGTTTCTCGCGATGGACACGTAAGGGCATTTGACGCCCAAGCCAACGGCACAGTATTTGGCAGCGGCGGCGGCATTCTGGTGCTGAGACGACTGGCGGATGCCATCTCTGATGGCGACACCATCTATGCAGTTATCAAAGGATCGGCAGTCAACAATGATGGTTCAGAAAAAGCGGGCTACACCGCGCCCAGCGTAAACGGTCAGGCCGAGGCAGTGATCGAAGCGCTCGCCAATGCCGGTGTCGCTGCCGACACCATCGGCTACGTCGAAGCCCACGGGTCGGGAACGCCAATCGGAGATCCGGTGGAGGTCAGCGCTCTGACGAAAGCGTACCGGACCTTCACGCAGCGCTCCGGGTACTGTGCGATCGGCTCCGTCAAGACGAATGTGGGACACCTCGATGCCGCGGCCGCGGTGACCGGCATCATCAAGACGGTTCTTGCTCTGAGACATCGCCAGCTGCCCCCCAGCCTCAATTTTCGCGAACCCAATCCCGAAATAGATTTTCCGAACACTCCCTTTTACGTCAATAACCGGCTGCGGGAATGGCCCAGTCGCGGCCTCCCCAGGCGTGCCGGAGTCATGTCGACCGGCATGGGAGGAACCAACGCGCACCTAATCCTTGAAGAAGCACCCGAGCCGGGGAAGAGAAGCTTCTTCAGTTCGCCTCAGGTGTTGGTACTGTCGGCGAAAACGGAGACGGCGCTGGACCAGGCTACGCATCGCCTGGCGGAGTTTCTTGAAGGCGACGACGCAGTGAACATGGCGGATGTGGCATACACGCTGCAAGTCGGACGTCGGGCTTTTTCCCACAGGAGATATGCCGTTTGCAGTTCCCGGGAAAGCGCCCTTCACGCTTTGCAGGAGGGCTCAAAGCAGGTTTCTTCCGCCCAGTTCGAGGGATCGGTGAGTCGCCCGCTGGTTCTCCTCCTCCCCGGCGTTGGAGATCAGTACGTTGGCATGGCGCATGGGTTGTACCAGACCTGGGATATCTTCCGCCAGGAAATCGACCGCTGCGCAAAGATCGTCGAACCGTACCTCGAAGTGGATATTCGAAAGATTCTTTATCCGGAAAACCAGAGTTGGAAAAAAGGGGGAAAACGACCAGGCATCGATTTGGAAAGAATGATGGGTCGAAGCTCCCCGGCATCCCAGGATTCGGAAACTCGCACCCTGAACCGCACGCTGTTCGCTCAGCCGGCCCTGTTTGCCGTCGAGTACGCCCTGGCGCGTCTTTGGGAGTCCCTGGGAATCGTTCCGGACGCATTGATTGGTCACAGCATGGGGGAATATGTTGCGGCTTGCCTGGCTGGCGTCCTGTCGCTGGAAGATGCGCTGCGGCTGATTGCAGTGCGCGCCAAGTTGGTCGAGGAACTGCCCCAGGGCGCGATGCTGGCAGTCTTGCTGCCCGAGGCTGAGCTGCTGCCCTGGTTGAGCGAAGATCTTTCCATCGCACTGGTGAACGGTCCCAGCCTTTGTGTGGTCGCCGGTCCTGTTGCCGCCGTGGCCGAACTGGGTAGGAGTCTGGAGAACAAGAACATTGTTTGCCGCCCGGTCCAGAATGGGCACGCTTTCCACTCGAAAATGCTCGCCCCCATCGTGAAACGGTTCGAACAGGAGGTACGCAAGGTCCGGCTGCATGAGCCGCAAATTGCCTACATCTCCAATGTGACTGGAAAGTGGATCACGCCCGCTGAAGCGACCAATCCTGCCTATTGGGCCATGCATGTCGAGCGCACAGCGCAATTCAACCATGCTTTGCAGGAACTGTGGCAGTTCCACGATCCCATTCTTCTGGAAGCCGGCCCCGGCAGGACTTTGAGCATCCTTGCCATGCAGCATCCTGGGCGACTGAAGGCGGGCGACCCCGTTGCCGTCTGTTCCCTCAGACATGACTATGAGAACCAGCCGGATGCGGAATTTCTATGCCGCAGCATGGGCAAGCTGTGGCTCTCCGGGGCGCCCATCCAATGGGAGAATGCAACTCACCCGGGACCGCGGTACAGAATCTCGTTGCCAACTTACCCGTTCGACAAACAGAATTACTGGATCCAGGAAGGCTCGGAACATTCCCAGAAATTCCGGGAACCCGTTTGCCCGCCAGAGTCGCCCAGCCTGAAGGATTGGTTTTACGTTCCAACCTGGGAAAGGAAAGCACTTGCAAGCAGCACTGCGGATTTCGCTGGCTTGCGGGACGCCCGCTGGCTGGTTTTTGCCGATCGGCATGGGGAAGGCGCCTGTATCCAGGCAAAACTCGAAAAGCGGCAACTTAAGGCTGGGTTTGTTCGCTATGGCGACTGGTTTTCCCGCCGCGCAGGTGGTTTCTATGAACTGAATCCGACGCTTTTGATCGACTACCTTGAACTGTTCAAGGATCTGCAGGGGGAAAATCCGCAGGCAGTGAACATCATTCACCTCGGAAGTTTTCTCCGCGGGGGCAAGCAAACCCGGGATCCCCTACTCTCCGGCCAGAACTTCAGCTTTTACAATCTCTTCTATCTTGCACAGGCCATTGGTGAACTGCACATATCTGTTCCCATCAAAATTGGAATCATTTCCAATCAGGTCCACCAAGTGACAGGTGAGGAAGCTCTGAATCCCGGTATGGCAACGGTGCTTGGTCCCTGTGGAGTCATTCCTAAAGAGTTCCCGAACGTCTCCTGCTTCAACATTGACTTGCCAGACGGGCAAGCAGTGAAACATTGGTCCGACGAGCGCTTGTCGGCAATCTTGTCCGAATTCATGGAGCCCTTGCCCGGGCGCACCGTTGCGTATCGTGGTAAGTACCGTTGGAGACAGAAATATCAGCAGGTTCAACTACCCGAGACCGTTGCGACATCCACGCAAGCTGCTCCGGCAAAGACTCTCAGGCAGGGCGGCGTCTATCTGATTACCGGAGGAACCGGAGGCATTGGCCTGACGATCGCCAGGTATCTGGCTGAGACCTGCAAGGCCAAAGTCGTTCTGACAAAGAGGTCCCCATTTCCCGAGAAGTCGCGCTGGAGAGAACTGGCGGATACAGGAGATGCGCCGGCGCCGGTTCTGAAGGTCATCGACAAGCTCTTACAAATCGAGGCCGCAGGCGCCGAAGTCGAAGTCATGGTTGCCGATGTTTCCGACCAGGCAGCCATGCGGAAGGTCCTGGAGAAAACTGTTGCAAAGTTCGGAGCTCTCCATGGGGTGGTCCACGCCGCAGGCATTCTGAGGGCGGGCCTGATCCAGACCACGATGCGGGAAGCAGCCGAGGAGGTGTTGGCTCCCAAAGTTGCCGGAACCGTGATCCTGGCTGATCTTTTGCAAGAGCTGCAAGGGGCGGAGGTAGAGTTTCTGGCTTTATTTTCCTCCATGGCATCGATCACTACTCCACTTGCCCATTTCGACTACAGTGCTGCCAATCTCTTTCTCGATGCCTTCGCCGCTTACTCCAATACGCGGAACAAGTTTCGTACATTCAGCATCAACTGGCCGGTGTGGAAGGAGGTTGGGAAACTGGCTGACCTGGAAATCCTGCCTGGCATGAAGGGGTGGAAGGAAAGAATTCTTAAAAAGGCAATTCGCACGCAGGACGGCCTGGCCGCCTTCGCAAGCGCATTGGATTCTAACCTTACGCAGGTTGTGGTCAGTCCGGATAATCCCAATTATCTGCTTTCCGAGTCGAACGCTTCGGGCCCGGGGGAATACCTTTTGCCGAAACGAACCGGCCTCACGCCTTCGTCCCGCGCGGTTCATCTCAACGGAGCAGACCAGCCATCAGGGGAAGTGGAAACCGCAGTAGCTTCCATCTGGCGCAGTGCGTTTGGAATCGAGCACATTGGTGTGCACGATAACTTCTTCGATATTGGCGGGCACTCTCTTCTCGCGGCTCGTATCGTTTCGCAGGTGGAGAGAACCCTGGGAAACCGGCTGTCGGTGCTTTCCATTTTCCGTGCGCCGACCGTATCCCAATTGTCTGCGGTCTTGCAGGGTGCTCCTGCTCCGCATGCTGTCTCCTTGCTGCCGCGTGATACTCAGCAGAAGTCCCTTCTATGGCTGGGTGGAGGAGCCATTCTTCGCGCTGTGGCGGGGCATCTTGAAGACCAGCGGCCCATGACGGTTGTCACGCTGCCGGACGAAGAAGTGGCGTCGCTCGCACCTCCGTACACAATGGAGGAAATTGCCAGCCGCATGGCAAGCACCATCCAGGCCCTGCAACCTCGCGGCCCCTACTTTCTCGGAGGATGGTCTTTGCATGGTTTGCTGACTTATGAAACCGCCCGGCAACTGGAGTTGCGCGGCTGTGAGGTAAGCCTGGTTGTGCTGGTCGATCCGCCCACGGTTCCCGCGTGGATGCCCGTCTGGCATCGCGATTTACGGGGGATTTCGGCCTTAGCGGAAAGAATTCAGCGCCGCGTGACCTTCTACCTGTCAGCATTGTGGAACATGCCCCAGGAGAAGTGGGTTGGCTATATTCAGGAACTCGCTGCAGCGATGAAGTCGCGCCTGCAAGCCCAGGGTGAGAAGAACAATGGAACTGAGAGGCTCGAGATGGCTCCTAAGGAGTATCTTACCGAGATTATGCTTCTCGCCTATCTCAGTTATGTACCTTCTTCCTACTCCGGCCGGGTTCTCTTCCTGAAGCCCCGGCAGCGCCCACCAGATTATTGGGATCCGACCTCAATGTGGAAAGACCTGGCCGGCAGTTTCGAAGCCCTGGAAGTACCCGGGGATCACGTCACCATGTTCTTCGAGTCCAATGCGGAGCTCTTCGCCGAACACTTACGGAAAGCGATTTGCGAAGCTCAGAACCAAGGCGGCAAATTGAAGCCGGCCGCGGATATAGCTTTGCAGCGGAGTGCTTCGGCGTAGTAATGCGCCTCAATCAGCAGTTTCGATTCCTAAGGAGATGCCCGAATCGCGTTGGCTAGACGGGCTTGCCTTGGAGCGTTGGCTCGGGTAGCCTCTTCCGGTCTGCTTTTCCGCTTTCTGTCAAGGGAAGGCGCTCGATCCTTTCAAAGTGGTTGGGGATCATGTATCGCGGCAGGCGTTCCTTCAAATGCCGCTTGAGGCCGTCGAACTCCACTTCGGGCTTGCATACGAGATAGGCAACAATCAAAAGCACCGTTTCGGAGTACTTCTTCACTATGGTGACGCAGTCCGTAACGCCTGGATACTCCCGGATGGTACTTTCAATTTCTCCCAGTTCGATTCTCAACCCTCGGATCTTTACCTGCGCGTCCTCGCGACCTAAATATTCAATGTTGCCGTCAGCCAGCCATCTTGCAATATCTCCGGTCCGATAAATCCGTTCCCCTGGGGCAACAGGATTGTCGATGAACCTCTCCGCCGTCAGAGCAGGATTGTTCAGATAGCCTCTGGCGACCCCGACCCCGGCAATGCATAACTCCCCAGGTTCGCCAATTGCCGTTTGCCGGCCGTCTTCCAGCACGTAGAGGCGGGTGTTATGGATGGGATGCCCTATAGGAATCTTGTCGAAGTCGTTGTGCGAGGGACAGTCGAAGTAAGTGACGTCGACCGTCGCCTCAGTGGGCCCATACAGATTCGTTAGTCGCGCACCGGTCTTGCTGCCCCAGACGCTGTTGAATTTCCTTACATGACTGGGCGTCAGCGCTTCGCCGCTGGCGAATACCTGGCGAACCGTGGACAATTCCCCGGCAATCGTTTCTTTTCCCTCCAGATACTCGAGAAAAACACTGAGCATGGAGGGTACGAAGTGCAGCACAGTAACGTGGTGCTTCTGAATGGCTCGGACGAGTGCCGGCGGATTTCCCTCCGCACCCGGCGCCAAGATACAAAGCTGCGATCCCTGCAAAATCCACCAGAACAATTCCCACACGGAGACATCAAAATAATAGGGCGTCTTCTGCAACAGAACATCTCGCTCTCCAATCGGATAAGCGTGCTGCATCCAATGAAGACGATTCAATACGGAGCGGTGTTCAATCATGACGCCCTTGGGCTTGCCTGTGGACCCAGAAGTGTAAATGACATAAGCCAGATCATCAGGGTGATTGAGAATGGCAGGGTTGTCCACTGGGCCGACATACGTTTCCAGATCGTCGAGATCGATTTTCCTTCCAGCGAATAATGTTCTGGAGGCTGTTTTGTTCTGGACGAGCAGCACCTTGATCCCGGCGTTCTGCAGAATGTAGTCGATACGATCCTGGGGATTGTCTGGCGAAATCGGCAGATATGCTCCTCCAGCTTTGATGATCCCCAAGATCCCAATCATCATGGCGAAGGATCGCTCCACCAGCAGGCCGACCAGTTGTCCTGGCGTTACCCCTTGAAGCCGTAAGCAATGTGCAAGCTGATTGGCTTTCTCATTGAGCTGCGAGTAACTGAATGATGGCGTACCGAAAACATTGTCCCGATCGCTTAGAAGTGCGGTTCGCCCCGCACAGCTTGCGACTCGCGCCTCAATGCACTCTTGCAGCGTGACTTTGTCGGGGAAGGCGGCTTCCGTGCGGTTGAATTCCGCTATTTTGGCAAGATCGGCTTCGCCGGCGATTTGGGACCGACCGGCAGTCATATCGTACGACCGGGAAGCGCTTGGCCTTCAACCCGGAGGGCCTGCTGGACAAACAGCCCCCCTAAAAGGTGTTCATGAATCTGGGTCGTGCCTTCGATAATCTCCAGAACCTTGGCATCCCTGTAGTAGCGAGAAACTGGAGACGATTCATGGCAGCCCGCTGCCCCTTGAATCTGCACGGCATCGGAAGCGGCTGCTACCGCCGCTCTCGAAGTAAAGTACTTCGCCATCAGTACATTTTCGAACGCCGAAGGAAGGTGGAGACCTTCGCTGTGGCATGCGTTGTAGCATAGCAACCTGCCGGCCTCCAGGTCGGTCCCCATCCTGGCGATGAGGGAGCGAATCATCCCGAAGTCCCCAACTCGCCGGTCTCCAACCTTGCGCGTAGCGGCGTGGCAGGTGCTTGCTTCAAAGCATGCCCGCAGAAGACCTAACCCCGAACAGGCAGTGCTGATTCGTCCGTACTGCAGGCCAATCACGGCAACATGCGAAAGCGCAAAGCCACTCTTGCCGATGAGGTTGTTCGCTGGAATTTCCACATCCTTGAAGCGGAGTTCTGCCAGGCCAGCCGCTCGAAAGCCCATTAAATCGTCGATCGGCTCAACCGTAAGGCCGGGGGTTCCCCTAGGTACGAGACAAGCTACCGAATGCTGCTGCACTTTCCCAAATACCAGAAACAGATCAGCCATCTGGGCATTGGAGATCCATTTCTTCGCGCCGTTCAGAACCAGCGTGCCGCGAGCCGTATTTTGGCTGACTTCGGTGGTCAAAGAGTCGGTCGCGCTTCCTGCGCCGGGCTCGGTTAGGGCAAAGGCCGCCATGGTTTGCCCAGTGGCGAGCGAAGGGAGCCATTCCCGCTTCTGCTCGGCTGTTCCCCACTTCAGGAGGATCATTGAGACCATTGCCTGCACGGTCAGAACGTCCGCCAGCGCACACGAACCCCTCCCTACCGCTTCGTGGAGCAAGCCGAACGTAACCACATCCCATCCGCAGCCCCCATATTCCGCGGGCAAGCAGCCACCCAGGTATCCGGATCTTCCGAGCAGCGAAACCACGGAATCGGGAACCTTCTGCACGCGATCCCACTCTGCGGCAAATGGCTCAACGTTTGTGGCTACAAACGCCCGAAAGCCCTCGTATCGAGTCTTTTGTTGGTCCGTCAACAACCCCAGCATTAAGAATTCCCTTCCATGACACTCGTGGAACTCCTGTCCGCCACGTTCCAGCCAACTCAAACTTCCAATTCACTGGGCCCAGTTGCCTGCCGGGCGACAAAGTCAGCAGTGGCGTTGAGAGATTCGAAGTTCGCCATATCGAGATCGTCCGGTCCTACCTCGATGGCAAAGGTCTTCTCGATGAATGTCATGAGCTGAATCGCGAACAGGGAGTTCACGATCCCCGATTCAAATAGGTTGTCGTCATCTTTCAAATCCACACCCTGAATCGAGGCCAACAGGAATGCTCGAATGGTTTCTTTGACTTTGGTTGGATTTTCCGCGCTCATAAGGAGTTCCCCTTTTTCTGTTTTCGTTGAATTCGTGGAGAGACCTGGGGGAGGGGACTCGCCTACATGAGTTCACACATGCTCATTTAAATCCGTGCCGGGGTAATCGTAGAATCCTTTTCCGGCCTTTCTTCCCAAATACCCGGCATGAACCAGCTTCCTCAGCAATGGGCAACAGCGGTATTTGGGGTCCTGAAAGCTTTCGTAAAGAACATCCAGGGACCGCATCACCGTATCCAGGCCGATCAGGTCTGCCGTTTCCAGCGGCCCCATCTTATGTCCAAAGCATTGCTTGAAGATCCGGTCGATGTTCCCGGCCGTGGATACATTGTCCTGCAACACAAAGGCTGCTTCATTCATGAAAAGGTGGGAAATCCGATTCGACACAAAGCCGGGCATGTCTTCCACCACGACGGCTTCTTTGTTAAGCCGGGCAAGCAAGCCGGTGAGCGTCTCCAGGGCAGCATCCGAAGTATGCAATCCGCGGATCACCTCGACCGTTTGCTTCAAGGGAACGGGATTCATGAAGTGGACGCCTACGACGTTCGCCGGGCGCTTGGTCACGCTCGCGATCTGCGTGATGGAAATGCAGGACGTGTTCGCTCCGAAACAGATCTCCGGGGGCATGATCTGTTCCAAAGCCTGATAAAGAGCCTTCTTGACTTCCCAATCTTCCGTGACATTTTCGACGATGAAGTCACAGTCCGCGACCTGATCTAAATTGGTCGTCGCGACTATGCGTTCCAGGGCCGTAACTGGAGTGATCCGTGGTAAGGTCTTGGATAACATAGGTAGAACTCGCACATTGTGCAAGATCTCTGCTTGGGCGCGCTCCAGGATTTCTGTCGAGATGTCCAGGAGTGTTATGGGAATTCCATGGAGAATGAAATCGGTCGCCACTCCAACCCCGATATTCCCTGCTCCCAAAATGCCGATTGAGTTGACTTTCATCATCTGGAGTTCTTCGCTGTTTTATAGCGCCTCTGCTGGCCTCGCAGAGCAGCATCATCGGCATTTGTGCCGGCCGGTCGAGCTCCTTCTGAACCCAGCCTCAATTTCGCCAGCAAGTAGCGAGATGGTTGGGCACTCAAAAAGACTGACAATCGACAGACTCTGCTTCAATTCCTTCTTAATCGCGGCAACTACCTGGACCGCCTTCAGGGAGGTGCCCCCCGCTTCAAAAAAGTTGTCGTGCATTCCGACCTGTTGCCTGCCCAGCACTCTTCTCCATATTTGCAGCAGAATCGCTTCCTCAGTGTTTGCGTGAGCAAGCGGCCGCGCAGGGGCCCGGAGAGTGCCCGTTCCGCTGTGGTGCTCTTCAATTGCCCTTGTGATCTTTTCCACGTTAAAAAGGGTCTCCCCAATGCGTTGCGCGATTGAAGCGTCCAGACTCCACAACTGGGCGCTTGAACTGGAAATGCATTCCGTCTTGGGCAACGGCGCCTCACGTGTCACGGTTGCGATTTCGTCCGGGCTGTACTGCAGAGCCGCCAGATATTCTGCGGGAAAAGTCCACAACGTATTTTCCTGGTTCCCATACTGTGCACCGACCTTCTGCAAGAATTCCCACGCAGGCAGGTTTCTCTTCGTTGGCACGTATGGAATTTCCACAAGCTCCTTTCCTTCCTGCAACGCTCGTGTGCCGATCTGGCGCAAAAGTTCGTGTTCCACTCCTCTTCCCAGCACCCGGCAACTCAACAGCAATGTGTCCAGCGTGAACCGGTCGCCACGTGGCTCTAAAATAGCCACGCCGGCAAGGCCGTAGTCACCAAAGCGGTCGCTTACGCGGACTGTCAGGCACTTAGCATCCCGTTTTTCCAAGAAGCCGAGAATTTCGCCTTCCGAACGACGCAGGGAAGTGCAGTTGAATTGATTGGTTCGCTGAGTCAACTGCGACACGCGGCCCAGCTGATGCGGCTTCATCACGTCGACTGTCACGTGAAGATCAAGGCTCTGGATGAAATCCTTGAGCGAAAGCGTAGTTTTGCGGAATCTTTCCCGCTCGGCATTCTGCTGGTACATCCGGGTACGCTGCTGGTCTTCCGACGTCAGGCCAGCAGAATCGAAGGCCCACACATGCTCTAGAAAGGACGGAATCAACGCCGGATCCTCCGGCAGTTGCAGGGTCAGGACCTCGGGGCAGTTGAGCGCGCACATCGGCGCACTCAACCGGGTTATCGTCCAGGAAGATGAAACTGTCCAGTCCCAGGTTAAGCTCGCGTGCCAGCGAACGGATGTTTTCCGACTTGCTGCTCCAATTGATCCGGCTGCTGAGGATGTGCTCGCGTTTCAGTACCATGTCCGGCCGCTGCTGAAACACATCCATGACATCGTCTTCACTATTCTTGCTGCACAAACACAACAGAAGGCCCTCGTTTTTCCGATCCAACAGGAACTGCTGCAAGAAACGATATGGCCGGGTAAGCTCGACTCCCAAGGGCCCGTCTTCTCCGCATACCCCTTTCCAGAGCGTATTGTCGCAATCGAGCACAGCCACTTTGAACGGCTGGCGTTTCTGTCTGTGCAAGGCTCGGAATACTGCCGTCGCAATCGCCGCATAACCATCCAGTGTGTATGGGATATGCCCGGCCTGATTGTTCGGGTGATCATAGTAATCGGCCACGGGATAGAGTTCCGCCAGACGTGACGAGCTAATTACGTGAACATTGGGAAACTTCCGGCTCTCATACATCACCTTCTGTTCGGCATCGTCCATCGCTACCTCCAGCGCTGGATCGGCGTTCGCGGCGGGGGTTCTGGGACAGATACAGATGACCGTAGAAGCCGCGGATTGCTTCATACATGACGCAAGCGCGGAGCAGAAAGCCTGGGTATTCTCCAGAAGAGCAGCAGCCCTGGAAGTCACGCGGCCGGCGGTCTCCGCCAGGGCGCGGCCCGTTAATTCCTGCGGACCGATGCTTGCCTGAATCTTGCGTGTCGCGTAGAGATTGAAGAGTCCGCTGTTCTCCAGCAGTTCTTCCTGTTCGACCGCACACTGAAAGCCTCGTTCCGCCAAGCATATTCTCAATATGACTCACGGCCTTTCCGGAAGGGTCGTGAACTTCAATAACAATCTGGTCGATTTTCGGCCAATCGGCTTCATCGATGCCTTTCAGGATGTCAAGCTCACTCTTTTCCGCATCGATTTTGAGCAGACTGACTCTTTCGATCCCATTCTCCCGGATCAGGTCCGAAACGGACGTCATCTGACATTCGTAACTGCTGCGGTGCAGCCTCTTAGCGGCGAGTTCGCGGACGTATTCATCGACCGGCTCGTCGGTCACGGCCGCGCTACTCAGCATGTCGCGTACGACGGCCTCAATTGCCCCGCGGTCCTCGGCTTCGTTGGTGTAAAAGCCGGAAAACACCGAGGAGTTTTTATAGAAAGTAAATAACGCGGTCTTGCTTCTATCGGACACTCCCAGGTTGAAGACTTTTGCGCTGTCTCCATAACCGGCACAGTTCGCCTTCAGAAGGTCATAGACAACGGGTGACGGCTCAAATGCATAAATTGTTGGATTCTTGCAGCGGCTCATTACAAACAGCGAAAACAAACCGATATTAGCGCCGATATCGATCACCGTGCTGTCATCTTCGAGCCGAATGCCGTGTCTCAAGTAGCAGTGATCTTCGAAAATCTCTTTGTAGACATAATCTGTCTCGTACTGATTCAACTGGGCGACTTCCATGCCGTTCGGCAGAACGCATCGATTGCCCTGGTCCAAAAATTCCTGAGTCCCTTGCCGGCTGATCTGGAGGGGTGTATTCCCGTTTGCAGTTGCCCATTCTTCCAGTGACAGCAGAATGATGTTAGTTCCATCTGCGTTTTTGCGAACCGCACTCTGGCTGTCGAGCAATTGCTGAAATACCTGATTGTAAGGAGCAAATTCGATGTCGAGTCGAACACCAAACTGGTCAGCCCAGAACGTCAGCGGATCCCTTACAAGCTCAGCGGTGAAGTTAGAAGCTATGACAAGGCGTGTTGCCGCGGCTTCTTCAGCGGTATCCAGTCGATCTAATAAGTCGAAGGTAACACCTGAGAGCTCCAGGAATACCCTGCCGTTATCATCGAACGCCGAAATGTCGCCGACGTAAGAATCGATATCATTCGTGGAAGTGTCCCTCAGCCTGGCGTGTCCCCAGAAAGAGGCTCGGGGCGGGGCTCCTGCAATTTCAATCTTCTCAATCGAGCGCAGAAGAAATGTGCGGCCTTTATCGGCAATAAAGGGCGCCAGCAGCTGGGCTAGTGAGTCCAGCAGGACCGGGTGCAGGCAATCAGTGTGCCCGGTGTCCGGCTGCGCATCGGGAATCGTGATCCGGCCAAGAACCTCACTGCCGGCGCGCCAAAGATGAACGATATTCTGGAAACGGGGTCCATATTGATTGCCGTTCTCCAGCAGCTGTTGATAAAGCTTCTTCCCATCAATCGCAATCCCGGCCATTTCTGAAATGCTCCGATCGAAAGTGGGATAGCTTTCGGATGTGCCGAGGGGGACGATGGCCGGTCAACTTGGATTCTGGCTGCGACGCCTCGGCCTGGGTCTGCGGCAACCGATGCGCCAGCCTCCCAAAAGGTGTACTCAACGGTATCGTCGCTATTCTCTCCGACTTCGGCACGAAGGATGACTTCCGACTCGGAAAGAATAATAGGCCTGCTGAAAGTTACATTGCTCAGCACGGCGGGAACTTGCCCGAAACGCTCAAGGTGCGCACTTAACGCCATCTCTACATAGAAGGCTCCGGGTAACACAACCATGTCCTGAAAGCCATGATCAGCCAAATAAGGAAAAGATCTCACGCTGACCGTGAGTTCGACAGACTGCTCGGATGAAGAATTCGGCGACAAAATGGCGTCCTGTTTCATGGCAATGCCAAACCAACGATCTGCTGGAGCAGGCGAGGGGAGCCCGGCTGACAGGTTCAGCCTCTACCACAATTGCGGCGGAAAAGCGGGCTGACGGCTGGGGCAAAATGATATTCCACTTCGACGTCCCTTCCGATGATCCTTCGAGTTTATGAAAGCAGTATTCCTTCTCTCCCTTGCGCTTCAGCTCAATACTTGCCGGAGAGACAGAGAATCCCGTTCCAGTCGCCTTGAGGTAGGCTTCCTTTATGGTCCAGAGTTGATAAAACGTTTGGGTTCTGAGTAAAGGCGGTAAATCGAAAAGCCAGCTCCTTTCATATTTACTCAAGCAGATGGTAGAGAGCTCTTCCCAATTCGCCGTGATGGAGATCTTCTCTACATCAACGCCCACGAGTCGAGACTTGGTAAAGGCGAAAGCGCCGAGCTCTCGCAGAGTGAGACACGTTAAATTGCAGACCGCTCTTGCCTTTTTGACCGGCCAGAAACGGCTTGCCGAATTGATTTGTGGCCAGTTCTACGCTGTCCACATCTTCGTTCATGTATAAGGCGAGCAGTCGGAGCAGCGTACCCCTGGAGACGCCATGCCTTTCCCGGAGCCGCACTGTTTTGTATTGGTTGATTCGCGCCCTATCTTCTTCCCCCAGGATTGTGAAGCACTGCTCGACATAGTCTCGCCCTTGGTCGAGATTCATCCACCAGACATGGATCTCACTGTTCAGAGTACCTAGGCTGGCGCTGTGCCCAGAGCCGCTGCCATTCCACAGTTTTGATGAGCGTGAATTGACTATGTCCAGCAGATCGTTTCCCACGGACGGCAAATCCGCTAAATCAACGGCAGCACCTTTGGGGAAAGTACCCAGCATAGTGCTTCGGCCCCCAAAGGGGGTAGATAGACGGGCTGTCGTCATGCCATCTTGTGGCAGCAATTCTGGTACCTTTCGGGGAGAGCCCCAAGTGCCTGTCCAAGCGGACCTATGATCCACATATACGAACATCGGGCTTGTCCGGAATTGGCGGGGGTGCATGTTCTTTCACATTGTGTGAAGTGCATTCCCCACTAACCTGGTGGCATTTGCGGGAGTGCAAGCCTTGGAGTAACTCGATTACAACTGGCGGAATCGCTGCCGGGACCCATCGCATCAGGCTGGGAGCGGACAAGGATTATGACGCACGCGACTTCATCTCCGAGACACGGCAGATGGAGATTACGCCGCACGTCGCCCAGAACGAACAGCCGCCCCCGCAGCGCCCTGGATGCACGCGGGACGCGCCATGCTGGGCATCAACTCAGTCAGAAAGCCCGCAATCGAATCGAAGAGGTGTTCGGGTGGATGAAAAGCATCGGGCTACTGCGGAAGGTCGGCATGGCGGATTGGCAGCGAGTCGGCTGGAGGGTCACCTTCACGGCAGCGGCGTATAGCTTGATACGCATCCCGCAATCTGATGAGAGGTGCCCCACAGCCGAACTGTGCCTGACGCGCTCCCTAGCGCCCCGAACGCAACCTCTAACCAAACAACCTGCAGACGGAATCCTGAAAAAAACAACCCGCAGAGCTGTTACACCGCTTTCTGCGGGTTCTTCAGCAGCCTGCAAGAGAAGGAAGATTCTTGCCTGCTCTTACCTATGCTAGGAACGCTTGCCAGTATTGCGCGGCGGCGGCGATAGTAGAGACCCAGCAATCCGCTGCCCATCAGGGTCAGCGTAGCGGGCTCCGGCACGGGCGCGGTGTTGCCGGCTACCAGACCGGCGTCGGTAAAGGCTGTAAATCCCAAATGACCGTTAGATTGCACACCCGTACCAGTGATGTACGTGCCTGCTGGCAAATAAACGTCTGAGAAAGTCAGGGTTTGCTTGTGGGCAATTGCGCCATCTGAGTATGCAAAAATCGTGTACGCACCAGGCGCGGTCAGGCTATTGGTGACAGCGGCCGCCGTATAATTCCCGAAGCTGTTGGAGTTATTCAGCCCCGAAACATCTCCCAGCGCGCTAATCGACGAGCCAACGCAGCTGTAAACGTCACCACACCCGCTGGAGGTCAGTACTCCAGAAAGGGTCTCGACTAGAGCGAGGGAAGGGGACGAGCCCGCCACCGAGAAAGTGCCTACCTGATCCGTCGGAACGGAGAAGAACAAATACAAAATGGAAACATCCTTGTTGTTGTTGTACACGGTAAATGAGGTGCTTGACGAAAGCACAACGGGGTCCGTTCCGGTCCCGGGTCCCATCTTCAGGGAATCGGCGAAAGAGCTCGTGACGAAGGCTAGAGCAAAGACCAAGGTAAACGACAGTAGACGAACGGGGCGCGCATTGAGTTCTCCTCAAACGTACCCCCAAGTTTTGGGGGAGTGGTCCACTGTTTTACTGGCACGTTCACGGCCAATCGGAAGTTACCTAAGTTATTGGTAGGTAAAGACTAGAGGAACATCTCAGTAGTTAGGGATGCAAATAAATGCAGGTTTTTGCACAGCGATGGGAGAAGATGTTCCCATACAGGCTTTCATGCTCCCCATTTAGACCAGGCATCGACCACAATCGTGGCTGTTAGAGAAGCTACCCGCCGATCTGCCGCAGAACCTCCCGTATCTCGTTGGCCTGAGAGTACTTAGGATCCAACTGCAGAGCTTTCTGCAGATGGGTGCGGGCCTGGGCAGCGTCGTTGCGTTTCTGATACGCCATTCCCAGATGATACTGGTAGGTGGCGTTCTGCGGCGCCTTGCTCACGGCTTGTTCGAGCAAGTCGACTGCCAAGCCATAGACTTGCTTGTTGTAGTAGGCCCATCCCAGCGTATCGGCGGAATTGGGAATGTCCGGCATGCCCTGCCGAGCCACCTGCGCCAGGGAAAGGGCCACGTCGGGATTCTTCCCGTCCCGAATCATCAGATAAGCGAGATTGTTGGCGGCAGGAGCGTAGCTGGGCTGAATTGCCAGAACCTTGTTGTAGAGATCTTCGGCTTTGGCGTCGTTTCCCCGGCCTTCTTCGAGCGAGGCGACCAGGAAGAGGAACCGGATGTCTTTGGGGTCCTGCGCCAGGCGGCGCTGATAGCTGGCGATGGCCTGGTCGATGTTTCCCATGCGTAGCTGAAGCTGGCCCAGTAACAGGACGGCATTGACATTATTCTTGTCGAGGTCAAGAGCGGTTTGGAATTCCTTCAGCGCGCCGGGAAGGTCGGAAGCCGCCGTGAGCGCCACGCCCTTCAAGGAATGAAAGTTGCTGTTGTTCGGATCCTTTTGCAGTTGAGCATCGACGCGCGCCACGGCCTTTTGCGGTTGTTTGGCCTTGAAATCAATCTGCACCAGGCCTTCCAAGGCGTCGGAAGATTTAGGGTTGTGCTGCAGGGCTTGCTCGAAGTTGGAGGCGGCTGCCTCGTTCTGATTCCGCACCAGGTCGAGCTGTCCGAGCCGGATATAGCCGGCCGGGTTGTCAGGAGCCAATTCGATCACCTTCTTGAAATCCGCTTCCGCAGGCGCCAGCTTCTTCTGCGCCAGGCTGGCCGTGCCGTGGATCAGGTAACCGGCTGGAAGCCGCGGCTGGACCTGGATGATTTCCCCCCCCAGCTTCTCCACTTCGTCCATCTGGCCTTTGCGCGCCAGCAATTCGGCCAGGGCCATCTTGGCATCGAGAGCGTTAGGTGAGTACTTGAGAGCCGCGCGGATTTCGGTTTCCGCCTGGTCCATTTTCCCCTGCTGCATCAAAGCCAGTCCGAGCTGGTAATGCGCGCTCGGATTTTCGGGAGCCGCTTTGACGGCAGTTTGCAAAGTCTGCTGCGCCTGGGGATCGCCACGGCGGTTTTCCAGGTCCCCCTTGAGGATGAGCGCGTCCGTGTCCTGCCCGTTGCCGGCCAGCAAAGCATTCACGACCTTCTGCGCCTCGTCGAGGCGGTTGGCAAGGATCAGCATGGATGCGTAATTCTCAGCTACGCGGTGATTGTCAGGATGCTCCTTGTAAAGACTGGCGTACTCCGCGATTGCCTTGTCTCGCTGGTTGGTGGCCGTGTAGTAGTCGGCAAGGACAACGTATCCCTCCGGGTTGTCATGGAAGTCGGTTTTGGCCTGCTTCACCACCTGCTCGGCCTCGTCGCTGCGGTTGCGAAACACCAGAAAGCGGGCCAACGCAACGCGGGCCGCGATGCTCTTGCTGTCGGCCGAAATCGCCTTATGCAGCGTGCTCTCGGCACTGCTCCAGTCCTGGCGCTGCTCCTGCAGCGTGGCCAGCGATAAATAAGGGGTAGCCTGCGCGGGAGCAAGCGCAATGGCGCGCTCCAGCTCGCTGGCCGCGGCATCGTAATCTTTCGTATTCGCGTAGAGCAGGGCCAGGTTGTGATGGAACTGCCAGCGCTTGGGGTCCAACTCAATGGCCTTCAGCATTTCCTTCTTGGCTTCGTCCGGTTTCTGCTGCGCCGCGGCCACATTGGCGGCCAGAGCATGGGCATCGGCGTTGTTGGGGTCTTTGGCGAGCACCAGGTCGGCACGCTTCTTGGCTTCGTCATACTGGCGTGACCCCAGCATCAAATTCCCGTAATCGAGTTGCGCGCGCAGGTGGTCGGGCTGAATTTCCACGATGCGGCTCAACTGTCCGAAAGCGCGCTGTGCGTCGCCCATGCGGATGTAGGTTTCAGCCAGGCGATAGCGGGCATCAACAAAGTTGCCGTCGATCTGCACGGCATTGGCGTACTGAATCGCAGCTTCGCGATACTTGCCCTGGTCGAAATATTGGTTGCCGCTTTTGAAGTACTGCTGCTTTTTGACGTTGGGATCGCGCGAACAGGCCAGAGTGGTGAAGATGACTGCCATTGCCAGCAGTGCTGCGGTGCTTCGAAACAGCTTCATGAGACAAACTCCCAAAAACCTTTGATCGCGTCTCCCGCAACCGATACGCCGGGCAGCGCTCTCCGCAAATTTATTGAGGCACAACCTGTGCCAATGCCGGCATGAGTGTACGGGCAAACTCCGTCGCCCGCTGCTGTGCCGATTCGGGGGATTCGTTTTCACCGATGGGGGTAACGATGCGGATCAGGCTTCCATCGCTGCGATTGAGCTCGATGGCGTCCTTGACCAGGTAAAACTTCGCCCAGTACTCACTGGCCACCGCCCGTCCATGGGCCTGGTACCAGTACAGGACAAGCTCCCGGGATTCTCCCTTAGCGACGATGTAGCGATTGACCTCGATGGCACCCGTTTTCAGGGGAAGCGGAATGTGTTTGCTCTCGACGGGACTCCAACCTGAACCCGGCAGACAATTCTTCGGGGAATGGATGGTCACTCCAACTCGCTGACTGGGGAAGTAGGCGACGAATAAATCCACCGAAGCTTCCTCGACGGGGTTGCGATAGAGCCGCTGGAGAAACTCGCCCTTACCCAACACGTCGCGGGTCTCCTGCGGAATGGGGATCTCCAACCCCTGCCAGCTGGAAAGCTGCATGGGCAGGGTCTCCAGGCCCTGATAGGGCACCATGGTTTCCGGTTGCCGTCGCGCCTGAAGAAACATGGCCACGCCGCCCAGCAGGACCAGCGCGCTTACCAGACGAGCACGAGCCATAAGGGCTTTCACGCCGGCCTCCTGTCAAAAACGTGGAAGGCAGAATGCAAGGCCGCGTGGAGGAGCATCAGAAGGCCCACGGCGATCATGAAGACGACCCATCCGGAAAATTCGTGGAAAAATCCCAAGGCTTTGTCGGGATTCCAGTATTCCACCAGCAGCCCGGTGCCGACGATTCGGCACGCGTTCGCTACCACCGCCAGAGGAATGGCTGCCAGCGCCAAAAGGACGCGAATCACGTTGGACCGCTCCATCATGTAGCCGTAAATCACGGCTACCACTCCCAGGGAAATAAGGGATCGGATGCCGCTGCAGGCTTCGGCTACCTCCAGCGGCATAACCGGGAGCCTGAGGATGTTGCCTTCCAGCAACACTGGCACGCCGATTGCGCTCAAGGACGTCTTCGCCATCTGCGATGCCAGAAGCTGTAGCGAAAATGTGATCTGATTGAAGATGATCGCCGGCGGCGGGATCATGAAAAACAGAAATGCCCAGGGAAACAGCACCTTGCGAAAGTAATCCCAGCCCAGAAAATGGATCACCAGTCCGGCCAGCACCAGCACCAGTGAGCAGCGGGACAGAAACAGCTCCGCTCCCAGATTTCCGACGATCAGAATCGACAATCCTAGGGCGGTGATCAGCAGTCCCCACCAGGACGGGCGGACGGGCGTGCGCGCCAGCTCCCGCCGACCTTGCCACAGAAGATATGCGGAAAACAGGGGGACGATGAACCCATGGGAGGCATCGGCGTCCGACCACCAGTCGCGGACCAGGGCAGCAATAACGTCGTAGTAGCAGAGCGCCAGGAATGCCCCGACCGCCGCCAGTTGCCACCAGGAACCGGGCTTAACCCCACCTTCTGATGCGGAAGGGGTTTCAACCGATACTTCCAGGGTTGTGCTCATGAGCGAAAGGTCAGCGTAAAAGAACAATATTTGCATTGCAATCCCTATTCCATGCAGAGGCAAACCAAAGTTTTTCTCTTTGCTGCGAATTCCGCTGACAGTGGAAAATCTGCGGGTTAGACTTTGGCTGAAATTCAAAGCAGGTCTGCTGCAAGGGGGGATGTCGACGGTTCCTCGGCTCCGATGGGGAAAAGTTTTTCCCTTTCGGGGTTGATTTGAAAGTTTGAATAACAAAGCATTGTAAAATGCTGAAAAGTATGGAGAATTGCTGTGTGGGCGGCCGCTGGTAAGGTTTCGGCTACGCCATAAGTTGAGTCCGAAGAGAAAAAGTTTTCGCTTTTTTCCAAAATCCCCATCTCCCCCAGACTGAGGCCGGAGCATATTTCTCTCTAAGTTACGGCGGATTGTGCGGTTCATTTCCTTGCAGCCATTGGCAATGAGCTTGCACATCGTAAGGCAGAGCGTTCGAAAGATTTTCCCAGAAGTGCCAAATTTGAATTCGGGTTGTGGACATGCAAGGCGAAAGCGCCAAAATGTGGCGAAGTGAGACCGAAGGCAGTGCAACCGGTGAGGGATTCGTTCCCAGCATAAGTCCTGCAATGCAGGCCCTGGAACGGGTTATTGCCGATATTGCCCCCACAGATGTGCCGGTGCTGCTGGTGGGAGAGAGGGGTGCGGGCAAGGGGGTAATGGCTCAGTTGGTTCACCGGCTGTCCCTGCGGGAAGCCGCATCCTTTGCCTGTCTTTCGCCGCGCGCCCTGTTAGGCTGGCAGGGCAACGGAAACTCCGCCCGCACAGCAGAATGGATTGCTCCCTTTTTCGTCAGCGGGACCGTATTTGTAGATGAGGTCGGGGAGTTGCCGCCGGAGGCCCAGCGCTTGATGCTGGAAGTGCTCTCTGGAACCGAACGGCGGGCTGCGGCGCGGCTGATCTGCTCCAGCCGGATTCATCTGGAGGACGAAGTTCGTCTGGGCAGGTTCCGGGAAGACCTGTATTACCGCATCAGCGGCATATGCCTGCGTATCCCGCCGCTGCGCCACCGCAAGGAAGACATCCCGGTGCTGGCGAAATTCTTTCTGGCCAAGTATGCGGCGTTGTTCGGACGGGTCCCGATGCGGCTCGGGCAGGACACCCTGGCGGCCTTAACGCGCCTCTTGTGGCCGGGCAACGTGGGGGAATTGGAAAACGTTTTGAAATCGGCAGCGGCAGTTCGAGACAGTGATCTGGCGATTACCGCCTTCGGATTCGGCAGGGAACTGGCAAGTCCGGCGCCGGCCGAATCCCTCAGCATGTCGCTGAAGCAGGCGGCGCGCGCGGCCTCCCTGCAGGCGGAGCGCGAACTGATTCTCAAAGTCCTGGCACGCACACGCTGGAATCGCAAGCGGGCCGCGCAGGAACTGCAGATCAGCTACAAGGCGCTGCTTTACAAGCTGAAGCAAACCGGGCTGGATAACCGCGAACTGACACAAGCAACTGGAGGAGGTACGGATTCGTGATTACGGGGAACAGAACTCTGGCAGCTTCCCTGAGCCTGCTGTTTTTGACGGTTGTGCTGCAGCCGGGCATTGCGGCTGCGCGCGCTGGGGCGCAATCAGGCAGCTCGCCGGCAACGGCGGCCGACAGCCAGTCCATTCCGAAATCGGCTACCATCGACCCCGACTATGTGATCGGGCTGGGGGATGTGCTGAGCATCAACGTCTGGAAGGAACCGGAAGTGTCCTCCAGTGTTCCCGTGCGGCCGGACGGCAAGATTTCTCTGCCCCTGGTGAACGACATTCAGGCGGCTGGGCTCACCCCCATGCAGTTGGGAAAGGAGATCCATACCAAGCTGCAGAAATTTATCGATGAGCCGCAGGTAACCGTGGTGGTCACCGCCGTCAACAGCCGGATGGTGTACCTGGTGGGCGAGGTGGCCCGGGCGGGCTCATTTCCGCTGATACCCAACATGACCGTGCTGCAGGCGCTTTCGGCGGCAGGGGGGCTCTCCCAATTCGCAGATGCCAAGAACATTTACGTGCTGCGCAACGTTAACAACAAGCCGCGGAGAATTCCTTTCAACTATAAGGAAGCGCTCAAAGGCGAACATCCGGAACAGAATATCGAGCTCAAGCCGGGAGACACGATTGTCGTTCCTTAGCCCGTGGGTATGAAGAAACCAATCTATTGCGCGTGGACCACGAGCCTGCTGCTTGCCGGTTGCCTGAGCGGCTGGGCACAGAGGACACCTGCGCCCGCGGCGTCCAGCGGTCCGATCTCTGCCATCGGGGCCAGTGGCGAGGCCTCCCCGACGCCGCAAGAGACCGGAGAGCAGGACATTTCCGACCTGTCCGCTGCCAGCGTCAAGCTGCCTTCAATCGGCGGGAGGCCCCAGTTGCTCACCTATGGCTTGAGCCTGATGCAGGTGGTCAACACGAATACCCTGCAGGTGAGCGGGAGCAACAGCGTGCAGTCTGGCACCTTGATTTCCGGCAACACCACGCTCGACCGGCAGTGGGGACGCAATAGGTTGACATTGGGCTATAACGGCGCAGAGTCGATCTTTGCCGGAGGTGGAGGCGGCACGCACGTGACGTCCACCCACCAGGTGAACTTCAGCAGCTTCATGACGAAGCAACGCTGGCAGCTGGGGTTGTCGGAACTGGCGTCCTATGCGCCTCAGTCCAGCTACGGATTGGGTCTCTATGGCGGCTTGGGGTCGGATTTGTTGGGCTTTGGTTCCGGATACCGCTCCGGCTTTTCGCCTAATGAGTCAATTCTGAATTCCGGAAACCGGATCAACAACAGCGTGATCGCCAATGTGGGTTATCAACTCAGCCCACTCAGCACGCTACAGGTCTCCGGGGAGTATGGAATTTTGAGGTTTCTGGGCTCCGGCCTGGCAGATAGCTCGCAATACAACTTTGGCTTGGGATTGAGCCGCGTACTGTCACCGCGCAGCAACCTTTCCCTCAATTACACCTTCTTCCGCACCACGTCGTCCGGTTTTGCCGCCGTGCAGACTCATTCTGCCTTGCTGGGATACACGCGGCGGTTTTCCCCGCGGCTCATGCTGCAGGTTTCCGCCGGCCCCCAGGTACAGGTGCGGGCGCAGGCGCAGGCCAGCCCCGTTCTGTCCAATTCTGTTCAGTGGACGACTTCGAACGATCTGCTCTATCAACTGGCCAGAGGCAGTTCCCTGAGCCTGGAATACTCGGCCGGCATTATCGGGGGGGCGGGCATTTACGGCGCTTCTAGAAACCATAATGTATCCGTTGACCTGAGCCGGCCCATATTGCGTTTTTGGAATGCCAGTTTCATTGCTGGGTATAGCCAGAACTCTGCGGTGGAATCCAGCTCGAGGACCCGAGCTCAGCATGGCGGAGTGTTCCTGAGGCGGACCGTGCAAGGTAAGGGCCTGAGTTTCAGCTACCAGTTTTCACACCAGTCTGCGACCGGCGGGTGTTTCGGACTGGCGTGTTCTGTATTCGGCGGATGGACTCATACGGCGGGTGTGGGACTGGATTGGGTGTTCCGCCCGGTACGGCTGGACTGAGGGAGTGTTGGACCTTCGAGAGCAAGGAACGTAAGTGGTTAAAGGAAGCAGCAGATGATTTTAGGACGCAATCTTGGACCCGAAGACTATGTCGCGATTCTGAAGCGGCGCATGTGGTGGATTATTGTCCCTCTGCTGGTCGTCCCCGTGGCCGCATACTTGTACTCGCGGACGATTCCCAATGTTTACACCTCCAAAACGCTTGTCTTGGTGGAGCAGCAGAAAGTCCCGGGAGACTTTGTGCGTCCGGTCATCACGGGAGGGGTTGCCGAGCGCTTGCGTACCATGCAGGAGGAAATTCTGAGTCGTACCCGCCTGCAACCCATCGTGGAGCAGTTTGACTTGTTTAAGGAAGATGCTCCCCACGCCACTATGGAACAGTTGGTGAACCGCATGCAGAAAGCCGTGGAAGTAGGGCTGGTCACCAGCGGTGAGCAGCAGCAGCAGCAAATCAGCGGGTTCACCATCAGTTTTTCCTATCGCGATCCGCGCATCGCGCAGGAAGTCTGCAGTCAGATCACCTCTATGTTTATCGGAGAGAACCTTCGCTCGCGCGAGCGCAGCGCCGAGGGCACCACCAAGTTCCTGGACACGGAACTGCAGGACGCCAAAAAGAGCCTGGACGAAAAAGATTCTAAGCTGGCTGCCTTCGAAGCCCGCTATATGGGCCAGTTGCCGGGGCAGGAGCAGAACAATTTCAGCATGCTGCAGAGCCTGAATTCGCAACTGGAAAGCGCCAACCAAGCCGTATACCGCATTGAGCAGGACAAAGCCTATACGGAGAACATTCTCGACCAGCAGTTGACCGCCTGGAAGCAGTCGCAGACCGCCAATAATCCTGTGACCCTGGAAGAGCAATTGGCCAACATGCGTGGCCAGTTGCAGAACCTGCAGTCCCGCTATACCGACACCCATCCCGACGTGATTCGCGCCAAGCGGGAGATTGCTCTGCTGGAGAAGAAGGTGGCGGACGCCCGCGCGCAGGACAACGCTGGGACCCAGAAACCAGACAGCAACGCCGCCAGCCAGCAGGAGCCGGCATCCATTCAACAATTGCGCAACCAGGTGCATAACCTGGATGTGAGCCTGACCGAACAGCGCCATCAGCAGGACCGGCTGCAGAAGCAGATTTCTACCTATCAGTCGCGGGTCCAGTTAAGTCCCGAGGTGAATCAGCAGTGGAAGGAGCTGACGCGCGACTACCAGACTGCGGTGGAGTTCTATAACGATCTGCTCAAGAAAAGTCAGCTTTCAGCCATCGGCACCAATCTTGAGAGGGCGCAGCAGGGGGAGCAGTTCTCGGTAATGGATCCGCCCAATCTCCCCACCACGCCCAGTTCTCCTGACCGGACGAAGTACATCAGTGGGGGCTTCGGCGGAGGATTGATTTTAGGGGTCGGGATCGCCCTGTTGTTCGAGCTCAAGGACAAGGCGCTGCGCACGGAAGGCGACATTCAGGACCTGCTGCAGCTGCGCACGCTTGCCCTTGTGCCGGACCTGAACCATAACCAACGTAACAAACGGACTTGGTCGCTTCGGGCTAAGCTGAGAAGGCGTCCCGGGAAACACAAAGAACACTTAACAGCGACCCGGATTGGAGCGTAGCTCTGTATGTACAGGGCCTTTTTTAAGCTGAGACATAACCCGTTCAACGTCAATCCCGATCCGCGTTTCCTCTATTGCACGCGGGCCACGGTGAAGGCATTGGCCTCCCTGGCGCATGGCATCTACCGGCGCAAGGGTTTCATTTTGCTTACCGGCGAAGTGGGAACGGGCAAAACCACCATCGTCAACAAGCTGCTGGAGTGGCTGCGCACGCAGAACGCCGCTTCGGCATTTGTCTTTCATCCCTCGCTGGAGCCGGTGCAGTTCCTGGACATGATTTTGGCGGACTTCGGAATCCGCTGCGATTCCCCGCTGAAAAGCCAGAAGATCCTCCATCTCCACAAGTTCCTCCTGGAGAGGCACCGGGCCGGCGGAACCGCCGTGCTGGTGGTGGACGAAGCACAGGATCTCACGCAGGAAGTGTTGGAAGAGATCCGCTTGCTGACCAATCTGGAAACGTCCACCCACAAGCTCCTGCAGATCCTGCTCTCGGGACAGCCGGAACTGGAAGAGACTTTGCGACGGCCGGAGATGAGACAGGTGCGTCAGCGGATCACCATTCGCTGCAAGACCTATCCCTTGACGCTGGAGGAGGTCCAGGCCTACATCTCCACCCGCTTGCGTGTCGCCGGGGCGCCTCCGGAGCCGATTTTCGCTCCCGATGCAGTGCGTGCCGTGCATCGCTATTCGCGGGGAATTCCGCGAGTCATCAACTTTATCTGTGAGCACGCGCTGATCGCCGCCTTTGCCGATCAGCAGCGAACCATCCGTAGCGCCACGATCGATTCAATCGCACAAGAAAACGAACTGGACGACCCCCGCGTCGGGTATCCCCAACCCGTGCCGGATCCGGCGGACGAAAGGTTAACCGCGCTCAGCGAAGCGGAAGCCGCTGCCGCTGAACAGACTCGCGCCCGGGCGGCGGGCGGAATGACGACGGACCCACGATGAGTCGGATTCACGATGCCCTTCGGCGGGCGGAAGAAGCGCTGCGCAAGGATGGAAACGGCTCCGGGCCGGGGCCTGCTGACGCAGACCAGGCTTTGGAGATCCTGGAAGTACTGCGCGTGGCGGAAGAGAGGTCGGAAATCGGGAGCGAAGCAGAGGATATTCCCTCAAGGCCGCTCGATTTCGACTTTTCCGGCGGAGAGCCCGCCTGGCGGGCAAAACCCTCCGCCATGGCGCCCATCGCCGAGCCGCCACAGGTGATGCGGGGAAATTCTACGGATACCGCGAGCTTGCCGGATCAGCTGCTGTCGGCCAGCCGCACCACGGCGGAAAGCGGGGAGGTGATCGAACTGAACCGGCCGCAGCCGGCGGCAGAGCGTGTGCCCCAGGCGGTGCCCCCGGCACATAATCCGATGCCCACGGCGCGCGTGGAGGCCACTCCTGCACCTGCCCCGGATGCTCCGATCACTTTCGAAGAGCTTGCCGCGCGCTGCCGGCCCGCGGAATGGAAGCCGGATGCGCAGCGCATGTTGTCGTTCGACCTGCGGGGAACGAATCCCGTGGGACTGGAGGAGTTTCGAACCCTGCGTTCGCGCCTTTACCAGTTGCGGCAGCGCCAGACGTTGTCGCGTTTGCTGATCACCAGCGCTCTGCCCGGCGAAGGCAAAACATTTGTCTCTGCCAATCTGGCGCAGGTGTTCGTTCGCCAGCGTGGCCGCAAGGTGCTCTTGGTGGATTGTGATCTGCGCCTGTCGCGCCTGCACGACGTGCTGGGCGCGCCTTCCAAACCCGGAATCACGGACTATCTCCGGGGAGAAGCCGATGAGTTCGAAGTGGTGCAGAAAGCCCCGCTGGAAAATCTCTACTTTATTCCGGGAGGGCGCCCGATTTCCAACCCGGCGGACCTGCTGGCGGGGAACAGGCTGGCCAGGCTTTTGGACCGCCTGGCTCCCTTGTTCGATTGGGTCATTGTCGATACGCCGCCCGCGGTTCCCATTGCGGACGCCAGCATGATTGCCAATCTGTGCCACGGCGTTTTGATTGTGATCAGCTCCGGCAAGACGCCTTTCGATCTGGCTCAGAAAGCAAGCAAGGAGTTTCGCCAGACCCCGGTACTGGGTACGGTGCTGAATCGCGTGCCGCAGGGCGCGACCTATAGCCGCTACTACTACAGTGGGTACGCATCGCAAGACGTAAAGGAAGGGTAAGAAGGTGGTTCGGCTCTTCAGTGTCTATCTTCCGGTCCGCACCTTGGTGCTGATGCTGGGGGAAGCCTTTATTTTCGTGGGTTCGTTCCTCCTGGCCGCTGCCATCCAGTGGGGGCCGGAGTCTGCCGTCGTCCTGAATAGTCAGAATCTGGCGAAGATTCTGGCAGTATCGGCGATAGCGGTGCTGTGCGCCTATTACCTGGATCTGTACGATCCCCGCCAGCTCACCTGCGGCGCGGAAGCCTATTCCCGCATGCTGATTGTGCTGTCGCTGCTGGCCTTCCTGCTGGCCGCGATTGGTTATGTGTCCCCCTCTTTTCTGCTGGGACGGCGCGTGTTCGTCGTGGGCCTCATCATCTTGACGGTTGCGCTGCTGTCCTGGAGGGCGGCCTATGCCTGGCTTGCGCGCAAGCCATACCTGCGCGAGCACGTCTATGTTCTAGGCGCCGGAGAGCGGGCGCGAAGCCTGATTGAGACTATCCGCGAGCGGACTGACGTTCCCATGGAAATCATCGGATGGGCGGGAGCCCTGGGGAATGGGTCGCTCACGCGGGAAACCCTGGGAGAGGCGGTGGACGGCCTGCGCAGCAAGGGCGAAGTCGATCGCGTGATTGTTGCCCTGAACGATCGCCGGGGAATGCTACCGGTACGGGAGCTTCTGGAACTGCGCCTGCACGGGGTTCGAGTGGAGGATTCGGTATCTGTGATGGAGAAGATCTCCGGGAAGATCGCAGTCGATGAACTGCATCCCAGCACCCTGATTTTCTCCGACGGATTTCGGCTCAATATGGCTTCGCTGGTGGCGCGGCGGTGCGTTTCGATCCTGGTTTCGCTGACCGGCCTGCTGCTGGTGCTGCCACTGATTCCGCTGGTCGTTCTGGCGATTAAGCTGACTTCCGACGGGCCAGTGCTGTTCCGCCAGGAGCGAGTCGGCCGATACGGAGAGACATTCACGCTGTTCAAGTTCCGCACCATGCGCCATGATGCGGAAAACGGCACCGGTCCGGTCTGGGCGGCGGACAATGATCCCAGGATCACGGCCGTGGGAAAGTTCCTGCGCAAAAGCCGCCTCGATGAGATTCCTCAGCTGTGGAATGTTCTGAAGGGGAATATGGGTTTTGTCGGTCCCCGCCCCGAGCGTCCGGAATTCGTCCAGTGGCTGACCGAGGCGATTCCCTACTATCACCTCCGGCACATGATCCGTCCGGGAGTGACCGGCTGGGCCCAGGTGCAGTACGAGTACGGTGCGTCGCTGGAGCAGTCCAAGCAGAAGCTGCAATACGATCTCTACTACATCAAGCACATGTCGGTGATGCTGGACCTGGTGATCCTCTTCAAGACGGTGAAAACTGTCATTGCTGCGCGAGGTCACTAAATGGAAGGTTTGCCCGCCAGCCTGGAACTCGCCGGCGCTTCGACGGCATCTCCGGACACCTATACCCCGTGGGACCCGGAAGACGACGTTTCTGAGCCGGAGTCCCCTGCTCCTCCCCGACAGAAGGACAAACACTGGGACCTCGCCTTTTTCGGGGCAATGACGTATGTGCTGGTGGAGTATACCCGTCTGCCTGCAATGTTTCCCTCTCTGCAGATTCTTCAGTTGGGGAAAGTGGCGGTCCTCAGCGGCCTTTTAGGCTACTTAGTTGCTGGTCAACGAAAGAATTCTGTTCGCGGTTCGATTGCTCATATCGATGTGATGTTCGCGTGGATTCTTGTAGGCCGCATTTCTGGGTGCCCTCACGGCTGAGTTTCAGGCGCCTGCGTTCGGCGGTTGTTATGACGCGATTATCTGGCTCTGCATTTATTTCATCTTGTCGCGCAACGTGAACAATTCGTGGCGACTGCGTACCGTTGTTTTCTTGTTCTTATTGACGAATCTGAAGTTAGCGCAATTTGTGGTGCGAGGTTACATAGCGGGAAGCGCTGTCGCAAGTGACCAGTTGATATTCATTGCAAATGGAGTCGGTGGCGGCTCGACGGGCTTCTTTGGCAATTCTGCAGACTTGGGTGTGGCCATGTGTGTGGCCTGGCCCATTGCGATGTCGCGTTCTGGCGGCTCGGCCCAAGTTTTGGACTCGGATGGTTGCGCTCGGGGGCACCTTTGCCTGCCTCGGTGCCATTCTCCTTTGCGGTTCGCGAGGAGCCGTGGTGGGCGCGGCCGCAGTAACCCTTGGCGCTTGGGTCAAGACCCCGAAAAAGGTGATCGCCATGTTTATGGCGGTGCTCATCGTTGCCGGGATTTACTTGGTACTGCCGCAGGCCAGCACCGAGCGATTCCGATCCGCAGAGCATCCTGAGACCGATGAGACGGCTCACCACCGGCTGGAGCTGTGGAAGGCTGGTATGCGGATGTTTGCAGATAATCCGATCTTCGGTGTTGGCATAAACAATTATCCCATATGTGCGACGTGCCCATTACTACATTCCTGTCTTGAACTGGGTGACGTCGGTCCCTCACAGCCTGTTTGTCCAGGGCATTTCCGAGCTGGGCGTGCTTGGCTTTACACCTTTCATCCTGATCTGGATAAGCTACTTTCGCATGAACTCCAAGACACGCAAGACTCTGGTGCGGGCTGGACCGGAGGAACGAAGGAGTTTTGAGTATTGTCTCTCGGTTGGACTCGATCTGGCGATGATCGGATATCTCGCAAGTGGAGCATTTGTGGCTGTGCTCTGGTACCCACATATTTTCGTGATGGTGGGGCTAGCTGCCGCTACTCATCAAGTCGCGCAGAGCCGGATCGCCAGTCGTCCAGCAGATTCTGTACTGGCGGCAGTCCCTGAACTCACTTAAGGACGCCGGTTGCTGAACGCTGAACTATGACGCGCTTTCTTCCACCTGCGGGCATGCCTCTGGAGGTGAGCGACTTTGCCGCCGGCTTTCGCGCGCTGCTGAACCCGGCAGGCGACGGAATCGGCAGCGTGGCCGAGTATACCGGTGCGCGCCACGTGTTCGGTGTTGGATCGGGCCGGGCCGGGTTGGTGATCATCTTCCGCGCGCTGCGGCGGCTGGCTCCGGAGCGTTCCGTCATCGCTCTCCCGGGTTACACATGCTACTCGGTGGCCGCGGCGGCGGTGCGGGCAGGGTTAAAGATCTATCCGCTGGAGATGACTCCATCGACCCTGGATATCGACTACCAGCAGGCGGAACGGCTCCCTTATGACCGTTTTCTGGGGGTCCTGACCGCCAACCTGTTCGGATTTGCCAGCCGGGTGCGGCGCTTGCAGCAACAGACAGCGGGCAGCGGCGCTTGCGTCATCGACGATGCTGCTCAGTCTCTGGGTACCTGTACGGATGGGCAGTTGTCCGGAGCCGGGGCAGATGTGGGACTGTACAGTCTGGCCCGCGGCAAAGCTTTGCCCGTGGGCGGGGGAGTCATTATTACGGACCACGACGAACTTGCCTCGGCCATTGCTTGCGAATTGCGGGGGCTCGTGTCTCCCCCGCTGATCGGCGAGTTGAAGGCTTATCTGGGGTTGTTGGGTGTGAGTGTATTGTTTCGTCCATGGCTGTACTGGATTCCCAACGGACTTCCTTTTTTGAAGCTGGGCGTTACTGAGTTCGAACCGGAGTTTCCCTGCAGCACATCTCCCGGGTTTCAGAGGGAATGTTGCCGGCCAGGCTGGCACGGTTAAAGGAGACTACTGCTGCGCGGGCCCGGAAGGCTGCGGATTTGCGAGAGGGATTGGAAGGCGTTAAGGGATTCAAAGCTCCGTGTCCGCCGGAAGCGTGCAGTCCCAGTTACATTCGCTTTCCCGTGCTCGCCCGCGACCGGGGGGCCCGCGACTGGGCGGTGAAGGAGCTGAAGAAGGCCGGCATCGGCGCCAGCGCCTACTATCCGGCTGCGATTTGCGACATCCCGGGAATCGTTCCGCATCTGGCACCCGATGCGGCCCATCGCCCGGGAGCCGAGGAGCTTGCGCGCAGGTTGTTGACGCTTCCCGTGCACCCGATGGTGCGCGACAGAGACTTGCAGCGCATGGTCGACATTCTGGAGCGGTGCCCGAACTGAGCATGTCTGTAACCGTCCAATCCGAACTTGCGGGCCAGAGCGACGATCGCGCGCCCGGGAAGGAGGCCTCGGGTTCCCCTGCCCCCAGGCGTGTGCTTCTGGTGGCCTACGACTTCCCGCCACGGCGCACCAGCGGTGTTTACCGTCCGACTGCGTTTACCAAGTATCTGCCGCAGTGCGGCTGGCAGCCCACGGTGCTCACGATTCATTCGTCCGCGAATGCGGTCTTCGACAATGGCCTGCTGCAGCGCGTACCAGCAACTGTCCTGGTGGAGCGTACCAGCCAGATCCGTTTGAACTGGTGGGAAGATCGAGCATTGCAGACCATTCGTTCCGCCGGCGCGTTGCAGCCGTCAAGCGGGGAAGCCTTACCGGGAGGGAACGGTGAGACAAGGGATTTCCGCCTTGTGGACCGGACGCTGCGAGCCGCCGCCAGGCTGCTGCGCGAATGTTTGTACTTTCCGGATGAGACGGCAGGCTGGATTCCGTTTGCCTTGGCGCGGGCTCTGCAGTTGCACCTTGCCCATCGTTTTGATGCGGTGTACACCACGCATCCTCCCCGGGCGGCGCATCCTGTAGGACTTCTGCTTTCCATGATCTGCCGCGTTCCCTGGGTGATCGAGTTTCGCGACCCCTGGACGCTGCCCAGCGAAGAAAGCTCGCATATCCACCAGGGACCGGCGCCAAGGCGCAATGCCTGGTTGCACCGCAGGATGCTGCGGCAGGCCAGCGCGGTCGTCACCGTGACCGGGAGGCACGCGGACGAATTGCAGCGCCATTTCGGGGTAAGCAGGGAGAAGCTGGCCGTCATCCGCAACGGGTTTGACGAGGATGACTTTCGCGGCCTCATCCCCGACGGGGAAGGGATCTTCGATCCGCGCTTTATCAACCTGGCCCACTTCGGCACCATTTACCCGAACTTCAGCGGGCAATTCTTCCAGGCGGCCGAGGCTCTGCTGCGACAGCAACCTGAGCTTCAGCACAAGCTGCGCTTGCACGTCATTGGTTATCCGGACGGAGCTGTGGAAGAGGTCACGCGGCGCGAACCGCTGAAGAGTGTCGTAGTGCTGCACAAGTTCATCCCTCACACTAAGGCCTTGCGAGTGATGGCGGCGGCGGATGCCCTGCTGCTGTTTTATGGACAGGAATACACCTCGCGTGCCTCGATTCCGGGAAAACTGTACGAATATCTGCGTGTGGGACGGCCGATTCTAGCCGTTGCCTATCCCGGAGGGGTGCAGGAGCTGATTCAGAGTTCCGGCGCCGGATGGGTTTTGCGGCCCGATGACGTTCCGGGAATGACCGCCGCTCTCTCTGCGCTAATTCAGAGCCGCTGCCAGGGACAGGATGCCGTCGTGCCCGACAGCAGTGTCGTCTCCGGATTCCGCTATGACCGCCTGGCGCAGGAATTGGCCCGCGTTCTGAACCGGGTGGTGCATGTCTAGCGCTCGCCAGCTTGCCCGCCAGGCCGCGGCTTCCGCGTTCTATGCCTCAGGCGGCTTCCGGCGGGCGACGAAGCGCCGGGCAAGCCAGGGCCAGGTCTGTATCCTGGGGCTGCACCGTGTTCTCAGTGAACCGGAAATCCAGCAATCCTGCTCCGAGCCCGCCATCGTTCTGAAAGAAACAACCTTTCGGGACTTCTGCGCATTTCTCGCCGCGCACTTCGAAGTCGTTTCCCTGTCTGCGCTGTTGGCCGGTGCGGCAGCCTGCGGCCGTGCCATGCCGCGTTGCGTGATCACCTTTGACGACGGCTGGGAAGACAACTACTCCCGCGCGCTTCCCATCCTGCGGCAGTTTGGTTTTCCGGCAACCATTTTTCTGGCTACCGCGATGCTGGATTCCAATTCCACATTCTGGGTCGAACGAGTGCGGGCTTACGCCGCCGATCCGGAGCGCCGGGAATCGTTGCGGCGGCGTATCTCCCCCCGGCTGAAGAAGAGCCCGCAGGAGATCACGGTGCCGGATGTAACCGAACATCTCAAGCATATGTCGTCCGAACAGCGGGATGAACTGATTGCCGAACTCATCGGCGAGCTGCCGGAGGCGGGCGCGAGCGACCGCATGCTGAGCTGGGAGCAGGTGGGCAGGATGTCTCAGGCGGGCGTGGAGTTCGCGGGTCATAGCCACACCCATCCCTTGCTCCCATTTGAGTCCGCTGAAAAGGCGAGATGGGAGTTGCGGGTATCCGGGCAGAAACTGCAGGAACACGGAACGTCTGCGCCCTGCGGCTTCGCCTATCCCAATGGCTCGTGGAATGAAGAAGTCCGCAGCCTGGTGAAGCAGGCGGGCTACACCTGCGCGGCCACGACCCGGCCGGGATGGTTTGCTCCGGCGGACGATGTCTACAGTATGCGGCGAGTCCTGTTGCACGAAGGCAACGTGAGTGGTCCCGATGGCGGATTTTCTGCTTCCGCGACCGCGCTGACGATGATGGGATGGCGCTGAGATGGAGGTCTTTGTCACAGACGGAAATCAGCGGGCATCGCTGGCCGTGGTTCGCGCGCTGGGCAAGATGGGCGTTGGCGTCACCGTGGGAGAGACTCAGGTTCCGAGCCTTGCCTCCAGTTCCCGCTTTTGCGCGCGGGCGGTAGAGTACCCGTCCCCGCTGGAGTCGCCGGCGGAGTTTGCCGAAGTGGTGAGCACCGAGCTGCTGAGGGGCGGATACAAAATGTTCCTGCCCATGACGGACGTGACCTGCCGTATTGCCGCCGGCATTGCGGCCCGGGTTCCGCAGGTGCGGATGCCATTGCCGTCGCCAGAGGTCGTGGTTCGGACACAGGACAAAGGCGCCGTTCTGGAAGCCGGGCGCCAGGTCGGGCTGGCATGTCCCCGAACCTACACTCCCGCCGGGCGGCCGGAATTGGAGACACTGTCGCGGCGGTTGTCCTATCCGGTCGTGGTGAAGCCGCGATTTTCTGTCTATCCGGCGCAGGGACGCTGGTTCAAAAGCCAGGTGCAGTATGCCGCCAGCCCGGAGAAGTTGATTGCCTGCTACGAGCAGGCTGCAGCCCAGAGCCCGGACCCGCTGATTCAGGAATTGGTTCCGGGCGACGGCTTTGGGGTTTTTTTGCTGCTGTGGGATAACGAGTTGAAGGCTGCGATGTGTCACCGGCGCATCCGCGAAAAGCCTCCTACGGGAGGCGTAAGCGTGCTTCGCGAAACCATTCCGCCGAACCAGGAGCTGGTGTCGGCTTCGGCATCGCTGTTGCGGCAACTGGGCTGGCAGGGCGTGGCCATGGTGGAGTTCAAGGGAGACGAGAAGCCCTGCGTTATGGAAATTAACGGCAGATTCTGGGGTTCGCTGCAGCTCGCCATCGATGCGGGCGTGAACTTCCCGGGCATGCTGTACCGCCTGTGCTGTGGGGACTCCGTGGCAGCGCATTTCGAATACCGGGTGGGCGTGAAGAGCCGCTGGCTGGCCGGGGATCTCGATCACCTGCTGTTGCGCTATCGCAATGGTCATGCCGTGTCCCGCCGCTTGCCGTCGCGGGCGCGTGCTACTTGGGAGTTTCTGCGGCTGCATGAGAGCAACACCTTTTACGAGGTGGAACGGTCGGACGACTTGGGGCCGGCCTGCTTCGAATGGAAGCACTATGCCGGGGACATTCTGGGCAAAATTCGCGGCCAGTAAGCACTGCAGTTGGTTCCACCATGAAAAAGAGGATTACAGTACTGCACACCATCGAAACCGCCGGTCCCGGTGGAGCGGAGACCGTGGTGTTGCAGCTGGCGACGATGCTGAACCCGGAGCGGTTCCGCTCCGTGGTGGCGCTTCCCGAAGCGAAATGGCTGGGGCGGCAGTTGGAAGATCGCGGTATACCTACGTTTTATATTCCGTCCAAATCCTGGTATGACTTGAAGACACCGCTCGGCTTACGGCATGTGATCCGAAGTGAGGGGATTGACCTGATCCATTCCCACCTTCCCTATCAGAACTTCGATAGCTGCATTGCAGGTGCGCTGACGGGCCGGAAAACTATCGTTACCTACCACGGACCGGTAGAGTTGGAGCATGCTGATAGCTGGAAAAGCCGGGTGCGGCTGGCTACGGTGCGGCGGCGCGCCGCTGCCGTGGTTGTGGTCTGCGATTTTGTGGGAGAGATGCTGACCGGTCTGGGATTTGATGCCTCGAAGATCGTGCGCATTTATAACGGAATTCACGTTAACGGTGCGGGGACGAGTGTGCGCGGGAAGTTTCGCCATGAGCTGGGACTCGGCCCGAGCACACGTCTGGTGGGAATGATCGCCAACGTGCGCAAGAGCAAGGGGTATGAATTTTATGTGCGCGCCGCGTCCCAAGTGCTGCAAAGGTACCCGGACGTGGTTTTTGTCGGTGCAGGGGATATTGACGAGCAGCTAGGGCCTCCCATCCGGAGCCTGATCGCCGAGCTGAGGCTGGGCGACCGCTTCCGCCTGCTGGGGTTCCGCTCCGATGTCCGGCAGATTTTGGAAGACCTGGATTTCATGGTGCTGGCCTCGACCGCCGAAGGCATGCCCCTGGTGACGATTGAAGCCATGGCAGCGGGGAAGCCGCTGGTGGTTACCCGCTGCGGCGGCACACCCGAGGTGGTGGAGGACGGCGCGACCGGCTTGACCGTGCCTCCGGCCGATGCCGGAGCGCTGGCACAGGCGATTCTTGCTCTGCTGGAGAGTCCGGACCGGACAGAGATGGGCAGGCGCGCCCGCGCCAGGGTGGAGAGGGAGTTCACCATGGAAAAGATGATCGCCAGCTACGAGCAGCTCTACCTGCGGACTTTGGAGGTTGGCTGACCGTGGTGTGGCTTTTCTGGATCAGCGCGCTCTTTCTTGCCTATACGCTGGTGGGCTATCCTCTGCTGCTTCTGGTGATGTCGCGGCTGCGCAACCGTGTGCATCAACGCCGGCCCATCTGGCCGTCCATCACTGTCATTATTCCGGCGCACAACGAAGGTGCGGGGATTCGCGAAAAGATCGTCAACACCCTGCAGGCGGATTATCCCAGGGACAGGCTGGAGATCATTGTTGCCTCCGACGGCTCCACTGATGACACCGTGGAAATTGTGCGCTCGTTCGCCGCTGAGGGCGTTCAGCTTCTTGAGCTCAAGGAGGCCCAGGGCAAGCACTATGCCCAGATGCTGTCGCGCGAGCACGCCGTCGGTGAAATTCTGGTGTTTACGGATGCCCGGGTGCTGCTGGACCGCGACGGCTTGCAAAAAATGGCCTCCAATTTTGCCGACCCATCGGTCGGTTGCGTCAGCAGTGAAGACCGCATCGTGAGCGCCGACTCAAATTCGGCCGAAGGCTCGTATGTAGGATATGAAATGTGGCTGCGGCGGCTGGAATCGCGCGTGGGTTCGCTGGTCAGCGCCAGCGGATCGTTTTTTGCCGCGCGCAAAGAGCTCTGCCAGAAGTGGCACTCTCACCAGTCCAGCGATTTCTTCGTTCCTCTGCATGTGGCGGAACGGAGAATGCGTTCCGTAGTCGATCCGGAATGCATCGGCTATTACGGAGTCACGCATAAGGGCGGCGCGGAATTCCAGCGCAAGGTGCGCACCATTGTCCATGGGCTGGATGTGGTGTTCAGCCATCGCCAGGTGCTCAATCCATTTCGCTTTCCGGTTTTCAGTTGGCAGTTGGTGAGCCATAAGCTGTTTCGATGGTTGCTGCCGTTCGGCCTGCTGGGCCTGTGGATCGGCAGCGCGGGACTGTGGCGGCAGGGCGGTTTCTACCGCGCGATTTTTCTGCTGCAGACAGCTGTGTACGCGGCTGGACTGCTGGCCCTGGTCTGGCGCCGCTTGCTGGACCTGAAGGCGCCCAGGCTGGCCGGCTTTTTCCTGCTCGCCAACGCCGCGACCATTACGGCCTGGATGAAATTCTGCTCGGGGGAGAAGTTTGTCTCTTGGCGTCCAACCCAGCGTGGCTGAGACCAAAGCGGCTGTGAACACTCCGGCAGCGCATGGCGGCGTGCCGGTCTCCGTCTGTCACATCGCCTCGGGAGACCGATGGGCTGGCGCCGAGGTGCAGGTTGCCACGCTGGGACGCGCTCTGGCCGCACGTGCGGATGTGCGGGTCTGCGCGATTATTCTGAACGAGGGCAGGCTGGCCGAGGAACTGCGCGGCGCCGGGATTGATGTCCTGGTGGTGCCTGAGAACCGCACGAGGATTCTCGATATTTTCCGCAGCTCTTGTGGGTTTTTGCGGGGACGCGGCGTTCGACGTGCTGCACTCTCACCGCTACAAAGAGAATCTGCTGGCCGCAATGTTGGCTCGCAAACTCTCGATTCCGTTCACGGTCCGTACGGAGCACGGGCTCCCGGAGCCCTTCCAAGGCTGGAAGCATTTCAAGATGGCTTCTATGTTGGCCCTGGACCGGCTGGCCGCCCGGCGATGGGCAGACAGAGTCATCGCTGTTACAGAAGACGTTCGCGGTCACCTGAGTCGGCATATCGCTCTGCAGAAAATTCGGGTTGTCAACAACGCCATCGAGCTTGAGCGAGTTGCTTCCAGGCTTTCCCCGGCGGATGCCAAGAAGAGGCTGGGAATTTCGCCTGATGCAATTGTGGTGGGAACCGCCGCGCGCCTGGAGCCGATCAAACGCATGGACCTGTTTGTGAAGACATGCCAACGCATTCGCGCTGCTCAAAAGAATGCAGTCTTCGTTGTGGCCGGGGACGGGTCTCAGCGCCAATCGACGGAACGGCTGGCACACGAATTGAATCTGACTTCGTCGTTCCGAATGCTGGGAGAACGGAGCGACATGGGCGATGTTTTGCGCGCAATGGACGTTTTTCTGATTTGCTCCGATCATGAGGGGCTCCCCGCTGCGCTTCTGGAAGCGATGTATTCGGGTGTGCCGGTGGTGGCGCGGGCGGTTGGGGGAATTCCCGAGGTGATTGGCAATTCTGGCACGGCGGAACTGGTAGATTCAGCCGATCCCGGCGAAATCGCCGCAGCCACTCTCAAAGCCCTTGCCAATGATACTGCTGCGCGACGCGAGCAGGCACGGGAACGCGTGTCCGATCACTTTTCCGCTGGAATTATGGCCGAGCAGATGGTTGAAGTCTATCGCTCGCTGGGCGGTGCGCGATGAAGGTAGTCTGGTTCTCGCACTTTATCCCCTATCCTCCAAAGGGGGAGCCCACCAGCGCAGCTATCATCTATTAAAGCAGATTGCCGAAGGGCATGAGATCCACTTGGTGGCCTTCAATCTGATGTCGGAGCCGGAAGAGAAGCTGGCTGGCTACCGCGAGCACCTGCGGACATTGTGCAATTCTGTTGAGTTCTGGGACCTGCCTCTGCGGTGGAAGGGGTTGCGATGGTGGGGTCGGATGGGGCTGAGTCCGTGGATGAAGCATCCCCTGTCTCCGAGCGCATTCTGGTCGGAGGTAAGGGAAGTAGAATGGTCGCGCGTGCTGCTGCAGAACCAAGAGGCACTGCTGCACTTCGATTCGTCCGACCTGGCACTGTTTGCCTGATGGTCGAAGGGTTTTCGCAAGGTTTTGAATCACCACAATTGCGAGTCAGCCATGCTGCGTCGCCGCGCCCGGGCCAGCCGCAATCCGGTGGCTCGCTGGTTGCTGCAGATCAGGCCGACAAGCTCGAAGAGCTGGAAAGGGAAGTTTGTCATCTATTCGATGCGAACTTGACGGTTTCTTCGGAGGACGCGAGACTACTGGCCACCATCGATCCGCAGGCTCATTTTCATGTGGTGGAAAACGGCACCGACGTGGATTTTTTCCGTCCACTCGGCTCTCCGGAAGAGCAGAACACGATCGTCTTTGCCGGTTCACTGGACTGGTATCCCAATCAGTCAGCGTTACAGCATTTTCGTGCCGCGATGTGGCCTGGGCTGCGCCACTCGGCGCCTGGCGTGCGATTGGAGATTGCCGGCCGCAATCCGCGATCATGGCTGACTGACTGGGCGCAATCTGATCCGCAGGTAGGCTTGACTGCCAGTCCGGAGGACATCCGTCCGTGCATTGATCGAGCGGCAGTGTTTGTGTGTCCGATCATGGAGGGCGGCGGTACGAGGCTGAAGCTACTGGATGCCATGGCAATGGGAAAGGCAATCGTAACCACCAGCATCGGTTGTGAGGGTCTGCGGGTGATGCCTGGAAGTGATTTGCTGATTGCGGATGGTCCCGCCGACTTCAACCAGCGGTGTTGCGCCTCCTCAAAGAAGTCGATACCAGGAAGAAGATGAGTCAGGCAGCGCGGGATTTGGTGGTTCGGGAATACAGTTGGGACAGAATCGGCGAGCAGCTTGAAAGTGCTTGCGCATGCGCGATCGGAGGACCCTGCAGCGGCTCTTTCGGCGACGCGGTTGATCCGGTCGCGCCGATTTGCAGTAACACTTTGAACGTCTGATTGACGCCAACTGTTTGGCCGTAGGGCGCGAAAAAGGCTTTCGAACCGCTCAAGTCCGTGAAGAGCAGGCAGATCAGTAGGGAACTGATTATGAATTCCTGGAGTGAAAATTTTTACATGTCCAGCCCGGTCCTTGCTCAGCACGCACTGATATCTCTTTACGGCTGGGAGTTGAAGCGGAAGCGCTACGGTGGAAATTTCAGGGAGTATCTGGGTGAATTACTCGAAAGTCAATATTATTCGCGAACAGAAATTTTGACCTGCAAAATGAGCTCTTTCGGGAACTGATCCGGCATTGCTATTCCAATGTTCCGTATTATGAACGACTCATGCGGGATTGCGGACTCAATCCCGGACTCCTTCAGGTCCACAGCAGATATCGTAAAACTTCCCATTCTGAGAAAGGAATATGTTCGCGCGAACCCGGATCTGTTTTACGCTCGCAATATTCCCGAGTCACAATGTGAAATTGTAAACACTAGCGGAACCACGGGTACCACTTTGCGCATTAGCGTCGATCTCGAGGGTCGCCGACAAAATTATGCTTTTTTTACGCGGTTGAAAATGTGGGCCGGAGTTGACCTGGAAGCGCGCAGTGCCACTTTCGCTGGTCGTGTGCTTCTTCCAGCCGATTGCAGTAGACCTCCCTTCTGGCGCTATAACTTGGCCAGCTCGAACTTACTGTTTTCCTCATACCATCTTGCCGAGAGCAACTTGTCCGCGTATCTGGAAAGACTCGTAAGTGGGACCCCGTCCTGATCGACAGCTATCCTTCCAGCATTTCGCGGCTCGCGCAATATGCATTCGGTAAGCCTTGCATGCTCCCCACCCAAAGCGGTCATCACATCCTCGGAGACATTGAGCGATATCAGCGCAGAGGATCGAATCGGTATTTCGCACTCGAGTGTTTGACCAGTACGGTTCCGCCGAGCAGGTGTGCTTCATTTCTCAATGTGAGGCTGGGAGCTATCACGTTCATCCGGAATATGGCTTCACCGAGTTGCTGGACACCGATGAAGGGCCGAGAGACGCCAAGCGAATTGTGGCGACGGGGTTTACGAACTGGGCGATGCCGTTGCTGCGATATGACACGGGGGACCTGGCAGTCCCTGCCGCCGGTAAGTGCCCCTGCGGACGCAATACCCAACTTGTAGAAGGGGTTTTGGGTCGCGTCGATGACTATCTGATCGCGTCCAATGGCGCGTGGGTGGGCAGGTTGGATCCTGTGTTTAAGGGTTTGACAACGGTTCGCAAGGCGCAGATTGTGCAGGAAACGTTGGGTGAGGTTCGCATATGTATTGTCCCCGGAAAAGGCTTTCGAAAAGAACATGAACAGGTGCTTCAGAAAGAATTAAGAAGAGGCTTGGAACAGATATGCAGGTCCGTATCGAATTAGCTGAAGGAAATTCCAGTTGGTGCCGGAGGCAAATTTCGCGCTGTGATCTGTAAGGTCAAACCACAAGCTGCCCAGACGCCAGCCACTACGGTGCGTAGCCACCGGGTCGAGATTGTCAGACAGGAACGGAATGGGTGCGCTCGACATAATTGGCCCAGCCGAAATGCGGCCGGAAGTGGAAGGTAGTTTCGTCGGGGATTTCACAAAGTCTTCCGTTCCACTGCTGGAAATTGCTGAGAACCACGACATCCTGCCACGACCACTCTGCAATGGGTAGCTCCCGGCAACGAAATGCATTCGCAACGATGCGGATTTTTTCAGGATCAAATCCCATCAGGTACGCACAGACAGCGTCCACCGTAGCCGGATTCACGCCAAACACAAAGATCCCACTTGCTACCGGATCGGGATTCATCGGGCCACGGCCTTCCCCGGCAATAAATCCGTCCACCAGGGTCAAGTGTAACTTGCGCGACTTCGCTCCCGAAGGCCTTAAACTTCCGTCTGGATTGCCGTAGAGCAGAATCTTGTTCAGATCCAGACACATCCGCCAAACCGTGTCGTTCCCCCACCAGTTTCCGCTGCGCACAACCTCTTCAGTATGGCCGAAGATGTGTTGTCCGATGAGGCGCGCTCGACGGTGAATCCATGGGCCAAGAACTGGCAGGCGCCTCGAAAGCTGATAGAAGAATGGAAGGATCGCGCGTTCCGTTCGGTGATTCAGGCTGGGACGGGGATGCTCATCTCCACCCTGGGCCAGGCTACCTTCGGTGTGGTGAGGCAGCCAATTTTTGTCACCGTTTATGCCAACGAGGTTTTTCAGGGTGACGGTGATGCCAGCTTTTTTGTGGGTCTTCAGCTTCGGAATACTAAAAATGACGTCGGCTTTCATGACCGAACCTGAAATCAGGTATTCATGCCGCCCGGCCGAGTGGTGCTGGTTGAGTTCCCCTGTGTCGTAGTCTGCACCAATGTAGCGGCCTGTGCCCGCATGGCCAACAAACTCACTCCGGTCACCCAAGTCATAGGCAATGTACCCGGCAGGATCTCCAGGACGCTTCCGCCGCTCGACGATAATGGCGTCCCGCGTGGTCCATTCGTCCTGGCGAATGTCGACCAACTCAAAATCGACCCCGTGGGAGCGGAAAAAATCCCTTATGGAATCAAGTCCCAGTACCTCGACGACCTTATCAAATGAGGAATCGGTATGGGGAGCATCCGCAAGGACGATCTTTCCACGTCCCTTGAGGGCCAAGCACACATAGTCCGCAACCGCGCGGATTACGCTGCCATGAGTGAGAACGTACTTCCAGCCTTCCGGATCGCGGGGATGAAACTCCTTCACCAGGTTTGGCTTCAAAAGAACAACTTGGCCGGGAGTGATGTACTGGCCGAGGGGATTCCAGGAAGGCTTTCCGTAATTTTCACTGTCCAGTCCGGCAATATGAAAGGTGCTACGCACCGAGTCGTACACCAGGTTGGGCTCTGAATCGGTTACGAAGCCATATTCGGGATATGCTATGTGCGGATGGAAGGGAGGCTGCACAGGGTAGTCCCCGGGCTCCGATCTCCAGACGCTGGCCGTCTTTTCATCCAGCACTCTCATTGAACGCATTCCACGATTACTTCCGTAACCCGCTGAGTGGCCGCGAATCCCCTCAATCTTAGCAGAGTTCCGCTCCCCCTAGGCTGCCCACGGGGCTTGACTAAAGTCATGTTGCAACTGCAGGTGCCACTTGGGGGAAGTCTATTTGGGAGCGTCGGCCGCGGGAACGACCATCAAGAGCGTGCGGAAGTGAGTGCAGCGGACACCGGGGTCCTCGCTTGCGATCCTACCGTTGCTTCGGACCTCCCACCGTCCCGCTGGTACCACAGCAGAATCAGGTCCGCCCGTCGGCCCACGCCGTACTTGGTCAGAAGATTGGAAACGTGGAACTTTGCGGTGCGCTCCGAGATGTGCAGCTTGCTGGCAATTTCCTTGTTGGAGAGATTATCCAGCAGGCAGGCGATCACATCCCGTTCGCGGCGGCTCAGGTTGACGTCGTTGGAAATCGTCTTCCTTCCGGCCGACTCGTTCAGGATGCAGTCCACGAAACGGGAGAGCAGGGTACGCGGCACCCAATAGCCGCCATTGGCGACGTCCCGCACCGAGCGCGGCAGGCATTCCCGCAGTTCGGCCAGAGGTTACCAGGCCCTTGACGCCGAGACGCAGGAAGGTGAAGGCGGCTTCTTCCCGAAAGCGTTCGGCGATGAGCACTACATGGGCGCCGGGACGCTTCTCGAACAGGTTGCGCAGGAGATCGTGGACCTGTTTCTCAGGACAGTCCGCATCAATCACGTAAACCTTGGAACGGGGAGTACGGCTGTCCGTTTGCTTCCACTCCTCAAGCCGAAACCCCTGGGCCAAGGCCGTCCGCAATTCATTCACTCCCAGCGGATGGGAGGAAAAAATACAGACCGGAATGATCTCTGTTTTGGGGTAAGTCTCCACTGGCAAGAGGTTACAGCGTATGGTCTGCCGCGAACAAGTAACTGAGGTTGGCCGATGGACCATGTACGACTGAATTGAACCTCTGCCCGCCTTGGGACAGGTTTTGGACCCTGTCCTGCTGTCCCTTCGCACAGGTTTCGGACAGTCCTTCCGCCCTGCCCCTTTTCAGGAGTTGTGGCCAGTAGTTGCAATGGGTTAGCTCGCCTAAGGTGGATTCCGTCACGGCGTGAGTGCCATGACGGAGGAATTATGCGCGCGATCCTGTTTGCTGCTCTGCTGACCCTGACGAGCAGCCTTGCCTGCAGCGCAATGCCGGGAGGAAAGGCTCAGATGAAGAGCACCCCGGTCGTTCAGGCAATCTCCCCCACAGCCGCATCTGTAGGCGCATCGAATGTCACACTGTCCGTATCGGGACAGAACTTCAACAAGAAGGCCGCGTTACTGTGGAATGGCAGAAAGCTCAGCTCGTATCTAAGTTCGAACGGACTCATAAAAGCCACGCTGACGCAATCTCTGTTGTCTGCGCCCGGCACGGCGCAAATTGTTGTACAGAATCCTTCCGGCGATCAGTCCGATCCGGCCTCGTTTACGGTCTCTGGCCAGCCCGTCGTTAGCACGACCACGAGCACGGGCACGAGTACCACCAGCACGGGCACGGTTGCACCGCTGGCCATTGCCAACAGCTCATTGCCGCAGGCGGTGGTGGGCAGTACCTACTCTGCCGCGCTGATCGCATCGGGTGGCACACCGGCGTATCGCTGGTCGTTGCAGTCCGGTTCGCTGCCCGGAGGCCTGCTGCTGTCACAAGCCGGTCAGATTGCCGGGCTGCCCTCGCAGTCGGGCACATTCAATTTCACGGTGCTCGTTTCGGACTCGTCGTCCCCCGCGCTTAGCGCCAGCAAAGCTCTGAGTCTCTCGGTTCAGGCAGCTCCGGTGCCCCTGTCGATCACGACCTCCAGTCTGAGCTCGGGAACCGCGGGTACGGCATACTCGACCACAGTAAGCGCGTCGGGCGGGACCACGCCCTACAGCTTCAGCCTGGCTTCGGGCACTTTGCCTGCGGGCGTAAGCCTGGCGGCCAATGGCGGGCTGGCGGGAACTCCCAGCCAGTCGGGCACGTTCAGCTTCACAGTCAAGGTGACGGATGCGGCTTCGCAGACGGCGACCAAGGGACTCAGCATTTCCGTGGCGGCGGTGACGGCACCGCTGGCAATCACGACCTCCAGTCTGACGTCGGGAACCGCGGGTACGGCATACTCGGCCGCTGTGAGCGCTTCCGGCGGGACCACGCCCTACAGCTTCAGCCTGGCTTCGGGCACTTTGCCTGCGGGCGTAAGTCTGGCGGCCAATGGCGGGCTGGCGGGAACTCCCAGCCAGTCGGGCACGTTCAGCTTCACAGTCAAGGCGACGGATGCGGCTTCGCAGACGGCGACCAAGGGCCTGAGCATTTCCGTGGCGGCTGCTCCTACGGTGCCTGTGCCTCCTTCGATCACTACCTCCAGCCTCCCTTCGGGAACTGTCAGTACGGCATACTCGGCCACAATAAGCGCGTCGGGCGGGACCACGCCCTACAGCTTCAGCGTGGCTTCGGGCACTTTGCCTGCGGGCGTAAGCCTGACGGCCAATGGCGGGCTGGCGGGAACTCCCAGCCAGTCGGGCACGTCCAGCTTCACAGTCAAGGTGACGGATGCGGCTTCGCAGACGGCGACCAAGGCTCTGAGCATTTCCGTGGCGGCGGCGGCGACTGTTTCCAATAGCGATCCGTCTCCGCAAGCGGGCGACACCATCGTCTTCCAGGACGACTTCGAGAGCGGCAATCTAAGCAAGTGGGACGAAGCGCCAGGCCGTTACGCAATCGAAAGCAATCCTGAGACGTGCATGGCGGAAACTATTCCGTGCGCGGAACGATCAACCGGGATACAACATTGGTCAGCTCAACAAGTGGTTCATGCCCGGCTACGACGAAGCTCTATGTGAAATTCCAGGTGATGTTCTCGCCCGGATTTGCAGATGGCGGCATGCATATGCTGGGCGTGATGGGAAACAACGTCAACAACAAGTGGTCGGCCAGCGGTCAAGCCGGTATCCGTCCCTAACGGTACCGACTACTTTGTACGTGACATGCGGATCCCGAGTATCCCAGCATGAATGGCGGAGTGACCGCACTGTACCCCATGATGTTCTACAGCTACTGGCCGTGAATGAGTTGCCCGTCGAATTATGACGCCGGTCAGCAACCAGAACTGCTGGGGCAACGTGACCGTGCAGAACACGCCCAAGGTGGTGAACACTGCGGGGACTGGCACGACGTTGTAGTCCACGTAAAGCTGAACACAGTCGGGCAGTCGGACGGCATGCAGGAAATGTGGGTCGATGGGCAGAAAACCATCAGCCAGACCGGAATGCTCTTCCGCACCACGACCGATGTCCGATCTAATCAGTTCAGCTGGCAGCTGTACGCGACCCAGTCTCCGCAGCTGAGTATGTGTGGCTCGACGACGTACGGTGTGGACGCCAGGTAGCAAGGTCCAGCGGTTACGAGCGCGTCGAGCGTGACATCAACCCAAACCACCCCGGTGGCGCCCGGCGATTTCGACCTCAGTCGTCTATCCGGCGCAACACTCGGGCAGTGTACTAGCACGAAATCTCGCTGTAACCGGCGGAGCGACTCCCTACACGTGGAGCATGCCTTCTGGATCACTTCCTTCGGGTGTGGTGATGTCGGCAACAACCGGCCAGGTCTCGGGTACCCCGACGGCGAGCGGGACGTTCGCGTTCAGTGCGCAAGTACCGATGCGACGGGACAGAAGGCCAGCAAGCAGTTCAGTCTTTCGGTCCAGTCCAACCCGGCGGCGGTAACGACCGGAGCGTGCCCTCGGGAACGTCAACACCGCCTACAGCACTTCGCTGGCGGCCAGCGGCGGCATGGCACCGTATTCGTGGGTGCTGCAGAGTGGAAGTTTGCCCGGGGGGCTGTCAGCTGAACACGCACCGGGAGCGATTGTTGGGACCCCGAGCGCGCCGGCAACGCTCAGCTTTACCGCGCAGGTGCAGGATGCGCTGGGACAGAGCAGCAGCCGCAGCTCTGAGCTTAAACGTGAACAACATGACCGTGAACGATGGGGCCGGTGGCGGGACCCCAGTGTTCAGCGACAACTTTGAGAGTGCGCCAACGTATACGGCCCGAGGGAGGGAAATATCTTGACCTCGCGCACATTTACTGGGCAAGCACTGCCAGCGGTGGCGTAGCCCACTCTGGTACTCATTCGATTGTCGTCTACAACGCTTCTGCCCCTGGGGTTGTATCCTGCCAGGGCGACTGCGCGTCGTGGGCTTCCACACTTCTTCGTGTTCCTGACTTTTGCTGCGTCGTCGGAAATGTGGACGCGGCACTGGGAATACTGGGCCACCACGACCGTAGCACGGCTGACAAAAATGGCTTCCCGCACCATGGTCCTCGCGTACGGCACTCGTGGGATGGGGACAGAGAGTACGAAGTTATGATTGATGGTTCCGGAAACTCTCCGGCGATGGGACGCATTACGCCATGCAGATAAACCCGGACCCGAACGGGCACGGCCGCGTGTTCGGTTAGTAGTTATGACGTGGTAGCCAATAAGGGGGCATGGCATTGCATCGAGGCACATTTTAAATTGAACTCTGCCGGGGCCTCAAATGGAGTGATGGAGATGTACGTCGATGGTTCCGGCACGCCATCAGCAAAAACCTCCGCTAATTTCGGTAGTAATCCTTGGCGGGTTCGGCTCCATGAGTTTTGTCAGCAATGCGACTGGCGGCACCGGAACCTGGCCCTCCAGCACAAATTACCGCTATATAGATGACGTTGCCTGGGGCACGAGCCGCATCGGCTGTAATTAGGCCCGCTGTCTTTGCGCTTGGAGAAGGCCTCGTGGTGAACCTGTCTTTCACCACGAGGCCTTGTGTTGCTTTTGCAATCTGGCTGCCCCATTAGGCACGCTGGGTCGCTGGGAGCGCGGCCAAAAGGCTAATTGACCCGAAATAGGAAGTGTCCTAGGCTGGGAATCCAAAGATCACCGCGGACGTAGATCAGGCAACTTTCCGATTTACCCAATGCCCGTCATATTCCGGCCCTAGATGGTCTTCGCGCCGTGGCGGTGATGCTCGTGATCACCTACCACGCTGGCTTTACCATGGTTCCCGGCGACCTCGGCGTCAGCATGTTCTTTGTCCTCAGCGGTTTCCTGATCACGTGGTTGCTGGTGAAAGAAGAATGAACACACCGAAACAATCTCATTTCGCAATTTTTATATGCGAAGGATTCTGCGAATCTTTCCTGCCTATTTCGCATTCTTGGCCGTCAGTTTCAGCTTTCGATCGGCTTCGCGGTTACCGATGGCCTCCTGGGTTGGACTTGGGCCGCCGTCACTTACACGGTCAACTACTACAACGCGCTTTATAATCACCCCGACAACGACGATTGCCCACGCCTGGTCGCTTGCGGTGGAAGAGCAGTTCTATCTGCTCTGGCCTTTGATGTTCGTGTTTACGCCACGGCGGGCACGCGGCTGGTCTATTCTTGCGGTTTCCATTGTGGCTGTCGCGGGTTGGCGATCCCTTTTGTATCTTCATTTCAAAGTCGGATCGGCGTATGTCTACAACGCTTTCGACACACGATTCGATAATTTAGCCGTAGGCTGCCTGCTCGCAATATTGTGCTTCAATCGACCATTCCAGGCGCTTTTCGCGAATCGCAGTCCGTGGATTCCCCTTGCGCCTGCGTTTCTGGTCTTCGCATCGAGGGCCATGACCTCGCTGGGATATCACTATTCGGTTGGTCAGACGGTGGATGCCGTCCTCATCGGGGTCTTCATTGTGCAGATCATACAAAGACCTTGGTCTTGGCTTGATCATCCGACCGTGCGTTGGCTGGGAACCCTCTCCTATCCCATGTACCTCTATCATGCATGGGGACTCGGCGTCGCTCACAAACTCGTGCAAGGATCCGCCGCCGTCCTGCTGGCGGGAACGGCCACGACGGTTGTGCTTGCCTCGTGCTCGTATTATCTTTTGGAAACGCGGATACTGCGGCTCAAGAGCCGCTTTCAAACATCTCTTGGCGAGGCCAAAGTTTTCTCGCAGATCGCTGTTGCCAGTTCAAATGCAAGATCGCCGGAAGTCGCTATTTAGCCAAGCTTCCGCGTTTGCGCGTTTGGATGTGCCGCCCGCCGTGCCCTTGCGGATCAACTCCTCTAGCTGATCATCCTGAGCCTGGCTTGCGACGAGAATTCGCGTGCTCTTAGTTGAAGCGTGCTAAGTTGGCCGTGCCCTTCGGTTCCGATTTGGCATTGTTCCCTCCGTGATTTATTGACCCTGGTGGCACTCAGTAAAATGCCCACGCTGCCTTAGGGCATTCCGCTGATTCGTGTTTTACTCGGTGGATGAGATTCTCGTTTCACGAGACATTGCCAGTCGCCACTCTCGACAGATGCTCGGACGTGATTCCACTGTCGAAGCGCCATAAGAAATCCAAAACAAGAAAGTAAGCAATCGCAGCAGAAGTACCACCTTCTGGCCGAGTCCAAATCCAAATGGTGTTTGAGGCAGGGCATTGGGATTCGGAAACTCGTGTTGCTACCGTGGCTCGTTTCGGGCATCTTTTGCCCGCCCTTCTCCGGCTGGAGGCCTTCTTCTGGGATATAGCCGGGTTGTGCCACCCGGACGCTGGATGCTCTGGGTGCGCGCCAGCGCCATTCTCCTATCGCGCCGGTTCTGGTCTCAGTTGAGCTCACCAGGCCTCACCCTGCCGGTTAGAACGCAAGGCTAACTCTCACGGCTAGGTGCACAGGCGATTGTGCTTGTCCCGCGCAAATGGTCCACTGCGGGTCGAGCACCCCAATCAGCGTGAACCTGATAACTGGTCGCACATTTGTGTCGTGCGACGACCTTGGGGGCTCGTTTTGACGTTGGCATCCCGTGCTGTACGACTCATGACTATCCTGGTACTGGCTTTAGCCTCGTTTTTTGCTTTCGCGGATCCGCCTTCCCCGGTGCTGACCTATCTGTCGCCCGGCACGGCCGTCAGCGGAAGCGCCGGCTTTCAGATTGCCGCAAGTGGCATGAATTTCGTCAGCAAGTCCGTGGTTACATGGAACGGCAAACAGCTCCCAACCACCTACATTAGCGATACTCAGCTCACGGCCCAGGTTGGAGCGGAAGATATCGCTGCCGCCGGCAGCGTCCAGGTCGCGGTGGTGAACGCTCTCGCCAGCCAGCAGCAATCCAACGTCATCATGTTTACTGTCCAGGCTGCGGCGCCGCAAATCACCGGCGTCACTCCATCGGCGGGGCTGATCGCGGGAGGCACGCGAGTCACGATTTCCGGCGCGAACTTCGCCCCAGGCGCCACCGTACGCTTCGCTGCGCTGACCGCCGGGTCGGTTCAATACATCACCAGCGGCAGCCTCTCCGTTGCGGTGCCGGCCGCTTCTTCGCCTGGGACCGTCGCGGTCAGCGTAACCAATGCGGACGGGAAGTCGGCGACGCTTCAGGGCGCATTCTCGTATCAGTTTCCCTTCGCAGTGGTCAGCTCCGGTCTGCCGGCCGGCGCGACCGGAACCAGCTATTCCTACTCCTTGCAGGCGTCGGGGGGCACAGCGCCCTACACCTGGAAGATCAAATCCGGCGCGCTGGCGCCGGGCCTGAGCCTGTCTTCCTCAGGCGTTGTTTCCGGAACGCCAACGCAAGCCGGCGCTTTCAACGTTGAGCTGGAGGCTGCCGAGTCCAGCCCTTTGGCGCAAAGCGCGAGTCGCAGCTTTGTGCAAACCATCACCGCCCCTTTCCAGATTTCCGATATCACCTTGAGCGCGGCGCAACTGAATGTGCCCTACAGCGCGTCCATGTCGGCTACGGGCGGCACCGCACCCTTCAACTGGGCCATTACTTCCGGCAGCCTGCCCCCCGGCCTGATGCTGGGAGCCTCCACCGGACAGATTTCCGGCACGCCCTACGTCCAAGGTACCTATAGTTTTACCCTTCGCGCGATGGATTCCTCGACGCCTGCGCGCAGCGACAGCCGCAGCTTCACCCTGAAAGTCGGAACCGCGCCCGATCCGCTGCACATCAGCACCACGACCCTGAGCGGGGGAACCGTAGGGACCGCGTACTCTGCAACCCTGGCAGCCACGGGCGGTACCGCGCCTCTCACCTGGCGACAGTCCACTGGGAGCTTGCCTCCGGGGCTGACTCTGGCGGCCAGCAGCGGCACAATTTCCGGAACTCCGAGTTCGGCTGGTTCCTACACCTTCAGCATCACTGCCGCCGACGCCGCGGGAACTCCCCAAACCGCAACCGCCAGCTACATCGTTACCATCGCCGCGGCGGCCACCGCACCCTCGCCTGCGGCCAACGACACCATTGTGTTTCAGGATGATTTTGAGTCCGGAACGCTGAGCAAATGGGACGCCGTCGATCCGCGCTTCGCGGTCGAATCCATTTCCGGCCGGGTCGCCTCGGGAAAGTATTCGCTGCGCGGAACCATTACCCCGACGAGCGGCTACGGCGAACTGAATAAGTGGTATATGCCGGGCTATGACGAGCTCTACCTGAAGTTCAAGGTAATGTTCGAAGAGGGCTTCCTCGATAATGGCAGTAGCGACCTGCTCGCCCTGATGGGGAATCGCATTGACAACAAATGGTCGGCCAGCGGCCAGGCGGGCGTGAAGCCCAGCGGTACGGACTTCTTCCTGAGCATCCTGAATCCGGAACCACCCTCGCTGAATGGCGGCACGCAGGGGCTTTATCCGTTCATGCTTTTGAGTCAGTACCCAGGCATGACGTGCGCCACTCCTTGCAGCCCGGAACCGTTCTACCAGCAGATGCCGCGCGTGGAAACTTCAGCCGGGCAATGGCATGAGGTCGTGTTCCGCCTGAAGGCCAATACTCCCGGTTCCGCTGATGGAGCGCAGACGCTCTGGATTGACGGCAAGAAGCAGATCGATATTGAGGGACTGCGCTGGCGCGATACCACGGACGTGCGGCTTAACCAGCTCGCGATTCCTCTTTATATGCCGGGAGCGTCGCAGACCGAACACGTGTGGTTTGACGACGTGGTGGTTTGGGCTCCGGCGGCGACGACCCAGGATCCCGCTTCTTCGCAGCCGAACCCCTCCCAGACGCAGACCTCGCAAGCAGGCACCTCGACGGGAACCAGCGGCGGCAGTTCGATGCTGGCGGTTACCACCGCTAGCGTGAGTCCGGGAACGGTTGGCGCTTCCTACTCAGGCACGCTGGCTGCCTCAGGCGGCACCGGGTCCTACCGCTGGTCGGTTTCGGTGGGGAACCTGCCTCCGGGGTTGACGCTGTCGTCCAACGGAAGCATTGCCGGCACGCCGACGGCGGCCGGAACCTACAGCTTCACCGCATTGGTGAGCGATTCGCTGTCGCTTGCCGTCCGCTCTCTCTCCCTGACCGTCCTCGCCGAACCGCTGTCGATGGCCACATCCAGTTTACCTTCGGGGTTGCAGCAGGTGGCCTACGGGGCAACGCTCTCCGCCCACGGCGGAGGAGCTCCCTATACGTGGAGCGTCGCAGGCGGCTTCTTGCCAGCTGGGCTTACCTTGGATGGCGCGTCCGGGACGATCACTGGCACGCCGGCGGCCCAGGGGAGTTATAGTGTGGATGTGCAGGTAAAGGACACTTTTGGCAGCACGGTAAAGCGCACGTTTGCGATCGTGGTGGCGGCCCTGAGCGCCGTGTCAATCAGCACCACTGCGCTGCCGGCAGCCACCAGCGGCACCGATTATTCCGCGGCCCTGGCTGCTACAGGAGGAGCCGCGCCCTACACTTGGAGTCTGGCTTCGGGCTCCTTGCCGCCCGGACTGATACTGGGTGCGGTGACTGGCGACATTTCGGGCGATCCGAGTGCCGAGGGCACCTATGACTTCACCGTCCGCGTGGCCGACGGGGCATCGCAGACCGACAGCAAGGCCATGGAAATAGCGGTCGCCAAGGGCACCGCATCCAGTGGCATGCCGTCTCCGCAGGCTGGCGACACCATCGTCTTCCAGGACGACTTCGAGAGCGGCACCCTGAGCAAATGGGATGAAGCGCCTTCCCGCTATGCCATTGAAAGCAATCCTGCCGATGTGTACAGCGGACGCTATGCTCTGCGCGGGACGATGAATGCCGGGGCAAATTATGGAGAGCTGAACAAGTGGTATATGCCGGGCTATGACGAACTCTACGTGAAGTTCCGGGTTATGTTCTCCGCGGGATTTCAGGATGACGGCATGCATCTGCTGGGGCTGATGGGGGAAACAATGTCAATAATAAGTCGTCGGCCAGCGGCAAGGCGGGCATCCGTCCCACCGGAGGCGACTTCTTCTTTGCGGGCGTGGATCCCGAGTACCCGAGCCTGCACGGGCGGAGTGTATGGCTTGTACCCGTTGCAGTTTTACACCTATTGGCCGGGCATGGGCTGTCCTTCGAACTATGACCCGGTGAACAACCAGAATTGCTATGGCGATGTAACCGTGCAGAACACGCCCAAAATCGTGAACACGCCGGGTGTGTGGCACGAAGTTGCGGTTCACGTGAAGCTGAACTCCATCGGCCAGTCCGACGGCGTGCAGGAGCTTTGGGTGGACGGCCAGAAAGCCATTAGCCAGACCGGCATGCAGTTCCGCACGACAACGGACCTCCGGCTGAACCAGTTCAGTTGGCAGCTCTACGCCCAGCAGACGCCGCAAGTGCAGTATGTGTGGATGGACGATCTGGTTGCCTGGAGTCCAGCCGCCGATTCCACCTCCTCGACAGGTGGATCCTTGGCTATCACGGCCGCGAGCCTGCCCGCGGCGAAAGTCGGAGTTGCCTACAGCACGAATGTGGCTGTTAGCGGAGGCAGCGCTCCCCGCAGTTGGAGTATTGCCTCGGGCAGTTTGCCTTCGGGAATGTCCCTGGATGCGACCACGGGGCAGATCTCCGGAGTGGCAACCGCGGTGGACACTTGCGATGTCACCATCAAGGTGAGCGACGCGAATGGTCAAACCGTAAGCAAAAGTTTCACTCTTCAAGTCCAGTCCAACCCGCTGGCGGTCGCGACCGGGAGTGTACCCACGGGAACCGTTAACACCGCCTACAGCACTTCGCTGGCGGCCAGTGGTGGCCTAGCCCCATATTCCTGGACGCTGCAGAGTGGAAGTTTGCCTGGGGGGCTATCGCTGAACAGCGCTACCGGAGCGATTGTTGGGACTCCGAGCGCTACAGGAACCTACAGCTTCACGGCGCAGGTGCAGGACGCTCTGGGGCAGAGCAGCAGCCGCAGCTTGAGCTTGAACGTGAACAACGTGAACGTGAACGATGTGCCCAGTGGCGGCACTCCAGTATTCAGTGACAACTTTGAGAGCGCGCCAACGTATACGTCTCGGGGAGGGAAATACCTCGATGTCGCACGCGTTTACTGGGTAAGCACTGCCAGCGGTGGCGTAGCCCACTCGGGCACTCATTCGATTGTCGTTTATAACGGATCAGCCCCAGGGGTTCTCTCTTGTCAGGGTGACTGCTCGGCAGGGGCCGCGCCAATTCTTCGGGTGCCCGATTTTTGTTGCCTCACAGAGCTATGGACGCGGCACTGGGAATACTGGGCAACCACGACCGTAGCGACGGCTGACAAAAATGGATTTCCACACCACGGACCTCGTGTGCGGCACTCGTGGGATGGGGATAGAGAGTATGAAGCGATGATTGACGGTTCTGGCAACTGCTGGGGCGATGGGACGCACTATAGCATGCAGTTGAACCCTGACCCGGCGGGCAAGGCTGCGTGTGCGGTGAGTCATTACGATGTGGTGGCCAACAAGGGGGCTTGGCATTGCATCGAGTCGCACATGAAATTGAACTCTGCCGGGGCCGCAAATGGAGTGCTGGAGATGTATGTCGATGGGTCCTCGACTCCATCAGCTGCTACCTCGAGCGTAAATTTTGGCAGCAATCCGCTTGGAATTGGGTCTCTGAGCTTTGTGAGTAACGCGACTGGGGGAGACGGAAGCTGGCCCAGCAGTACAAACTACCGCTATATCGATGATGTCGCTTGGGGCACCAGTCGCATCGGCTGTAATTAGCTGTGGCGTACCCTGCGCCGAAAGGCTGCCGCCACAATACCCGATCCGATCAGCGCAAGGGTGGCAACGCAAACCGTGTCAGTGCCGGGCGAAGTGGAGATGTACCGCCCTTGCTGATCCAGTTATTTACTGCAGGTGATTGTCGCCCCACTTGGGCAGCGATCAGACCAGAACAATTTTGCATGGCGCCTGTTGTCCTAACTGCTCAATTTGTGAACGCAGCAGAACGCTTTCGCACACTGGCCTAGTCAGAATGCGCTTGCACCTGGAGGATCACCAGGCCTACAGTGGGAGGATCTCGGAGGTTCTCCCATGCTCCGCTGCCTCCTCCTGCTCCTGCTCTTCCTGCTCACTTCTCCCGCCTGGGGTGATGAGATTAATCTTCGACTTTCCGGGACCTGGAACCCGATATTCCCACAGGAAGAGGTAAGCCCAAATGGCGGCCTGGCATATGCAGGCGATTACTTCCAAATCTTTGGCAGCACCGGAGCCACGAAGAGTGGCTCGGGGACCATCTCCAATCCGTTTCTATACCGTCCCTCGCATTGGTATTTGATTTTGGACTCCCACAAGGACAATGTAATTTGCGACAGCTATTGTTCCGACTGGGACATGCTTTCCATGGCCGTGTATTATGCCGATCCCGACACGTTGATCCTAAGCGGAACCTTTGTCGCGCTATTTTCGCCCGCATTTTATTTCTACGTCGGTTTGCCGGAAGGACCACCAGCCGGAAGCGGGTCGATTTCTGTGCTGCTTCATGGCGTCGAAGTCAACAACTTTTCGCCCATTTGGCTCGTTGACTCTCAATACTCTTCCGCCCAACTGTACCCCGTTCCCGAAGCCCGCCACCCTTGCGCTGATCGGATCGGGTATTGTGGCGGCAGCCTTTCGGCGCAGGGTACGCCACAGCTAGTTACAGCCGATGCGACTGGTGCTCCAAGCGACATCATCGATATAGCGGTAATTTGTACTGCTGGGCCAGCTTCCGTTTCCCCCGGTCGCGTTACTCACAAAGCTCAGAGACCCAATTCCAAGCGGATTGCTGCCAAAATTTGCGCTCGAGGTAGTAGCTGATGGAGTCGAGGACCCATCGACATACATCTCCAGCACTCCATTTGCGGCCCCGGCAGAGTTCAATTTCATGTGCGACTCGATGCAATGCCAGGCCCCCTTGTTGGCCACCACATCGTAATGACTCACCGCACACGCAGCCTTGCCCGCCGGGTCAGGGTTCAGCTGCATGCTATAGTGCGTCCCATCGCTCCAGCAGTTGCCAGAACCGTCGATCATCGCTTCATACTCTCTATCCCCATCCCACGAGTGCCGGACGCGAGCTCCGTGGTGCGGAAATCCATTTTTGTCAGCCGTCGCTACGGTCGTGGTTGCCCAGTATTCCCAGTGCCGCGTCCATAGCTCCGTGAGGCAACAAAAATCGGGCACCCGAAGAATTGGCGCGGCCCCTACTGAGCAGTCGCCTTGGCAGGACAGAACGCCGGGGGCAGAAGGGTTATAGATGGCAATCGAATGAGTGCCCGAGTGGGCTACGCCACCGCTGGCAGTACTCGCCCAGTAAATGTGTGCGACATCGAGGTATTTCCCTCCCCGAGACGTATACGTTGGCGCGCTCTCAAAGTTGTCACTGAATACTGGAGTGCCGCCATTGGGCACATCGTTCACGTTCACGTTGTTCACGTTCAAGCTCAAGCTGCGGCTGCTGCTCTGCCCCAGAGCGTCCTGCACCTGTACGGTAAAGCTGGAACTGCCCGCGCTGCTGGGAGTGCCGGCAATCTGGCCAGTCGTGGCATTCAGAGCCAGCCCAGACGGCAGGTTACCGCCGCTTAAGATCCAGGTATACGGCCCCGCTCCTCCCGATGCTGTGAGTGAAGTAGTGTACCCGCTGTTTACGCTCGCTGTTGGCACACTGCTGGTCGCCACAATGGGGACATTCTCCTGCACCGCAAGACTGAATTGTTTTGTAACTGCCTGGCCTGATTTATCCGTAACCTGCGCAATAAAAGTGTGAGTTCCACTACTGGCCGCTTCTCCCGACAATTGACCGGTCGTGGCGGAGAGAGCGATGCCGGAGGGCAACGAGCCCGCTGGCATGCTCCATGTGTATGGCGGGGCTCCCCCGGTGGCCCAGAGAGGTTCCTGATAAGACTTTCCGATGCTCGCGACGGGCAAGGACTTGGTTGCAATCGCCAGTGAGCCTGCTGCCGTCTGAAGGCCCCCAGGCGATCCCGCCCCAACCGTGAAGCTCACCGGAGTGGACTTTGCATCGGACGAGTTTTGCACAACTACGGCAAGGGTTCGCGGAACCACAAGGTACTTTTTCCGGACAATCGCATAGATGTGCTTATTGGAAGCGTACGAAACCAGCTTTTCGCCGTTCAAAAACACCTTGGCACGGCTGGTGAAGTTGCTTCCGGAGACGGAAAGCATCAAATCCGATGAACCCACAGCCACAGCCGAGGGAAACACCGCCTCCACCACAGGCACGCCAGTCTGCATTGCGCTTTCGGGCACGGCACTACAGCCCAAGCTGATGCCCAGGATAAAAAGAGCCGAAAACAATAGAATACGCATACTCCCTCGATTCGAGGCACACTCGTCCGGCACAGTTCTCGCCAGCCCGCCCGAGAATGGCGGAGATGGGGAACACCCGCACCAGACAAGCCCCTTCCAAGGTCGCGCAAACAAGCACGCGACCCGTGCGACTCCCCGCGCGTTAACGCGCCAGGAAAATTGCAGTTGAGGTTGTCGCCGGGCCAGATCGGCGGGATAGAAGAACTGCGCAGGCACTCTCCCTGAGCATCCGGAGTTGGACCCACACAGTTCCAATGTGGCTGAAACGAAGAATTGCGGCGGGAACGTGAATGGCAGAACAGGCCGGGAACGAGCCGCGAGAACGGAAATCACCAAATACCAACGCGTCTACCTCAAAAAAATTGGAATTTGGACTCGGCCGGAAGAAAAACTGAAACTCTTTGCGGAATTTCCGTGTGGCGCCACGTCAATCCAGAATTTGTGAACCGCGTCGGAAAAACAGTGCCCTTGCTGACGTGAGCAGGATAGTAGCATCCGAACCGGCAATGGCAAATCGGTAATTGACCTTACTGCGCTCGGGAGGCTTTCAGGGTAGCCGAAGAGTAAACGTTAACTTGTGACCTCTCTATTGCTGCAGCCGCTTTTACGGGCACGAGAGGGCCGTTTTCGGGTCACAAAGGTAACATGGGTTTTCGTGGAGAGGGCGGTTACACTGCTAATACAGGAGCCACCGTCAGCGTCCTCGATGGGGCTGGCGCGCCCCAGTTTTCGCAGGGACTTTGCCCATGCCCGTTTCGAGCCCGGACCGAGTGAGTAGCCAGAAGATGACTGTCGAGTTCTGCTCTGCACCCGGGCGCGGTGACTGGGACGCGTTCGTGGCATCCCGGCCGCTGGCCACCAACTATCACCGCTGGGGCTGGAAGGAGGTAATCGAGGGCGCCTTCGGCTGGCAGGCCTTCTATCTCGCGGCACGGGGAAGCGGCGGTATTCGCGGCATTCTGCCGATTATCTGGCAAAAGAGCCTTCTTTTCGGCAGCTTTATGACCTCCATGCCGTTTCTAAACGGCGGCGGAGTGCTGGCCGACAGCCCGGAAGCGGCCCGGGCCCTGGTTGGAGGAAGCAGTTGCCCTGGCTTCGCGCAGCGGGGTGAAATATCTGGAGTTGCGGCATAGGGAAGCCCAGCCGGATCTAGGCCTGGCGACGCGCGCCCACAAAGTGCGCGTGGTACGTCCTGTGGTTCCCGACTCAGAAGCCATGTTTCGCAGCTTCGATCCCAAGCTGAGGGCCGATATCCGCAAGGCCATGAAGTGGAATCTGCAATCGGAGGTCGGCGGGCCGGAACTGTTGCCCGAGTTTTACGACATCTTTACGGAAAACATGCGCGACCTGGGCACGCCACCTTACAGCCGCAGGTTCTTTGAAGAAATCTATCGCGTGTTTCCCGACAGCACCTACATTACCGTGGTACGGCATGAGGGCGCCGCCATTGCGTCTTCTTTTCTGATTGGACATGCCGATACCGTGGAAGCTGGATGGAGTTCTTCGCGGCGAAAGTATCTGCCCATGAAACCCAACATGGCGCTCTATTGGCAAAATTTGCGCTTGGCCGGTGAGCGCGGCTATGCCCTGTTCGATTTTGGACGCTCGACCGTAGGATCCGGCACACACCGCTTCAAGATGCAATGGGGAGGCAGGGAAGAGCCTCTGCACTGGGACTACTGGGTGCCCGAAGGCGGCAGCCCTCCCGGGCTGAACCCGAACAATCCCAAATATGAGCTAATGATCCGCGCCTGGAAGAAGCTCCCAGTGGGACTCACGCGGCTGATTGGACCGCCAATCGTAAAGCGGCTGCCGTGAGATGCCTCGCGCAATCCATGTTTCGCTCGGAACGAAGCACAACCAGCGACGACGAATGGTAGTGGTAGATTCCCCGGAGACTCGCGGTCCGGTGCTGCTGCCACGGAAGGGTTGATTCCAATCGAAAATCCCCACACAAATTGTCCCCTTCCCATAAGCGCTGGCCTATAATCTCGGCCATGGGGTTGAGGTCGTATTTTAAGGAACATACCACTTTTGGCTTTCGCCAGTCGGTACGGATGGTCAGGGCAGAGTGGGACATACAACGCCGCCACAGGCGTGGATGCAAGATCGCGCGGCAGATCGCGACTCCACTTAAGCTCAATCTCGGTTGTGGTTCCAACCTAAAACCGGGGTGGGTGAATGCCGATCTTTTTGAGGAAGGCGCAGATTTGTCCCTGGACCTTCGTGAGCCGCTGCCCTTTCCAGATAAGTCGGCTACGACCATCTATAGTGAGCACTTCTTCGAGCATCTCGAGTATCCCGCTGAGGTCGAGTCGTTCCTGAAAGAGTGCTGGCGAGTGCTTGCCCCGGGCGGCGTGTTCAGTGTGGCTTTGCCTGATACGCAATGGCCACTGCTTTCGTATGCGAACCATAATCAAGAGTATTTCTTAGAGGCAAAGAATCGCCGCTGGGGACCGGAATGGTGTCGCGAAACGCGGCTTCACCAAATCAACTACCATTTCCGGCAGGGTGGGGAGCACAAGTATGCTTATGATTTCGAAACTCTGGCCAAGGTCCTGCAAAACGCCGGATATGGGAACATCATCGAACGCGGCTTCGACCCCGCTTTAGATAGCGTCAGGCGTAAGCTGGGGACGCTCTACGTAGAGGCTTGCAGGCCTGGCGCATCTCTACAAAATGCTGCTTGATTTTGGTCGCGCTGCCCTGACATATTGAGGGAAGTTCGGTTGAAGGCGTATGTCGGACATCCGTTCCCATCCGTGACGCGATGGTCCGGCCTTCCGTGCATCCTGCATGCTCTCCCAATGGGCATTGCTATTTTCCCACTGCCTGTGCGATTGTATCTGCGATTTTCCGGACCAGCACCTCCCAGTCGTGTTCGCGGGCCACTGCCTGTCGCTTTTGAATCGAATCCTTTGTGTTGGAAGACGGGCGAAGCGCCGCCTCAATGGCAGAAGACCACTCTTGGGGATTCGTAGCCAGTCCCACGACATCCGCAAACTCCTCCAGAGATCGGATCCGCGAACCCACCACCGGCTTTCCGCCTGCCAGGTACTCGTGCAGTTTGAGTGGATAGATGTACTTGGTGTAATCGTTGCGCAGGTAGGGCATGATGCACACATCGAAATGTTGCGGATAGCGAGCCAGCTCTTCTGCGGTTTTCGCACCCAGGAAATAAGTATTGGGAAGCTGCTCCACAGGCGCAATCAGCGCATGCAGTTCCGGGTTGGGACTGCGGGCGCCGACGAATACAAACGAGTACTCCGGATGTGCTTGCGCCAGCTTGTGCAGAAGAGACCAGTCGAGCTGAGTCTTGAGGTAGCCGGCATATCCGATGCGAGGGCGCGGTATTGCCGCCATATCCGCTGGTTCGGCGCAGGGCAACGCGAATGCATCATAGTCAACCCCGTTAGGGACAAAATGCGTGGCTGGATTGACGCGACCTTTTTTTTCCAGCAGGGCCGGGGAGTGGATAAACACCTGGCCGGCGGCGCGAAGCAGATGTTGCTCCTCGGGAGACACCGGGGAGTCGGTTTCAGAAAAGGTGTATTCGTCATCAATGTGGTAACAGCTCAGATCGTGAGCCATCAGCGACAACGCGGGCTCGAATACGGGCCGCCACACATAGAGGACAACTTTCCGGCATTCTGCAGCCTGCAGGAATGCACGCGCGTGCCGCAGGCGCCGCTGGAAAAGCCACGAAGACAGCCAGGGGGAGCGATACACGACTGGCAACCAGCGATGCGGCTGATAGACGTGAAATCCTGGCAGCAGCTCCTGAAAAGTTCCGAAGGGTCGTCTCAGCGGACCCTTAAAAACATCGCGCCAGTCGTGCGGAGGCTGCATCCAGACCACCCGAAAGTACTTTGCCAGCCGGGTCATGACTTGATGTCGCGGCTGCCAGCGCTCGCTCCAGTGGTCAGGGACCAAGGCGATCACGCCGATCTGCGGCATGGTAGGGGAAATGCCGGAAGATGCTGAATCATTGGAGGATACTTCGAGGTCGGTTGTGTGAGACATGGTGCACTCTCGAGGTCGCCGCCACGCTCATGCGGGTCACTCCCGGCTGCACTCCGGCTGCGAAGAGGAGGGGCACCCCCTAGGTTAAGACCTCGGCCGCGCACGGTCAAACAAGGTCCAGCCAGCATCGCCGTGGTAGCTACCACGTTAGGCCTATTGCCCAAAGCAGCAGTCCGACGCTAGCCTAAACTGTTGGCATTGTTTTGGGTAGATGCCGAGAGTGGTACAGGACATGGGCCACGACTACGCTAATCGAATGTCCTCCCCAGGCACGCAGGAAGCGCTGGCGCTCCTTCAATGCCCTCTCTGTGCTGGATCCTTTCAAACCCAGGGACTGATCTATGACGTGCTACGGTGCCGCTGCGGCGAGTATCCGATGGTGTTCGGTATCCCAGTGCTCATGCGTGGACCGGTGGGATCCTCTGGCTGGACTGCACAGCAGGTTATCGAGTCAATTCGAGCGGGAAAGTACCGGCAAGCGCTGGAAGGGCTGCTGCTCCCCCCTCTTCCCAGACCTTCAGATCTGACTCGCCGCCTGACCGAGCAATTGTCGTCGATGCGCATCGTTTGGCGTTTGAATCGGTGCCTTGATCAGCGGCGGCTGCAGAGCTGGAAGTCACGAGCTCACCGGTTCGTCGACAAGGCGGTGGGTGGGGAATTGTCCGCGGCCGAATTTCTGGAATTCTATTTCTGCAAGTCCGGGCTGAACCTGAAATCAGTAGCCTCCTATTTTATTTACAAATTTCTTCAGCCTCGCAATATGGTTGCGCTGTCGCTTGCCGAGACTCTACAGAACAGCGATGGGCCCATACTCGATCTCTGCTGCGGTGGGGGCCACATCTGTTTTGGGCTGGAGCAGCGTTTTCCCAAACGGCTGGTGATCGGCCTGGATCGCAGTTTCCCCATGCTGTTTGTCGCACGGAACTGGAGCGCGAAAAAATGCTTCTTTGTCTGCTGCGACCTCGACTCTAAATTCCCCTTCCGTTCCGCCGCCTTTGGAGGCGTAGTTTGCAACGACGCGTTTCACTACTTCCAAGACAAGGCATCCATTGCGAGTGAATGCTGGCGGATATTGGACGAGCGCGCCGTTCTGGTCCTTCAGCACGTCCGCACGTCGTTCTCCGAGGTCGATCTGAATTATCTCCCTTTGAAGCCAATGGAGTATGGCGAGCTTATGACAAATGTCCCACATGCGATGATTCGGGACCTGTCTGTGATGGCGACCTATCTGCAAGGCCTGGGCCCGGACTTGAGCGCAAGTGAGCCGGAGGCGGCTCAGGCCCCGATCGTGTCTTTAGTGGCGTCGCGAAATCCTGAAGTATTCAGGGCCTACGGAAAATTTGAGCAGTGGCCCCATGGCCGCGGGTCCCTGATTGTAAATCCGCTCTACCATTCAGTGGCAGACGATTCGGGCCGGGATATCCTGGAATTGCGCTATCCTTCGGCACCGGATCCATCGATGAGCTTGAAAAACGAGCATGAGAGGTACGAACTCCGCCTGGAAGAGCGGCTCGCTGCCGAAGATCTGGAGGGCATGGCAGAGGATGATTTGGTGAAGCGGTTTATTTTGCTGGCAGCTCCGGAGTATTTCTATCGTTCGGACCCGGTAAGCCATCGGCCCCGCAAAGTCACGCGACTGCGTTCTTCCGGCGTTTCCGTCGGAGCAAGCCAGCCTCACCCTAGCGCTTTCCGTAGGTGCTCAGAATGCTCGTGATCGCGGACCGGTACTCCTTCGCGTACTGCTCGCGCGTGAAGTGGGTTCGGGCGTGCTCCCAGGTTTGGCGGCTACGTTCCTGCAGCTTGGCAGGACTGAGGGATGCTATTGCCGACACGGTCTCCTGAATTTCCCCAATCGTGCACTCCTGAAGAGTAAACCCGAAGCCGTCTACGGTTACTCCGGAGTGGTTGCTGACGACGGGAATCAGTCCGGCGTGCATCGCCGTCACCACGGTCCCCGCCTGCCCTTCCGACGACGAAGCGTACACGAGTCCGACGCAACGCTTCAGAATGTCAAGAAACTGTGCGCTCTGGATGTCAACCCAGCCAACCGTGTGAATGTTGGGAGTCTCGTACAGCTCTTTCCAGTACGCTCTTTCGAATGCCGGCTCGCCATGGACGGGTCCGCAGACCGTAAGCTCCAACCCGGGCATGGCGGCGAATGCCTCCAGCAACAGGTCAAGGCCCTTGTGCACCATTCCCTCGCTGCCAAACCACAGAAAACTATTGCGGCACCGTTCAAAGTCCTTGTGCTCGGGATACTCGAAGGTGATCGCCGCAGGCAATGGCAATCGGTAAATCTGCTTGTGAGCATAACAATAAGTGCTGTAGGTGAAGTCGTTGCCAAGCATGGTGGCGCAGTCGGCATGCTCAATTCCGGAATTGGGGGGAACCATTTTTCGCGGAGCCAGGGTAATGCCGCGTCTCCGCTGCAGATCGAGAAGGCGTTTGTACTGCGCTGTCCCGTGGAAAATGTAATGGCCGCTGTCGATGTGAAAAATCTTTACACAGGAGTCGCCAAACCGCGGCCCAAGCCGCTCCATATTAAACCGCGCATCCACCAGCACGTCATAGGCTTTCTCGGGCTCAAAGCGCACGTTGGAGTAGTGGATCACATCCACTGCGTAGCCCAGTTCCAGGAAGGTCTGAGCCATCTGCCACGATTCCCAATAGTTCGTGTGGTTGCTCGGTATGGGCTGCCCGGGCTTCAGCAGAAACGGATCGATGATGTAGGAGAGCAAAACATTCCCGCGGGGCCGCCCGGAGGGCCGGAGGGAAACCATTTTTGTCCGGTGGCTTCGAAGTTCACGGGAAAGCTTGACGGCCGAAGTCGTGATTTCCCGGAAGAAGGAATACGCGGGTTGTCGCTTCACAAAGCGCTTCAGGGGTCTGAGACCGCTCCCCATCTAAACCTCGTACCACCCATCCACTGCGGCGATATACCTCCCATTATCCAGCAAGTGGGCATCGATGTGGTGCATGCCACAGCGGTTCCACTGCTGTGGGCCCGGTCCTAGAATCGAACCGCTCCCCAGGGGCTTCTCTCTGTAAGACCGGGTCGTGATCTCGGCTTCAAAGGCATATACCTGTATGCCATACGCGGGATGGCAATCTTGCGCGAAGCGAATTACTTTGCCATCCCTTACCTGAACGCGCCCAGCGGGACGGGCAATGTGAGGATTGGCGGTGATGATTGGACTGCACACATGCTCGGACCAAGGCCCTGAAAGATCGGGCGCGTGGAACAGCCGAAGCTCGTCGTTACGGCTAGGCGCACTGGTCTCCAGGAACATCCACCAGCGGTTGTCATGGAAGAAGAAGGAAGGATCGACCAGATAATCACCAGTGAGCAGAGTGTGGGCCAGTCGCCAGCGCTTGGGGAAGGAGCCCGCCCGGTAGAGCCGGACTCCGCCTGCCTGGTAGCTCTCTGGGATCATGTAGTAGTCTCCTTTCCATTCCAGAACATTGGGATAGGAAAGGTGAAACGGTTCTGAGAGTACCAGTTTGTGGTACTTCCAGGAAATACCGTCCTTGCTGCTGGCCCAGCCGATATGGCCGCGCCATCCTTCACGAACCAGCACCTCGAAAAACATGTGCCACTTTTTGTCCACGCGGACAAGGAACGGGTCCGCCACAAAATCGGCCTGGCGATCGGACACGTCATCACGCGTCAGAACGGGATTGCGAACGCCGGGAAGTGCGTCCAGTTTCGTCAGGTCGGATCCCGAGTAAATACTGATGGAAAAAATCTGGCGCAGCTTTGACTCAGGCTTGAGAGCGGGTTCACTGGAGCCAGTTCGGGCGATAGCAGGAAGGAGAGTAGAATCCTGCTGACCAGAATCCTGCTGACCAAAGACGCGACGCTGCAATTGGGAAAGGCGCCGAATATGAGGACCCAGGAATTGCCGGTTGAGATTCATTTTTGGCCAACGTCGTTCGCCGCCGTCGCTGTGTATTTCTTTGCGACTTGTGCGGCCTAAATCTTGATTGCAATTCGAGCGCCAGTCCTATCCATGCGGTTCAGAAGGATCTGTACATTATGTGCTGCAAGGTACTCATCGACAGCCTTTCGCGCCCCTTTCCACCATCCATAATCATCAATGATCAGGACGCCGCCCTTCACCAATCTAGGAAATAAATGTACCAATTCATGCAAAGTGGATTCATACCAGTCGGTGTCCAGACGGAGCAAGGCGATCTGTTCGGGAGCAGCCCCCGGCAGTGTTTCCTCTACCTTACCTTGAACATAATGAATCGGTCCCGGGTAGCGAGTTCGCTCCATGTTCTGCTTCACCTCGTCCAAAGGCGCAAGGCAGCGAACCACCTCCGTGGTCTGCAGAAGGCGGTCCGCACTCTGGCCCCACGGATCAATATCAAGTTTCGTCGGTTCGCTCATGCCTTCAAACGTATCGAACAGGTACAAGTCGCGACCGCATTCATTTTTTGCAATTAGGGAAAAGGCCACCGCCATCATACTTCCGCCCTTCCACACCCCGCACTCCACGAATGCGCCAGGAAGCCGATTTTCTACGATGTAATCCACCGCGCGGCAAAGGCCAAAAATGCGCTCCGGAGTGGTCATCGTGTATGGCGCAACAGCCTCGATGGTACGGATGGTTTCCGGGTCGAAATCTTTGGGATAGCTCGGTTTGACGCTCTCCGGAGGCGCGGGAGAACGGATCAAATGCGAAGTCTTCATTAGAACAGCCGCGGCAGATCCTCTCAGCTCAGCAGGATGCAATGCGCGTCCGAGCCGAACCAAAAGAGACAGACCATGACCCAGGAAGGAAGGATGAGGGAACACAGGACTCCTTGAGCACTCTGTTGTGAGATGTTACAGCTTAATGCGCGACTCGGGAAACATTGCTTTCGGATTGCGTTTCCGACCCCAGCGCCGGCTCAAACTGAGTTTTCCAATCCAGCAGTGGACGAACAATTCCGGCCATGCGACCACCAAAGTCGCCGCGAGCCGAGTTGCCATCGAGAGAATCGATAACGTGAAAAGCGATTACGGAAGACTCTTCAGCGTGCACCACAAACGGGGATTCCGTGATTACACTGACGTCTAGCACCAGCGTGCCTTCGGTGAGAAAGTTCCCCGGAATGGTGACGGTCGTAGTGTAGCGCCCCATCGGCCGGGGACGCCTCCGCCACTGGAGGTCGTGGTCGAGCAGTTGGAATGCGAGAACGCCCTCATCATTTACGAAGGCGAAGTTGGGACTCATCACATGACCCGGTTCCAGGACTTCCCATTCCAGCGTAACGCAAACCGGGCGACGGATATCGAACGCATCCGAAAACTGGCCGTCCGCCATATGAGAATAGATGGAGTGCATCTGCGCAGCCTTGCCGGAAGGCGGATCGAAATTGCGCACCCCGGTCATTCCGAGCCCTGAGGAGAGATAAGCGTTGATTACGTCATGAGCCGGCCCATCCGCCACAACGGTTGAGTTATCCAATAGGATGGCGCGCGGGCACAGGCGAGTGACGGCCTGCATGTTATGCGAGACGAACAACACGGTACGCCCCTTCTGCCCGACCGCCTGCATTTTGTTCAGACACTTCTTCTGGAAGCGGGCATCGCCCACGGCCAGCACCTCGTCGACGATCAGGATCTCGGGGTCGAGGTGGGCGGCCACGGCAAAGGCCAGGCGCAAGTACATGCCGCTCGAATAATGCTTTACGGGAGTGTCGATAAATCGTTCAATCTCGGCGAAAGCCACGATTTCATCGAACTTGCTTACAATTTCCGATCGCTTCATTCCCAGAATTGCGCCGCTCAGGTAGATGTTTTCGCGGCCCGTCAGTTCAGGGTGGAAGCCGGTCCCAACTTCCAGAAGGGATCCCACCCGGCCACGCAGTTGCACCCAACCGACCGTGGGCGGAGTAATACGGGAGAGCACCTTCAGCAGGGTACTCTTTCCCGCGCCGTTCCGCCCCACAATGCCAACGGTTTCGCCACGCAGCACGTCGAAATTGATGTCCCGCAGAGCCCAGAGCACTTCGTCAAGTTCGGCAGCTCCAGAAGCATGTCCGGAGAGCAGACTCGCCGCCTTGCGAAATGGACTGATCAAGGTATGCTTCAGGTTCTGCTGCGCATTGCGCCGAGCCATCTGCAGCGCCCCGATATGAAACTGCTTGCCCAGTCCCCGGGCCCGGATTACAACGTCTGTCATCTCACACCACGTCGGCAAAGGATTTTTCCATGCGGCGGAAGTAAAGAGCGCCGCTAATCAACAAAACGAAACAACAGGCCGCAGAAATCGCGAGCATTCCCAAATCTGGCGGCGCGGTGGAAAACATGGCCCAGCGAAAACCTTCCACCACCCCCGCCATAGGATTCAGTCCCAACAGAAGCCGCCAGCGCGCTGGAACAATCGAACTGGAGTACACAACCGGGGTGGCGAAAAACCAAAGCTGCACAATGAACGGTACAGCGTACTGGATGTCTCGAAATTGCACGTTCAGCGCGGAAAACCAAAGTCCGGTACCCAGGGCGGCCGCCGTCGCCAATAGGGAAAACAGCAGAATCCAGGGTGTGTTCCAGGAGAATCGCATGTGCTCAATCGGCATCATGATGAACAGCAATGCCATCGCGATCAGGAAATCAACCAGGCTGGCAGCAACCTTCGCCAGCGGAATCGCCAGGCGAGGGAAATAAACCTTCTTCAGCAATCCAGAATTCGAAACCAGTCCGTCCGAGGCTCGGGTCAGACCCTGACTGAAAAATGTCCAGGGGACGAGTGCTGCCAGGGTAAAAATCGAGTACGGAATGCCGTCCGACGGCATCTTTGCCAGGCGGCCGAAGAAAATCGTAAACACCAGCATTGTGGCCAACGGCTGAATGATGGCCCAAAAGGCACCAAGAACCGTCTGCTTGTAGCGGACGATGATGTCCCGCCACACCAGGAAGTACAGCAAGCCCCGGTATTCCCAAATTTCCCCCGGGGCGATGGGAACCCACCCCGAGATCGGAACGATGTTGACGATTGGCTCACCCGCACCAGCCAAGGGCTCCATGGTGAGTTCCTGCGCTTTGGAATGCATTCAGTTCGTTTCCTGTCGGCCCACAAGCTTTGGTTAGAGTTCCAATTCCATGTGATTGCTACAACAGCTGATTATAGCTGGCTGATAACGGTCATTCTCCCATCGAACGCACGCGACCGTCCACAAACAGGGAAGGGAACGAAGTTACTTTGGTTTACGATCAGCGCGGCGGTAGACGGGAGCTGATGCTTCACGGCCGCGCCGGTTCACGAACCTGAGGCAATTCCTCAGTCCGGCTTGTCGTCGCTGTCGCGCCAGGCAATACCGGAGGTTGGGCGGGCGACGGCCTCAGCAGGGACCGACAAAGGATCTCCCCGAGCGAGCCCGGATTGAGCGCGTGCCAGACCGCCCTTCGGGCCAGAACGCGGGCAATTCGCAAGCGGTCGATTCGCATCCCGAGCTTTCCCAGTTCCCGGGCGTGATAGTCCCAAAACTCCTTGCCCTTGTTGCGCAGCGCGCTGCTGGCCAGAAACTCGTAGTAACCCCGCATGCTGATGCGCATGGCCCTGGCATATTCCTCCTCAGTGAGGTAAAGCGGGCCATGTTTTACGAGGCAATGGAGATTCCCCAGCACAAATGTATTGAAGCGTTTGGAAAAGGCGGTCGCGGCCTCATTGTGGCGCCGCGTAAACGTGAGCACTTGATGGACGAATCCGAAATCCGCGCGCCTGAGATAACGGTAGCACGCCTCCAGGTCTCCATGATCGTTGGACGCGTCATAAAACGGCCGCTGGCTGCGGACGATATCCGCGCGGTGCAGCAGGGAAGTGGGAGTGCCGAACACATAGACTTCTCCCAGCAGGCTTCGCCGGCAGATTTCCGCTCCGGCAGTCTTCACGCTGGGATAGCGTAACCCGTCCAGGCTTACGCGCTCATCCTCCAGCCGATAGGCGGAAACCATTGCGATCGTGGGATACTTCTCGGCCACCGCGACCATGCGGGTCAAGCACTCGGGAAAAATCCAGTCGTCGGCGTGAACCACCTTGCAATACTTGCTGTCAGGAGAAATCTGGCCAAGCCCATGATTCTCGTTTTCAATTCGTCCCAGAAACTGCGTATTGTTGCTCACTCGGATCCGCGGGTCGCGGCTGGCATAGGCCTGAGCAATCTCCAGGGAGTCATCCGTGCTGCAGTTGTTCACGATCAGATATTCCCAGTTGGAGTAGGTCTGCGCCAGCACGCTCTCGATGCACTCGACGAGATATTTCGCGCCGTTGTAGACGGGCGTCACAATGCTGACTCGAGGCTCGTTCAGAGGGTGCAAGAGGGTCTCCGTGGAAGGGAAAACAAGGCTGCGCCTGCGAAAAAGATATCATTGATCCATGCGAAGCAGTAACTGTTTTGACAATATCTGCCAGGCATACTGAGTACTGTGGCGGAAACCCTCAGGGAGGTGTTTTTCCGAGCGTCGGAGGGCGTTATTTTACGGCTGGTCCGGTTGGGGAAATTTAATTCACAGTATGTGAAAAAACCTGCACTCAGGTGCCTATCCAAAGCAGGCGTATGATCTCGAATTGAGAAGCGTGGTTTTCTGGCGTAAGCCATGGCTGAGCAGTAGGTTTGCTTCGCTTTACCCGTCAGCCCGAAAGCCGGGTGCCATTGGCAATCCAATTGCCCCATACGGGTATAGCTTTATTGTGCACACCTGAGCCTGTGCGTCCACCCCTGAACCGAGTTTTCCCAGTGACTTATGTCACTTGTCGTGCGTTTCAAGATGTTGAATGATGAGCCATACCATGATGACCAACGCCCAGATCGCTTCTGATTATCTTCGCCGGCTTAATCAACTGACGGCTGGCATCGACTTTGCGGATGTCCACCGTACGGTTCAGCACCTGGCCGAGGCCCGGGACCGCGGTTCGAAGGTCTACGTGGCGGGAAACGGCGGCAGTGCCGCCACGGCAATGCATTGGGCCAACGACCTGGGGAAGGCCACCAAGAGGTCCGGACGCGTCCCGCTGCGGCCAATCTGCCTGGCAGACAATATCTCGTGGATTACGGCCCTGGCTAACGATGAGGGCTTTGATCGCGTGTTTTCCGGCCAATTGGAAAACTTTGCCGAACCGGGGGATGTTTTGGTGGTGATCTCGGCCAGCGGAAACTCTCCCAACCTGGTGAGTGCCGTGGAGATGGCACGCTCTCGCGAGGTGCGTACCATCGGCTTCCTGGGATTTGATGGCGGAGTCCTCAAAGACATGGTGGACGACTGCATTTGGGTCAAAACTGAAAAGGGCTGTTACGAGCTCGTCGAGGACGCCCATATGATTCTCTGCCACATTCTGACCTCGTGTCTGGTTCAGGACCGGGTGGATCGCATGACCGCTGCCGTCGCTCAGAACGAATACAACGGGTAATCATGCCGCGAAGTGCTTCTTCGGTTCACAGCATGCCACGACCTACACAAGCAGTGATCCTGGCGGGAGGACTCGGCACGCGCCTGCGTCCCATTACGGACACCATTCCCAAGCCAATGGTGCCCATCCAGGGAAAGCCATTCCTGGAACATCAGATCGCGATGCTTCGTGAGCAGGGCGTGGACCGGATTCTTCTTCTGCTCGGGTATTTGCCGGAGGTAGTGCAAAACTACTTCAGGGATGGACGTGATTTTGGGGTCAAAATTGAGTACTCCGTTTCCGGCGCCGAAACCCTGACGTCACGCCGGGTGCAGATCGCGCAGGATCGCATCGATCCCTGTTTCCTGCTGCTCTATTGCGACAATTATTGGCCGATGAACCTGGACAGGATGTGGCAGGAGTTCGTGGCCGCCGATGTCCCGGCCATGATCACCGTCTATCGCAATCAGGACAACTACACCGGGCATAGCGTCCTGGTGGGAGAAGACAATTTCGTCAAGATTTGCGATCGAAGCCGCCAGGCGCCAGGCCTGCAGGGAGTTGAGATCGGGTACTCCATCTTGACCCGCGAAGTTCTGGATTTGCTGCCTGAGCAGGAGGCGCTGATCGAAGAAGCGCTCTATCCTCCATTGGCAAAACAGCACCGGCTCCTCGCGCATGTTTCGAATCACCGCTACTATAGCGTGGGAGCGTTGCATCGCTTGCCCCGGACGGAAGCATTCTTTGGCCAGGGTCCGGCGGTAATTTTGGATCGTGACGGCGTCATCAACAGGAAACCACCCCGGGCGGAATATGTTCGCTCGTGGGCAGAATTTCAGTGGATGCCGGGAGCGAAAGAGTCACTCCGCCTTTTCAGAGAAGCAGGCTTCCGCGTGCTTGTGGTTTCCAATCAGGCAGGAATCGGACGCGGAGCCATGACGGAAGCCGATCTGGCAGATATCCACGACAGGTTCAAGTTGGAAGTCGAGGCCGCCGGCGGGCACATCGATGCTATCTACCATTGTCCGCACGACTGGAACGAGGGCTGCGAATGTCGTAAACCGGCTCCCGGTATGTTGTTTCAAGCCCATCGTGATTTCGATCTTGATCTGCGCCGCACCTGCTTTATCGGTGACGACGAAAGGGACGGGATTGCCGCCGATGCCGCCGGCTGTCCGTTCATGATGGTTTCTCAAGAGCGATCCCTGCTTGATTGCACGCGAGAGTTGATCGCTCGTGCCGGCTCCGCACGGCAACTTCAGGATCTCAGCATTTAAATTTTTCAGGAACGCTCCAGCGTTTTCCGGAGGACACAACGAGAATGACGAAACGGGTTTTAGTTACAGGCCACAACGGTTATATCGGCTCGGTGATGGTTCCGGTGCTGGTTTCCGCCGGCATGAATGTCGTAGGCTACGACACCGGCTATTTCCGCGAGTGCACCCTGGTCTCCAATGCCCTCGAAGTTCCGGCGATTACCAAGGACATTCGTGATCTTACCAGCCGGGACCTGGAAGGCTTCGACGCCGTGGTCCACCTGGCAGCGCTGAGCAATGATCCCATTGGCAACCTGCGGGAAAACTGGACGGAAGCGATCAACCACGAATCTTCCGTCAAGCTGGCGGAACTGGCCAAGGCTGCAGGTGTAGAGCGTTTTCTGTTCTCTTCCTCCTGCATCATGTATGGCATGTCGGCGACCGAGGTGGTCAACGAAGAGTCGCCGCTGGCCCCGCAAACGGAATATGCACGTTCCAAGGTAAAGAGCGAGCGAGCCATCACCGAGCTGGCGGGAGACGGATTTTCTCCCGTATTTCTTCGGAACGGCACGGTCTATGGATTGTCGCCGCGCATGCGGTTTGACACGGTTTTCAACAACCTGATGGGCTCGGCGGTCTCGACCGGCAAGGTCATCGTCTACAGCGACGGGAAGCCCTGGCGTCCCGTGCTCCACGTGCGGGACGTGTCACGGGCTTTCTTGACGGTGTTGAATGCGCCGGCCGGCCTGATTCACAACCAGGCGTTTAATCTGGGAAGCAATCATCTGAACTGCCGTATTATCGAGCTGGCGGAAATTGTCACCCGTACCGTGCCCGGCTGTGAGCTTCAGGTCATTGCGCAGAAGGGGGCAGACCAGCGGACTTATAAGGCCGACTTCGGAAAGTTCCGTCGAACCTTCCCGGAATTTGAATTTGAATTCGACCCGACCAAGGGTGGACAGGAGCTCTATGAGAGCTTCCTGCAGGCGGGCGTGAATCAATCGAAGTTTGATGACAAGAAGTTTACGCGCCTGAAGTGGCTCAATCACTTGCTTGCCAGCGGTATGCTTGACGATTCACTCCGCTGGACCGCCACTTCGGGCGTGAATGCCGAATCCTCATTTGCCGGTCAGAGGGCGTAGAAGAGGGCAATTATGGCCAATAGGTTGCAGCGTTCGCCCTCGATGGTTCTGACCCGTACGCCCTTGCGCATCAGTTTTGCCGGGGGCGGCACCGATCTGGAGGACTTCTACAAGCGCGGCTACGGAGCTGTGCTGAGCACCGCTATCGACAAGTACATCTACGTGACCGTAAAACGGCACGGCGAGGTCTTCAGCGAACGCATCCGCCTGAACTACTCGCGCAGCGAGGCGGTCCAGCAGATCGACGAAATCGAAAACAATATCGCTCGTGAGTGCCTGCGGTTTCTTCAGATCGATCCGCCCATTTACATCAGTACTGTAGGTGATCTCCCGGCGTCGACGGGACTCGGCGGATCCAGTGCCTTCACCGTCGGGCTGCTGAATGCACTGCACGCGTTTCGAGGGGAGCGCGTCTCTGCCGGCCAGCTGGCGGAAGAAGCGTGCCACATTGAAATCGATGTGCTGAAGGAACCCATCGGCAAGCAGGACCAGTACATTGCTGCCTTCGGCGGCCTGAATTTTCTTTGTTTCAACGCCGACGGCGGCGTGACCGTGGAGCCAGTGCGAGCCCGTAACGGGACGCTGAAGGAACTGTTTTCGCACACCATGATCTTCTGGACGGGCCACCAGCGGGACACCAGCAAGGTGTTGACCGAGCAGAAGGCGAATACCGACCAGAAGTTGGAACAGCTCTATCGGATGCGGGAACATGCCCGCCGTCTTCAGGCGCTTACCTGTAACGGGCACTTCGACGTGTTGTCGTTCGGCGAAATTCTGGACGAGACCTGGCAATTGAAGCGGCAGCTGGCGAACACGATTACCAATCAGCAGATCGACGACTGGTATGAGAAGGCGCGCAAAGCTGGCGCCTGCGGGGGCAAAATTTGCGGTGCCGGTGGTGGCGGCTTTCTGCTGATGCTGGTTAAGCCGGAGTTCCGCGAAGGGGTGCGTGCGGCCCTGCACGACCTTCCCGAAGTCTCTGTAGACTTCGAAGCGCACGGATCCCAGGTCATCATGCCTTTTCTCGATTAGGGGAAGTTCTGCTCGGGGCCGAGTAGGCTTTTGCTTCGCCGATCGATACGCTAGACTGCGGTATGGTCCTGGGGGGTCATTTCCCGGAACCGAGTCATCCTTGTCTATGATCTTCAGTGAGACCCGTCTGCAAGGCGCCTACATTCTGGAACCAGAAAAGAAGGTGGACGATCGCGGTTTCTTCGCCCGGCTCTGGTGCCAGAAGGAGTTGCAAGCTCGGGGCCTGCCCTCCCAGTTTGTGCAGAGTAACGTTTCCTACAACCGGAGCCAGGGCACTCTGCGCGGAATGCATTGGCAGCTAGCTCCTTTTGAAGAAGATAAACTCATACGCTGCACCCGCGGTGCAATTTACCTCGTCATGCTGGATTTGCGCGCGAAGAGCGCTTCTTTCAAGGAGTGGATCTCCGTGGAACTGAGCGCGATCAACTATAGATCGGCCTTTTTACCCAAAGGCCTGGCGGCCGGCTTTCTAACTCTGCAAGAGGACTCGGAGATCGTCTACCACATGACCGAGTTTTTCGCTCCCGAGTACGGCGCCGGTGCGCGCTACAACGACCCGGCATTTGGAATTGTGTGGCCGGCGCCGGTGCGCGTAATCTCGGAGAAGGATCAAAGTTGGCCCGATTTTTCCGGCGGAACACCGAACACCATTACCCATAGCCGCCGCGTCGAAAAGAAGTGACCCGGGCCGGAGGGAATTCAACAAGGAACTCATGACAACTTCCGACGCCGCTGTTTCCTCGATTCAGGATGTAGGTGCGCAGGCTTACGGCATGGCCCGGGAGTTGTTTCCCATCTGCCGCAGTCTTACCGGAGAAGGCAATCGCCAGACCCTGCGAATCCTGGCCGGGCATATCCCATTGCAAATCCATGAAATCCCAAGCGGAACTGAGGCCTTTGACTGGACGGTTCCCAAAGAGTGGAATATTCGCGATGCCTACATCAAGAATCTCCGAGGCGAGCGGATCGTGGACTTCACCCGCTGCAACCTGCATGTTATGGGCTACAGCACGCCGGTGGATGCTGTAATGCCTCTCCAGGAATTGAAGAAGCATCTGGTCAGCGAACCCAATTACCCGGACTGGGTACCCTACCGCACCAGCTATTACAAAGAAGCCTGGGCCTTCTGTGTGACTCAGAATCAGTTGCTGGGCATGCAGGATGCGGAATACGAGGTGCGCATCGATTCGACTCTGGCCGATGGGAACATGACCTTTGGAGAACTCTATCTGCCGGGCACGACCGAAGAGGAAGTGCTGATCTCCACCCACATCTGCCATCCCTCGCTCTGTAACGACAATCTCTCAGGGATCACGGTTGCCGCTTTCCTGGCCAAAGCCCTTGCCGCAAGCCAGCGGCGCTACTCCTATCGCTTCCTCTTTGTGCCGGGAAACATAGGAGCGATTTACTGGCTGTCGCGGAATGAAGACCGCGTGGCCAACATTCGGCACGGGCTGGTCCTGTCAAATCTGGGAGACGGAGGCGCCTTCGTCTATAAGAGAAGCCGGCGAGGCGACGCGGCCATCGACCGCTGCGTGGCCAATGTTTTGGCCCATTCCGGAGAGCACAAGCTGATTGACTTTTCGCCTTACGGTTATGATGAGCGCCAGTATTGCTCTCCCGGCTTCAACCTGCCGATTGGGCGCTTGAGCCGCACGCCCCACGGAGAGTTTCCCGAATATCACACTTCGGCCGACAATTTGGACCTGGTCAGGCCGGAGTACCTGGGAGAGTCCTACGCCAAGTGCCTGGAGATCCTGCAGGTGCTCGAGGGGGACCGGTACTACAAGAATCAGAACCCCAAGTGCGAACCTCTCCTGGGAAAGCGCAATCTTTACGGAAGTGTCGGGGGTTTGCGGCACATGCCCAACCAGCAGTTGGCATTGCTGTGGGTTCTAAATCTCTCGGACGGCGATTACAGCCTGCTGGATATCTCAGAGCGGTCCGGGTTGCCCTTTGCGACGATCAAGGCCGCCGCGGATGCTTTAGCCGGCACCGATTTGCTTAGGGAAATACGTCTTTAAGGCGCTTTGACGGCAAGCTGCAGCGCCATGGGGCCTCTTGCAGTGCTTAGTCGCAGTGCTTAATCGAGGACCCGGACCGACGGAATCGCCACCACGAACTTTCCTCCCCATGACCTGATATAGGACGTCTGCTCGATGATCTCATCGGCGAGATTCCAGGGCAGGATTAGAACGTAGTCAGGCCGGGTTTCTTTGTAGCGATCCGGAGAGTAGATGGGAATATGAGTTCCGGGAAGGAAGTGGTCCTGCTTCGCCGGATTCAGGTCGACTGTGTAGTCGAGAAAGTCAGTGCCGATGCCGCAATAATTGAGCAGGGTATTACCCTTGGCCGGAGCGCCATAGCCAACAATGTGCTTCCCGGCGCGCTTCAGCGGAATCAAGAACTCCAGCAGGCTGCGCTTCAGCTCCTTCACACGCTCAGGAAAGGTCTCGTAGAACTTGAGCGAGTTCACGCCAGCCGCTAATTCGCGGGATCTCAGTTGCTCAACCCTGGGACTGACCGGGATGTTCTTATTCTCAGCGTGGCAGGAGAAGATGCGAATCGACCCACCGTGCTGCGGCTGCTCCTCGACGTCGAAGACCCGCAGTCCATGGTGCTCGAAGACCTTTTCGATGGTGTAAAAGGAAAGGTACGAGAAGTGTTCGTGATAGATGGTGTCGAACTTGATGTCGCGCACCATAGGCATGAAATATTGGAACTGCGTGGAAAGAATCCCTTCCGGCCTGAGCAGCACCTTGAATCCGCCAACGAAATCATTGAGGTCCGGTACGTGAGGGAGCACGTTATTGGCGATGAGCAAATGAGGCCGATGTCCCGCGGCCGCCAGTTCGCGCGCGCTCTCTACTCCGAAAAACTTGCAGACTGTAGGAATGCCCTTTTGCTGCGCCACTTCGGCAACATTGGCCGCCGGTTCAACTCCCAGCACCGGAACCGAGTGCTGCTGGAAGTACTGGAGCAGGTAACCGTCATTGCTCGCGATCTCCATCACCGGAGTTTCGGGTCCAAGATGGAAACGGCTAACCAGCGAGTTCACGTAATCGTGGGCATGTTGCAACCAGCTGTCGGAAAATGACGAGAAATAGGCGTAGTTGCCAAAGATTGCAGCCGGCGATTCAAATTCCTCAAGCTGTACCAGGAAGCACCGATCGCAGAGATAAGCGTGCAGCGGGAAAAAGGGCTCCATGGAATTGAGCTGGTCACGCCGCAGGTAGGAATTCGCCATCGGCGACATTCCGAGGTCAATGAAAGTGCGGGTCAGGGGAGCTTTGCAAAAGCGGCAAGAAAGCTGGTTCTGCCGCTCGTTGGCGGCAGCTCCGGAAACGCACAGTTCATCGGCTGCAGTGTTCATGGTGTCTCCTACAATCCACCGCAGCGGCACTTGGCTGTCGCACGCCCGGTTCCTGAATGAAAGGCAGTAGTGAAAAAGTTAGCATAGGAGGTGCATCGGGGAGCGTCAAGTCACCTCAGTAACGCTCGTAAGGGAGCATTTCGCATTGCTCTTAGGTACAATTGAACCAGTAGTTTACGGGAAAAGTCCTTATCTGCTCTGCACTTAGGCAAGGGAGCGCGGTCGGTCCCAAGATTCAGGGTATGCTTTCGGCCAACAGTCGGGTGCGCTGCGGAAGGATAGAACTCAGGGGCTCATAGCTCCTGGACGAGGGCGCGGATGGCGGATTCGCAGGTCGCAGTGGTCACGGGTGCCGGAAGTGGTATCGGCTGTGCCGTGGCAAAAGCTCTTGCCGCAAGCGGAAAGACGGTTTGGCTGGTAGGTCGTACACGGGAGAAACTACAGCAAGTTGCCAGCGAAATCGGTTCTGGTGCGGAGATTTGCGCTGCCGACATTACCTCAGAAGCGGATTTGCGCGGGCTGCTCAAGCGACTGCAATCACGGGCGGCCGGCGTGGATGTTCTGGTTCATTGCGCGGGAGTGATCGTCACCGGGAAGCTGGAGGAAGCGAACATCGCAGACCTGGATTCGCAATACCAGGTCCATCTGCGGGGGCCGTATCTCCTCACGCAGTTGCTGCTGCCTCTGCTGAAAGCGGCATCCGGCCAAGTTGTTTTCATGAACTCCAGCGCTGGTCTCGTCGCCCGTTCCGGCAGCGGACAATATTCGGCCACGTTTTCTGCGCTGAAGGCGATTGCGGAAAGCCTGCGCGCCGAAGTGAACCAGTACGGCATTCGCGTGCTGAACGTGTTCCCCGGACGAACCGCCACTCCGCGGCAGGAAGATTTGTACAGAAAATCCGGAGCAGAATACCGGCCGGCGCTGCTGATGCAACCTGAGGATGTCGCCACCATGGTCATGGCGGCTCTTAACCTGGCCAGGACGGCGGAAGTGACTGAGATCAGCATGCGGCCACTTCTCAAATCATACTGACTCTTTGCTTTCAACTGCTGATCGTTGGCCGGAATTATTTCGAAATTAGGAACCAGCTATGAGCCCTTCGGACTCCAGTCGCGTGTCGGTCCTGATCCCGACCTACAACCGGGCGCGATTCCTGGGTGAGTCTGTCCGCAGCGTGCTGGGGCAAACGGTGCGTCCGCTGGAAGTTTTCATCATCGATGACGGCTCGACCGAAGACACGGCCAGCGTGGTGGCGGAGTTTGGCAAAGCCATTCGCTATATCCGTAAGGAAAACGGGGGCAAATCCACCGCCATCAATCTCGGGCTGCAACAGATTCAGGGCGACTTCGTATGGGTAATGGACGACGACGATGTTGCTCTTCCGGATGCGCTGGAGCGACATCTGGCTGCGTTCGTAGCCCGTCCTGAGGCAGGATTTACCTACAGCGGCTTTATCTGGGGCAGTACGCAGCCGGACGGGACAATTGCTCCCGGGGAAGAGTCCCGGCTGCCGCAGTTCGCCGAGGAAGAGTTCTTTGTGCGGCTCATGGAGCGGAACTTTATCCGCGGGTCACCGGCCATGGTGGTGCGAGCCTCGTGTTATGGAGAAGTGGGCAGTTACGACACGGCTTTCATCCGCTCCCAGGATTATGAAATGACTCTGCGTCTGGCGGAGCGATTCTCTTCCGCGCGCGTAAATGGCCCTACCTATTACTATCGAGCTCACGAAGGAGAGCGGGGAAGCGCAAGCGCGCGCTTTGATGGACGCGATGTTTACCAGCGCTGGCGCGAATTCAACCGGATCATCTTCCGTAGGCTGCGCGAACGGCTTCCCCTGGAGCGCTACCTGCCCAGCCAGGGGACAACGTTGGAGGGGGCGGAAAGGAAGCGGCGTGCGCTGTTGCAACGCATGACAATTATGGCCTGTAACGGCTTAGAGACCGAGATGCTTGCCGACTTGCAGGAGGCGGTGGGTATGCCCGGCGACTTGCCGCTAGCCGAGGAGGAAAAGGCAATTGTCCGCCGGGCGGTGGAGTATCCAGTGGCCAGCGAACCGCTTTTCTCGCCCGATTTTCTGCGGCAGGCTCGTCGCGCATGTAGCGGACGAGTTGGGAAGCAGATCGCCCGGGAACTGACCCGCGCGCTTTACTGGCGGCTGGGGCCGTACGCCGAGAGCCGCGACCTTGCGGGAGTCGTGCGATTTTCCCGGGCTCTTCTGGCCTTCGGCGGCATCAGCGGGCTGGCGTCCACCGCTTCCGCCAAGTTTTACCCCGGCACGAAAGTGCAAGGGACTTCGGCGCACTAGCGATCCATGATCATCAGCGTCATCATCTGCACTCGCAACCGGGCCTCGAGCCTGAAGGGCACCCTGGACTCCCTGCTGACGCCGGAAAATCTCGCGCTTCCGGACTGGGAGCTGGTGGTAGTGGACAACGCCTCGACGGACGGCACGGGCGAACTGCTCGCCGGATTTGCGGCGCGTTATCCCCGGAGGATGGTTCACACCCGGGAGAGCCGTCCGGGTCTGAGCATCGCAAGGAATACAGGCTGGGCACTGGCACGCGGGGAAATCCTGGCGTGGACCGACGATGATGTGCTGGTTTCCCCCAGATATCTTCCGGCGATCGGCGAGACCTTTTCTGATCCAACGATTGACGCCGCGCAGGGGCGAATTTCCCTGGACTGCGCTGGAGGACTTCCTGCCTGGCTGGGCCGCGAATGTCTTGCCATGCTGAGCCTGCGCGATCACGGGAACGAGCCGTTCGAATGGCGGGAAAATCTTTCCGGCTGCAACATGGTGATGCGGGCATCGCTGTTCAGACGCTTTGGCGGCTTTTCGCCCCTGCTCGGAGCGGGGGCCGTAGGTTATATGGAAGACTCTGAATTCGCTCTGCGTCTTCGCAAGGCGGGATGCCGCATGGTCTACGCCCCCGGGATTTACGTGCGTCACCAGATCCTGCGCCAGCGCCTTTCGCCGAAGTTTTTTCGTAAGTGCTTTTTCAATATGGGGCGCTCAGCGGCTTACCTTGAGCCGCTCTATGTGCCGCTCTGGCGTTTCGCGCTTTACGCGGTCAGAACGTTCCTTGGCAAGGAAGTCCTGGCCCTATGGAAGCGGGTACGGGGACAAAGGGTCGAGGCCCTGCGGCTGCAGTGCCAGGCGCGGCAGCAGATCGGCTTGCTGTGGCAGCACCGGCTGTTTCAACGGGGGGTATCACAACCAATGTGGAAACCCGGCTCGGCTCCGGTTGGCGTCGTTCCGGATACCAGGTGATCGAGGCGAATGCCCATGGAATCTATGCGTCTGGCGATCGTAATTCCGGTGGGACCCGAGCCCAGCCTGGAGAACGTGATCGATACCCTGGAAAGTGTCTGCTACTACACCACGCCGAAACGGAACATCGTGCTGGTGGACGATTCCGGATCGGGCGCGGGACTGGAGCTTCACCGAATGTTCCCCGACGTGGACGTGATCGATACTGGCGGGCCTTCCGGCGCGCGCGGAGGACTCTATTGCGGTCTTGCTGCCGGTTTCAGTCATGCGCTGCGGAACTATCCATTCGACCTGCTTCTGCGCATGGATACCGATGCACTCATAATCGGGCCGGAACCAGAAGCTGAGGCTGCGGCGCTGTTTCGGGCACATCCGGAGCTGGGCATGCTCGGTTCCTATCGCGTGGATTGCAATGGAGGCGTCCGGGACTTCACTCCGGCGCGCGAGTTACTAAGCCGCGAACTCTCCTGGAAGGCCGCCCGTCACTTCCAGCGCTGGCGTACTCTGCGCCGCGCCCTGCGGCAGGCTCAGGCGCACGGATATGAGATGGGGGAACACTGCCTGGGGGGAGCCTTCTTTCTCAGTCACGAGTGCGTGGTACGTATGTCGCGCGCCGGCCTGCTCGCGCGCCGGGAACTGCGCCCCAGCCTGGTCAGCGACGACCACCTTTTTGGTTTGTTTACCCGGGCTGTGGGCCTGGAAATCGGCGACCTGGCGAGTGGCGACCTGCCCCTTGCTGTGAGCTATCGAGGATTACCCTGCCCACCGATGGAGATGTTGCGGCGCGGCAAGAAAATCACGCACTCGACCCGATTCTGGGAACAAATGAGAGAAGCGGAAATTCGAGAAATCTTTCGAGCGGCGCGGCAGCGGGACGTGAACTCGCCGGCGAAAAAACAGGACAATTTTGATCCGGCGGATAAAGTCCCGCGTCCGCAGGATTAGTGGGTCGATCCAGGGGGAAGGATGGCGACGATTTTCCAGACTTTCCCGTCGTTTGCTACCCGCAACCTCGTGATACTGGTTGTTGAGTTGGGCAGGGAAATCTTGACTTCAGCGATCACGTCGTCGTCCATTCCTGGCGTGATCTCCCCAATCTGAAAGCTCGCGCCCTTGTAATAGTCCCGCAGGAAAGCGGGATATTCGGTGTTCTCCATTAGCAAAGACTTGTATTCCTGATAAGCCTGACCACCAAGGGTACTCTTCAGGCTGGAAACATCCCCGCTCTCTAGCGCGGTGATGTGCTGGTTCAACAGGGCCTTGACTTGGGCGAGCTTGGCGGCGCTGACCGTCTGATCCGAAAAAGCCGGCAGTGCCAGCATCAACAGCAAGAGCGTGCACGCACACTGTTTTCCGATTCTCATGTTCTCACCTCGTTACGGCAGCGCCTGCAGCCAAAGGTTACCGACTGCCTGGTATCCAACCCCATTGGGATGAATATTGTCGAAGTACTCCGTCTGGGTGTGATTGGCGAAGTAAGTATACAAGTCTGGTGGTACCACCGTGATTTTGTTGGACGGAATCGCCCGCAGCTCGTCGACGACCTGGTTATATTTCTGAATCAGAACAGTGCGCGCACCGGTGGAGAAATTCGGGTAGGGCGCGCAGTATCCCGGATCTGACGGATTATTGACCGCGCAGTCCGCCAGTGCCGGATTAATTTTGGAGAGCGCAATCTTCTTGCCGGCGGCATTCACGGCATTGATGATTTGCTGCATATTATCCTTGAAGCTGCCCGCATAGCCGGAATCGCCAGGGTTTAAGCCGAGGCCACTGGGAACTGGAAGCCAGGGACGGGCATCATTCATGCCGTAATCGACCAGGAACATTTGCGCATTGGGATGGCGCGCCAGGAGAGAAGAAACCAGCGCCAGTCCATCTCCCGATGTGGTGCCTCCCACACCTTCATTAACGACATTCTGCGGATATCCTTTGGCGGCGGTCAGCAAATTGTTGAGCACCGGCTCGTAGCCGCCGCCCGAGTTGCGACCGTCGCTGGAAGTATTGTCGGCGGCAACATCATCTCCGTACCCCGCGGTGATGCTGTCTCCCATTGTCACGTAGTAGTCCCCGATGCCAATCTGGCTGGCGTGGTCGCTTGTGCCGGTTCCGCTGACCACGTTGCCGCTGGAATCGATAACGTAAGCATCAATGGTGTGCTCGGCTTTGCTCACATTGCTGAACGTGGCCTGAAACGGCGCGGTGTGATCGTCAATTTTCTGGGCGCCGCCGTCGAGGACAAAGCGAACTCCCCAGTTCGGCTCGGTGTTGGAATCGAGGCATGCCTGCGCGGTGACCTGCAGAGTGCTGGAAGTTTGCAGATAGAGCGCATGCGGGCTGGTAATCCGTACGCCCGGCGGAGTGCCGCAAAGCGTTTGCAGCACGTTGATTTCGGCTGCTGATGTCCAATCGCGACCCGCAACCTCGCTGAGCGCACGCAGGCGGATGTAACGGGCCGTGCTGTCAGGGAAGCTTACCTGCTTCAGCGTGATGTCATTGGCGAAGGTCCCGCTGGCAACCGGACGCCCCCAGTTATTCCCGTCCGTGCTCACGTAGAACTCATATTGTGCGATCCAGCCGTGAGTGGAATCCTGCCGGGGCAGATACTGGAAGGCGCCAATGTTGTAGGTGGCGCCCAGATCAATCTGAATCTCGTGTGGCAAGGGCGCATTATTGCCATTACACCACTGGGTATGCCAGAAGGTGGCACTCTGGCCGTCGAACGCCCTCGTGGCCGCATCGTTCTCGCAGACAGTTTCCTGGCTGTCGACATACTTCAACGTCCAGCCGGAGTGCGAAAGGGAACTGAGAGCAAAGCCACTCTGGACTACGTTAATTGTGCGGCTAGCAGGTGTCGCGTCGGAGAGCCCAGTCACTGTATCCGTCGCAGTCAGCGTCACCGTGTAGGTTCCCGGGCTGTTGAACTGCACGTAACCCGGGTTTTGTGAGGTCGAGTTAGGAATGCCGGAGCCGTTGCCGAAGTTCCACAGATAACTGACAGGATCGCCGTTGGACGACGTGGCACTTCCGCTGAAGTTTATGACATCGCCCACTGAGATCGTCGCATTGGACGAAGGAGTCAGAATCTGCCCGTCTGGCGGCAACGCGCCGGATAGGTCAGCAAGAACATTGATCTCCACGGCTGAGGTCCAGGCTCTTCCGAAGGCCTCGGTGAGCGCCACGAGGCGGATATAGCGTCCCGTCTTGGTGGGGAAGGAAACGGTCTTAAGGGATGTATCCGCGGGGAAGGTACCGCTGGCCACGGGCGTTCCCCAATTGGTTCCATCGCTGCTCACATAGAACTGATACTGGCCGATCCAGCCGTGAGTCGAATCCTGCCGGGGCAGGTAGGTGAAGCCATTGATGTTGTACGTCGCACCCAGATTAATCTGAATCTCGTGCGGGGGCGGGGGGCTGTTATTGATCTGGTTGCACCACGCGGTGTGCCAGAAGGTACTAGTGTTGCCGTCGAAAGCAGCGGTTGCGGGTTCGCTGTCACACTGCGTTTCCTGGCTGTCCACATACTTCAGCGACCAGTTGGTCTGCGGAATTACCGTGCTGCTCCCCGGCGCCACCACGTTAACAGTGCGGGTGGGCGGAGTGGGAATGGACAAGCCTCCCGGATCCGTCGCGTTAAACGTTACGGTGTACGTGCCGGGAACATTGAACTGTACCGCTCCCGGGTTTAGTACCAGGTAATCCGGGACACCGGAGCCCGACCCAAAAGTCCAACGATAGCTCAGCGGATCGCCATTGGGATCGCTGGCTGAGGCCGCGAAGTTGACCGTGCCACCCGGCGCAATGGTCACGTCCGATGAAGGTGACGTAATGCTTCCGGTAGGAGGCTGATTTATGTTGGACAATGAGCCGAGGGCATTGATTTCCACGGCTGAGGTCCAGGCTCTTCCGAAGGCCTCGGTGAGCGCCACGAGGCGGATATAGCGTCCCGTCTTGGTGGGGAAGGAAACGGTCTTAAGGGACGTATCCGCGGGGAAGGTACCGCTGGCCACGGGCGTTCCCCAATTGGTTCCATCGCTGCTCACATAGAACTGATACTGGCCGATCCAGCCGTGAGTCGAATCCTGCCGGGGCAGGTAGGTAAAGCCGCTCACGTCGTAAATTGCCCCCATGTCAATCTGAATCTCGTGCGGGGGCGGCGGGCTGTTATTGATCTGGTTGCACCAGAGGGTGTGCCAGAAGGTGGTGTTGTTGTCGTCGAATGCCGCGGTTGCGGGATCGCTCTCGCATTGCGTCTCCTGGCTGTCTACATACTTTAGAGACCAGTGGGTATGCGGAATGATGCTGTTCGCGCCCGGAGGCAGCACCGTGATGGTACGTGTGGGAGGAGTTGCAATCGACAGACCGCCGGGGTCCGTGGCGTTAAACGTTACCGTGTACGTCCCGGTATTGTTGAATTGCACCGCTCCTGGATTTTGTACGAGAGAGTCCGCGACTCCGGAGCCGGTTCCGAACGTCCAGTGATAAGTGAGGGAGTCACCATTGGGATCGCTGGCGGACGCCGCAAAATTCACCGTGCCACCCTTGGTGATGGTCACGTCCGATGAGGGCGAGGTGATATTCCCGGAAGGTGGCTGATTTACGTTGGAGACCGTGCCCAGAGCATTGATTTCCGCCGCCGAGGTCCAGGCCCGGCCGAAGGCTTCGGTCAAGGCCACCAGGCGGATATAGCTGCCGGTCTTGGTAGCAAAAGTAACCGTCTTGAGAGACGCATCCGCAGCGAAGGTCCCAGAGGCTACAGGAGTCCCCCAATTGGTTCCATCGCTGCTCACATAGAACTCATACTGGCCAATCCAGCCGTGAGTCGAATCCTGCCGGGGCAGGTAGGTAAAGCCGCTGACGTTGTAAATTGCCCCCAGGTTAATCTGAATCTCGTGCGGGGGCGGCGGGCTGTTATTGATCTGGTTGCACCATGCGGTGTGCCAGAAGGTACTAGCGTTGCCGTCGAAAGCGGCGGTTGCGGGGGCGTTCTCGCATTGAGTTTCCTGGCTGTCGACGTACTTCAGCGACCAGTTGGTTTGCGGAATCGTCTGTCCCGCGGCATGGGCCACCACAAAAAGGCTGATTGCGCCTAGAATCCAAAATCGGCGAAATCTACAGGGCATATTCATCACTGCAACGGCCTTCCCCGGTTACGATTACAACACACTTTACCCAGCGCAAATACCGCTTTTACTTATGCAACTCCGGGCCCACATTCGACTAGTTAACTGGTTTACAACAGAAGGACTTCGTAACCCTGCGTTGTAATGTTGTGAAAAACAATGCAACAGTGGGATGAAAAATTACTCATTCTCCGTCTGGGTTAGTTATTTGGGACTTCGGCTCCGCCGTAATTTTAGATGCAGCCAGCCAATTCCAAGCTGTGGAAATCGTGTTGTCGAGCGACCGCAGAGGTTGCCAGCTTAGTCCAGCCTTCGCCCGGGACGAGTCCGCGACCAAGATCGGCGGATCGCCGGGACGCCGATTCGCCATGCGCGTACGGACATGGCAGCCGGTTACCCTTTCCACAGCGGCAAGAACCGATTTGACGGAGTAGCCTTCGCCGGTACCAAGATTGAATGCATTAGACTTGCCGCCTTCCGCGAGGTAATCCAGCGCCCGGACATGAGCGTCCGCCAAGTCCATCACGTGGATATAATCGCGGATGCAAGTCCCGTCTGGAGTGGGATAGTCACCGCCAAGAATCTGGAATTCCGGGATTTCGCCCGCTGCCGCCCGCAGAGCGAGGGGAATCATATGGGTTTCAGGCAGGTGGCACTCTCCAATTAGCCCGTTTTCATCCGCTCCCGCTGCATTGAAGTAGCGGAGCGCCACATATTTCAGTCCGTACGCGTGGCTGTATGCTTCCAGCGCATTCTCGAAAAACAGCTTGCTGGCGCCGTACGGATTGACCGGGATACGTGGAGTGTCCTCGGAGATGGGAGTTTTCTCGGGAACGCCGTAGACCGCGCAAGTCGACGAGAACACGAACCGCTTCACACCGCAGGCAACGGTCGTGTCCAGCAGGTTGAGCGCCGCCCTGACATTATTGTCAAAATACTTACGCGGATTTTCCACCGATTCACCCACGTAGGCGTGGGCGGCGAAGTGCAACACTGCATCCACGTCAGCCAGTGCGGAACGCACTAGCGCGACGTCGGCAATGTCGCCCACAATCAGGTCGAAGCCGTCCGCCAGAAATGCATGCCCGGTAGACAGATTGTCGTAGACGACAACTTCGTGTCCGCGGCGACGCAGCGCGTGGGCAGTATGACTGCCGATATATCCAGCGCCCCCGGTTACCAAAACTTTCATTTGACCCATTCTCTAGAAGGTATGAATGACCAGCGTTCACCGTCGCCAGCCAGTGACCTAAATTGAAGCAGCTAATTCACTCCAGCACAACTACTTCGAAGCACAACCTGAGAGGTAGGCGGGAAACTGCACAAAACGGGACGGCGAAATGCCCCTCGAATGAAGGCACTTCGTGTCCGCTAATCCCCAACTGCTCGGTGAAAGGTTTCGATGTAAGTAGTTGAAAGTAATACCCACGACGGGTGTCGCGCTGCGGTGCCGGCTGACCACGGATTTCAAGTGTGACAAACTGACTGAGTACCATGGACACAGAGGCGGGGAAGTCAATTCGGCGACGGCGCGCCTATGGGCTTGTGCTAGGGTGCGCGGTGCTGCTGGGGCTCATGTGTTGGCAGTGGTCGTTCCCTCGCGGCATGTATGGGATTCGGTCGTTTACTCTGGAACTGAAACCGGGAACTTCATTGAGAGACGAATTGACTGCAAGGCTGGGACTTCGAAACTGGAAGCCCGCAATCACAGCATCCTGGCAGCGGGAAAGAACGGAACACATCCAGATGCACGGTCCCTTACATGTTTCCCGGCGAAATCCCCGATACTTCGCGGATAGCAGCGACACGCCGGTATACCTGACTGGCGCCCATACCTGGCAGAACCTGGTGGACTCCGGTCCGGCGAAGCCGTCGATGCCTGTCTTCGACTACGATGCCTATCTCGATTTTCTGGCCGCGCACAATCACAATTTCATGCGTATGTGGGCCTCGGAACTGATGACGGCGCGTTATCCCGATAGCAGCGACGACGTGATCTCCGCTCCTTTTCCCTGGCCGCGGTCGGGTCCGGGGAAAGCACTGGATGGCCTCCCGCGTTTTGATCTCAGCCGGTTCAATGAGAGCTATTTTCACCGCCTGCGCAGCCGTCTTGAGCAGGCGGGCCGGAGAGGCATTTATGTTTCCATCATGCTGTTCGAGGGCTACGGCGTGCAGTTGTCGCAAGAGCCTTGGAAGTGGAGGGGGCATCCCTTTCAATTCCAAAAACAACATCAACGGCATCGATGGCGACTCCAACGGAGACGGCATCGGTACCGAGATCGATACATTGGCCAATCCGGCAGTCACCAGGATTCAGGAGCACTATGTCCGCAAGGTGATCGATACGGTCAATGATCTGGACAACGTTCTCTACGAGATTTGCAACGAAGCCGGGCCCTATTCGACCGGAATGGCAATACCACATGATCCGTTTGATCCGATGACTACGAGGCGGGAAAGCCCAAGCAGCACCCGGTCGGCATGACCTATCAGCATAAGGGTGGCACGGACGCGACGCTGTTCGCCAGCCCCGCGGATTGGATCTCTCCGGGCCCGAAGCTTTCGCGTTCCTCCTCCCAACGATGGCAGGAAAGTCGTGATTGCGGATACGGACCATCTGTGGGGTATGGGTGGCAACGTGCGGATGGGTGTGGAGGAGTTTCCTAAGCGGTGAAAATCCCATCTTCATGGATGACATGAAGAAAGATGCCTACCGTGAGAGCATCCGCAGGGCGCTTGGCGTGACCTGGCAGATGAGCCGCGTTCTGGACATGGCCACGGCCATTCCCGCGCCGCAAAAGTGCTCGAGTGGCTATTGTCTGGTGACCGCCAAATCGCAGTATCTGGTGTATGTCTCCCGATCCGCGAAAGGGCGTAACCCTAGACCCTGGCGGAAGATCTGGGGCAGATTTCCTATCAGTGGATCGAGCCGGAAACCGGAGAGATTCTTGATAGCGGCACACAACCCTCGGCGGCGAAGCTAACACTGAAATCAGACCTTCCCGGAGCCCGCGGTCCTTTACATTCAACCTAAGTAAGCGGAGGGAATTGGCAGGCTCAGGACCGATTGCGATCGGATATAGTTCCCGCCGGCTTAAGGTTTCACCCTGCCGCGTACGCATCCGCACAACGCGGGCGGGATTTCCCACCGCGATTGCCCCCTCAGGAACATCGCGGGTCACCACCGACCCTGCGCCAATGATGGCTCCCTCGCCGATATGGACGCCGGAGAGCACCACAACGCCGAAGCCCAGCCAGGCATCATTCTCGATCACAACATCGCCTTTGGTGGTGAGGGGTTGCCGGTTCATCGGCACGTCCGGCGGTCGGTGCCATGGTCATAGGGATAGAAAGCACAATTGGGTGCGATCTGTACGTTGTCTCCAATTCGAATCGAGCCTAGGTAGGCGGAAAATTGGCAGCGCGCCTGAACGTGGGTATCACGCCCGATTTGCAGGCTGCCGCCCATTCCCGTCTCGACGATGGTGTCGTTGTGCAGATGGACGCGATCTCCCAGCACAACCGGTCCTGCGGCATCGTCGCCTGAGATAACAACACGGTCTCCCAGAAATGTGTGGTCCCCCCGATGAACTGCGGGTGCTGAACAATGGCCGAAGGGGAGACGTAGCCGCGTCGATTCAGGCGCGCAATGTATTTGCGCCCTTATACTGCGGCGCGCCAATCAGGGCGATTCGCGTGGACAGCCTTCCCCGGCGGGAGCATCCCCCGAACCGTATCCAGAAGCGTGCCCAGGGATGCCGCAGGGCCTGCGCGGGGGTTGTCAGGTCGGCGCGCCTTCTGCGCACGGTGCCTCGCATCCCTTGCTGCCGGAAGGCTGCCAGGGTGCGTGCAGTGAAACGGTAAAGCTTGCCAATCATGACGGAAAACTCGCATCCAGGCGTGGCACTGGCATCGTCACTCGCAGCGTATGCCTGGCGCAATCGTCCCGAGGTTGCCACCCAGGGGGACGATGCTCCGTAAGCATACCGCAAAGCCTCTGCCCGTGACGGTGGCTTGGGACAGACGGAGAAACCGACGTAACCGCGGCAGGAGCGCTGAGTGTTTGCTGTCCTCAGGCTTCGGAGGATCAGGATTGCAAGGCGGGCCGTTTCGGAAGGCGCTGCCGCCGCATCGTTCTGTTCTCTTTCGCGCGGAACAGGAGATGATGAATCACGTTTCCATGCAAAAAGAATGAGAAATTCCACGAAATGCCCGCGAAGCGGACCTTTGCAACCGCTGAATCCGGAAGTTACCAGAGTCACCAGCACCACGGACGTGGGCACAAAGGTCCTTGAGAAACTCGGCTATACTCAGCACGTGGGCTGCATCATTACAGTTCAGTGGACTTTTTCAGGCGGGGGGATTATTCGGCATGCGTCTTGCTGTGATTGGCTCCGGGTACGTGGGATTGGTGGCCTCGGTCTGCTTTTCGGAATTGGGTCACGAAGTCATTTGTGTCGATAACGATCTTCGCAAGCTGCAGTCACTGGAGCGGGGTGAGGTTCCGATCCACGAACAGTTTCTCCCCGAGCTGTTGGGACGCCATCAGGGGCGTGGTCTCCGTTTTTCCAGTTCTCTGGGGGATGCGGTACGGGCCAGCGCCGCCGTATTTATCGCCGTGGGCACGCCTCCCGCCGAGGGTGGCGAGGCGGACCTCTCCTACGTGGAAAGCGTCAGCCGTGAAATCGCCCGCGCCATCGACAGCTATACCGTTGTCGTCGAGAAGAGCACGGTTCCGGTTTTCACCAGTGAGTGGATCCGGAAAGTGATGCTGCAGAATGGAATCTCGCCAGCGTTGTTTGACGTGGCATCAAATCCGGAGTTTCTTCGCGAGGGAACCGCAGTCACGGACTTTCTCTACCCGGATCGCATCGTCGTCGGCGCCGACAACAAGCGCAGCGCGGCCATTCTGCGGGAGATCTACCGTCCGCATGACCGACGGCAGCTATGGGCGGCGACCCACGGCAGTTCCGGCTCCCAAGAGCCAGCCTGAAGTATCCCGGCTGATTTCCACTAATACCAAAAGCGCCGAACTGATCAAACATGCTTCCAACGCCTATCTTGCGACGAAAATTTCCTTCATCAACGCCGTTTCCAACCTGTGCGAGGCGGTGGGCGCTGACGTGAAACAGGTTTGTGAGGGGATCGGTTCCGATTCGCGCATTGGGCCGCGCTTCCTGAATCCAGGCATCGGCTACGGCGGCTCCTGCTTCCCGAAAGATCTCCTGGCGTTCCACTCCGTCGCCCGGGAATGCGGCTACAGTTTGGGTTATTGGAAGAAGTGATGCGCATCAACGAGGCCAGCGGCAGCGTTTTCTGCGCAAGGTGCGCAATGCGCTATGGACGCTGCGCGGCAAGCGTCTGGCGGGTCCTGGGGCTTGCCTTCAAGGCGGGAACCGATGACGTGCGGGAATCACCCGCCATCGCCATCGTCCAGTCCCTGCTGCGGGAGGGATGCTGCATTCAGGCCTACGATCCGGCGGCCATGGAGCGGGCGCGGGAAGTGCTCCCGGAGAACGGAATTGAGTATAAGGAATCAGCCTACGAAGCTGCCCAGGGCGCGGACGCACTGCTGCTTCTGACCGAATGGCCTGAATTCGCGCAGCTCGAACTGCCGCGCCTGAAGTCGCTTCTCGTCCATCCCATCGTGATTGACGGACGCAACCTCTTGGACGCGGAGAGGATGACCGCTCAGGGATTCTTCTATTACGGCATCGGACGTCCCGAACCGGCGCAGGTGCTGCAGGCCAGTTCCTCGCTCTAATTTACGGATGGACTCCCGGCTCAGGATGGAAACAGAAATAGAAACAGAGCTGAGTCCCAATGTGCAACAGTTACCGCGTCCTTCCAGATCGCGCGGCTTGTTATTGTCACCGGCGCGATCGTGTTTTGTGCTTCGGCGGGGCTGTTCTGGCATCACGAAGTTGCACTGCAATGGCTGCACGCCGGTTACGACTTCCTCAACGGCATCTATGATTCCACTGTACCGCTGCCCGTTCGCCTGGCCGTGTGGGACTATGCACATCAGGCGATTGCGCTTATTTTCGACCCGGTCATGTATCTGCTCCTTGCAGGAGTGCTCGTGCTGGAACGGCTGATTCCGGCGAAACGTGGCCAGCCATTGCTTTCGCCCGGACTCGCTCAGGACTATGGCTGGTTTCTGGCCGAAAGCCTCATCTTCCTGCAGTTAATGGCCGCCCTCTGGGGATTGCAGATGGTGGTTTATGACCGGTATCTGTCCTTCTTGACGTTGCCGGTTGCATCATGGCCATTTTTGGCTCGAGCGCTTTGCACCATCCTGCTCGGAGACATGCTGAGGTGGTTGCACCATTTGATTCGTCACAAAATAGGCGTGTTCTGGGAGTTCCACGTCATCCACCATTCCCAGAAACAGATGAATTTCTTCGCGGATTTTCGGATCCACATCGTAGAACTCATCGTTGCGCAATCCATCATTTTCATTCCCATGGCCATGTTTTCATTCCACTTCCCGCAGAACGTTTATCTGCTATTCCTGTTTACCTGGTACACACGGATTTATCACTCAAATTTGCGCACGAATTTCGGTTTCCTCAAGCACATCCTGGTCACACCGCAATCGCACCGCATTCACCATTCCATCGAACCCCGGCACTGGGACAAGAACTTCGGGGTCGTATTCACGATTTGGGACAGAATATTCGGCACGTTGTACAAGAATTATGACGAGTATCCTGAGACAGGCGTTGCAGACGAGTTCTTTCCCTGGGAAAGAGCGGACGTCCCGAAAGTGTGCTGCGTACGCTCTGGAAACAAACGGTATATCCCTTTCACAGCCTGGCGCGACGGCGAGTGGCATAAAGGGGTACGAAGCAGCCAGGCCACCGCAAAGGTGCGCCCCGGGTCAGCAGGGTCGTTATAGGTTCGTTTCTTCATAAGAGACGGCATATTTCGCTTTTTGTGCTTCGATAAGAGATGATTCTTCCTACAGCATTCGACCTGCAGCTCGCCCACTTACTGGCGCAACCGCTGGGGAGAAGCCGCTATTCGACTATGCCGTGCAGAGCGGAATCGACCATGGCGTTTTCGGCGGCCTGTGGTTCTCCGCGGTGCTTTTCATCTGGTACTCGGAAGTATCCAGCCAGAACGAGGCGCAGCTGCGAAAATTCCTGCGCGCCGTTGCGGCCGGGCTGATCGCGGTAATGCTGACCATTTTCATCGCTATCTTCGTAACTGACGTTCCTCCCATTCACTACCCCGGTCTGGCAGGCCTTTTCCCCGAATATATTGCGCGCCTGCCTGTCCAGAATTCGTTCCCTAGTCAGTCAACCGCCGTGTTTTTCGCCACTGCACTGGCAGCCTATGCCTTCCGCAAGTGGGTGGGGATGCTGCTGGTGCTAGTGACGTTTGGCCTGGGAGCACTCCCGCGAATGTACGTCGGTGGTCATTTTCTTACGGACGTGATTGCGGGCGCTGGCTGTGGTGCCGCAGGCTATGGCGTAGCATGCGCCATCGACCGCTGGGCGCCTCCCCTCCCGCTCCGGTTGCGAAACGGCGGAGGTTGGCATTGGATGATCGCGCTGGGAGCATTTATCTGGATCATTGAATTTGCTTCCGGATTCGGGGATGTGATCTGGGTGCAGCGCGCTCTTGGTGTGCTCAAGACGGGCGTCCTCCCCTAAAATCTTTGCTGCGGACAGGGCTGAACATGTTGCTTCCGTCAGGGTGAATGCACCGTCGTCCCTGACTGGCAAGTCCCGCGGGCAGCCCGCTCTTCGTTGAATCTCTACTCCGGGAATGTCTACCCCTGGGGATCAAATCGCAATACAATAAAGAGATCCCGGGTCGTTTATCGTGAGTAACATCGAAGCGATTGACTTCGGTGTTTGCGGCCCGAAGCTACCCCCGAGATTGCCGAGTGAAAGAGCCGCACCAGCGGGCCCGGACTACCGAAAATCTGGCTTGCCCGAAGAGGCTCTTACGGCTAACGTAGCCGGATCAGCAGCGCGCAGAACGAACGCCCTGAGCAGTCCGCCACCTTTGCTCGAAAGCTCGCCGTGGTGGTTTCTCGCTGGCTACTGCAGCAGGTTTTCGATGCGGAGCAGTTTGGAAGCGCAGTTTTGGTAGTCATGATGTCGGCATCAGCCAATCCGCATACCAGCACCAGCCTTGAGCTGTGGCTGGCTACTCTGGATGCGGAGCTCCCTCAACCGCAGTGGTTGTCGCGGGAAGAACTCCGGCATGCGGAACAGTTTGCGACTGAGCTAGCATCTAGACGCTATCGCCGGTCGCGGGGCACCCTGCGGGCAATTCTTGCTTCCTATCTGAACTGTCATCCTTGTGCGGTGAATGTCGGTCTTGAGGAATCGGGAAAGCCCGTTCTGGCCGGTGAGCAGCATGGGGCATTGAACTTCAATCTTTCCCACTCCGGCAGGTTCGCTATTTACGCGATCTGCCCGTCGGTGCCCGTGGGCGTGGATATCCAACTGGACGATTCACACATCGACGCCGCGGCATTAATCAAGACTATCGCTTCGCCTTCGGAGCTGTGGGAGTATTCTTGCCAGCCAGAGTCCCGGCGACGCGAGTTTTTTTTTCGCCTGTGGACCCGCAAGGAGGCGTACGTCAAATGTCTCGGAAATGGACTGGTGGCGGAGCCAAACTGCGTTCAAGTGCCCACGGCAGATGAGGTGGAAGTTTGCTGGACGGTTGACGGGCGGTGGTGTTCGACCCGGTCCTTTAGGGTCTGTGCCGATTACCACGTGAGCCTGACGGCGCTGACCGCCCATTTCGAGATTAAGAGTTTTCTCCATTGGCCGAGCCATTGCCCGGTCAGCAGCCTGAACGATGGCACGTTAGAGAAGCGCATCGGTTCGCTGGGACTGCAATTCAGTCAGCAAGAATATGCAAGAGATTGCGATGTAGATTTGCAGAATTTGCACAGGGCTCCTAAGCACCTGTAAATACAAAGCGCTAATGTACGGGCCTCTGGCACTTTCCGGCCACGAAATTGCTGTTTCTCTTGCACCACAGGAGCAGGATCATGCCCTCAACCCTCCCCCAGGGCTCAGCCGCGGAGAATGCGGCTGATGACAGTTCGTTTGCCCCGATCGCCATTGTTGGTCTGGGTTGCAGGTTTCCCAAGGCACCGAATGTAAGCGCCTACTGGCGCATGTTGCTGGAGGGGGTAGACGCTATCACAGAGGTCCCACCCGAGCGCTGGGACGCGGATTCTTTTTACGATGAAAGACCAGCGACTCCACGCAAGACAGTGAGCCGCTGGGGCGGGTTCATCGACAACATCGATAGCTTTGACGCCTATTTTTTTGGCATTTCGCCGCGGGAAGCCATGTCGGTGGATCCCCAGCAGCGCCTGCTGCTGGAAGCGGCGTGGGAAGCCATAGAAAATGCCGGAATTCCCCGGGATCAGCTTGCAGGAAGCCGCACCGGGGTCTTCATCGGCGTATGCACAGACGACTACGGCACGCTGGGAAGTTCCAACCTGAGCAACATCAGCACGTATTACGCGCCAGGCTCCGCTCGATGCTCGACCGCCGGGCGTCTGGCGTTTGTATACGGGCTTCACGGCCCCGCAGTAGCAGTCGATACCGCGTGCTCCTCTTCCTTGACGGCACTCCACATCGCCTGTGGCAGCATCCAAAGGGGCGATTGCAGCATGGCCCTTGCCGGGGGCGTAAACATTATGTTGCTCCCGAATAAGGCTATCGGGTTTTCGCAGGCAAACATGCTTTCCCCCGATGGCCACTGCAAGGCTTTTGACGCGAGCGCCAACGGATTTGTTCGCGGCGAGGGAGCGGGGATCGTAGTTCTTAAGCCGCTGGCGCGCGCGCTGGCGGACGGCGATCGGGTCTACGCGGTGATTCGCGCAACCGCGTCCAACAACGACGGGGCGGGCATCACGTACATGGCGCCCAGCCGTTCCATGCAGGGGGAGCTACTTCTGGACGCCTGCCAGATAGCGGGTATTTCCCCCGACTCCGTTCAGTACGTCGAGGCGCACGGAACTGGAACCCGCGTGGGAGATCCGGTTGAGTTCGGCGCTCTCAGTGACGCTCTGGGCAAAAACCGCAGCAAGGACCAGATTTGCTGGGTCGGCTCCTGCAAGAGCAATATTGGCCACCTCGAAGCGGCGGCGGGTGTTGCCGGCTTGATCAAAGCTGCCCTTAGCATTTATCACCGCACCATTCCCCCAAACCTGCATTATTCGACTCCGAATCCCGCGATTCCCTGGGAGCAGATTCCGTTCCGCGTGCCGACCGAAGTGATTCCCTGGCCGGAGGGCCAGGGGATCGCGCGCGCCGGCGTGAATTCATTCGGCATCTCCGGGACCAACGTTCACGTCCTGCTGGAAGAATCACCTCAGCAGGAGAAGCAGTCAGCAGCTAGTCAGCAAACGAACCCGGCGGAGGAGGCAGAGATTCTTGCTCTTTCCGCCCACGCTCCGGAAGCCCTGCAGGCCATCGCCCGCTCCTATTGCGACCAGAGCGAGTCTACCGGGTCCTTAACGCTGCAGGATCTGTGCTATTCCGCTGCTGTGCGGCGCACGCATCATGCGCATCGCCTTGCCGTGTTAGGCAGTTCACGCCGGGAACTGAAGCAGAACATCGAGTCATGGCTTGCCGGGGAGGCGAGCGAAGGAGTGCTGAGTTCAAGCGCTCCGGTTGGCGGTGAGCCGCGCCCTGTGTTTTTGTTTTCCGGGATTGGTACGCAATGGCCCGGCATGGGCATGAAGCTATTCAACCGTGAGCCCGTGTATCGGAAGGTTTTGCTGGAATGCGACCGCCTCATCCGGCAGATCAGGGGTTGCTCCATCATCGACGAAATCGAGCGGCCTGCAGCAGATTCCCGTCTGGACAGGATCGACCTGATGCAGCCGGCCATCTTCAGTGTTCAAGTCAGTCTGGCAAGCTTGTGGCGAAGCTGGGGAATCGAGCCTTGGGCAGTGATGGGCCATAGTCTTGGGGAAATTGCCGCCGCCGTGACTGCCGGAGCGCTTTCCCTGGAAGACGGCGCGCGAGTTGCCTGCGCGCGCAGCAGTTTGATGCATCAGACCAGCGGCATGGGCAGGATGGCCGCGGTAGGCTTGCCCCAGGAGCAAGTGGCCCAGCGCCTGCAGCAGTACCAGGGCGCGATCTCCATTGCCGCGATCAACAGCCCAAGCTCGTGCACGATTTCCGGCGACGTAGCGGCGATCCAAGACATCGTGGCGCGCCTGGAAGCGGAAAATATCTTCTGCAGGCTGCTCAAGGTTGAAGTCGCGTGCCACAGCCAGCAGATGGAGCCGCTGCAACCAGAGCTGGCGTCAGCCCTCTCCGGACTTACGCCCAACCCCGGCTCTATACCGTTGTATTCGACAGTGCTGGGACAGCGAATCTCCGGCGCCGAACTCGGCCCCCAGTATTGGTCTCATAATCTGCGTCAGCCGGTGCAATTTGCCGCTGCGATTCAGGCGATTCTCCAAGAAAGCCCCGGGCCGCTGCTGGAAGTGAGCCCCAATCCGGCATTGACCACCCCGCTTCGACAGATCACAGCTGAACAGAAAATAACGATCGTATCCGTGCCCTCGCTGCGGGCTGGAGAGGACGAACGGACCAGCTTGCTGCAGTCCGTGGGGACGCTGTTTGCTGCCGGGGTCAATCTCGACTGGAAGCAGATCTATCCCCAAGGGCAGTTTGTTCCACCCGGACCTTACCCATTTCAGCGCGAGCGTTTCTGGTACGAACACACGCGGCCGGAGAGCGCTCAACCACAGGGCGGCGGCCACAGCGGACATCCTCTGCTGGGAACCTATTGGCAATCGGCCGAGCGTCCAGGAATGCACTTCTTCGAGACCGCCCTCGATCTGAACTTGTTCCCCTATCTCGCGGACCACAGTGTGGAGGGGAAGCCGCTGTTTCCCGCCGCAGCCTACATCGAAATGGCATTGGCGGCGTCCATCAAGCTCTTCGGCGAGGGACCTCGCATTCTTCGTGACGTCAAGCTGGAGAAAGCATTGTTTCTCGCCAAGAATCAGGTCTCCAGGCTACAGCTCGTAATCTCCACGCCCCAGGGCGGTCAAATTGAGATCATGGGAAAGAAGGTCCGGCCCAAGTTGCTCTCGTTTAAGTTCTACTTGCTGGAGGGCGAAGGGGCATCGGCAAGCTGGGCATGTTTGACTTCGGGAACCATCGATTTAGAGGCCAACGAGAGGTTGGATGTAAAGCTGCCCCCGTTGTGCGCGGATCAGCTTACCCAGGAGCATCCGGCCCACACGGACCACTTCCAGTTTTATAAGGAAATCCAATTCGGCATTTCTTTCGGCCCCGCATTCCAGGCTGTGCAGCATAGCTGGATGCGAAAAGAAGATGCGGTCGCGACAATCGAGCTGCCGGCGTTCAACTTGGCGGAGGCCAGGCAATACTATGTCTATCCCGCGCTGCTGGACGCCTTTCTGCACTCCCTGTTGGTCTACGTCAAAGGCGGCCTGGGGCTTCGGTTGCCATTCCACATCGAAGCGTTCGAGATTCGCAAGCGGCCGGATCCTGGGCAGCCACTCTCGTGCCAGGTCAGAATGGAGCGCGGTGACGATGGGATCTCCACCTCTGCCATCAGGGTGTTCGACCGCGATGGCGAGGTGCTGATCCGGATCGTAGGGTATCAGGCCAAAGAGCTTCATTCGAAGGCCTCCCGCACCTCTGTTTCCGAGCAGTGGTTGTACGAGCGCCAATGGCGAAAGCTGGAGGCCCCGCCAGCGGATCGGGCTCGTGCCGGAAGCTGGCTGTTAGTGGGAGGCACTGCCGCAGCCCAACAGGAGCTTAGTGATGCGCTGCAGGCGGAGGGGCATGCCTGCGTGCTGGCACAGACGGGCAGGGGAGGCGAGGATCTCGCCGCTGCATTGCAGGATTTCGCTGTGCTCGAAGATTGTCGCGGCATCGTTTCCCTCAGCGCAATCGATCCCCTGCCGGATTGGGAGTTGCCTGAGGAATCTGTAGCCAGAACTGCCCAGCAAATGTGCGGCAGTCTGCTGGGGCTTCTGCAGTCCGCCGCGAAAATCGAGTGGCAACAGGTTCCGCGCATATTTGTGCTCACCACGAACGCGCAGCCAGTTGGGACCGGGCCGAAGGCAACTTCCATTGCCCAGTCTGCGCTGGCCGGGATGGCGCGAGTTGCGGTGCGGGAGATGCGCGAGTTCAAGGTGACGCACGTCGACGTTGAAGCAGACACCTCATACCGGTTGCTCGTCCATGAACTGTTGCATGCTGATGACGAAACTGAGGTGGTCCGGCGCGGGGCGGAGCGCTACGGAGTGCGCCTCATTCGCTTCACGGCCCCGAATCTGGTGACTCAGAGAAAAATAGCTGTTTCCGATGACAAGAGAGAGTCGTATCGCCTGGAGAGCGCTGCTACCGGCGTCTTAGATGACCTGAAGCTGCGGGCAATGCCGAGGCGGGCGCCCGGACCAGGAGAGGTCGAGATCCGCGTCGCCGCCGTGGGCCTGAACTTCCTTGATGTGCTCAAGGCGCTCAACATGGCGCCGGGCTTGCCGGCGGGGGCCGAGTACTTCGGAATGGAATGCTCCGGACGGGTGGTTGCGGTTGGCCCCGGGGTGGAGAATTTTCAGCTGGGCGACGAAGTGGTTGCCCTTGATTCCACCGTCTCCGGCTGCCTGCGCGCGTTTTTCACCACCAGCGCCAGCTCGGTATTTCGCAAACCGGAGCACCTCACGCTCGAGCAGGCGGCAACGATTCCAATTGCCTATCAAACGGCCTACTACGCGCTGTGCCACTTGGGGCGGGTTCAAAAGGGCGAGTCTGTGCTCATCCATTCCGCGGCCGGGGGCGTCGGGCTCGCTGCCGTTGAGATTGCTCGCCAGTGCGGCGCCGTGATTTTCGCGACCGCGGGCACGGAGGAAAAGCGGGAGTACTTAAGGAGTCTGGGCATAGAGCACGTAATGAACTCCCGGACACTCGACTTCGCGGCGGAAGTTCGCCAGCGCACCCAGGGACGCGGCGTCGATCTGGTGTTGAATTCCCTGGCCGGAGAGGCCATTCCCGCAAGCCTCTCCCTGCTTGCTACCGGGGGCCGTTTTCTGGAGATCGGCAAGCGCGATATTTACAGTGACAGCCAGATTGGATTGCTTCCTTTCCAGAAGAACCTTTCCTTTTTTGCCGTGGATCTGCTGCGCATGCGCCTGGAGCGCCCCACCGTGGTGGAAGCGCTCACCCGCGAAGTGGCCGAGCGGCTTCGGAACGGCAGCTTTCAGTCCTTGCCTTACAGAAGCTTTGCGATCACCAAGGCGAATGATGCTTTTCGCTATATGGCGCAGGGCAAGCACATTGGGAAAATCGTTCTCAACCTCGAACAAACTGAAGTCGAAGTCGAACATGCCCCGAATCCGGTTCAGATTCTGCCCGATGCAACCTACCTCGTCACCGGTGGCTTGGGCGGGTTGGGCCTGGCTTTCGCCCGCAAACTCGTGCAGCAGGGTGCACGTCACTTGGTGCTGATGGGCAGAAAGGCTGCCAGCCCAACGGCGGAAGGCGTTATTGAAGAATTACGCTCTGCTGGTGCAGACACTAAGGTGGTCGCCGCAGATGTGAGCGATCGGGATCAACTGTCGCAGGTTCTGGACGGAATCGGTCGCACTGGGCCGCCTCTGAAAGGTGTTCTTCATGCCGCCGGTGTGCTCCGCGATGGAACTCTGCAGCGGTTAACCCGGGAACAATTTGCGGAGGTTTTTGCGCCCAAGGTGTCTGGAGCCTGGAACCTGCATCATCAACTCAAAAACGAAGACCTCGATTTTCTGGTGCTGTTCTCATCGGCCGCATCCGTCCTGGGCGGAGAGGGCCAGGCGAATTATGCGGCAGCGAATGCATTTCTGGATGCGCTCGCGCATTACCGCAGGAGCCTGGGACTTCCGGCGCTATCGATCAACTGGGGACCTTGGATGGAGGTCGGAATGGCCGCGCAAGCCGACAACCGCGGCAATCGCCTGGCCGAGCAAGGTTTCGCCGGGATCCCGGTAGCGGAAGGAACCGAGTTGCTCACGCGACTCCTGCAGCCTGGACCTGCCCAGATCGCGGTAGTGCGGGTCGACTGGAAAGTGGTGGTGGAGCGATCGCCGGAGACTCGCAAGAGCCCGCTGCTTGCCGAGCTCTCCTCGGAATGGAATGCCAGCGATGCCGCCGCGAAAAGTGAACGGAGTATTCGGCAGTCGGTGCTGGCATCGGAAAGCCGGCAGAAGGCGATGGAACTCCTGCATGCGCACCTGCTCGGCAGCATCTCCAAAGTTTTGCGAATTCCCGAAAAGCGCCTGGATACAAAGATATCCCTGGCCCGTTTTGGGATGGACTCCCTTATGGCGGTGGAGCTGAAGAACAAAATTGAGAACGATTTCGACGTGCAATTGCCCATTGCCAAGCTTCTGCAGGGCCCCAGCCTGGACGAACTGGTGGATTGGCTGAGCGCTGAGCTCGGTCCCTTGGAGAAAGCGGAACAAGCGGGGCCTGCCGCATCCCAAGCGGAGGAGTCGTCGATCGCTCATCCCTCCTCGACGCGGCACGTGCCCCGCACCCCTGGCCTGATCAGCAGTGCCGGGCCGCAAAGCCCGCATCAGTTGATTGCTGTCGAATCCGAAGGAAGTAAGCCACCGCTGTTTTGGGTACCGGGAGGCGCCGGCTCTCTGGTGATGTCCGGTCTGCGGGATCTTGCATCGCGCATCGGTCCCGAGCAGCCGTTCTATGGCTTGGGCACGCGGCGGGCGACAAATTTGACCGAAATCGAAACCGTGCCTCAGCGCGCCAGTGCCTATGTCGAACTCATCCGCGAACGGCAGCCGGAAGGACCCTATTTTCTGATGGGTTTCTGCCTGGGGGGATCATCGCATTCGAAATGGCGCAGCAGTTGCGGAAGGAGAATCAGCAGGTGGCCCTGCTGGGAATGCTGAATACCTGGATGCCAATTTCCTTCATTCCACGCTGGCAGTGGCTCCTTCTTTTTTCCCAGCGTGGCATACACCATTTACAGACTGCTGCCCGCCTGAATCCCCACGCAGCTTTCCGGTATTTCGGCGCCAGAGTCAGGGGCATGCGGTCCCTGGGCACTAAGGTTCGGACCGTCGCCCAGGGAAAGCCAGCTCGCGAACTAGTGGCGAACGAGCCTTTGGATCACCAGGACCTGCTGTGGGAAACTGCCAAGGTGTGCGGCAAGTACGTTCCGCAGCTGTTCCCGGGGAAGGTGCACCTGTTCCTGAGCGATGAGTCGGACCTCGCGGGGGTCGGCCCGCGTCTGGATCCGCGCCGGGGATGGTCTCGCGTTTGCGCCGATACAGAGATGATTGAACTTCCCGGGCAACACGACGAGATGCTTTACCCGCCTTTGCTCGACGGGTTCGCCGAGCATCTTCGGCGACGCCTGGCTGCAGCGCAAAGTGCCGTCCGGAAAGTCGAACACAGGCAAGCTGCCATGACGGCATAGATGGGCTGGCCGGACCCGGCATCGAGTTCTCACTCGATTGCCAACGGAACGGCACTAAACCGCAAATATTTTCACTTATCAGAGTAGGCGTGGGCGAACTGCCTCTGCGATGCCGGAAACCTCTGATTCTGCAGCAGATTTCCCGCCAGTCCCCCAGGCAGAACGGAACTAGAATCGCAGCGAAACCTGCTGCGACTCTGGCCGGGGCGCGCACTGTCGAGGGAAGAATCCGTCCGGACGCTCGGTCCCGGAGCAGGGCATGGGCGGTGCAATACCCAAGCGGCACCGGATGACAATGGGTAGTGTACAAGAGGTTTTTCGGGCGTCTCGCGCTCTGATCTCCAACCTCAGGGATTACCTGGGCTCGGAAATGGAGTATGTCGATGCCACGCGTTTCCGGGGTTCCGCTGCGCTCGCCTGGAACCACAAGAAAATCGCTCAAAGCCAAGAGAAACATTGGCCGACGCTTGTCCGAAATTTGCAAGGACCCGGTCCGCTCGGCGTTGCTCATTTCCCTTGGAGCCATACCCGAGAAGACCGAACCCACCACAACGCAATGATGTCCTATGGATATGTGCTGGCGCGTGCGAGCCGCAATAAAACCATGATGTCCATTCTGGATTGGGGCGGCGGTGCCGGTCACTACTATCTCTACAGCAAAGCTCTGCTTCCCGAGGTTGCCTTCGACTACCACTGTGTGGATGTTCCTATGTTGTGCGAGGTCGGGCGGAAATTACTACCTGAGATCCGGTTCCACGAGTGGGCTGTGGAAGGGCTGACCTGCGATCTCGTGATCAGCAGCAGTTCTTTGCACTACGCCGAGGACTGGCGCGGCACAGCCCGCAAAATCGCGGCATCGACGCGCGAGTTCCTGTACCTGGCAAGAGTGCAGACTGTATTCCGCTCTTCATCCTTTGTTGCGCTCCACCGGCCGAGAAGAGCAGGGTACCCGCGGTTCTTTAGCTGGTGCCTTAATCGTCAGGAGGTTATCGATCATCTGCAGGAATCGAACCTGGAGTTGCTGCGGGAGTTTGTTTATGCAGGCAATTGGCACGTCCGCGGCGCGCCGGAAAAGGTGGAAACTCGTGGCTTTCTCTTCCGGCGAAAACCAGCGATCGCAGCACGGGAGTTCTAAAGGGCATGAAACGAGACGACGTATTTCGCAATTCCGAGCTCGGCGGGAACGAATTTGAGTTCAATGCAGAAGTTGCTGAAGTGTTCGACGACATGCTCGTCCGCAGCATTCCTCTCTACGAGGAACAGCAATACATGATCAGGAGAATTGCCAGGAAGCACTGGATCCCGGGTACAGTCGTTTACGACCTGGGATGTTCCACCGGGACCACTCTGCTAGGCATGGCCCAGGAGCTGCAGGAGTGCAGCCAGTTCATCGGTTATGACAATTCGGTCCCCATGCTCGAGGAAGCGAGGCGCAAGATCGCCGAGCGTCAAACGCAAGACCGCATCCAACTTCTTTACCGCGATCTCAGCCTGCCTGCCGACGACCTGATCCTCGATAACGCCAGCGTGGTCATCGTGGCCTGGACGCTCCAATTCCTCCGGCCCTTGCGTCGGGCAGATTTAATTCAATCGATCTACCGTCAGCTTGTCGAGAACGGAGTCCTCATTGTCACCGAAAAGATTCTTGGCGGGCACAGCGAGAGCAACCGCTGCTTCGTCGAGCACTACTACGACTTCAAGCGCGCCAATGGGTATTCTGAAACTGAAATCGCGCGAAAACGCGAAGCACTGGAAAATGTGTTGATCCCCTACCGCGTGGAAGAGAACTTGGAACTTTTCCGCAAAAACGGTTTTGAGATCGCAGAAATGTTTTTTCAGTGGTTCAATTTCGCCGGCTTCCTGTGTGTGAAGAAGCCAGGTTAATATCAGCCGAACCGGGGAGGGCTTGAGGTGGTTGTTTCAGCGAGATTCGATTCTGATCGCGACAGCGGGGCGTCGAACAAGCTGAAAGAAGGCGGTGAGTACGGTCCTTCCTATTGGGATGGGGTCGTTAGCACATGGACGGATGCTGCGCCGCTCGCCGCATGGCGTGCTTACATGGCATGGGTGTACTTGCGGCTTATGGATCCCTGGCTGCCACTCCCGCTCAGGCGTAACGGATTAAAAACGGATCTGTTCGAGGAGGCCATCAGCTCCGATCCTTTGCTCACCCAAATGGGACCGCAGAGCATCGGAATCGACTGTTCCGCAGGCGTGGTTGAGGCGGCCAGGCGACGACTGAATGCCGCCGGAGAATCCTGCCGGCTGATGGTAGGAGATCTGCGCCGCTTGCCGATCCGGTCGTCCTCCCGCCGGTACGTCTTGTGTGGATCGTCGCTGGATCATTTTTCTCATTTTCATGATATCGCGGTGTGTTTGGCGGAATTGAACCGTGTCCTGGTTCCAGGGGGCATCGCCATCATCACCTTCGACAACCCTCACAACCCCGTGGTGTGGCTGCGCAATCATCTGCCGTTTCCGTTGCTGAAGCGAATTGGCATTGTTCCATATTACGTTGGGCACACCTATACCAGGCGCATGGCAGAACAGCAGCTTCAGGCCGCGGGTTTCGAAGTCTTTAAGATCACAGCGGTGGCGCACGCGCCACGCGCGCCAGCCATCGCGCTGATCGCTCTTTTGGAGCGCATTGGGCAGAAGACGGTTGCAACCCAAACTGCCCGGAGAGTGCTGCAAGCCTTCGAGCGGTTCGACTCTTTGCCCACGCGTTTCCGCACCGGTTATTACCTGGCATGTTTCGCCCGAAAGCGTTGCGACCTGGGCCCACGGGATTCGGGCTGGATGAAAAGCACCCAATCAGACAAGCCGAGGGACTCTGCTCAAACTGGGCAACAGCAGGTGCAACCAGGCAGGGCGCACGACTGAGATGGACGGCAACTTGTTCCAAAAACTTTATGGTACCGCGACCGTGCTTCGTCATTGTCGCGCACAGCGCAGTATTCCTTTCCTCAGAACCGGAGAGCTCTACGCATTGCGCGATAAGCGCCTGCGGGCCACTGTTCGTTATGCCGCGGCTTACGTTCCTTTCTACCGCGCCTGGTTCGAAAGAAACAAAATTGCCCCCCACGATATTCGTTCGGTGAAGGATCTCGGCTTGCTTCCCCTGATTGATAAACAGGCTGTACACCGGGATCCGTCGCAGTTTGTGTCGACATCGGAATTGGGGCAGAAATCCATACCTTTTCTAACCAGCGGCACCACCGGTATGCGGCTGAGGATTCATCATGATCGCCGCTCGCTTCTGGAGAATATCGCCTACGGTGAAAGGGAACGAGCCGTGGTTCAGAAGTGCTGCGGAAAGAGCATCGGATATCGCGAGCTCTATATCGGGTACTCGGCCTGGACGATTGCGAAGGTGTGGCGCTTCTATGAGCAGGCCACGTTGCTGCCGTTTAAGCCCAAGCGAGCCTTCATTTCCGTCCTGCAGCCGGTGGAGCGCATCGCTCAGCTCATCAATGACTTTCGCCCGGACGTCATTTTAGGCTGGGGCTCATTTCTGGAATTGCTGTTTCGGCAGGTGCATTCCCGACGAATCGCTCTTCATCGTCCGCGCGTGATCAACTATGGCGCCGACGCGATCACGCCGGAAGGGAAGGAACTGATTGAACAGGAATTTCAAATTACTGTCTTATCGCACTACGCAGCCGTGGAGTGTTTCAAGATTGGCTTCTTTTGTGAGCAGAGCCGGCGCTTCCACCTTCATGAGGATTTGTGCCACTTGAGAGTTGTCGATACGCAGGGCCATGAGCTCCCAACCGGTACAAAGGGGCAAGTCATCCTCTCGAACTTCGTAAACCGTGGCACAGTACTGCTGAACTATGCCCTGGGGGACCTGGCGGCAGCTGCGGAGGAGCTGTGCGCGTGCGGCCGCACCTTAGCCTTGCTGAGTAATCTGGAGGGACGTGTCGAAGATGTGGTCTGGCTGCCCAATGGCACCTTCGTACACCCCAGGATAATCTGGTCGGTTTTCAGGGGCAGGAACGAAGTGTTGCGCTATCAATTGATCCAGCATGAAGCCCTTCGTTTCGAGCTGAAGCTTCTGACCAGCAGCCGACACGCGTTTGAGGCCACGGTGCGCGACATCACATCGGAATTGCAGCATCTGCTTGGACCTTCTGCAGCAATTGAAGCGCACTTCGCAGATGAACTGGCAGAACCTTCGGAGGGGAAATTTCGCTCCGTAAGATCCTATTGCAAGCCTGCTGGCTAGCTGATGGCGTGGCATCCTCATGCGAGAAGCAACCACGGATCTTCATTCAGTGCGCATCATCACCGATCACAACGGCGTGCCCGAAGGCGATCGTGCAGGCAGGTATGTTTCCTCGTTGATGCGGGACGGTACGCTGCGTTATTTCCAGAATATAGATCTGCCTGTGTGTGCGGCCGAGGTGGACGGCAGTGTCGTTCCGCTGGTGCTCAACTGCGGAAAAGTCCGGTCTGCGGACGTCTGCTCGCCCTATGCCCATTATCTTCGCTACACCATAGAGGAATTCTCCAAGCGCCATCCCGCGGCTCCACGTTTCGGTTTAAACGTGGGAGCATCCGCGGTTGGCGCCCTGCTGCGTTCGGCCCACCTGGATCGGGTTGCGCTGCTCAACAACTGGCTGTTGGCCACCAATCCTTCTCCAGAATGGTCAGGGGAACAAATTGGGGCGCTCACGCGCCGAATCACACAGCAGTATCCGGATTTTGCGGTCGTGATCCGATCTGTCAATCCGGTTCTGGACGGCGGCTTCTGTAGCGCGCTCGTAGAGAACGGCTATCGCCTGGTACGTGGCCGCCGAGTGTACATATTGGACGCAAGAAGTCCCGATTGTCTGGAACATCAGAACCTGCAGCGCGACATTAAATTGCTGGAAAGCTCTGGCTACCGGGTGATCGACGATCCCACGGTGCTGGAACTTCACACCGCTCGGATGCAGGAGTTATACCGGCGATTGTATGTTTCGAAGCATTCCGGGCTGAATTGTGATTTCACTTCGCAATTTTTTGCTCTGATGCTGAAGCATAGGATCTTTTGTTATCGAGCTCTGGAGCGGGACGGCAGGATCGATGGTTTCCTCACCTACTTCGTCCAACGCGGCCTGATTACCGGCGCGGTTGCGGGATACGACTGCGATCTGCCTCAGTCGGCGGGGCTCTACCGAATGCTGATGGCCGTTATGATTCTGAAAGCGGCGCGACAGCAGGCAGTGTTAAATCTCAGCGCAGGTGCGGGAAGCTTTAAACAGCTCAGAGGAGCGGTCCCCGTTGAAGAGTTTGATGCCGTCTATGACTCGCATCTGCCAACTTACCGTCGCGCAGCCTGGACAGCAATCATAATCGGCGGGCGGTTCGCCGCTCGAATCAAACGCTAAAGAACCGTTCAGAGTTCCCCATTCCTTCTGCGCTGGTGGGGTTCTGGCTTGGGAACGCAGGGCGTTCAGTGCGGCTGTCTCAGCCTCTGGTTCCGAAAAAGGCTGTCGCGAGTAGACCCCACGACAGCCAATATGGTCCCGGTACCTGAACGAATTATCCGGAACGCCTTCCATACCATACTTTTCTGGCCTTTTTCACAAAACTTGCGGCGGCGCCGGTTCCCAACAACAGCAGAGTGGCGGGTTCCGGGGCTTCCGCTGGAGGCGGGGGAGGCGTCGAAAGGTTCCACTTGAGGCATCCGCAGCCGCCGCTGAAACCTAGAACCAGGTCGGTATTTCCTCCCGGGGTCATCAAGCCCGAATAGGTGAATTTCGTGTAGTCCCCAACGGACTCGGTGGAGGTGGGCTTCACCCGTGCATCCTGCCACCACACGTACAGAAAAATGTCCGGAGGATACGCGGCATAGTTGAGGGTCCTTACCAGAAGGCTGAAGGTGTAGGTTCCCGGCGGCAAACTCAGAACCTGGCCCAGCGCGGAATTGCCTTGCCAGCAGGTCCCGGGAGAAGAGCCGCAGCTGAAGAACCGAGGAGAATAGAGTTGGTTCCAGCCGGAAAGTGCGGAGGAAAAGTCGAGAGGCAGTACCGAATCGGCGGATGCAAAGGTGGGGAACAGCGTTGAGGCCAGCACGAGTAAGCTCAGAAGTAGACGAGTGCGCATCCTGAGGGCTCCTGAAGGGTATTTAGATTTGTGGTTCGCTAACCAATACCTCGGGGGCCGCGAATTTGCGGCGGTGAACAGCTTTGTTCCTGCACCCACCTTCTGTCAATCTGAATACGGCACGACTTAGCTAGTCCGCCTGGCTAGCCCATCGGGGAGGAAGCTCGCCGGGGCCTTGATTTCCTTGCAGTTGCGAATACGAGAAGCTGACGTGCGGAGGCGGCCCTGCCACGCTGCGGAACTGGAAGCCTGCCCCCTGATTGCTATAATCGGCCCATTCCGAGGTTCCTCCTGTCGGCTTCCACACCCAATCCGGCTTCCGGTCTCCAGGCGAAAGAGTCCCCTGCCAGGGGAGCGCGCCAAATCGCGAAGCGTGTGGCCGGAGCCTTGATTCCCGCTTCCTTGCGGGGGCGCATTTCCGCGTACCGTGCTCTGGAGCCTTGCGCGCGCCGCGCCTATCTGCGTCTGCTGCTGGCGCGAACGCTGGGCCGTCGCCACTCCACATTGCGTCCCGATGCCCTGCTGCCTCGCACCCTCATGTTCGTCTGCTACGGAAACATTATTCGCAGCGCTTTTGCTGAGGCACTGCTGCGAGCCGAGCTGGAACGCCGGGGCATCCACGGTATCGAGGTGATCTCTTCGGGGACCGACGCCCGTTCCGGACGCGAAGCCGACCGCCGGGCCATCGCCTTGGCGCCCGAGTTTGGCGTTTCTTTGGAACAGCACCGGGCCACGCGGGTCACGGCGGAACTCATGGAACGTTGCGATGCTGTTTTTGCCATGGACTTCAGCAACGAAGCGAACCTGGCCGCGCGGTTTCCCGCGGCCCTCCCCAAAATTCTGCTGCTGGAGCCTTCACCCCAAGAGCCAGGTCCGCTGGAGGTTCCGGATCCTTATACCGGCGACGCGGAAGCGGTGCGCGCCTGCTATCGCGTTCTGCGGTCTCGTATTCTCTTTCTAGGTGGACAACTTGCGCAGGCGTGGCACAGGTCCCGTGCTTACTCAAGTAACGTTTCCCGCTGAATCCACGCGCTCTGGCTGCCCTGACGGGTGCTAGAATTCAGGCAGTTTCGTTATGCATATCCTCCATGTTGTGGGCGCGCGCCCGAATTTCATGAAAGCAGCTCCCGTGGTACGAGCGCTTGCGCAGCGGCCCGGAGTGCATCAGACTCTCGTCCATACCGGACAGCACTATGACTTCAACATGTCGGACGTATTTTTCCAGCAGCTGGAAATTCCCGCGCCCGACGTGAACCTGCAGGTCGGCTCCGGCAGCCACGCTCAGCAGACGGCGGAAATTATCAGCCGCTTCGAGCCCGTGATCCTGGAGCGCCGGCCGGATTGCGTGCTGGTCTATGGTGACGTGAATTCTACCGTTGCCGCCGCTCTGGTCTGCTCTAAGCTCCTGGTGCCCATCGGACACGTTGAGGCCGGACTTCGTTCCTTCGACCGCACCATGCCGGAGGAGATCAATCGCCTGCTCACCGATCAGGTTGCCGACCTGTTATTCACGCCTTCGCCGGATGGCGATGAGAACCTTGTCCGCGAGGGAGTTGCTCCCGGAAAGATTCACCTCGTGGGCAATGTCATGATCGATACCCTGGTGCGCATGCTGCCGGCGGCTCGCGCCCACCTGCCCTCGGACTTGCCGGAACGCTATGCCCTGGTGACGCTGCACCGTCCGTCGAACGTCGACGATCTGGACTGGCTTGCCGGCATGCTGCGCACCCTGGCGGAAATCGCCGGCGAGCTTCCGGTATGGTTTCCCATTCATCCCCGCACCAGGCAGCGCCTGGCCGACGCCGGCATGGATGCCAGCGGCTTTCCCGGGGTGCGCCTGCTCGATCCCGTGCCCTATCTTCAGTTCCTTGGCCTGCAGACACGCGCCACCGTGGTGATCACCGATTCTGGCGGCATTCAGGAAGAAACCACATTTCTGGGACGTCCCTGCCTCACCATGCGTGAAAACACCGAGCGACCTGTCACCGTCGAGCTGGGCACCAATATTCTGATCGGACGGGACACCAACCGCCTGCGCCAGGAGCTGCAGCGCATTCTCGCCGGGCGCTTCAAAAAAGGTTCCATTCCGCCGCTCTGGGACGGCCGGGCTTCCGAGCGCATCGCCGACGTGCTGACCGGAAAAGCAAACCTGGCCGCGTTTTCGAAAGAGAGTGATTGCAAAGCTGTGCCATCGTGAGCGAAGCGCCGCCAGGCGCGTAGTCAAAGTAGCGTGGGTTTTGCTTGCGTCTGCCGCGCGGAAGCCAGCGCGGAAAGCGATCTCGTAAGGCCGTCCATTACAATTCTCTGTTGCCATCCGCGCCGTCGGAGACATGCCTTGATTCCCATCCTCGACCTTCAGGCCCAGTACCGCAGCATTAAACCGGAAATCGATGCTGCTATTGCGGCGGTGCTCGATAGCGGCAGGTTTGTCCTGGGCGAACCGGTGGCGGAGTTTGAGCGCGATTTCGCCGCCTTCTGCCAGGCCGGGCATGCCGTAGGGGTCAATTCCGGAACCAGCGCTCTGCATCTGGCCCTGCTCGCCGCCGGCATCGGACCCGGAGACGAAGTCATTACGGTTCCGTTCACGTTTATTGCCACCGTCTCGGCGATTCTTTACGCGGGAGCGCGTCCTGTACTGGTGGATATCGATCCGGAGACGTATTGCATTGACGTCGCCGCCGCGGAACGTGCCATCACTCCGCGCACCCGCGCCATCCTGCCGGTACATCTCTACGGGCATCCCGCAGACATGGACGCCTTGATGACCCTGGCGCGAAAACACAACCTGGTGGTGATTGAGGACGCCGCGCAGGCCCACGGCGCGGAATACGGGGGCCGCCGCGTCGGCGGGATTGGGGATATCGGATGCTTCAGTTTCTATCCCGGCAAGAACCTGGGAGGCTACGGAGAAGGCGGCGCGCTGGTCACTTCCAACCGCGACTATGCGGCCAAAGCCCGCCTGCTACGCAACTGGGGCGATGCCGGCAAGTACCAGCACGTGCTGCAAGGCTACAACTACCGCATGGATGCCCTGCAGGGCGCGATTCTCAGCGTGAAGCTGCGCCACCTGCCGCGCTGGACGGAATCGCGTCGCGACCTCGCGGCCCGCTACACCCGGCTTCTGCAGGACAGCGGATTTTCCCTTCCGCGGGAGCAGCCCGGCTGCCGCCACGTATTTCAGCTCTATACCATTCGGGTTTCGGCGCGCGACGAGCTGCGCGCTGCGCTCGAAGCCGAAGGCATTCAGACTGCCGTCCACTATCCTGTTCCCGCGCATCTGCAGCCGGGGTTTGCCAGCCTCGGTTATAAGCGGGGAGATTTTCCGGCAACGGAGCACGCGGCGCAGGAGGTGCTTTCCTTGCCCCTGTATCCGGAAATGACGCCGGAACAGGTGGCGACGGTGGCGGCTGCCGTCTCTCGCAGCGCGGAGGCACCTGCCGGGCAGGGAAGATCCTGATTCAGGATTGTCAGGAATTCGCCGCGTGCGAGGCCGCGTGCGCAATGGCGCTTTGGGAGCTCTGGGAGAAGCGCGCGAGCTCTTCCGAGGCCTGGCGAAGCTTGTATCTGCCGCTGATCTGGTACCAGCGAACCACGAGCAGGTCGGCCACCATGACCAGACCGTCGCGAAAGACGCGGATCTTGGATCGATGATCGTGCGCCCACTCCACCGGAACTTCCCGCCCTTGCAGTCCGAGCTTGCGCGCCAGGAACAGCAGTTCCGCGTCGAATCCCCAGCGCTCCACGAGCTGTAATCGCGAGAGCACCTGGGCCGCCGGCCTGCGGAATGCCTTGAACCCGCACTGGGTATCCTTGTAGTTCAGGCGCAGAGTAAGCCAGAGAACCAGGTTGAATACTCGACCCACCAGTTGCCGGTACAAGGGCTGGCGCTGGGCTTGCAAAGCGCTTTCCATCCAGCGGGACCCGATGGCCACATCGGCTCCGTCGTCCAGCGCGGCAAAGAGCTTGTCACATTCGTAAATGGGCGTGGAAAGGTCGGCGTCGGTAAAGAGCACCAGATCGCCACAGGCTTCCCCAAGCCCGCGGCGAACGCTGTAGCCCTTGCCACGGTTTCCGGGATTCTCCAGCAGCCGCACCGCGGGATTCTGACGGGCGAACCGGGAAACGATTTCCGGGGTGCGGTCGCTCGACCCATCATTGATGACCAGCACTTCCGCGTCCCAGCGCCGCCGCGCAAGATAGGCCAGTAAAGCATCCAGGGAAGCGCCGATCCGCTCCTGCTCGTTGTAAGCGGGAATGATGAAGCTGTAGCGAAGGTTCGCCATGCGTTACTCATATTGTAATCGTGCCGCGCGGCGGCCAACGTGGAAAACCAGCGGCTCCCCTTTTGCGTCAGAACAGAGAGGGACTACTCCCCGGTAACTTGCCTGTAGCACCTCCGTGCTGGACAATACTTGGAGGAGGGTTGCGATTTTCCGATCCCAGGCCATGGCAGAATTCACACGACGTAAATTTATGGGGTTTGGCTTGGGGCTGGGCGCGACTGCCGGCCTGGGCCTGGCCGGCTATAGCTCCCTCATCGCGCCGCAAGACCTCGTTGTCGAACGTGTGCGGATCATGCTGCCGCGGCTCCCGGAAGCCTTTCATGGCCTCAAGATTGCCCTCATCACCGACCTGCACCTGGAGCCCTTTACCCAGCCAAAGGAGATTCAGGCCGCCGTCGCTGCCGTGAATGGTTTACAGCCCGATCTCATAGCGGTCACCGGTGATTTCGTCAGCGGAAGCTGGGACGGCTCGCCCCGCGATGCCCGCTTCATCGAGCCCTGCAGCCGCATCCTCACCGGCTTGCAGTCGCCTCTGGGACGTTTTGCCGTGCTGGGCAACCACGACCACGGCACCGATCCGGTTCTGATTACCAAGACCTCGCAGGCTCACAACATTCCTGTGTTGAGCAACCGCAATCTTCCGCTGGAAAAGGATGGTGCCCGCCTCTGGATTGCCGGGGTGGACGACGCTATAGCGAAAAAGACGGACTTCGATTGCGCGCTGGCCGGCATTCCCTCCAAGGAAGCCATCGTTCTGCTGGCCCACGAGCCCGACCTGGCCGATACCAGCGCCCGTCATTCCGTCGATCTCCAGCTCTCCGGGCATTCTCACGGAGGGCAGATTCGCATGCCCGGCTTTGGCGCTCCCTACTTGCCTCCTTTGGCTCGCAAGTATCCCACCGGCCTTTATCATGTCGGCCCCACCCGCCTCTACACCAACCGCGGCATTGGGCTTTCCGGCGTGCCCTTTCGCTTCGATTGCCCGCCGGAAGTCACCCTGCTCGAACTCTTTATGGCTGCCTAGCGGCTTTGGCCTCTGCTTGCATTGACCAGACCGTTCCTGCACCCGGGCAATTGAGCGCCCCGCCGACGGCATCCAAACAAACATGATTCGCAAACTGAAAAGTGGCGAGTACAGGTTGTACTCCCGCAAGAAGAACCCCAAGACGGGAAAGCGCCGCAACCTCGGAACCTTCTCCTCGCGCGAGAAGGCCAAGGCGCACGAGCGGGCCGTGCAGTTCTTCAAGCGCCACTAGGGTCGGGCGCTATCTGTTGCTGTCCTGGGTTGGAGTTTTGCCGGCGCGCGCCAGAATTGCGCTTTCCGTCATGGACGCCTGCTGCCGCACCCGGTCGGGAAGGTCAGCCATGGGATGAAGGTAGGCCCGAACTACGGGCAGGTCTTCCGTGTTGCCGATCAGGTACAGCCCGCGCAGCGCTTCCCATACTTGTTCTGCGGCCGGATCGACCACAGCAACCTCACTGCCGGCGGCAACCTGCGCCCCTTTCTGCGCGGCCAGGGAACGCACGCGGCCATTGATGGGCGAACGCAGGTCCAGCGTCTTTCCTCCGCTGTCGAGTTCGGCCAACAGGCCGCCTTCACGGATGGCCGTGCCGGCCGATGCCAGGTCCACAACCCGTCCCGCTGCCGACGCGGTTATGGTCACCGGAGCCAGCATCCGCACCAGCTCGGCGTGTCCCGCCCCGTCTCCGAAGCGTACCAGCGCCAGCGCCGCATTCCCTCGCACCGTGGGGGAAGGATCGTTCAGCATATCGCGCAATGCCTGGTGAAATTCCGGTTGCGTGGTGTCCTGTCCCATGATCCAGGCGTCGGTGTTGCGGATGTCCTCCAGCCGGTGATTCTTCAGCCGCACCACGTCGGGATAGAAGCGCCGGGCGGAAGGGTCCTGGCGGGCCATGCGCTCGCCCAGTTGCACCAGCGCATGCTGGATGTGGCGCGGCGATTGCTCATCGTGGAGGTACTGCGTCATCTGGTCGTCGGGCAGTTGCCGTCCAAACCAGGTGCTCCGCCAGAACAGAAACGGCAGCAGTACGATCGCCCACGCCACCAGGAAGAACACAACCCGGTTGCGAACGCTGCGATCGCACCTGCTCAGGCCTGCCGGCAGGTTCCGGCGGGCGAGACGCGGTGCGGATTCGGGGGTTCTTGGGCCACGCGAGCACCTTTTCCCAGGGTCATGCAGAATTTCGAGTGTCATTCCGAACGGGCTTCAGGCCGTGAGGAACTGCTTTTCGCCGCGAAAGCGTAGTCAGCGACCGACTTTGCCCTTACTCCTCAACATCGGCATCCAGTACCCGGCGCTGCTCCAGATAGTGCGAGACAGCATACTGCGCCAGCAGGCTGGTGGATACCAGCACTTCCGCCCCCGCCATTCTCCCTGTAGGGTGCGGCTGGTCCAGGGGATGGGTGCAGGGCTCCGCTGCTGCCGAATTCGGCGCCGAAAAACGCCGCCTGGGCTTCGTCGAAATGACGGATCGTCTGCCAGGCGTGCTTCCTCGCCTACGGTTCCGCTGATGTCGATTCTCAGCCGAACAATGGCCATGCGCGGATCCGTCGTTTCAGTGGCATCTGGGGTTTGCACTCTCCGACCTCATGCGGCGAACAGGTGATACAGCATGACGTAAATCACCACTCCGGTGACCGAGACATACATCCACACCGGATAGGCCCAGCGGGCAATCGGCGGTGGCGGCCGTCCTGCCGCCGCAAGCCGTGACTCAGCGTGATCAGCACCAGCGGGACTACGGTTACGCCAGCACCGTGTGCGTGAACAGGATGGTGAAGTACACCGTGCGGGACCAGCCTTGTCCCGCAAAATGGACCGAACCGACGTTCAGGTGATAGGTGATATAAAAAATCAGAAACAGCGAAGAGGTGACCACCGCGGCAATCATCAGTTTGCGGTGCGATTTCACTCGGCCCTGGCGGATCATGCGCCGCGGGCGCTGAAATCAGCACTGCGCTGGTGCCGTTGAGCACCGCATTCACCGTGGGCAGGAGGCTCAGCGTACCTTCTGGCATGAGCTGCATCTGGGGATCTCGAACACGAAAAACTCGCGCCCGGAAAATTATGCCGCGGGCCGCTTGCTCCTGCGGTTGGCGACCAGGAACGCCAGCCCGAACAATGCCAGGGCAAACCCGGTCAATACCGCGAGGGACATGCCCAGGGGAAACTGGGGAGCCGCGCTGGCCGGAAACAGCAGCCGCCGCAAGGACTCGACGCCATACGTCAAGCGGATTGGCGCGCACCAGCACTCGAATCCATCCCGAAGCCCCCGCCAGCGGGAACATGGCCCCGGAGAGCAGCCACAGCGGAATCAGAAACAGGTTGATCACCGCGTGGAAACCCTGCGTCGACTCCATCGGCCAGGCGATCACAAATCCCAGCGCTGTCAGGGAAAACGCGATCAGAAATACGGTCAGCACTGTCAGTCCCAGCACGGAAAGGGAAAAATGGATACCCAACGGGATGCCCAGAATCAGAAAGATCAGGCCCTGCGACCGTAGCCATCGAGGTTCCGCCCAGAACCTTGCCCAGCACGATCGACGAGCGGCTCACCGGCGCACCAGTACGGACAGCAAAAAACCTTCCTTGCGGTCTTCGATCACCGACATCATGGTGAAGATCGAGGTGAACAGGACAATCATCACCAGCACGCCGGGAAAGAAATAGTGCAGATAGTGTTCGCCGCTGGCCGCGCCTTTTCCCTGGAAGGAGGTCCCAATTCCCGAGCCGATCACCAGCCAGAACAGCACCGGCGAGGCGATCACTCCCACCATGCGCGAGCGCTGCCGGTAAAAGCGAACAATTTCCCGCCACCACAGCGAACCCGCCACCAGCAGGCCATGCAGCAGCGGCATCATGGCAGGTGTGTTCTCCGCCGCCATCGCGGACGCCGCGCGAGGCTAGCCACTTGTGTGTGCGTTGCCAAAGTCTTCTCCATTCCGTTCACGCCTTGGCTTCGCCGGGCGCGTTCTCGCTGTTCCAGAAGCGGTGCCCGGTTCGACGGATGAATACGTCCTCCAGCGTGGGCTTGCTTACGCTGACCGACTTCACCTCTCCCGGGAAGGCTTCCACTACCTCGGTCACGAAGCGGTGTCCCTGCTGGATTTCCAGCCGCACTTTCCCGTCCAGAACGCTGGGTCGCAGATGAAAACGCTGCTCGATGCGCGCCGCCAGCGATTCCGGATTGGCGGTCTCCAGCAGGATCACATCGCCGCCGATCTCGTGTTTTAGCTCCGTCGGGGTCCCCAGCGCGACCAGCCGGCCTTCGCTCAGGATCGCCAGGCGGTCGCAGCGATCCGCCTCCTCCATCAGGTGCGTGGTCACCAGGATCGTCACTCGCTCCTGGTCCCGCAGCATGCGCAGGTACTGCCAAAGGTCAATGCGCGCTCCCGGGTCCAGTCCGGTCGTGGGCTCGTCCAGCAGCAGGACCGAAGGACGATGCAGCAGTCCCTTGGCCAGCTCCAGCCGCCGCTGCATGCCTCCGGAAAAGGTCTGTGCCAGCTCGCCAGCCCGGTCGCTCAGCCCAACCCGGCCCAGCGTTTCCCGGATGCGCGCCTTGAGCGCCGGCCCGTGCATGCCGTAGAGATGGCCCACGTGCCACAAATTCTCCTCCGCCGTCAGCTTCACATCGATGCTGGGAGCCTGAAACACCACCCCGATCTGCCGCCGCACTCCGTTGGGATTGGTGGCGCAGTCATTGCCTAAAATCTGGGCCCGCCCTCCGCTGGGCAGCATAAGCGTGGACAAAATGCGGAATAGGGTGGTTTTACCGCTTCCGTTGGGACCCAGGAGTCCGAAAATCTCCGCCTCGCCGACGTCAAAGGAGATTCCCGCGAGCGCCGTCCGCGTCTCATAGTCATGACGCAGGCCCTCAATGTGGATGACCGCGGTTAAGCTCCGCCGCGAGTGTGGCGGACATAGACTCGTCTGGGGTTGCGGTCTGCTGAAAGGGCACAGTTCATTCTACGACAGGCAAACGTCCACAGCGCCGCTTTCTGCGTCGCGGACCATTTTCTCACGCCAGATTGATCATCATCAGGGCAAACAATAGAGGAAGGTAGAACACGGTTGCCTGCAGCAACTGCCGTGCGCGCAGCTTGGACTGAGGCGCGGTAATCGGTTGTTGCAGCCGGGCCAGGCGCAATCCCGCCCAGAACAATGCCAGGCTCATCAGCAGCGCTCCCAGCAGGTAAACTCTTCCGCTCATTCCCACCAGGCTGGGAGCGAGGCTCACCGGAACGAGCGCCAGCGAATATGCCAGGATCTCCCGCCCGGTCGACGCTCCGTTCGTTTCCACCGCCGGGCGCATGCGGATCGATGCCCGCTGGTAATCCTCCCGGTAGAGCCATGCGATGGAAAGGAAGTGAGGAAACTGCCAGAAGAACACAATGGCGAACAGCACCAGGGCTTCCCAGTCGAAAGTGCCGCGAATCGCCGTCCAGCCGAGCACGGGGGGCATGGCGCCGGGAAACGCGCCCACGAACGTGCACCAGGGCGAAACCTTTTTCAGAGGCGTGTAGGCCCCCAGGTAGACCATCGCGGTCAGCAGGCTGAGCGTGCCGGTGAGGGCGTTGGTCGTCCACGCCAGATAGGCGGCGCCCCCTAAAACCATGGCGCCGGCCAGCGTTGCGGCCCACACCGTCCCCATGCGCCCGCTGGGCAAAGGACGATGCGCTGTCCGCCGCATCAGGGCGTCGGCATCGCGTTCCACCACCTCGTTCAGGGCGGCGGTGCCGCCGGAGACCAGCCCAATCCCGAGCAGGGCATGGAACAGCGTCCACGACAGGGAAGAGACTCCCGATTTCTGGGCCCCGAAATAAAAGCCCGTCCACGCCGTCATCACGATCAGGCTGGTCACCCGCAGCTTGATCAGTTCGCTGTAGTCCCGCGCCGCCAGCGAGAGTCCGCGCTTCACGGCTGCCGCGCTGGCGGGTTTGCCGGCATCCTGGATGGGCTGTGTGGCGGTGCTCATGCTGTTGCCTCGGGGCTACGGGAGTGCGCCGAATGCGCTCGAGGGGAGACACGGGCGCTTCCGGCGGAAGTTGCCTGTAGCCACTCCTCGCTGGAAACGGCGGCCAGATGCCGGTACGCCTGAGCGGCCAGCACAACCGTTGTCGCCAGCAGCAGCGCGCCTACGGCCACGTGGGATACCGTGGACCATACCGCCGCCGGTTCCGGCTGCGGGTACATCGGTCCCTCGATCACCTTGGTCACGAAAGCCAGAAAGCCCAATCCCACCTGCAGCAGCATCAGCCCCAGCATCAGGATCGCCGTGCGGCGCAGGGCATCGATCTGTGGATAATTCGTCAGCGTCCGCACCGCCGTCCAGGTAAGCAGCGCCACTACGGTCATGGCATTGAGCACATGCGGCTGCCAGCCCATTCCGTTATGCCGGTACATGCCGCCCAGCGCCAGTTGCACATACAGCACCGTTACCGACAGCAAGGTCAAGGTCAGCAGGCTGGGCCGGCCCCGGTCCGCCGCGATGCGCGGTTCCTGCTCCACAAACTGCTTTCCCGTGAACAGGGCGATCATCACGGCAATGCAAAAGAACGTCTGTCCCACCAGCGCATGCGCCGTGGAAACCGCCGGAGGAAGAAAATCCAGCACCGTGATTCCGCCCAGAATCGCTTGAATCAGGATGGTGCTCAAGCCAATCCACGCCAGCTTCTTCATCCAGCCGCGCTTGTCGACCAGCCATGTCCATACCGCCAGGCCGATGGTGAGAATGCAGTCCGCGCCGGCGATCATGCGGTGCCCGTGCTCGTAAAGCACGCCGCCCACCATTCTGGGCATGGCAAATCTCCCGAATGTGGTCGGCCAATCCGGCACGGCCAGGCCGGCATCGTTGCTGGTTACCAGAGCACCCGCAACGATCAATACAAAAGTACTGCAGGCGACAAAAACGGCAAATGCGTGGTGTGACCGGTTGTACGGTGTTGTAACGGACTTCAGAACCCGACTCCTCTTTAGCTATGAAACCCTGGGTTATGGAAACCCGGCCAGAATGATGTTCCGGGAGCGGGCCGGCAGCCGGTCCGCTCCCGCCGGACTGGTTTTACATCCCGCCGGTTGCCGCACCGGTGTAGGTGAAGTCAGCGGTCTTGCTCTCCTTGGGACCGACCGTGATCTTCTGGTCCTGTTCTCCCAGGCGATCGTGCACCACGGCGAGCGTGTAGTCGCCGGGCGGCAGGCCCTTGATTTCGAATTTGCCCTGGCTGTCGGTGACCGCGAAAAACGGATTCCGCACTACGTTGATGTGCATCTTCATCCAGGGATGCTGGTTGCACTTCACCTGCATCATGATCTCGGGACGCGAAAAACTCTTTTCCAGCGGCGGCGAGTTGGGAGCCTGCGACTCGTTCCACTCCCGGTTTTCCGTCGGCGTGGGGTGGATGTTGTGGGTCGTGGGATCGTCGTTGCGGATCTCGATCATCTGCCCGGTCATCACTCCCAGCACCTCGGGATGATACTTGCAACCTTGCTGGTCAATCACCGCGGGCTGCTGCGGAATAGCGAAGTTCTTGTCGCCCAGCCCGTCCTTGATATAAACGAATGCGTCGGCCAAATCGCCGTTCTCGGCCTGGATGGGCTCCGCCATGTTCGTGCCCTTGCAGCTGGGGTCCTGACTCATATCGATCTTCACCGGTTTGGGAACCGGGCCTGTGTACTTCACCGTACCGGTAATGGTGGCGGCGGTGGCGGGATCCACGGTGGTCATGGCGGCCTGCGCGGCGGGCTGTTCCGTGCTGGTCTCGCCGGTTGGAGTACTGCTCTTGCTGCAGGCTCCCAGCAACAGCAGTCCGGAAACCAGCAGCGTCACCAGGGGAAGCTTGCTTTTCGGATTCATGATCACGGCCTCTCTTGTTAGTTTTCCTACACGTCTCGCAATCGGCTCCCGGTACGTGAGAGCACAGTTCTTCGCCGGCCGTTCGTACGAGCGGGCCTCCGGCCCAGAGTAAACATTCCATTCTACCTTGAAGCAATCGGTCCCGCACTACTTGTCGCCGGCCGGACAGTATTTCTTGCAGAACTTCCTTTTTTGGCGGCAGGTGGCGATGCTGAAGCCGCGCTGCGGCCCACCCCCGCGGATACCCGCCGCTGTTCCTCCGGGGTGAGCTGGAAGATGTAGTTCACCAGCAGCTTGTCGTGGTCGCCCTCATATCCCTGGAAGGAGGGAGGTACCGGCCCGGAAAACACCCAGCGGTTCCCATCCTGGCGGAATAAATTTGAGGGCATGGCCGTTCCTGGACTGATGGCCTGCGGGTCCAGCAGCCAGCGCTCCGCCCAGCCCGGCTTCAGACGTTCCCTGGCCAGCAAAAAGTTCGGCGCCGTGGCCGCCCGGTCGTGCGCCGGATCGCCGGTAGCGTGGCATTTCAGGCAGGGCGCAGCCTGGCTGGTAAACAGCGCCCGCGCCATGTCCACTTCGCGGGAGGTGAGCGGAGTCTGCCGCTGCGGAATGTAGGGCATGGGCTGCTGCGACATCGCCTCGAAGAAGCGCACCAGCTTGCGCAGTTCGTTCTGCGAAAAATAGAACGTCGGCATGCGGACGTTCAGATAAAAGCGCACTCCGTCGCGGTGCGTGTCCGTATCGCTCAGCGCCGGGTTGTGAAGGAACTTCAGCAGCCACTCCGGATCCACACGCGCCCCTTCCATCAGCAGCTTCGGAGGCAGTTGCTCGGGATCGGCCCGGTAGCGCGGCAGGTCCTCCAGCGCCGTCTTTTGTCCCGGAGTGAACTGGTGGCATCCCACGCAGTTGTACTTGCGCACCAGCCACCAGCCTTCCTGAATGTCCCGCCGCGTGTCTTCCGGCCGGTACTGATAGCTGGCGGGCAGGGAAGTGTCTTCACTGCCGAGCAGGAACGTGGTCAGCGCCTGAATCTGTTCCTTTGACAGGTGCGGGTCAGGCATGCGCAGCTTCTCGTCCTCCGTCCGGACCATCCCCAGATCGTAGACATTCGGCTCCGCCAGCTTGTGCTCGAAAAATCCCTTCAAGTCGTACCACGGACCGTTGGCCGGACCGTCGGGCAGGCGGGCCTCGGCCACCTTATCGGTGATCGGCTCCTTGCCTCCGCGCTGTGCCACTTCCGTCAGCAGCGCGAAATCCAGGCGCTCGATCGGCTTGCTCCCCTCCGACGTCAGCTCCGTGCCGATGCGGCCTTCTTCTTCCAAACCAGCGATTTCGTGGCAGCCCGCGCAGCCGAAGTGCTGCACCAGGGTCTTCCCCTCGGCCTTCAGCTTGGGATCATCCATGTAAGCGGCCTCAGGATAGGAGCCCGGATCGCGCTCGCGGCGCGTGAGCAGATAGCTGGCGATATCGGCAGCGTCCTCATCCGACAGGCGCAGGTTGGGCATCACCGTCATCTGTTCCACCACCAGCTCGTGCCCGTCGTTGGGACAAGTGGTGTGGTCCACGTCGAAGACGTATGGCAGGCCCTTTTTCGCATAGTCTTCCGGTCCGATATCTTTCTTCTCATAAGGGCAATAAGGACGCGATCTCTGCCGCGGATTCTTAATCCAGCGGTAGAGATAATCGTAGTTGTCCTTCTCGCCCACGCGGCTCAGGTCAGCGGCGAAATCCCCTCCTATATGCTGTCCGTTGTCGGTAATGGAGTGGCATGCCAGGCAGCCCCGGGTCTCAAATAACTCCTTGCCATGTTCGGCGTTGCCGTGGGGAGCCTGAGGCAGGGGATCAGTCAGCGCCGACTGCCAGATGAATGCCGAAATGGCGCGAATTTCACCATCGTTCAGGCGGAAGTTCGGCATCTTCGTGGTGGCGCGGAAATCCGTGGGCTTGTGCAGCCATACGGGAATCCAGTTCTTGTTGAGCTTGGCCCGGATCTCCTTCAGGTCCGGCCCGATCTTTTTTTCATCCAGCAGCAGGCTGCGGCTGCGCAGGTCCAGTTGCTCCATCTGCCCGTCGATCTTGCTGTTGTCTACGCGCATGGTCACGGCCAGCGTGTTGAGCCGGTTGGCCTCTTCGTTGGAGGTGTGGGGATCGTCCGCCTGCCGCATGTACTGCTGCGCCTGCAGCAGATTGTCTTTCTTCTCCGTCTCCAGTTGCCGGATCTGCTGGGTAATGTTCACCAGGTCCTCCGGCTCGTGGTCGTATCCTTCGTAGCGGTGGCAGCCGTTGCAGCCGCGCTGCCGGAACAGGAACTTGCCTTCGCTGATCGTCGCGCCCGTTCCCAGCGTGGTCATCAGCACCATGTCGGCGCGGTGGCAGTTCTCGCAGCCTGCCTCGACATTGCCTGGCTTGAACATTGGCCACAGCCAGTGTTCGTAATTGCCATGCGCCCTTTCCATGCTGGTGGTGGCGCGTCCGTTGCCCTGGTGGCACGTCGAGCAGCCAAAGACCTCAGGATCGTGAATCTTGAACAGCTCCGGATCCGGATGGCTTACGAAGGCGCGCGCGTACTTGTCCGGCTTTCCTCCGCCCACGGTCATGGCCGCTGCCGTAATCTGCACCGGCTCGCGAATCCCCAGATGGCAGGACTCGCAGCGGTCCACGATGTTGGCGTCCGCCACGTTGATCTGGTGGATCTCCGGCGACGAGGTTTCTACCTTGGTCTCCAGTCCGGCTAGCTGTGTCGGCGTCAGGGTGGTCATGTGGTCGCTCACCCAGGTGTCGAACGCCTGGCGAGACGCCGTAACCGGTTTCAGCACATCCCCCAGCTGGGTCGAGATGCTGGTTTTCCGATCCCGCAATCCGTTGTAACGATCCTGCAGCTGCGGGAAGTTCAGTTGCTCGGTTTTGCCGCCGGGGAAGGAAACACTCACCTGCGCCCGCTCATACTGGTCGATTTGCTGCTGCACTTTCTGTTTGCTCGCGGCGGTGGTCTCATGCTCCAGGGTGTAGGTGAGGTAGTTCACGTAGGCGCGCCGGTCGGTAAACACCGACTGCGCCGCCATCAGATCGGCGTTCACGCTGGCCAGTTGGCTTTCCAGTTCCTTTTGATGGCCAGTGGAGTCGCGCACCGCCTGTTCGTAGGACGCGTTGAGGCGCTTGTAGTCGGCCGAATTCTGCAGCTCCCGCTCAGAGGTGGTCGCCTGCGAACGGACCTGCTCGAGCAGGCGGGAATAGCGCGTCTGGAACTCATTCTGATACGTCCGCCAAGGGCGCTGCCCATAGGCCTCGTCCCATAGCGCCCAGAAGAGTGTCCCCATCAGCAAAACCGTCGCGATCAGATAATGCAAGGCATACGATTTACTGGTAATCGGGTCCTGCTCGGGAATCGGTTTCTCGGACACGGGCCTCCTCCTGTAGCTCTCAGCCGTCAGCTTTTAGCTATCAGCGACAGATCAGTTCACTTTCGACGTTCAGGGCCCCTGACAGAAACAGACTGCGTTTTCTTTCTCGAACAGTTCGCGAACGGCCGAAAACCGGCAGCAGCGCGAAAGCAGCCTCCCGGCTCCCGCTCAAACGTTGAACCAGGGCGTCGTCCAGATGTACTTGATGTTGAACAAGTGCCGCAGCCCCATCTTGATTGGCAGCGCGACCATGGTCAGCAGGAAGAACATCATGATGGAATACTGCAGCAAGCTCATGCGCTGATAATCCGTTCGCATGTGCTTGCGGAACAGATGGTGAAGCAGGCCGCCTCCGAGCACGAAATACGCTCCCACAACGATGCCCCCGAAAACCCCCTTGGCCAGGTTGGAGGTAATCTGCAGCGAGGAGGGCAGAAACAGGTTGACCTGCTCATTCAGGTCGCGGTTCACCTCATAGATCAGCCGGTTGTGGTCCCAGGTCTGGCCGGGCCAGAACCATTGCCATCCTGGACCGCGGATAAAGGTGCCAATCATAATCATCGATACCCACAGGATCACAAACCCGAAGATGAACACTGCAATGGCGAATTTCCTCTGCTTCAGCGTGTAGTAGCCTGCGCCCAGAGGATTGGTGTCGATGTAGGGAATGACAATCAGTCCCCCGATAATGAGGCTGGGCATCACCACGCCCGCGATCCAGGGATCGAAGTACACCAGCATCTCCTGCAGCCCCAGGAAGTACCAGGGAGCTTTCGCCGGATTCATCGTCAGGTTGGGATTTGCGGGCTCTTCCAGCGGCGCATTCAGGGTGATGGACCATACCATCAGAATGGCCGTAATGATAATCGCGGCCAGGAACTCCATGCGCAGCAGGAACGGCCAGACGTGAACCTCTTTCTGCCACCCCGGGCGCCAGGGGAACGTCTTGCGATGGTGGGTCTTCGCCATTTCCGGATTGGCCTCTAGCTCCTCGACCAGCTTGTCATTGGCTCGCGCCTGGCGGAACGCCAGCCAGGAATAAAACACCACCAGCGGCAGCAAAGCCACGATGGGAATGTTGTCCGGAGCGGATACGATCTCCCAAATCTGGTGCCAGTCCATAGCCAACCTCTTTTTCGCTTAGAAAGCCACTTTGCCCGGTTCCCTGCTTGCAATGCCCTTTGCCTTGGCTTACTCCACCCGCCGCCGCTTGCCCACTTCCGAAGGGAGCATCACCGGCGCAGGACCGGAAATTCCGCCGTCTTTGCGCACCCGCCAGAAATGCACGATCATGAACACCGACGCGATGATAGGAATGGCAATGCAGTGCCAGATGTAGGCCCGCAGCAGTGCGTTGGCGTCCACGATGGAACCACCCAGCAGCCCGAAACGCACATCGTTATACGGAGTCATTCCCAACTGTGCCCCGAACGGTCCCTGGTTTCCCAGCAGGGGAGTGGCGCGCGCCATGTTGGTTCCCACCGTCACCGCCCAGAACCCGAGCTGATCGTCCGGCAGCAGGTAGCCAGTGAAGGAGAGCAGCAGCGTCAGCACCAGCAGGATCACTCCTACGCTCCAGTTGAATTCCCGCGGCTTCTTATACGATCCGGTGAGAAACACGCGGAACATGTGCAGTTCGACGGCAATCACCATCAGGTGGGCCGCCCAGCGGTGCATGTTGCGCAACAGCTTGCCGAACGGGACGTCGCTGTCCAGGTACAGGATGTCGCGAAATGCCTGCACCTTGCTCGGGTGGTAATAAAACATCAGCAAAGTGCCGGTAAAGGTGAGCACAATGAACAGGTAGAACGTGATCCCGCCCATGCCCCAGGTGTAGCTGTAGCGCACCGAGTCGCGGTTGATCTTGGCCGGATGCAGGTGGAGAAACACGTTTGACAGCACACCCAGGGCGCGGTTGCGCGGGAGTGTCGTCGTGCTTGTGGCGGAAGACCGACGTGTAGACCTGGGTCTTGGTCGGATCTTTCAGGCCTTCAATCTGCTCTTTTGCCTTTTGCGGGATTTCGGTCTTCAGGGACGTGACGTCTTCTTTGATCCAATCGACGACTGCCAGTCCCTTCTTGCCGTTTCCGTTGCCGTTCCCGCTTCCGCCATTGCTTTTCTCTTCATCGGCCATACGATCTCACCTCGCTTGCCCGCTTTTGCCTTTCCTCATTTGCAAGCCTCCGCGGCAGACCCCTTATGCCGGAAGGTATGCCCCTGGGTCGTCAAAATGACTCGGCTGCCCCTTCGGCCAGGAGTACAGATGGCTGGTATCCACGATGATCTGCCCGTCAGGAGCCAGTTCCAGATGCGCCCGGTCCATGGGCCGCGGCGCGGGTCCCTCGAAGTTGATCCCTTCGCTGTCGTATCCGCTGCCGTGGCATGGACATTTGAATTTGTTTTCGCGGGCTTCCAGTCAGGAGTACAGCCCAGGTGGGTGCAGACCGCGTAAATCACGAACAGGCGCCCGGGCGTGCGATCCACCCAGATGCGGTGCTTCTGTTGCCATTTCGTATCCACGCCCAACCCGTAATCGGAGGGATATCCGATTTTGAATACCGTGCTGGGTTCAAACAGGGTGCGCGGCAGGAAAAAGCGGAAGAAGGCGATCAACCACGTTACCAGAAATGCGGCTACGGCTGTCCATGCAATGCGCCGCCGCCGCTGGTCGACTTCGGTTTTGCTCGGGCCCAGGGTCGCTACCCGCCCTCGGGCTGCGGCCTGCGAGGTCCCGACAGCGGGCGTGCCTACATAGCGCACGGCCGCGCCTTCCCGGCGCAAAGGCGGAGTCTTGGGAATAGCCGGAGAAGCTGGACGCGGCTGGGGCGGCAGCGGCTGCAGGAGTTGCTGCCGCGGTGCGGGAGCGCGGCTGCCGCCGGCGCTGCCTCGCCTAGCAGGTAGGCGATATCCGCGTCGGAGAGCAGCGGCATGCTCTTCTTTTTGCGGTAGTTCTGTTCGCCGGCGATGGACGAAGAGCTCCACTTGCGTCCGCTCTTCATCAGCTCGTCGGCGAGCGCGCTGGGCGCGCCTGCCTGCTGCGACTGCTACGGCGGTTGCGGTTGCCGCCGGCGCAGTGGCGGCTCCGCCGCTGGAAGTGCCGCCGTGGCCGCGGATGCTCCGTTGCCGCCTTCCCACGGCATACGGCTGTCCTGCTTTCAGGCATTCCACGTCCTGATCGCTGAGTAACGGAAGGCCGCTGCGTTTCCGATATGCCTGCTCGGCCGCGATTACCGATGGATTCAATGCATTTCGCGGCCAGGGAGGAAGCCTGCCAAGCACGCCAGTCATCGTATTGGGCTCCTGTGGTCTGCCATGGTCCTCACCCCTGAGAACGAATTTCACCCTTGGCCCGTAGCCCGTAGTCCTTGATCTTGCTGTTCACTACATGGCCATCACCAATCCTTCATGAGTTCCGTTTCGCTTCGCCGGCCAGTGCCGAAGTCACCAGCTCCGCCAGAGCCCGGATGAAGGTGGCGAGTCGTTGAGTCCTGCCGCCATCTCAAAATGGCGGATCCCCAGCTTCGGCCGCCAGTTCGCGCGCTTCGTGGTCAATCTTCGCCCAGGGTTTCCACATGGTCGGAAACAAAGGAAATCGGCACCACGCAGATATCTTCGGCAAGTTTCCTCCACGGCCAGCGACCGGAGAGTGCTGCGCAGGGAAGGCTGCAGCCATTTGCTGGCTCCTACCTTGCTCTGGTAGCACAGGCGATGCCGGTTCGGATAACCGCCGCGTTCCAGTCACCAGCGCGACCGTCTCTTCAATCTGCTGCTTGTACGGGTCGCCCTTCTCCACCACCGCCACCGGAACACTGTGGGCGCTGAAGACCAGTTCCACCGCATCCGGGTCCTGGAATCGTTCCAGTGCCTGGTTTACCCTCTCGACCACCGCTTCCAGGTAGAGATCGTTGCTGATAGAAGTGCTCGATCTCGCGGACCTGCCGCCCGTGCGCGCGTGAAATGGCGCCGCCACTCGTTCAGGCTGCTTCCGGTGGTTGTGCGTGGAGTATTGCGGGTAAAGAGGAAGCAGCACAACAGTCTCGCAGCCGGCCCGGTTCAGGGCAGCAATCGCCTCCGCCGTAAAGGGATGCCAATAACGCATCGCGACCAGGCAGCGTGCATCCACGCCCTGGGATTGCAGGCGTTGCTCCAGCGCCGCCGCCTGCTGCTCGGTGAACCTGCGGATGGGCGAGCCACCGCCAATCACCTGGTAGTGATGATGGACCTTCTTGGCCCGCGCGACAGAGATCAGCTTGGCCAGCGGCTTGCGCCCCAGCTTGGCGAAAGGAAAATCAATAATGTCAGGATCGCAAAACAGGTTGTAAAGAAAAGGCTCGATCGCCTCCAGCGATTCGGGCCCACCCAACTGAAATAAAACGACCCCGACTCGACCTTGTATGAATGCCATCCGACCAGGTTCCCCGTATTGGGCGGGAATCTTATTCAAAACCGCCCTCCACGTCAATTATTGTTAAAGAATTTTCGGCTGTCCCTGGATACTGTGCCGTTCTCAGACCGGAAGGTGGGGCGAACATGTATCCGGCTGGCGGAGCGGACATGTGCGTGTGAGAAAGCCCCCGGCTTCGAGCGGGAGATGGCGTCCCGAGATCTTCGCCGGCACTTCGCCTAGGGTCAAGTGGACTCGGCCAGCCAAGGGCGGCTGGGCCTCCCATTGCGTGGCGGTCCACAGTGCCGAGCGCAGTCGCGGAAGCCAAGACGTCGCGTCTGAGCGAGGCGAAGAGGGAACGGCTGGCGACTACAAGGCGACCCATGCCGCGCAACGCAACAGATTAGAAACTTCTTAGAAACTTCGCTTGAGAAAGGCCGCGACTCGCGGTTACCGATTTGCGATCTCAGCCGTCTAGCAAGGAGTATAGTCAGCACTGGAGGCGCGCCATGCGATACCCCTCGCTGTTCTTTGCCGTTGGCGCCCTTGCGGGACTCCTGACTCTCCCATCACGCTCATTCGCTCAACAGAAAGATCCGAGTCATCCCCCGCCTTCTGAGGCCGTGTTTGCCCGCCTAGGCTACAACAGCACATGGCCGGTTCGCAGCGGTGCAGAAGGATTCCCGCGTGTATGTGTCGTCGTCCGCCAAGACGGGGGCTACATCCTCGAACGCAAGACTACAAGAGGGATCACGGAGCTTCTAAAAGGGACGCTGCCGACCGAAAACATGGAGCGCCTGTCGGAAATGCTGAACGCTTCTGATTTCCGTCAACTCAATAGCGATCGGGGAGGCGGCGTGATCAGAGAAAGGCTCTCAGACATTTGTGGCAGAGGTTTGGCACAACAACGAAGAGCCTCAGTACCTCAAATGGGCGGACCGAGATGGCCAAATGCCGTTCCCCACTCCGATTGCAAGTATCATCACTTGGTTAGAGCAGCTTCAATCCGAAGAGCGCAGAGCCGATACAGATTGGTAGTGAAAGTATCTGCCCGCCGACATCGAAGAGGGGGTTTCGACCATTACCTGGCACTCGCAGTTCCGGATCAAGGAAGAACATAGAGAGAAAGCAGGCTAAGCAGAAGGCGGGCTAAAGGCCCTGGCTATTTGCGGCGTGGCTGCAGCCTCGCACTTTCAAAACAAGGAAGGTTTTGAAGTTTTCAGCAGCTGACTAGCGGGCAGCGCCTTCCGTGGCATTTGCTGCCTGGCGCGCCATCTCCCTCGATGACGGCTCCGGCGAACTCCGAGGTCCCGGCCGTCCCACCTACATCGCGCGTGCGCAACTCCTTGTGGCGATACACCTCCTCCAGCGAGCGCCTGGATGCGGTCGGCGGCGTCGTGTTCTCCCAGGTGGTGCAGCATCAGCAGCGAGGAGCGCAGCAGCGCCGTGGGATTGGCGATGTCTTTGCCGGCAATATCCGGCGCCGAGCCGTGGACGGCTTCAAACATGGCCGCGTCGGTCTCCGAAATTGGCGCCCGGCACCAGCCCCAGGCCTCCCACAAACGCCGCGCACAGATCGCTGACAATGTCGCCGTAGAGATTCTCCATCAGCAGCATGTCGTACTGGTAGGGATTCGACACCAGTTGCATGCAGGTGTTGTCCACGATGTGCTCGCCGTAGGTGATCTCGGGATATTCCTTGGCCACATTGCGCGAGCAGCGCAGGAAGAGCCCGTCCGACAGCTTCATGATGTTGGCTTTGTGGATGGCATGGATGCGCCGGCGCTTGTACTTGCGGGCATACTCGAAGGCCCAGCGCGCAGATCCGCGTGGAAGCCTTCTCGGTGATGATCTTCAGGCTCTCCACCACCCCGGGCACAACCTCGTGCTCGATTCCGGAATACAGCCCCTCCGTGTTCTCGCGAATGATGATCAGGTCCACGTCCGGATAGCGCGTGGGCACATGCGGCAGATTCTTGATGGGACGGAAGCTGCAGTAAAGCTCAAACTTTTTGCGCAGGGCTACGTTGATGCTCTGGAAGCCGCCGCCGATCGGGGTGGTCACCGGACCCTTCAGCGCCACATGCGTGCGCTCCATCGACTCGATCAGTTCCTTCGGGCATGTACTCGTGGTATTTCTCATAAGCCAGGGCCCCCGCTTCGCAGCGCTCCCACTCAATGGCCACGCCCGCAGCCTCCAGGATCCGCGCCGTCGCCTGCATCACCTCCGGCCCGATACCGTCGCCCGCGATCTGCGTAACCCTGTATGCCATTCCTGGAACCCGTTTCTCGTTTTCGGTTTCTCGTTCCCTCGCTCGTTTTTCAGTTCTGATTCCCGGCGCCAGCTAGGAGAAACGAAGAACCAGAAACTGCTTTACGCCTTGGCTTCCTTGGTCTTGAGCAGGTCCTTCAGTTCCGCCATGAACTCCTGCACGTCCTTGAAGTCGAGATACACGGAGGCAAATCGCACGTAGGCCACTTTGTCGAATTTGCGCAGCCGGTTCATGATCAGCTCTCCGATCTCGCTGGTCTTGCGCTCGCCGCTCGGGGGACTCGAGCACGAACTGCTCCGCTTCGTTCACCATCTGCTCCAGTTTGCCCATGGAAACAGGACGCTTCTCGCAGGCCCGCAGCAGCCCGCTCAGCACTTTCTGGCGCTCGAATTTCTCCCGCCGTCCGTCTTTCTTCACCACCATGTACGGGATTTCGTCGATGCGCTCATAGGTGGTGAAGCGCTTGCCGCACTTCAGGCATTCGCGCCGCCGGCGGATGGAGTCGGCATCTTTGCTTTCGCGCGAGTCCACCACTTTGTCGTTTACAAAGCTGCAAAAAGGACACTTCATGGGAGCTCGAAGGGCGCCTCGGCATGGCCCGCGCGTTTCGCGCTGCGGACCGTACGAACCATGGCGGAAACCTCATTGTAGCAACCAGGACCGGCAGGGCTTTTCCGCCCTGGTTGCTGGCTGCCGTTTGCGGCTGGTCGTTCCTCCTGTCCCGGCTGCCTGGTCCCGGGGGGCATCCAGAAGGCCGTGGCTGGCCCGGAAGTTTGAAGAAGTCACTCGACCCGGGGCGCCGCCGCCTTTAACGCCCCGCCGTGCCCGGCTTGGGATGCGGGTGCAACTCGGCCGGCTGGCGCTCGCGCTTGGCTGCTTCCGCTTCCGCCTCTGCAACCTTGCGGAAGGAAACATGCTGCCGCCGCGCCAGCAGCAGCCCCACCGGAACGCAAGCCATGAACGTAACCAGCCACAGCAGGATTCCGCAGCTTACCGCCAGCTCGCGCGGTACCTGGAACACCGCGATCAGGACCGCGATGATGGCCAGTTGCGAACCTCCTCCTACGGCGGGAAGCTGCAGAATCGAGCCCGCCATGCTGGAAGCCACCAGGGGGAATACGTCGGAAAAGTGCATTGCGTTGGGCAGAACCCGGAGTCCCGTGGCCGGCGGCAGGGCACTCTGCGGTACCCCGGGATAGGAGTGCGCCACCGCCAGATAGCCCAGCCCGATGACCGCCCAGATGGCCAGCGACAGTCCCAGCGCCTGCAGCAACGATCCCAGATCGCGCAGGGTATGCAGTCCGTCGCCGAAGCTGCGGACTTTATGCTCCGCGGCACGGGCAAAATCGCGTGACACCGGCGCAAAAACCTTGTAGAAGCCGTTCGCCACCGTCTCGGTCCAGCGGTGAGTGAAGAACAGCGCCAGCGACAGAACCACCGTCCCTCCCAGCAGCACGTACCCGGCCTCGCGGATCTGGGCGTAATACTCCAGTTGTTTGAGGTGCGGCGATATGAGAACGTCGATGCTCAGCAGGATGGCAAAGGCCCCCAGATCGAAAATGCGCTCCAGGGTCCATACCCCAATCTGCGAGGTCATGGTCAAGCCCTCGCGGCGCGCGATCAGGTAGGGACGCACCAGTTCCCCTGCACGCCCCAGCATGGCCAGTCCGGCGAATCCAATGAAGGTGGGAGCAATCAAGTCGCGGGCGCGCACGTGCTGTATGGGGCGCAGAAACACCTTCCAGCGCACCGTTCGCAGAAAATAGGAAGAATAAGTGCAAACGGCTGCCGCAACAATCAGCAGCAGATTGATCCCCCGCGTCTGTGCCCAGAACTCGCCCCAGTCAAAGGACCGCCAGGTGCGAAACTGAACGTAAATCAGCGCGCCCAGAATCAGCGCCACGATCACGGCAATGATGGTCTGTTTCTTCATCAAACTGCTATCAGAGCCTTGCTGCGCCGCTCCGGGAAAGAGTTCAGAGTGCAAGCCTGTGCCAGCGTGAGCGCAGCCTTGCCAGGCTGGTCACACCATCCCATAAGTCTGCTGTGGGTTCCGGAATCTGCGGGAGGGACACAACTCCCCCGGTGCGTCGGCAGGTTGGCCCGGAAACCCGAAATGGCTCACCGGAAGTTGGATGCCTCTCTTATTTGCTTCCACCCGCCTGCGGGATTTTCTGCCGCAACTTTTTCTTGTTGAAATCCTGAATCACGCGCCGTACGTAGGCGCGCGTCTCCGCATACGGCGGTACTCCGTTGTACTGCTCCACCCGTTCCGGCCCGGCATTGTACGCGGCCAAAGCCTTGATCAGGTTGCCCTTATAAAGGAGCAGCAGTTCCCGCAGGTAGCGCGTCCCGCCGTCCACGTTGGCCGCGGGATCCAGCGCATTCTCAACCCCCAGGCTGGAAGCCGTCTCCGGCATCAGTTGCATCAGTCCCTGGGCGCCCTTGGGCGAAACCGCGTCCGCATGGAAGCCGCTCTCGGCGGCAATCACACTGCGAATCAGGTCTGCATCAATCCCGTGGCGGTCACTGGCCTTGCTCACCAGTTCCTGCACATCGTGTGCGCTCTCTGGACTCTGGTTCCGAGCCTTGGCCCCCGGAGCGCTTACCGGCGTGTCGTCGGGCTGCAGCTTGGCGATGCTGGAAGCGGGCACATCCACGAAGCTGTCGCCCGCCGGAGAGACATACAGGCGAACCTGAGTGCCCACCGCCTCCCGGCGGTAGTAGCGGATGGAAAAGCCGTTATCGAGAATTGCCATCCAGGCACTCTCGCTTGCAGCCGAAGACGCGGCCGGGGTCGCCGCATTGACTGGCGGCTTGGGCGCAGCATCCGCCGCCCACAAGCTGGCCGCCAGCAGCAAAATGCATCCGGGAATGGCTCTTCGCAAGGTCAAACCGGGCAGTCCTGCGGAGGTGAATTAAGACCCAAGTACCTGCTCCACGGCCACCGCCACACCGCTCTGGTCATTGCCCAGGGTGACGGCCCAGCCGTTCCGTTTCAGTTCCGGACAGGCATTGCCCATAATAAAGGGAACTCCGGCGAACTCAAGCATTTCCACGTCGTTATAGTTATCCCCGATGGCCATGACCTGGTTACGCGGGTAACCCCGGTGGCGGGCCCAGCGGGCCACCGCATGTCCTTTGGAACAGCCCGCGTTCAGGATGTCCACAATCGACAAATTGCGCGCTGGGTACTCCGTCTTGAGCACCGTTACCTGATCCTCCATGCCGGCCCCGGCCAGCGCCACTTGGGCTTCCGCCATCCGCTCCACCGTCCCGCAGAACATCACCTGCACCGGATCCGTAACCAGCGCCTGCTCCAGCGGGACCACGTGCTCGATGAAGGCGGCATTCTTTTCCATCCAGCGGGCAATCGCCAGGTTGAGCTCGTCGGCGCGTTCAATCACCAGCGCGCCTTTGCTTTCCCGGTCGAAGGTCAGGACGGTGTTTCCGCGAAAGGCATCCATCCGGGCGATCAGCCTGCGGGCTGTCCCGGCGGGCATCAGGTCGCGATGGAAGAACTCGCCCGCCGCCGACCGGGTCACCGCCCCGTTGGAGCTGATCAGCCACAGGTCGAAGCCCAGGGCCTGCGCAATCGGCAGCGCGAAAGCGTGCCGCCTGCCCGTGACCAGAACGATCTCCACGCCCGCTTCCCGCGCCCTGCGCAAGGCACGCAGATTGGCCGCGCTGATCCGCGTCTGGGGGTCCAGCAGAGTGCCATCTATGTCGATGGCAATGAGGCGAACGGAGGGCTTCACTGACCCGATTCTAGCAGCTTGCCAAGCGTGTGAAACCCTGCTCAACTCGAAACTGAAACTTACAAACCAATGCCCTACGACCATCGCTTCGTGCCCTTCCGGATACGCCCGCATTTCCGGGAACAAGGTGGTCCTGGGAGCTGGCTTAAGATATCCGTCGCATGCACGAAGCGGCGCAACCGTACACGCTGTTCGCCTGGGTCATCCTGTTTCCCGCCTTCATGGTGGCCGTGTGGCTCTTCGCCACCACCATGACCAGCTATCTGGGAGGCTGGCACGCGCTCTCCCTGCGCTACCAGGCCAATGGCATCTTTGGCGGGCAGAAGTGGAACTACCAGAGCGGCCAGATGCGCGCCTTCACCAACTACAACGGCTGCCTGACCGTAGGGGCCAGCCCTGCGGGACTCTACCTCCGTCCCTTTGCGCTGTTTCGCTTCCAGCACCCTGCGCTGTTCATTCCCTGGCACGAAATCCGGGTGGAAAGAAAGCGCTACTTGTTCCGGGAAATGACCGCCTTGTACCTGTCTTCGGAGTATTCCATTCCCCTCCGCATCAGCAATCGCCTGGCCGAAAAAATCCAGAAGGCGGCCGGAGACCAGTGGCCGGCGGAAATGGCATGGAGCTCGTGAGTAGGAGTTGTCTCCTGTGGCCCAAATCTAGACCCTTAGGGAGCCGCGGAACGCCCGGGCGGCATAGTAGGATTCTGCGCCGTTGTGATACACGAAAACCGTGTCGTAGCGGCGATCACAAAAGAGCGCGCCACCGAGTTTTCTGATATCAGAAGGTGTTTTCACCCAGCTCGACGTTTTGGTGTCAAACTTTCCAAGCTTCTGCAACTCTCGATATTGTTCTTCCGTCAAAAGCTCAATGCCCATGGCGGCGGCCATATTCATAGCGCTATTTTCTGGTTTATGTTCTTTCCTTGCCTCCAGCGCTTCGCGGTCGTAACAGAAACTTCTGCGGCCCTTAGGACTCTCCGCTGAACAATCATAAAAAATGTATTCGCCCGTCTTTTTATCGTGACCCACAACGTCCGGTTCGCCGCCAGTTCTTTCCATTTCATTGAGTGACCACAGTTTTTCAGCATTGGCTTCCAGCTTCGCTTGCACTCGAGCCCATTCCAGATCTTTATGGCGGTTCATGTTCTTCTCAAAGCGAGCTTTCAACGCTCGGAGAAGTTCTTCGCGTTGTGCTTTGGAGAGGGCTACTTTGGACATAGTTCTCATCTTAATCAAGGTTGTAGGTCAGTCTCGGAAGGGATAAATTCCGTCGCTACAGCGGCATTGCCGGGGCAGATGGGCAGGCATTGATGCCTGTGCTTCATCAGCGCGCGAGGCGCGAAGGCTTTAGCCCCTGCGGTACTTGGTTCACCAGAGATTTACGATCCTCCCCGTGAAGCCAGGTTTTGGCTTGATGGGGAGGATCGTCGGGACAGCACTTTTCACGGATCAGTTCCAACTCTCGCGCCAGTTCAGGTTCCTTCCGAACTCGGCCAGGAATGGTTTCTCTTACTTGGGCGTGATATGAAAGAGCGCGCCGGGATCAGCGTCTTCCAGCATCCACAGCGAGCCATCCGGGCCTTCCTCCACATCGCGGATGCGGTGGCCCATATCCCATCGCTCAACCGCCTTGGCCCCGCCATGACCGTCCAGCACGATGCGCGTTAGCGAGCGCGTCACCAGGCCGCTGATGAAGCCGCTGCCATTCCATTGCGGAAAGGTCTTGGTGCCGGTATAGAACATCAGGTTGCCGGGGGCGATCACGGGCGTCCAATAGATTACGGGCTTGGCGAGGTCGGGTCGCGTGTCAGGGCTGGGGATGGGCACGCCGTTATAGTTAACGGCATAGGAGACCAGTGGCCAGCCGTAATTCTTCCCCTTCTCAATCAGATTTAATTCATCCCCGCCACGCGGACCGTGCTCAACCTCCCACAATTCGCCATTGGGCGCGAACGCCAAACCATAAGGAGTGCGGTGGCCGCTGGTCCAGGTTTCGGCGGGAGTTAGATTGGGTCCCGGGAACTTGTAGGTGCTGACCACCTTCGCGGTCTTGGCGGCCTCGGTGTCGCGTGGCGGATCGATCAGCGGAATCGTGGCGGCGCCCGTCGTGCCATATTTCGGATTGCCCGGCGCGGGCTTCCCGTCCAGCGTAAGGCGCAAAATTTTGCCCTCGGGCTGGTTGGGGTCCTGGGCGGGAGTGAAGCGCTGGCGATCGCCGACGCTAAGGAACAAATACTTGCCATCAGGTGAAAATGCTACCTGCGCCCCTTCCTGGCCGCCCATGCCCTTGGGCATCTGGCGCCACAGCACCTTGAAGTTCTCCAGTCCGGCGGAAGTAGCGGTTGCGTTCAACCGCGCGCGCGCCAGCGCCAGGCCACCACCGTAGTCACCCGGTTCGGCATAAGTAAGGTAAATGTTGTGGTCGGTGGCGTAATGGGGAGAGAGGAAGACACCGAGCATGCCATTCTGGCCCTGCCAATAAACCGGAGGTGTCCCGGTGACCTGGATTTTTTGACCTTGTTGGGTCACCAGCCAGACGGGACCAACCTTTTCGGTTACAAGCATCCGGCCGTCGGGCAGAAAGGCCAGCCGCCACGGCAACCTGAATGTCGTAACCGTGGTCACCTTGAAGGGCAGGCTAGGCTCAGGCTTCTCTTCGCCGGCATTGACTTGGGCGCCAGCCGTGGCTGGGACCAATGAAAATACCGCCGCCATCATACATACAGTCACAATCCATTGCTTCTTCATGCATCTCCCGGATTTCTAAGATCGAGAATTATTCCACAGAGCTGATTCCAGGCGACGGATTTCGATAGCAAGAGCGGACACACACACGGCCATTAGCAAACCGGACTCGAAGTTCGTATTCGTTCCAGGCATGAAATTACCGTGCAGGGTACCCCATCCTTCACGGTTTTCGAAGGGTGGGTTTTTCGGCGTCTCGCCATTTACCCTTGTTCCGTGGCCTGCCTGCAGCTATCGTACGCAAGCGAATCTTGCTCTGATTCTATAGGGAGTCGACGATGCAAGTGAATCCGTATCTGGCATTCAATGGACAATGCGAAGAGGCATTCAAGTTCTACGAAAAAGTCCTTAACGGCAAAATTGCTTTCATGATGCGCAATGGCGAATCTCCCATGGCGGGACAGACGCCGCCGGATCAGCGCAATCGCATCATGCATGCCACGCTGCAAGTTGGCGACAAGGTGATCATGGGCGCGGACGCCCCGCCGCAGTACTACTCCAAGCCGGCCGGCTTCTCGGTTTCCATCAGTTTGAACAATCTCAAAGAAGCGGAGCGGGTCTTCAAGTCCCTGTCCGAGGGCGGCGAAGTGAAAATGCCGTTGCAGAAGACCTTCTGGGCGGCTGGATTCGGGATGTTCATCGACCGGTTCAGCATTCCCTGGATGGTCAGTTGCGAGCAGGAATCCTGAGACTAAGCCGGGGCGGGTGGCCCATTCAAGCCCCTCGTCCCCTTGGGATGGAAGCTCCGGGGTCCCCAGCGAGCGCCGGTGTTGCGCTTGTTGGGGTGGAGCTCCGGGGTCCCCAGCGAGCGCCGGTGTTGCGCTTGCTGGGATACAAGCCCGCTTTTGGTTGAGTGGGGGACAACAGGTGGCGCAGGCATTTATGCCTGCGATTCACCATCTCGCCAGCGCGACGGCTTTAGCCGCTGCGGGACGGGTGACCCATTCAGCGGGGTTTCCAGCGAGCGCCGGCATTGCGCTTGTTGGGGTGGAAGCCCGCTTTTGGCTCGGGTGGGTGATTCCATGTAGGGACGGGATTGATCCCGTCCGCCTCTGCCACCTCGCGCGCCGGTCAGGTGGCGCAGGCATTTATGCCTGCGATTCACCATCTCGCCAGGGCTACGGCTTTAGCCGCTGCGGTGCTTAACTCACCGCAGATTTGCCACCGCGGTGCCCCATATCTGCCAGCCTTTGGCAGATGTGGGCTGTCGTCAGTGAAAGCTGAGACTCAGGCTAGATGCACAGCCTGAAGCTGCATCGTACCCGTTCCAGAGCCGCCTCGAAAGTATGCTTGGCTGCCATGGAGGCAAGCCTCGGACGGGAAGTCTGTCCGGATTGCCGGAATCACTTCAGTCCCAGGGCCACCCGCCTGAGTGGGCTCCCGGCAAAACTGTCGCAAAACGACAGCTCTTGCCCTAAACTTTTTTCGCAGAGAGAGTTACTATGCCACGAGATTGGGAATCGGTGTGCCGTAATTGGATCAGGGCATCCAGCGACACGGAATGTGAGAAGCAGGAAAATGCAGAGTGGATGATCCGCGACGCGATCAAAGAATACGCCCCACTAGCGCAGCGAGACATCAAGGTCATCCCGCAGGGTTCCTACCGCAATAACACCAACGTGCGACAGGAAAGTGATGTGGACATATGTGTCTGTTGCATGAATCCGTATTACACGAGCTATGACTTTGCGGATTACGGTGCTGCCGAGGCGAACAATTCGCCTGCTGAGTATAACTACAGCCACCTTAAGAAGGATGTGGAGGCGGCTCTAGTTGAGAAGTTCGGCCGATCTGGCGTCATGCGTGGGAATAAGGCTTTTGATGTTCACGCTAACACATACAGGGTACACGCGGACGTGGTCGCAGCCTTTGCGCATCGGCGCTATCAAAGAAAGATCCGCAATCCATTCACGGGAACGTATCTTTATCCCTACACCGAGCCGGAAGGAACTCAGTTCCACCCTGATGGCGGGGGAGCAGCGATAGTCAACTGGCCGGAGCAGCACTACGCTAATGGTGCGGCAAAGAATAAGCTCACTGGTGGCCGTTTCAAGTACGTCGTGCGGACGCTGAAAAACTTCAAGTACGAGATGGAAGCGAACGGGACGGTTACGCAGAAACAAGCAGCGAACGAGGCCCCGTCCTACCTCTGCGAATGCCTGATGTATAACGTTCCAGATTTCCTTGGTGATACGCCACGCGAGCGCATTCGCAATGCTATCGTCCATGCATTCCAGCAGACCAAGACCGATGAAAGCTGTAAGAGCTGGCTGGAAGTGAACAGGATGAAGTTCTTATTCCACCCAACGCAGGCGTGGACGCGCGCGCAGGCGAATTCATTTCTCCTGCATGCATGGCAGTATGGTGCGTTTTGATGATTCCCAACCGTGTGTTAAAGCTGCTGGCTGGTGTCATCGTCCTGACCTTTGTCATTGGTTGCATGCTACATCAGAGCTTTTACAGTGCATTTACAACGGCGGCGACAGTAGGGGGATTGTTCCTTGTCCTTTGGGACCGCTACCTGTGGCACCTGTGGCCCTTTTATCCATATTTCGACAATAAGCCTGACCTGCGTGGGACGTGGCGCGGCCTGCTCCATAGCAATTATCACAACCTGGAGACGGGAGAGCAGCAGGTCAACATCGAGAGCTATTTGGTCATCCGGCAGACCTACTCCAAGGTGGATGTTCGGTATTTTTCGGGGTCCTCTGGCTCAGTGAGCCTGTCCGCCAATCTCTTTGCGGACAGCGCGGGCCTATTCACCTTAGCCTGCATTTACCGGAATACACCCCGGATCTCTGTCCGCGAACGAAGTGCCACCGGGAACGGCGGTTTTCTGTTATCCGTACGAGGAAAGCCGATTCACCGGCTCGAGGGGGAATATTGGACCGAGCGGCAGACAAAGGGAGAAATGGAGTTTACGGAGCGCTCGGAGAAGTTAGCGGAAGATTTTCAGCAGGCGCACGGTTTCGACTATCGACAACTGGAGTAATGAAACCCAAATTCTTGATTCACATTCAGGGGTGCCCCGTCCTTCCGCCCGCATTCAGCGGAGGGCAGGTGGCGCACTCAAGCCCGCTTTTGGCTTGAGTGGGGCTGTTGTATATCGTTGGTTTTCAGAAGACCAATCTTCGCACTCCGCGGCTGTCAACCCCTCCGCAACCACTCTTCCGCGCTATCCCACTGCATCGTATCGGGATATATTTTCCGCAGCCGTGTCACACTTCACCCCTGCCGCTTGCTAGACTGGAAGTAGGGAAATCTCTTTTCGTCACCCTTCCAACCCGAAACCCAAAAACTGCTGTGTTTTCTATATTTTGATCTAATTAGTTTTGCTTCCAATATTTTGCGCGGCGATTCCCGCTAACTTGAACATTCCAAAGATTCAGGTCAGGGAGGGGGGTACCCCTCAGAACCGCAACACCAGGCCGCCGGTTATGACGACGTTGTGCTGCCGCTGGTCCAGGTTGGAAAACCCCAGCCGCGCGCTTCCGGAGTAGAAGTCGCGGACCTCGGCACGCAGGCTGAGGTAAGGGAAGATCTTGGTGTCCAGCCCGCCGCCAACGTCGAAGACGTTGGTGTTGGTAATGCTGTCGCCCCCGCTGGCCAGGCTGCTGCTCTTGCTGAATCGTGCCACGCCCACGCCGGCCGCAATGAAGGGCGACATGGGAAATCCCGGCGCCAGTTTGATCTTAAGTCCCGGCGCGATGAACATCGCGGAATAAGTTCCCAGCGAGGTCAACTGCTGCGTGCTCGTCACCGTGCTGTTCAGCGTGCCCACCACCGGCAGATCAAAGTACAAAGCGGCCAGCGGAACGTGCAGCATGCGCGCCGAAAACGTGCCTTCCACGGCGAACGCTTTGTCCGCCTGATTGTTGTTCACGGGCAGGTAGCCACCCCCGCCGATCGCCAGCTCAATCGATTGCGCCGCCGACGAGCCAGCCAGCGCCAGCAACAGCAGGCACACCAGGATCGTGAATTTCTTCAATCATCCCTCCATTGACTGTCCGGCGTTCCCCGCAACCCGCCGCATTTGCGCGTTGTGGGGCGAAAGTGGCTCTGTTGTTGGTGGCTGATTCTCGCAGAAAGGTTGCAGGAGAGCAGGTCACGAAAGATATTCACCACAAAGAACACGGAGTCGTACTCTTGCCCTTGGTGGTTAGGAATCAGACTTCCACCGGCAGCGCCGCCGCCTTGCGCGGGAACATCTCGCCAATGCGCTTAATCTCCGCGCCCACGCCGCGCAGCTTCTCTTCAATCCGTTCATAGCCGCGGTCAATGTGGTACACGCGGTCGATGATGGTCTCGCCATTGGCCACCAGCGCCGCCAGCACCAGCGACGCCGAGGCCCGCAGGTCGGAGGCCAGCACCGCAGCCGCGCTCAGCGGAGTCTTGCCGCGGACTACCGCTCTCCGTCCTTCGATCTTGAGATTCGCCCCCATGCGCACCAGTTCCTGCGCGTGCATGAAGCGGTTCTCGAAAATGTTTTCCGTGATCGTGGATGTGCCTTCCGCCTGCGTCATCAGCGCCATGTACTGCGCCTGCATGTCGGTGGGGAAGCCCGGATACTCCTCGGTAGCGACGTCCACGGCCCGGAACGGACCGTTGGCCATCACCCGGATGGAATCACCGGAAACCGTCAGCTTCACCCCGCACTCCTGCAGCTTCTGCAGGATGAACGTGAGGTGCCGCGGATCGCATCCGCTCACGTTGATATCTCCCCCGGTGATTGCCCCTGCCACCAGGAAGGTCCCGGCTTCGATGCGGTCGGGAATAATGCGGTGCCGCGCTCCCCGCAGCCGTTCCACACCCTGCACACGAATGGTAGAGGTGCCCGCGCCCTCGATCCTGGCGCCCATCTTGATCAGCAGGTCGGCCAGGTCCGCCACTTCCGGCTCGCGAGCGCAGTTTTCCATTACTGTCTCGCCTTCGGCCAGCGCCGCCGCCATCAGCAGGTCTTCCGTGCCGGTCACCGTGATCTTTTCAAAAACAATGTTGGCGCCCTTCAGCCGCCGGGCCCGCGCCACCACGTATCCGTGCTCCTGGGAAATCTCGGCGCCCAGCCGCTCCAGCCCCTGGATGTGCAGGTCGATGGGACGCGCCCCAATCGCGCAGCCTCCAGGAAGGGAAACCCGCGCCTCGCCGCAGCGCGCCACCAGCGGCCCCAGCACCAGCGTGGAAGCCCGCATGGTCTTCACCAGCTCGTAGGCCGCCTCCGGCTTCACCAGTTGGCCGCTGCAAATGGTGGTACGGTGGTGCGCCCGCCCATACCCGAGCTCGACATCCGCGCCCATCGCCGCCAGCAGGGTGCGCGTGGTCTCGATGTCGCGCACCTGCGGGATGTTCTCCAGAACCACGGGTTCTTCCGTCAGCAGCGCCGCCGCCATGCAGGGCAGGGCGGCATTCTTGGCCCCGCTGACGCGAATGGTTCCCAACAGCGGCGTTCCGCCGCGTATCACCAGCTTATCCATGAGAAAAACGATGTCCTTCTACCCCGGCTGCGCGCCGGGTTGTTGCCTCCATTTTAGTAGATGTTTGCTGCGTAACCGGGTGGGGAATTCCCTTAAGTAACTTCCAGGGCCGCCGCCACTGAGAGGCACTGATCCGTCGAAGCCGGATAAATCGCTGGCGAGCTGTTTTCTTTGCTCTCCCCGGTGTTTCTTCGTGTGGGTGGTGATTCGGTGTTGCGAACTAGGGCTTTTGCTGCATCGCCTGCCGCACATTGCCACGCGCCGCCTTCAGCCTCTTTTCCGCTTCCTTCCTGCTGGCCCCGGTCTTCATCATTACCAGCGCCACGGGAATGCTCTGGTTGCCGGCCTTCAGGGCGCGCACGGCCTGCTCGCGCTCCACCCCAGCCGCGTGCATCAGAATGGAAATCCCCCGCTGCAGCAGCTTTTCATTCTTCAGGTGGACGTTCACCATCAGGTCGCCATACACGTATCCCAGCCGCGCCATCGCCCCAGTGGAGATCATGTTGCAGACCAGCTTTTGCGCCGTCCCCGCCTTCATGCGGGTCGATCCCGCGATCACCTCCGGCCCCACCGGCGCCACGATGGCAATCTCCGCCACCCTCTCCAGCGGCGATCCCGGGTTGCAGGTCACCGCAACTGTGCGGGCGCCGCGGCTGCGGGCGTATTCCAGCGCGGCCACCGTATAGGGCGTGCGCCCGCTGGCCGCCAGTCCCACCACCACGTCTTTCTTCCCGGGCTTTTTCTTGTTGAGGTCGCCCCGTCCCTGCTTGGCCGAATCCTCCTCGCCTTCCACCGCGCTCCACAGCGCCTTGGTTCCACCGGCAATCACGAACTGGACGGTGTTGGGATCGGTATGAAACGTGGGCGGACACTCCGATGCATCCAGCGCGGCGATTCTGCCGCTGGTTCCGGCGCCTACGTAAATCAGGCGTCCTCCCGCGCCAATGGCCCCGGCGACCGCCTCGATTGCCTTGGCAATCGCAGGCAGAGCCGCCGTCACCGCCATGGCCACGGTTGCGTCTTCGGAGTTGATCAGGCGCGCGATTTCCAGAGCCGGCAGGGTATCGAGCTGCCCCGATCCCGGATTCCGCTGCTCCGTCCCCAACTCCGCAAGGTCCGGACGTTCGGGCTTCTTCATGGACTCCAATTTAAGCACAGGAAAGGCGGGCGATTAAGGGTAAACGACAAAAGAAAAGTAGACAGTTCAAGAGGGGATTTCATCGCCGGCAAGCTGACCCTGAATCCCACCGCTTATAGACTCTCTACCACCGCGTCATGAAACTCCGGACGCAATTTCTTGATTGCATCCGAACCCCGGTTGGGCCATGTCCGGTTGCTCAACAGCACTACCGTCAACTGCCGTTCGGGATCGATCCACAGCGAGGTGCCGGTAAATCCCAGATGTCCAAAGGAGCGGGAGGAGAAGTGCCGGCCCGCCTGCGACGGAGGCGTGGGAACATCCCATCCCAGCGCGCGTTTTTGCTCTTCGATCTTCACCGCGCGGGTGAAGGTTTCGATGGTTCGCTGCCGCACCAGGGCTTCCCCCTTCAGCATCGCCAGGGCATAGCTCGTCATGTCTCCGGCGTTGGAGAAAAGGCCGGCGTGTCCGGCCACTCCGCCCATCACCCACGCATTCTCGTCGTGGACCTCGCCCTGCACCACGCGACGCCGGAAACTGGCGTCGTTCTCCGTTGGTGGAATGGAAGCCCTGAGGTCGGCCGGAGGACGAAAGCAGGTGCTGGACATTCCCAGCGGTCCAAAAACCTCGCGCCGGCAGAAAGCATCCAATGGTTCACCGGAAATTCTTTGCAGCAATTCTCCCAGCACGATAAATCCGATGTCGCTGTAGTCGATATACATTCCCGGCTCGAACTCCAGGGGCAGCGTCATGGCCAAGCGCAAAAGCTCTTCCCGCGTGGAAGCCCGCTCAAACAGCCGCTCGTATCCCGGGAGTCCCGAGCTGTGCTGCAACAGCATGCGAACCGTAATCTCGCGGCGCTCGGCCACGCGCCCGGCAAAGGCGGGCAGCAGCGACGCCACTCGGGCCTCCAGATCCAGTTCACCGCGCTCGTAGAGCAGCATCGCCATGGCCGTGGTGGCGGCCACCTTGGTTACGGATGCGAGATCGAACATGGTCTCCGCAGCCACTTCCGGCGATGCCGCCTCATACGTAAACCGCCCCACTGCTTTAAGCGCCAGCAGTTCTCCTTGCAGGGACACCGCGACTGCCGCTCCCGGAAACACCCTCTCCAGTACGCCCCGTTGCAGGATATCGAAGGCGCGGCGGAAGCGTTTGTCCTGCTCCCGGGAAGCGCTTTCTGGAAAAGCCAGCATCCTCAAATTGTAAACGGAGCACGGGGAACGGATTGCCAGCGCCTTCCGAGCGTGCCCCGCGAGGTACCGTGCCTTGTGGCACGACTCTGGCTTGTGTAGAGTCGAGGGTATTCTCACCACGGTTGCACGCATGTTTTTTTGCCGTCTTGTTTGGCGCGGCTTGCCGCTGATTTGTCTTCTGGCGCTCTTGTGGCCCGCGTCGCTCTGCGCGCAGTCGTCCGCCTCCGGCCCCGTTGATTCCAATCGCTTCTCCGCCGTGGACAGCGTGATTCAGGACGCCATCGCTCAGAAGGAAATTCCCGGCGCCGTGGTTCTCATCGGCCACGATGGACGGATCGTCTACCGCAAGGCTTACGGAATGCGCAGCCTGGTTCCCACGCGCGAGCCTATGACGGTGGACACCATCTTCGATCTCGCTTCGCTCACCAAGCCCGTGGCTACCGCCATCTCCGTCATGCAGTTGGTAGAGCGCGGCCAGCTTCGGCTGAACGACCCTGTCGCCCGCTACCTGCCTGCCTTCTCCGCCAATGGCAAGGACAAGGACAAAGACCAGATCACCGTCCGTGAACTGCTCACCCACTACTCCGGATTGCCTGCCGGGACTGCCGCTCAATCAGCTCGGGGAGGGCAGAGAAGCGGCCTTCCGCCTGGCCAATCAGCAAACCCCGGTCAATCCCCCGGGCGCGACTTTCCTCTACAGCGACATCAACTACATCGTGCTGGCGGAACTGGTGGAGCGCGTCTCCGGCCAGCCCCTGGACGAATACGCTGCCCGCCACATCTTCCAGCCTCTGGGCATGACCCGCACCGCCTTCAATCCTCCCGCGTCGTGGAGAGCACAGATCGCGCCCACTACCTGGGATAACGGCCGTATGCTGCGCGGTGTGGTGCACGACCCGGTCGCGCGCCGCATGGGTGGTGTTGCCGGCCATGCTGGCCTGTTCTCCACCGCCGACGATCTGGCCAGGCTCGCCGCGGCCATGCTGAACGGAGGTGGCGGTATTCTTTCCCCTCTGATCGTCGAGAAGATGACCACCCCGCAGCAGCCTCCCGACGCGACCGACCTGCGCGGCTTGGGATGGGACATTGATACTCTGTACTCCTCGCCCCGTGGCGATCTTTTCCCCGTTGGCTCCTTCGGCCATACCGGCTTCACCGGAACTTCGATGTGGATGGACTCGCTCACCCACTCGTTCATCATTTTGCTGACCAATGCCGTTCACCCCGATGGAGGCACATCGGTTGTTTCTCTGCGCGGACGCCTGGCCACCGCCGTTGCCATGGCTCTCGATCTTTCTCCCGACGAGCAGGAGAAACTTCTTCTGGCTCGCATCACGGGCTACAACGAAGTCAATGCCGCCGCGCGCCGCGTGACCTTTCGCAATGCTCAGGTGCGCACCGGCATCGATGTCCTGGAGGAGGAAAACTTCGCGCCTCTCAAGCCCGTTACCCGCGGCCCCAAGCGCAAGATCGGACTGGTGACCAACCAGACCGGCATCGATTCTTCCGGTCGCCGCGACATTGACGTTCTGGCCTCCGCGCCGGGAATCGAGCTGACGGCCATCTTCAGCCCGGAGCACGGCGTGCTCGGCCAGTTGGACACCACCACGATCGGCAACAGCGTGGACTCGGCTACGGGCGTCCCGGTCTACAGCGTCTACGGTGACACCGACGGCGAGCGCCGTCCGCCCATTGACGTTTTGAAGAAGCTTGATGCCGTGGTCTTCGACGTTCAGGACGCGGGCGTGCGCTTTTACACCTACGCAACTACGTCTGGGATATTTTCTGGAAGCCGCGGCTAGTGCCGGAACCGAACTCGTGGTCCTCGACCGTCCCAATCCCATCACGGGCAGCTACGTTCAGGGACCTCTGCCCGATCCCGGCACGCAGAGCTTCGTCAATTACCATTCTCTTCCGGTGCGGCATGGCATGACCCTGGGAGAGCTGGCGCGCATGTTCAACGCCGAACGCAACATCCACGCCAGACTCACCGTGGTTCCCATGAAGGGCTGGATGCGCGGCGACTGGTTCGACTCCACCGGCCTGGGCTGGGTGAACCCTTCGCCCAACCTGCGCGGCCTCACCGCGGCCACGCTCTATCCCGGCGTGGGCCTGATCGAATACGGCAACGTCTCCGTAGGACGCGGCACAGACACTCCGTTTGAAGTGATCGGCGCTCCCTGGATTAAGCCCGAAGACCTTGCGGCGTATCTCAACCGCCGCAACCTCCAGGGCGTGCGCTTCGTCCCCACGTACTTCACTCCCAGCGCCAGCAAGTACCAGGGAGAGCGCGTCGGCGGAGTCAATATTCTTCTGCTGGATCGCGAGTTCTTCGATGCCCCCGAGCTGGGCATCGAACTGGCCTCGGCCTTGCACAAGCTCTATCCCGCGCAGTTCGATATGAGCAAGATGAATGGGCTGGTCAACAATCAGTCCGTCATGGACGCTATTGCTGCCGGCGAAGACCCCCGCCGCATCGCCGCCGAATGGAGCGACGCCCTGCAGCAGTTCCTCAAGCGCCGCCAGCCTTTCCTGTTGTATTAGCTGGCAGTGACTGCGCTGGTGTAGGTATGGGGCTTGCCCCGATCGGAGGCCGCAAGCCCTGCCGAAGGTTTCCCTTTGTTCCCCGATTTCCGCGACTTCTCTGTCCCGGGTGGGTTGTGTAGCAGTAGTAAAAGCGGGAGGTTTGCCCTTATGCGCCTGAGAGTCCTGCTTCTGACGCTTTCGTTCGCGGTCGTCGCTGCCGCGCAAGACGCCGTCCCGGCGCAAAACCCCGGCCCACAACTAACCCCCCGGGCGGAGTCGCCAGTGCAGGACCACACGCAACCGCCGCCAGCCGCCGATGACAAGATTGTCATTCCTTCCGGAACCACCGTCCCGGTGAAGCTCATGACCGCCATCAGCACCAAGAGCGCCAGGTCCGGCGACAAGGTCTACGCGGAAACGATCTTTCCGTTGGTCCTGAATGAGCACATGCTGATTCCCGCCGGAACCTACGTGCAGGGCGTGATCGCCAATGCCAAGCGTGCCGGGGCGCGTCAAGGGGCGCGCTGAGGTTCTGGTGCACTTCACCACGCTCGTCTATCCTTCCGGTTACACCGTGATGCTTCCCGGAGGCGTGGAGCAGATCCACGGCGCCGAAACTCAGCAGATCAAGGACAGTGAGGGCACCATTCAGCAGGAAGGCGAAAAGGGCAAGGACGCCAAAACTGTCGCCCAGACCGCGGGCGAGGGAGCGCTGATCGGCGCCATCGCCGATCGCGGAGCCAAAGGTCTCGCCCTGGGCGCAGCCTCAGGCGGCCTCGCCGGCCTGGCAATTGCATTGCTGACTCGCGGCAGCGATCTTCGCCTCGAGTCCGGCAGCACCCTGGAAATGGTCTTCCAGCGCGACGTCACCCTGGACAGCCAGCGCATCGCGAAAAAATAGCCTTCGACAGAAGGGCTTTCCCTGCAGGTGTGGGCATTCCCGGCAAAATCCGTTCTTTTATGTCCTCGGTGCTCCCTTCGTGGCCTTCAGTGAACACCAGTGAGCCCCAGCGCCTGAAGACCCACGAACCGCCCCACGCTACATCTCACTTGTCTCCACAGCACTTCGCCGTCCCGCGGTTCCAACCGGAACGCGCCTCCTGCTACACTCGGCGGTAGCGAAATGACCGTTCGAACCATCTTCACCATGGCGGAGGACTGCGGCCGCGGCCAGCGTGGCGGCTGGCAGGAATTCGTTCGCGATTACACGCCTGTCACCCGCGTCCTGCTGGAGCAGTACTTCCCCATGCTCAAGCCGGAGCTGGACGTGCACATTACCGCCGTCTTTGAGCGTGCCCGTGCCGGCGACAACGCCTGGTTTTCCGACCTTCCATTTCGCCAACGAGCGCGAGTTCCTCATGTTCTTTCGCGAGCTGGTGTTCGCCTACGGGCGTGGAGTGGCCAGGGTTCCGGTTCCTGAAATTTCCCTCGACCAGATGCGCGAGATTATGAAGGACCTGCCGGTCGTCGAGCGGGAAATGCTCTGGCTCTGCGTCAAGGGATACAACGCCGAGCAGATCGGCCCCATGATTTCCAACCAGGAAACCACGGCGCGCACGGTTCGCGAGCTGGCTGGCCAGCGCCTAACAGCCATCCTTCCCGGCGCCTCCCCCGAGGCCTTCAATGTTTCCGCCCGGGTGCTGATGGAGAGCGCGGAAAAGTGCAAGTCAGAGGAATGCCTTGCGCTGCGAACCTTCAATAATCTCATTAATGGTCAAATTTCCTGGCGGGAGCGCGAACTGGCCGAACTGCACGTGCGCGACTGTTTCTATTGCCTGGACCGCTTCACCGCCTATCAGGAGATGATCCGCATCCGCAAGGACGCACAGCCCCTGCCCGAGGCCGACGTCAGTTCCATGCTCTCCCGCCTGGCCCTGCCCGCGGCCAAGCCCAAGAGTCTGCTCTCGCGTCTGCTCCCCAGGTAAGCGCCCATGGTCTCGCCCATCATCCAGCCCGATCTGCTGATGGATTTCCACGATGTGGTCGTGGTTCGCGAAACCCGCACCGTGCTCAAGGGTCTTTCCTTCCGCATTCCCGCGGGGCAAAACGTCGCTATCGTCGGTCCCAACGGTTCCGGAAAGTCCACGCTGATCAAGGTGGTCTCGCAGGAACTGTATCCTCTGGCCCGCAATGGTTCGTACGCGCGCATTCTGGGCCGGGAGCGCTGGGATGTCTTCGAACTCCGCCAGCACCTTGGACTGGTGGCCAACGATCTGCTGGCCTCCAGTTCGCGGCGCTTCACATCGCGCGAGGTCGTGCTTTCCGGATTTTTCGGCAGCGCCGGCATTTGGCCGCACCAGCGCGTAACCGAAAAGATGGAGCTCAAGGCTGCTGCCGCTCTGCACAAGGTCGGAGGCTTTCATCTCGCAGATCGCAATTGGCACGAGCTTTCCTCCGGCGAGGCGCGCCGGGTCCTTATCGCTCGCGCCCTGGTGCACGAACCGCAGGCCTTGTTGCTGGATGAGCCCAGCAACAGCCTGGACCTTGCCGCTCTCCGCGAACTGCTTGCCACCATGCGCAAACTGGCGCAGTCCGGCACCAACCTCGTCCTGGTGACGCATCACATTTCCGAGATCGTGCCCGAAATTACCCACGTCATCCTCATGAAAGATGGCCGCGTCTTCCGCGGCGGGCCCAGGGAAGAAATCCTGCGCAAGGACATCCTTTCGCAACTGTTCGGAATCGAGATCGCCGACTCCGACCTGCCGCGGCATCTTCTTTCTCACTGATTTGTGACTGAACCTTGTTTTTCAGGGACACCGTGTCGTCCGCCAGGTCCGTCAGTAACTGCTGCAGCGGCGTGGTGCGAGGCCAGGGGTGTCTCCGTGGCTACTCGTCTTCAGCAAGCAAATGAAAGTAGTGCCGGGCCCGGTGCACGTCGTGCGCGATCTGCTGGCGCAGGGCATCGACGGAAGGGAACTTGATCTCCGGCCGCAGGCGGTGCAGAAACACAATCTCCACCCGCGTCTCCGAAGTCAGCTCAATAGGATGAAAGTTCATCAGGTGCGTCTCGATCGCGAACAGGTCATCGCCAAAGGTCGGGCGATTGCCCACGTTCGTGACCGACTCGAAACATTCGCCCGCCACCCGGGTCTGGCTTACGTAGACTCCATCCTGCGGCGTCATCTCTTCGTAGCGGCTCAGGTTGATGGTGGGAACAGTGTACTTGCTGCCGTAACCGCGGCCCCGTCCCGGCGTGTGCGCAATCGAAAAAGGACGTCCCAGCAGTTGACGAGCCCGGCTGATCTTTCCCTCCCGGAGCAGTGCTCGTATGCGGCTGCTGGAAACCGTTTCTCCGTGAAGGCGCAGGGGAGGATAGGCCCGCACCGCAAATCCGAACTCCGGACCCAGTTCCTCCAGCAGGTCCAGATGGCCTTGCGCCTTGTGCCCGAAGCGGAAGTTGAATCCTTCATGGACCTCCTTCGCATGCAGGGCCTCCACCAGGATCTTGCGCACGAAATCATGCGGCGAAATCAGGGAAAGGTCGCGCGAGAAGGGAAGCAGCAGCACCGCGTCCAGGCCTGTTTCGGCCAGTAGGCACAGCTTGACCGGGTTGGGCGTCAGCAGCTTGAACCCGGAATCCGGCTGCAGGATGCGTGTGGGGTGCGGCTCGAAACTCACGGCCACCGCCCGCGCTCGCAGCTCGCGAGCGCTCGCCACCATGCTGCCAATCAGGTGGCGGTGCGCCCGATGCACGCCGTCAAAGTTGCCGACCGAAACCACCGTCGGCCCGTAATCTGCGGGAATCTCCTCAATGTGGTGAAAGACATCCATAGTTGTCCGTGTCATCCTGAGCCCAGCGCCCCGTCGTTACGCCCGGAAGCGCTGTCATCCTGAGCGCGCCGGGTCGGCAATCCTTCATAGCTCAAACTCCAGCTTCAGCCCATCGTAAGCCAGCCGCACATGCGGAGGCAGCGTTGCGTTGGTTTGCGCGTGCGCCAGGTCGTGCGCAATATGCGTAAAAAACGCCCGCTGCGGGCGTATGCGCTCGACCAATGCCAATGAATTCGCAACTGTGGAGTGCGTGGGATGCGGCGTGTGCCGCAGGGCGTCGAGAAACAGCACGTCCAGGTCCTCCAGCATCGCCATGGACGGCTCCGGAATATCGCTGAAGTCCGTCAGGTACGCCGCCGACCCGAAACGGAAGCCGCAGATTTCCGTCTCCCCGTGCAGCACGGGAACAGGAACGAACGTCGCCCCATGAACCTCCACCGGGCCGTGCAGCAGCTTCAGCTCCACCCGCGCCAGTCCACCGTACTTATAAGTACCTTCGAAGATGTAGTGAAAGACCTGCTCGATCCTGTGCAGGGTTGGTTCCTGAGCGTAGAGCGGCAACGGTTCTGCACTGTAATAGGTCAGCGGCCGCAGGTCGTCCAGCCCCAGGATGTGGTCGGCATGAGCGTGGGTGTAGAACACGGCATCCAGCCGGCAGATGCCCGCGCGGATGGCCTGCTCGCGAAAATCCGGAGTGGTGTCGATCAGTACGTGATGGCCCTCGTACTCCACTAGAATCGAGGGCCTTGTCCGCCGGTCCATGGGATCGGCGGAGGTGCACACCGCGCAGTGGCAGCCAATGGTGGGCACGCCCATCGAGGTGCCGCTGCCCAGCACGGTGAGCGTGGCTTTCATTTACGGCCGCCCAGGCCTCCGGCGCCGGGCTGGGGAGGCCGCGTGATCGCGTTGGTCACTTCCACATAGGCCATCCTCAGCTCGTACAGGCAGTTTTGCAGCAGGTTGTCTTCCTGCAGGGTCAAGTTGCCCTTGGTCTTTTCCGCCAGAATGGAAAGCGTGTCAATCGTCTGCCGCGCGCCCATCAGGTCGACCTGCGGCGGCGGCCCGCTCTGCTCCCGCATCAATCCCAGTTGCATCAGGGCGCTCATGTAGATGGAGGCCACAAAGCGCTCGAAACTCATCTGGAGGTCCTGCGCCCGGCCGCCGAGAGCGGTTTCCATCTGCTTATCCAGCTTCTGCGTGGACGCGCGGAAAGCATCTTCCTGCGCCTTGCGCTCTTCCGTCGAAGGCGCTTCATACTCCGGAGCCGCTTCGCCCTGTTCGGGACCGCCTTCCTGGGTTGCGCCAGCGTCGGGTTGCTGTGGCACAAACGGGGATGACGGTGACGATGGTGCGGTCGGTTCCGCTGGCGCGGCAGACGGCGCCTGCGCTGTAGCCGGAGGCGTTTCCGTCCTGGCCTCTTCCCGCTCTTCTTCCCGCTCTTGCGGACGCTCTGTGGCAGCTTCGCCCTCGGACGTAAATCGCCGGCGGTCGGTCACTACGAATTCGGGTTCCCGTTCTTTGCTCATAACCTTCCCACTCAATCTCTCTTAAAATGCATTTTGTGATGCCGCGTCCGTCTCTGAAGCTCCGTCCCTCAGGGCTGCGGGCTGGCTTCCGACGACTTGCCGAAGGGAAGCCGGCTCACGGTCGCGTTGGCTTCCCCAGCCTGCACCACCGCCCCCGGTTCTCCGGCCTCGCGGCGGACGTATCCCAGGGCAAGAGTTTTACTGCTCCCGTTGAGCGGAACCGCAAGCGCGCTGGTGATGTAGCCTACCTCTTTCCCCCCGGCCATAATCTTGGTCCCAGGCTGGGGAGGAGCGCCTTCCACCAGAAACCCGGAAAACCTGCGATGAACCAGCCCGCGCGCGTGGATGCGTTCCACAACTTCCTGCCCCACGTAGCAGCCCTTGTTGAAGTGCAGCGCCTGCTGCTGCTCGGTTTCCTGCGGCAGCTCGCGATCACGGATGTCCTGCCCATAGCGCGGAACCCCGGCCCACACGCGAAACATTTCGAGCGCGTCCATGCCCACCGGCGCGGCCCCCGCCGCAATCAGAGCATCCCAGGCCGCCGGAATATTCTGAGGGGACATCCAGAGTTCATATGTCTCGGCCATTTCGCCGGCCATGCGCGCAATCGAATAGCCCGCCTCTCCCCGGACGCCGTCCGCGACCGTCAACGGCGGCAACCCCGGCGCGGAAAACCCCGCTCTTTCCAGTGCGGCTCCTGCCTCGGGACCCTGCACGGCGATCGCCGTCAGCTTCTCCGAGGCATCGCTTACCTCTACATCGTCCATGATGATGAACTTGTCGAATACCTCCAACACCTTCTCCGCCTGCCACCGGGCCGTATCCACCAGCAGGTATTCTCCGCGATTGTAGACATACATGTCGGCCTGGATCCGGCCCTGCGGAGTCAGCAGAAAATTGTAATTACCGGAATTAACCGCCAAGTCGCGGATGTTGTTGGTCAGCATGCCATTCATCCAGCGGAGCCGGTCCCCGCCGGTGACTACGATCTTGGCCCGCCAGCCCAGGTCATAGACCGCGCAACCCTGGCGAAGCTGGTGGAACTCGGACGCCGCGTCCCCCAGTGACAGGGCTGTTTCCGTCCCCAGGTATTCGCCCATCCGCGCCTCCGCGGACGTCAATTTGTCATACAGAACCGTTCGCGCCATAAATAACCTGCAAAACACTCGATTATAAACGCCGGCGCCTGCCACCACCGAAGCCACCCAGGGCAGAAGTTCGGCCCGCGCGGCGTGCCCCTGGGTTAATGTAGACAGAACGGCCCCAGGGGCGGCACCGGCCGAGGCAAGGCACTACTCCGCCGCAGAGGAATCCATGGTCTTGCGCCCGGCTCATTTTGGCAGGAGATCCGCTCTCCCCCTGCTGCTCGCCGTCCTTCTTCTGTTTGCCGCTGCTGCCCCCGCCCAGAGCGCGCCCGAACCCGAACCGCAAAGCGCCCCCCAAGCCGCTCCACCTTCCGCGGAAGAACACCACATCAGTCCCGAGGAAGCCAAAGAGCTGCTGAACTCGGTGGATGAAGTCCTGAAGTTTGACAGCCAGAACACCGGCCTTCCCATCCGCCAGCAGGTCAAACGGGCCCTTGCCGGCAGGGAACAGGTCGAGAACTACATCCAGAGCCGTCTTCGCGACGACCAGGACGCGGAACGCTTACGTAGCGCGGCCAGCGTGCTGAAGAAGTTCGGGCTCCTGCCCCGCGGCTTTAATCTCGAAAGCTTTCTCGTCAAGCTGATGGGCGAGCAGGTTGCGGGATACTACGACACGGACAGCAAAACCGTTTACCTGCTGAACTGGCTTCCCCCGGAAACCCAGCAGCCGGTGCTGGCGCACGAGCTGGTTCATGCCTTGCAGGACCAGAACTTCGGCATCGAACAGTGGATCCGCAAGGTCGACGTGCACAACGGGAGCGCGGAGAAGCAGATCGCCTCCGACGAAGCCATGGCCGCACGCCACGCCGTAGTCGAAGGGCAGGCCATGGCCGCGATGGTGGACTTCCTGCTCACTCCCATCCATGGTTCTCTCGTCAACTCGCCGGTGATGGCGCAGGCCCTTGAACGCGGAATGCTGGAAGGCTCCGATTCCCCCGTCATGGGCCGCAGTCCGCTTTATCTCAAGCAGTTGCTGCTATTTCCTTATACCTATGGATTGAACTTTGAACGTGAGTTACTGGTACAAAAGGGAAAGGATGGTGCCTATCACGACGTTTTCAAGCATCCTCCACAAGACACCCGCCAGATCATGCAGCCGGAAACCTACCTGGCGGGCGAGAAGTCGTCCGCCCTGCACGTGCCCAAATTCGACTCCCTGCTCGGCCCCGGCTACCAGCCCTTCGACGTGGGATCCATCGGCGAATTTGATGTTTCCGTCATGGTCCAGCAGTTCGGCTCCGCCGAAAGATCTTCGTCCGAAAACCCGGAAAGCAATCACGGCGGACCGGCTTCAGCAACGAACCAAGCGAGAGCAACGAACGAAGCGAGGGTGAATCCTCGCGTCCGCCCCGCAGCCCAGCGAAGCGATGCGGAACAAGACCAGCCGCAGGGGAAGAATCCTCCTCCGCTCTGGACCCACTGGCGCGCCGGCTACTACTATGCCGCCCGCCTGAAAACCCCGGCGGACCCTCCGGCGGGAACCGAAGTCCCGGCATCGGATGTCGCGTTGGTCTTTGTCTCGCGCTGGGATACGTCGCAGGCCGCCGCCGATTTCGCGGCCATCTATCGTGCTTCCGTCCCAAAGCGCTACAGCGGAGTTTCCCGTGTACCCGCGGCCGCGGCGGATTGCACCGACTGCTCGAAATCAACCGCCGCGGACACCATGGGAGCTTTCCAAACAAGCGAAGGGCCGGTTTCCATTGAGGTAAACAAGAAACTGGTGATTGCAATCGAAAGCTTCCAGCCCGCCGTCGCTGCAAAAATCCGCGCCGCAGTCCTGAAGGCAGGTCAATGAATCCCTTCTTGTGTGGGGGAGGGTCTGTGATCCGTCCTTCGACAGACGATTGCGCCCAAAACAGCCTTGTGTTCTTCCGTGTCCTCCGTGGCTGACTGCCTTTTGTATAATCCAACGTTCGTTACTTCTCAGGAGAGCTTCTCTTGGCGCAAGCGGAAATCGGCATTATCGGCGGCAGCGGCCTTTACTCCATGCCGGGGCTGACGGAGACGCGCGAGGTCGCCCTCGAAACACCTTTCGGCGACGCCTTCGGACGCCTATGTCCTCGGCACTCTGGAAGGCCGCAAGGTCGCCTTTCTGGCGCGGCACGGGCGCGGGCATCGCATCCTGCCCAGCGAGCTGAATTTTCGCGCCAACATCCACGGCTTCAAACAGCTCGGCGTCCAGCGCATCCTGTCGCTGTCCGCCGTCGGCTCGCTCAAGGAAGAGCACAAGCCCACCGACTTCGTTATTCCCGATCAGTTTTTCGACCGCACCTCCAAGCGCATTTCCACCTTCTTCGGGGACGGCGTCGTCGCCCACGTCGCCTTCGGCGATCCCGTATGCCCAGAGGTCGCGGATGCTATGGAAGCTGCCTGCCGCAAAGCAGGCGTGGTGGGCAAGCGCGGCGGCACCTATGTCTGCATGGAAGGACCGCAGTTTTCCACCCGCGCCGAGTCGAACCTCTACCGCAGCTGGGGCATGGACGTCATCGGCATGACCAATCTGCAGGAAGCCAAGCTGGCCCGCGAGGCGGAGATCTGCTACGCCACCGCTGCCATGGTCACCGACTACGACTGCTGGCATCCGGCGCACGATTCCGTTACCGTCGAGCAGATCGTTGCCGTACTGCAACCAGAACGCGGCCAACGCTTGCAACGTGGTCCGCCACGCCGTGGCCGCCATGCCGCGGGAGCAAAGTTGCAAGTGCGGCTCGGCGCTACAGTTCGCCATCCTGACCGACCCGCGAAAGATTCCCGCGGAGACGCGCCGCCGCCTGCAACTGATTCTAGGAAAATATCTCGACCAGGAGACCAGCGCTTAATGTCGTCGATTCTGGCAATCGGCACCGTCGCCTTCGACTCCATCAAGAGTTCCTACGGCCAGGTGGACAAGGTGTCTGGGCGGCTCCGCCACCTATTTCGCCCTCGCCGCCAGCTATTTCACAAAGGTTCGCGTCGTGGCCGTCGTGGGTGAAGACTTCACCGCCCGGCACGAGAACGTTCTTACCCAGCGCGGCATCGATCTCGCCGGCATCGAACACGCAAAAGGGAAGAGCTTCCACTGGGGCGGCGAGTACGGCGAAGACGTGAACAATCGCACGACGCCAATTCACCGCACCTGAACGTGTTCGAGCACTTCCAGCCCAAGGTCCCTGCGCAGTATGAGGATCCGGGTTTCTCTTCCTCGGCAACATGGATCCCGGACTGCAGGCCAGCGTGCGCCGCCAGCTGAACGGCGCGACGCCTGGTCGGCGGCGACACCATGAATTTCTGGATCGAGGGCAAGCGCGCCTGAACTCGTCCAGACGCTTAAGCTGCTGGACATCCTGCTCATCAACGACGGGGAAGCTAAAGCAACTTGCCGCCGAGCCCAGCCTGCCGCGCGCTGCGCGCAAGATTCTCGCCATGGGTCCCAAGGCCCTGGTGATCAAGCACGGCGAGTACGGAGCTACCGTCTTCTTCCGCGAAGGCGCGTTCGGCATCGGCAGCCATCCCGTTCCGTGCCCCTGCGCTGCCCCTGGACGAAGTGCGCGATCCCACCGGCGCCGGCGACTCCTTTGCCGGCGGCTTCATTGGCTACATCGCCTCGCAGGAGCGAGCTGAACCGCGAGGTGCTTCAAGCGCGCCATGTTTTACGGCGGCGTCATGGGATCGTTTGCCGTCGAGCGCTTCGGTCCCGAACGGCTGTACGATCTGACCCGCGACGAGATCGAGGAGCGCTTCCAGATCTTCCGCGAACTCTCGCACCTGTCCTAGACCGGTGTTTCTTGCCTGCGAATCCGGGGCAACCTTTTGTTAGTCTTGAGCGGATGGCAATCGGTATCTCCACGCCCGTTTTGGTCCGCCGCGGCCGTTCCTTCTCCGGCCGCTCGGATTGGGACGCGGATCTTATACTGCTCGCTGTCCTGGCCTTTGTGGTCTCTGTTACGGCGGTGGTCTTCTTCTTCCGTCACCAGGAAATTCTTCTCTACGGCGACGCCGTGGCGCACCTCAACATCGCGCGCCGGGTTTTTGACTCGCGTACTCCCGGACTCCTGCAGTTGGGGACAGGCTGGCTTCCCCTGCCGCACATCCTGATGGCCCCCATTCTTCTTTCCGACTGGGCCTGGCGCACCGGAATCGGCGGGGTCATTCCCTCCATGTTGAGCTATATCCTGGCTACGCTGGCAATCTACCGGCTGGTGCGCCACGGTTTTGCCTTCATGGGAGGGCCCGCGCTCTCCGCCCGCATCGCCGCCTGGACTGCGGCGGTCATCTTCGCCGCCAATCCCAATCTGATTTATCTGCAGTCCACGCCCATGACCGAGCCCCTGGCTCTGGCAGCATTTCTCTGGGCCATGGTGTTCTTCGGCCAGTTCGTGGAGAACGCTTTACAGTACAGCGAGTTCGCTCCCGAGCCCGGCCTGCGCGACAGTTCTCATGCCGGAAACGCCCTGCGCCGCATGGCATGGTGTCTCGCAGCCTTCATGCTCATCCGCTACGACGGATGGTTTGCCACCGCTGCTTTTACCCTCGCCGCCGCCGTGGTCTTTGTCCTGGGAGCGCGCCGTCGCGGCCTCACCGCCACTCATTTCTTCACCCACTGGAAGTGGAGAGGGCCGCTCGTTCAGTACCTCCTTATCGTCGCCCTGGCTCCCACGCTGTGGCTGCTGCATAACGCCTACTACTACGACAACCCGCTGGAGTTCGCCACCGGACCCTACTCCGCCATGGGGTTGGAACAACGCTCGCTTCGGTCGGGTGAGCCGCACCATCCCGGATGGCATGCTCCAGCCACGGGCGCGCTGTATTTCCTGAAGTCCGCCAAGCTGAACCTGGGGGAGTGGCATCCATCGGGCGCCACATTTTTTCCCCTGGCAATTGCCGGCAGCGCCCTGGTGGTGATCTTTGCGCCCGTCCTGAGCTATTGGCTGCTGCTCTGGTTTCCCATCGTCTGCTATACGGCGTCCATCGCCTGGGGTGGAATTCCTATTTTCATGCCGCCCTGGTATCCATATTCCTACTACAACGTTCGCTACGGCATCGAACTCCTCCCCGCCGTCGCCGTTTTCGCCGCGGCCACGGTTTACTTCTCTCTGGGGCTGCTTCGGCATCGCCCGTGGCGGGTGGTAATTCCGGCGTTCACCGCGGCTCTGGTGCTGGCGTGCTATTCCCAGGCCTGGGCGTCCACGCCGGTTTCCCTGCGCGAGCCACAGCGCAATTCCGCCGTTCGGATAGTGCTGGAGCGCGGCCTGGCCAATCAGCTGCGGCAGCTTCCTTCCCACTCTACCCTGCTGATGTATACAGGCGAGTACGGACGCGCCCTCGAATTGGCAGGCATTCCATTTCGGCGCACCGTGAATGAAGGGAACCGCAAACAGTGGGCGTTGGCGATGGCTTCCCCGGCGCAAATGGCAGACTACGTGGTCGCCGCCGAAGGCGATGCCGTCAGTCAGGCGGTCGCCAGAAATGTTGGAAATCTGGAACCCGTGGCCTTCGTCAACAGTCCTCCCCAGGGCTCGGTCACCCTCTACCGTTCTCTGCTGGGGAGGCGCTGAAAGACGCGCGCTCCCTGGCTTTCGTAGCAGTTGGAAGTTTTCCCGACGGTTGAAAAGCCAACTGCGGGGACGGATTGCTTGCGTCCCGCGCGCCAAAGACAGGATTCACAGCCAACATGGACCCGAATTTGACCACTTGCAACCCGATTGCTATGATGACCCTGCGGGGTGGAGCAGTCTGGTAGCTCGTTGGGCTCATAACCCAAAGGTCGCAGGTTCAAATCCTGCCCCCGCAACCAGTTAGGAAGAGCTCAGGCCCACAGTAGCCCACAGTTGGCTGGCCTCTTGGAAGCTCGCAGAGGCGCTGCTGCTGGTGGCGCCTTTTGTTTTCTCTCCCTGAACTCGGGATTGTCCTTTGAGCACCATTTGAACAACCTTGCTGTTGGCCTCGCGCTTGGACTCCATCAGGGCATTACCATAAATGTCCATGGTGGTGGCCACCTGCGCGTGCCGCATCAGCTTCTGTTGGACTCCTATTGGCGCACCGCTTGCATCCAGAAGGTACCGGTAGGTGTGCCGGAAGTTGTGCCAGCCCAGAGAGGTGGCTTGCCCGTCCTGGAGCAGCTTTAACGCCGCTCCAGCTGGTTTTAAGTGTCGCTTCTGAATCTCGCTGGCGTAGAACGGCTGTCCAGTGTTTGGGCTTCTTGGAAACACCCAGCCCACGACGGCGACCGGGCATCGACTTCTCCAACTGAGCAACTGGCCGGCAAAGTCTGGGTCGAGGGGAAGTTCATCTTCGGAATACTCGGTCTTCACTCGGCTCACGCGTCCGTTGACCACTTTGCGTGCGACCCGCAGTGTCAGCCGTTCGAAGTCACAGTCCTCCCACCTGAGCGCCAGAATTTCGCTCGCCCGCAGCCCCGTACATGGGCGAGCAGCACCATGGTTCGTGAAGGTTCACACAAGCTCTCCCAGGACGGCAGGATCCATCGACTTGTGAGGTATGGAGGGCGCGCTCGCGTCGGCCGATTCCGGCGGATCTGACGCAGTCCCAGTTGGATCTGGAGTTCGATTATTTCCCAAAGCATGGCTTTTTCGAAGAGCCGATGCATCAGAGCTTTGATTTTGGCTTTGTACTTGGGAGCAGCTGGTTTCTGTTTCAGCCACTCCTGAACCGCGGCGGGTCGCACTTCCCGTACCGGAGTCTCGCCCCATCTCGGCCTGATATGCCCCTCCAGAATGCTGTTGTAGGCGCATGCCGTGGAGTACTGCAGACCTTCAATGGTGCTGTTTCCCGTTACTTGCCGCCGAATCTGGTGCAAACTTTGACAAACCGATCAATGAGAGTTCCGAACGTGGGATCGATCACGGAGCCCGGGGATCTTTCGCGATTGATCTCCACAATGAAGCGTTCCAGCGCCCGCCAGCCAGGCATGAGCTTCTGACGGATACCGGACGGTCGGGAGATACCGATGTTTCATTCGGCCACCGTCCGCGTAGTCGCGAAAGCGGTACTCCCAAACGGTCGTGCCGTTGTCTTTCAATCGTTTTCGCAGGCTACCTCGCTGGTAGCGCTCGCTGCCGCATAAGCCTCAAGAATTCCTCCTTTTGGGCTTAACGCGGCGTGGCTTGGGTTGAGGTGGATGAGCTTAATGCGTATCCACTCGTCCAGACAGGAAGCGCGGAATCGCCAATACTTGCCAACCTTGATGGCTGGCAAGACCCCCTGCTGCGCCATCCTCTTCACGGTGTCTGAATGCAGTCGTAGTATTTCTGCTGCTTCAGGAAGCGTAAGGAGAGGCTCAAATTCATTATTTCTCTCCCGGTCGTTACTTGATTTTTCGGCTCGTACCCATTCGTTGCTTCCCATGCGAGTTAGTTCCTTTCCTGATCGTCGTGGATTTGGTGGTCACTCAAAATGTCGATAGACAACGCAACTCCAAAAAGAACCTCGGTCAATCGGCGTAGCCTGTTCGCATACTTCCGCAAGCCTTCCTGCGTACGCATTGGGTTGGTGGCTCCGATGTATATGGTTTTTTCGGAAATGAGGACAAACCAGGTGTCTCGAAAATACAAATCGTAGTCGTCTACGAGAGCCGTTCGGCCGAGCCGTGTGCTACAGAGATCGCTTTTTAGGCGTAAACGAAGATCCTGCCAAACATCTCCGGCACTGGATGAAGTTCCCATACCCCCCTCGTGAGCGAGGGGGGCAGGGGGAGCTGTTCACTATGAGCTTCCAGATCAACTTCCGTAACAGTTCCCTGAATGTTGGGCGGTTGCTGGCCGCAGCCCTCCGTGCGATACACGGAAAGGGGAGCCTGCGCGGCCCTGCCTTCCCCATTGCGATCTTCTACTGTGGGCTGCGCGGGATGCGTAAGTTTTCCGGTGTCTAGAGTCAGGGTCGCAATCGCGATACGTTCGAAACCGAGCTCGGGAAATTGATAGTAGTTTGACGTTGTGCCCCCATCTGGTCGGGCACGCTCATAACGTTCCAGCACGCCTCTGCAAATGAGTGCGGATATAATTTCGCGAACCCGCCGCTTGCTTAATGAACTGTAACGGGCGATGGTCGTCACCGAGGGCCAAGCTGCCCCCTTTTTCTCGTTGTGCTTATCTGCCAAAAACCAAAGCACAGCCCGTTCCTGGACGGAGATTGCTTGTGTTCCATGCGGACGCTTCCCATTTTTTCCGACCTCACAAAGACATGGTTGGGGCGTCTTTTCTAGCGATCGCACGTATTCGCACGCTATCCGACTCGCATAATGCCTCCTGTTGCCGATTGACATCGCAATGTCAGAAAATTGAGAGCTTTGCTCCGCAATGCCGTTCCAACAGGTGGATGTTAATAGGCAGGAATTGAAAAGCGGGGTCACACTGGAGGTCACAAGACCCGAGACTCTGCCTGCTAAAGGTCACATGCGAGGTCACAAGATGCGGTATGTGTTACCAGTAGAGCTCGTATTCGAATCAGATATCGAAGTTGAATACGCAGCGGTACAGAGAAGCGATGGCATATACCTCACTTATGTCATGAACGGGGAGGCGATTCCTCCACTCGTTTTCGATCCGTGGATGCTACGAGAAAAGTTTCTAAGACTTGAAACAGCACCCCAGTCTTCGCGCGATTTCTGAGTGAGTTCAAGGTGTCGCCCGGCTATCATCCCCAGCCCTGGAA